>NZ_JBQCHR010000001.1:0-9924 GCF_051954495.1 Trinickia sp.
CGGCGAGGAAGTGAAGATCCCCGGTACCGAGCACTCGGTGCAGATCGGCTTCCAGGTGGGCGCACTGATCACGGTGAAGGACGGTCAGCAAGTGCAGGTTGGTGAAGTGCTCGCACGTATCCCGACCGAAGCGCAGAAGACGCGTGACATTACCGGCGGTCTGCCGCGGGTGGCCGAGCTGTTCGAAGCGCGTTCGCCGAAGGATGCCGGCATTTTGGCGGAAGTCACGGGTACGACGTCGTTCGGTAAGGACACGAAGGGCAAGCAGCGTCTCGTCATCACGGATCTCGAAGGCAATCAGCACGAGTTCCTGATCGCGAAGGAAAAGCAGGTGCTGGTCCACGATGGTCAAGTCGTCAACAAGGGCGAAATGATCGTGGACGGCCCGGCCGATCCGCACGACATCCTGCGCTTGCAGGGTATCGAGGCGCTGTCGCGCTACATCGTCGACGAAGTGCAGGACGTGTACCGTCTGCAAGGCGTGAAGATCAACGACAAGCACATCGAAGTGATCGTGCGTCAGATGCTGCGCCGCGTGCAGATCACCGACAACGGCGATACGCGTTTCATCCCGGGCGAACAAGTCGAGCGGTCGGACATGCTCGACGAAAACGATCGGATGATCGCGGAAGACAAGCGTCCGGCTACGTACGAAAACGTGCTGCTCGGTATCACGAAGGCGTCGCTGTCGACCGACTCGTTCATCTCGGCCGCATCGTTCCAAGAAACGACGCGCGTGCTGACCGAAGCGGCGATCATGGGCAAGCGCGACGATCTGCGTGGTCTGAAGGAAAACGTGATCGTCGGCCGTTTGATCCCGGCCGGTACCGGTCTTGCATTCCACAAGGCACGCAAGGCGAAGGAATCGTCGGATCGCGAGCGTTTCGACCAGATCGCCGCGGAAGAGGCGTTCGAGTTCGGTACGCCCGAAGCGCCGGCAGCCGAATCGCCGGCCGACGAGCCGCATCAGCAGCATCCAGCGGAGTAATCGCCAGGCGGTGCGAGCCGCCGTGTCGATGCGAAAGCAAAGCCGCTCGGTCTTCGGACCGAGCGGCTTTTTTTACATGCGCCCGGCAGGGCGCGACTTATTCCCCGCCTACGAAATCGGCTACCAGCGTGGCGTTGCTGACGGTGCGGTAGGCATGGATCAGCACGTAATGCGTCCCGGTTCGCGGTGTTTTCAACGTGATCCGCTCAGCGTTTGATAGGCCGATCGATTTGGCGTCGTAGGACGTCTTCGTCGGTGCGGCGCCGAACTTGGCGTAGAGATCGCCGTCGCCTTTGCCGCCCGAAAGCCGGAACACGAGGTTTTTGGCCCCCGCCGGCACATCGATTCGATAGACCCGGGTTTGCCCTTCAGTCAACGCAATTGCGCTGACGGGTTTGCCTTTGATCAGCGCGTTGTTATCGGTCGTGCCGCAGGCCACGCCCACCTTGTCGAACGCGGCGGTGACGTCGGCGACCCGATAGCCACGGCTTTCCGCAGCCTTTTCGACGCCGCAAGCGGCCTCGTCGAACGTCGTTTCGGCGGTCCAATGAAGCCGGTTGGCGTCCGCCATGATCTCGAATGCTTTGCGTACGTCCCAGCCGGGCGACGTGGCGATTAGGTAGAACGCTTTGTTGTACACGCCGCTCGTTTGGTGCACGTCGAGCTCGCTCGTATAGTCCTTGGCGTCACCGATCGACCGGCCGTCTTTCGGCGGATCCGCCATGTAGCGCAGCGCGTCGCCTTTTTTGACGATGTTCGCACCCACCAGGAAGTCCGCCTTTCCTTTCATGTAGAACTCGGCGGCTTCCCCCGCCATATCGGAGAACGCCTCGTTGATCCCGCCCGGCATCTCGCTGTAGATCAGGCCGGCGTTCTGTTCGGTGAAGCCGTGGCTGATTTCGTGTCCCGACACGTCGAGAGAGACGAGCGGGAAAAAGCGCGTGGCGCCGTCGCCAAAATACATCGCGGTGCCGTCCCAGAACGCGTTCTCGTAACCCGTACCGTAGTGCACTTTCATGTACAGCGTTTGATTAATAGGGCGCACGTCGAGCCAATCGTGATACATGTCGAATACCACGTGGCCGAAGTAGTGCGCGTCGTTGAGTGGCGAATAGGCGCCGTTGATCTCGCGATAGGTATTGCGGGGGCAGGTGAAGTGGAAAGGCGTGTCGCCGCTCTCGCCGTTTTGAAGATCGACGGTGATGACGTCCGGCGTCGCCACGTTGCACTTGTCGTCGACGAGCAAAGGCCCGTAGTCGGTGCCGTACTCGTACTTGCCGGTCTTGGTGTTCCCGCCCGGCCCGGTCGCGTTCATATGCGCGATTCCCTCCCATTGTTTCAGCACGGCCCCGGTGTTCGCGTCGATCAGGTAGGACGGACGACTGGGCCGCGTCGCCCCTGTCTTGACGAACGAGACCAAGTAGACGAGCTGGGCGACGTTGCCTTGGTCGACGCGCACGAATAGTTTCACGATTTCATTCGCGGTCAGCGTCGCATTCGCTAACGCTTTCGCCTGAACGAGCACATTGGGTGGCGAATAAACGGGGGTCACGCTCGGTACATCGTTTTCGATATTGCGTACCAGCGTCCCCGATAAACGCATCGTTCGATGCGCCCCGCTTTTCGTTTCGACGACAGCAGCATTCCACACCGGAACGCCACGGAAATATTGCTGATAGCGGGTGACGACATCGCCGTTGGAATACTTTTGACTGCGCAGCGGTTTGAGGTCGCCGCTACTCAAGCCGAGCGCCGCCGGCGCGCTAAGCGTCCCGTTGGCCGTGTCGTTTTTAGAGTCCGATCTTTCAAGTTCAACGCGCGTTGCTGCGTGCGCGTTGGGGCTGACAGCTGCTGCAACAGATAGCGCTACGAGCGTTGCATTTACCAGGCGATGAAATGCTGGTTTCATAACATCTCCTATGGGAAGCCGAACCGTCGGGATCGCCGCCGGGCCGGCGTGGGCCTCGATATCGCAGGTGGCGCTGCGACTGCGTCGGATAGATTTTCGGTAAATGCCCTCCTTTCCGTGTATGCATCGACGTCGATATGCGTATTTCATGAAAATCGTTTGTAAGCATATCGTCTGGCCGAGTATAGGTTGAATTCTAGATTTTGGAGAGGTCTGGGTTGATTTGTGTGTTGATTATTCGGTATGCAATTTGTGTTAATTGGTGATTCTCGATCTGCATTTCGATTTAAGCGCGAATTTGAATGAATGGGGATCGGACCGAATCAAGCCAATTCATCGATCGTCGAACAGTTTTGGGGCAACCAGGAAGCACAAGACGGCGCGATCGACGCGGACTCGTTGTTTTAAACAGGCCTTGCCGCACGGCGCCGGCGAGTTCGGTGCGTTCGCTTTTAGCCGCACCGCTTCGGATCCGACGCGCATTCCCGCACCTGGTGGTCAATGATACGAAACACTTCATTTAACCGATCAATTCCGTGCGGGAGGCGAAAAGCCATGAGCGATCTTCATGCCGTATCCAACGAATCCAGTTCCGACGTCGAGGAAGGGCATCATCAGCCGCCGCCAACGAACAACACGCCGGCCCCGACCTCTTCCCAGCGCCAGAATCTCGGCGCGTTCGGCGCCCTAGCCTCGCGCAACGCGCCGCAGGTCGGCGGATCTTCCGGTGCAAATACGTCGAACATTCGCAGAGGCGACCTTCCCGTATCAGTCGGCTCGTCCTCGCTTACGCGTCGTCATTCCGTGAGCGCCTCGGATTTCGGCCGAATCAACGAAGAAATTTCGCCGGAAGCACGCCGAACGGCGGCCGAATTCAGAGCCGCGCTCCAACTGCCGCCGATCGACAATTCGAGCCCCGAGAGCGCATTGCGCGGCCACCAAATGCGGTTGGCTGCGATGACGGAAGCCATTCATGGCGTTTTTGAAACCATTGCACACGCCGAGGGATCGGGCGGCGGGGTGACGATTCAACCGATCGCGGACACGCCCGAGATTCGCGCCGCGCAGGCCGATCTGCACGCGAAGACGGAGCGTGCCGAAACGCTCGAAAGCGATGCGCAAACGAAGCGCGGCGAAGCGACTGAATTGAGGAGAGCGGCGGACGAAGCCTTGGAACAGGCCAAGACGGCCCATACGGCGCACGGGGAGGCTCAGCGTGTAGCGCAAACCAAGAATGAGGCAGCGACGAAGGCCGAGGCCGCCGCGACGAAAGCCGAGGAGGCCGCGAAGGCCAAGGCGGGCGAAGCTGCCAACGCTCAGAAGACCGCCGACGCCGCGCAAGCGCACGCCGAGGCACTCGGCGGGAAAGCGGACGAAGCTGAGACGGCGGCCGATAAGGCGCAGACCGCCGCCGACAAGAAAGCGAGCGAAGCGCGCGACGCCGAGAAAGCCGCGGACGGAGCGAATCGGGTCGCCCAGGATAAGTCCGACGCCGCAACCGGCGCACAGGAGCATGCGGACGACCTGCGCGCCAAGGCGGAGCAGCTTGCCGCGGCCGTGGAGACGACGCCGGAAAAGGAGCGGCCCGCCGCGCAGGCCAAAGCGGCCGAAGCGGATAAAGAGGCGTCGCAGGCCGAGCGCATCGCACAGGACGCGAAGACGGGTGCAGATGAAGCGGCCAAACACGCAGCGCAATTGAAGTCGGAGGCGCACACACAAAAAACGCAATCCGGTGAACTTCAAGCGCAGGCCGCGAAGGCGAAGGCGACAGCGCAGGAAGCTCGCACCTCGGCCGATGAGGCCAGTAAGGCGGCAGCGACCCTTGGCCGCGAGGCGAACGCCATCGGGAAAGAGGCGCAGGCGCTCAAGGCGCGCGCTCAGGAGCTGGCAGCCAAGGCCGGCCCGCTTAGAACCGAGGCCGACAAGGCGAGCGAGCAAGCCGAAAAAGCGGGCGACATCGCACGCGAGACCAAGCGCCTCGCGCAGGAGGCCGACGCCAAAGCGGACGGCGCCGAACAGGAAGCCGACAAGGCCGAGGGCGCCGCCCACACCGCACGTGAAGACGCCGAGGCCGCCGGGCGCGCGCTGCAAGAGGCGATCGAGAACGCGCCCGTCCAGCCCGATACGGGTAACGATGCGACCGACGCAGCGTCGTCGAGCCACCGCGCGAGCACAGCGACGAACGATGCGGCGCATACGGGGGACGCGACGACCGCGACCGATACCGACAACGCGGCGCGCACCGGCAACACGACCTGGGCGCAGATCGGGAAGAACTGGGCGCTCAATTCGTTGAAGATCGTCGGCCAGCAGACCGTGTCGGTGGGCGTCACGACGGCGCTGCGCGAAGCGGTCGGCGCGGGCGTCCAGGCGCTGTTGACGCACACGCATGCGAGCGACGAAGTCAAGGCGGGCATCGCGGGCGGCCTTTACGGCTCGGTCATCCTCGCAAATCTAATGACGATGCTCTATCACGAGCTGCAGGGCATCGGCAATCCGACCACGCATGCGGGCAACATCGCCCAGATCGTCTCGCTGTCCGCGGCGGTGAGCGCCGCGGCGACCACCGGCACGCTCAAGGATCTCGTGCCGAGCCTCGTGAAGACGTTCCAATACTCCGGCGGGCGCGATGTCGGCAACCTCTACCTGCCGCTTGGCGACAACGTGCCGGAAGGAAAAGTGAGCCCGCTCACCGTACAGGCGATCAACTTCTTTTTCTATTCGGCCAACCAGATGCTCGTCAACAGCGCTCAAAGCTTCCACGGCGTGTCGGGGGCGGGGCTGGTGGACGCGAGGCAGCAGAACAAGACCGACCCGAACACCGGTGAAGCCGAGACGCTGCGCAGCGGGTTTGCGTCCCTCGCCACCTACGTGGTCGCCAATCTCGCGGGCGAAGCCGCGGACCAGTTCACCGGACGCATGCTGAACAATGCCCTGAGCGGTGGCAAATTGGCCGATTTGGAGGTCAGTCTCACGGCCGACGGTTGGCCTGGCGCTCAAAAGGCCTTCGATACCTTTGCCGCCGACGGCGTGTCGCGCACATCCATCTTCTATACCGTCTACGGCCTATCCGCCGCGGCTAACCCCCAGATTACACCGCCGCATTTCGGCGAAAGGGGCGCCCCTTGGCTGCAGAACTTCGTCGGAGCGGCGTTCATCGCGCTGTTGTGCCTGCCGGCGGTGATGACGGCGATGAAGACGGCGCGCACGATGGCCAATCGAGGCGGTGGCGCGCAGGAGGAAGGCGAGGCTCGCATCACTTCGGTTTCGACGCCGCCGGGTACGCCGCCGCGAAACGAGACGGACGAGATTACCCTGCGCGATCAGGGGGGCGGGACCAGCGGCAACCGTCGCGCGACGGGATCGGACAACCGCGTCTGATCTCGCGCGGGACGTCGCCGGCACCCCGGCGACGCGCGTTTTGTCGGCCGAACGGCCAACGCTTGGAAGATGGGCGTCGTGCAGGCGGGTGGGTTGGTAGAATTGCGCCCATCCGCCGTTTGCCGTTCCTACCGTATCCATGTCGCGTGCCCTAGCAATTCTCAATGAAGTTTTCGGCTACCCCGTCTTCCGAGGGCAGCAGCGCGACATCGTCGAGCACGTCGCCGGCGGCGGCGATTGCCTCGTGCTGATGCCCACGGGCGGCGGCAAATCGCTTTGCTATCAAATCCCGTCTCTCGTGCGGCGTGAAGCCGGCCTGGGCGCGGGCATCGTCGTTTCGCCGTTGATCGCGCTCATGCAGGATCAAGTCGCCGCGCTCAAGGAGCTGGGCGTGCGCGCCGCGTATTTGAACTCGACGCTCACGGGCGCCGAAGCCGCGGCCACCGAGCGGGCGCTGCGCGAGGGCGAACTCGATCTTCTGTATGTCGCGCCCGAGCGCCTGATGACCCCGCGCTTTCTGGAGCTCATCGAACGGGCGCGTATCGGGTTGTTCGCCATCGACGAAGCGCATTGCGTATCGCAATGGGGGCATGATTTCCGTCCCGAGTACATGCAGCTGTCGGTGCTGCATGAGCGCTTTCCATCGGTACCGCGCATCGCGCTGACGGCCACGGCGGATGCGATCACGCGCGACGAAATCATCCATAGGCTCGCGCTCGACGAAGCGCGTGTGTTCGTCTCGAGCTTCGATCGGCCAAACATTCGCTATCGCATTGTCGAGAAGGACAATGCGCGTAATCAGTTGCTCGATTTCATCCGCGCCGAACACACGAACGATGACGGCACGACTGACGCCGGCGTCGTGTATTGCCTCTCGCGGCGCAAGGTCGAGGAAACGGCCGATTGGCTCAAGACGCACGGCGTGCGTGCGCTGCCTTATCACGCTGGAATGGATTTCGAAACGCGCCAGCGCCATCAGGAAATTTTCCAGCGCGAAGAGGGTGTCGTCATTTGCGCGACGATTGCGTTCGGCATGGGGATCGACAAGCCCGACGTGCGTTTCGTCGCGCACCTCGATTTGCCCAAGAGCGTCGAGGGCTATTACCAGGAGACGGGGCGCGCGGGCCGCGACGGGTTGCCCGCGAATGCATGGATGGCCTATGGCCTTGGCGATGTCGTCCAGCAGCGAAAAATGATCGACGAATCGGAGGCTGACGAAACGCACAAACGCGTGCAGACGAGCAAGCTCGATGCGCTGCTCGGCTTATGCGAGACGGCCGCGTGCCGGCGCGTGCGCCTGCTCTCCTATTTCGGGGAAGGCAGCAAGCCTTGCGGCAATTGCGATACGTGTCTTGAGCCCCCCGTGACCTGGGACGCATCGCGGGAAGCGCAAATGGCGCTGTCATGCGTGTTTCGCGCCCGACGGGCCAGTGGATTCCATTTTGGCGCGGGACATCTCATCGACATTCTGCGCGGCAATCTCACGGAAAAAGTACGCGAACGCGGCCACGATACACTGAGCACCTTCGGCATCGGCGCGAGCTTGTCGGAAGCCGAGTGGCGCGGCGTGTATCGCCAGCTCGTCGCCTACGGCTATCTCACGATCGACCACGACGGCTTCGGCGCCTTCATGTTGACCGAGGCCAGCAAACCCGTCCTCAAGGGGGAGCAGAGCGTCACATTGCGGCGCTATGTCAAACCGACCAGGACGCGCCAAGGCGCCTCGCGCACGCGGGAGCGCGCCGACCCCACGGCCGGGCTGGGGGCGCGCGAGCGTGCCCGCTGGGAGCGGCTGCGTACGTGGCGCACCGATACGGCCAAGCGCGACGGCGTGCCGGCCTATGTGATCTTTCATGACGCCACGTTGGCCGAGATCGCCCGGTCGGCGCCCGATACGATCGACGATCTGCGGCATATCCCTGGTATCGGCGCGCGCAAGCTCGAACGCTTCGGCGACGAGTTGCTGGAGGTCGTCGCAGCCGACTAGCCGGTGCGCCTCGGGAGCGAGGCGCGGCGGGCTTCGGGCCCTGAACGCCGCGCTCGTCGCACGCAACCTATTGACGCGGTTGACGTTTTTGAAATATCATGCCGGGTTCCTGTTCTTGGCTTCTGGGTCGAGGGTCCGCTCACGTGTGAGCGAGTTCGCGTTTCAGGCCGAGCGGGAAGTTTGACACGCATCGTGGGTCGCTTTGCCCGGCTGGCGGTGCGGTGTTTTTGATCAATTTCGGGAATACACAATGCCAACCATCAATCAACTGGTTCGCAAAGGCCGCGCGTCGGAAACGACGAAAAGCAAGAGCCCGGCCTTGCAGGACTGCCCTCAGCGTCGTGGCGTGTGCACGCGTGTGTACACGACGACGCCGAAGAAGCCTAACTCGGCGCTCCGTAAGGTCGCCAAGGTTCGTCTGACGAACGGCTTCGAAGTCATTTCGTACATCGGTGGTGAAGGCCACAACCTGCAGGAACACTCGGTCGTGCTGATTCGCGGCGGCCGTGTGAAGGACTTGCCGGGTGTGCGTTACCACATGGTCCGCGGCTCGCTCGATACGCAGGGCGTGAAGGATCGTAAGCAAGCTCGTTCGAAGTACGGTGCGAAGCGCGCTAAGGCGGGCAAGTAATTCGCCTGTCGGAGTAGTTTGGGCGGTGGTGCCGGAGTTGCCGGCGCTGTCGAGTAAGTGGTCACCCGGCCAAGCTGGTTAGTCGTAAAAGATAGATCGGGTTTGTTGGTGGCCGCGGGGTCCGGATTGGGCTCCAACTGAAAAGTCAAAGGAAGAAACATGCCGCGTCGTCGCGAAGTTCCCAAGCGGGAAGTGTTGCCGGATCCGAAGTTCGGCAACGTTGATGTAGCAAAATTCATGAACGTGCTGATGCTCTCCGGCAAGAAGTCGGTCGCCGAGCGCATCGTGTACGGCGCTTTCGAACAAATCCAGACCAAGGGTGGCAAGGACCCGCTGGAAGTGTTCACGGTTGCGCTCAACAACGTGAAGCCGGTGGTCGAAGTGAAGAGCCGCCGCGTTGGTGGGGCCAACTATCAGGTTCCGGTCGAAGTGCGTCCGTCGCGTCGTATGGCATTGGCGATGCGTTGGTTGCGTGAGGCCGCGAAAAAGCGCAGCGAGAAGTCGATGGCTCTGCGTCTGGCCGGTGAGTTGCAAGAAGCCGCGGAAGGCCGCGGCGGCGCGATGAAGAAGCGCGACGAAGTGCACCGGATGGCGGAAGCCAACAAGGCGTTCTCGCATTTCCGTTTCTAAGCCTTAGCTTAAGGCCATACGGAAAATTTCCGGGCGGGTGCGCTTATCGAGCGCCTCGCCCGTTTGTGTTAGGGCGTGAAGACAACTCAAAGCTCTTCGCGCTATCCCAATAGAGGATCAAAGTGGCTCGTAAGACACCTATCGAGCGCTACCGCAACATCGGTATTAGCGCTCACATCGACGCCGGCAAAACGACGACGACCGAGCGCATCCTGTTCTATACCGGCGTGAACCACAAGATCGGTGAAGTGCACGACGGCGCGGCGACGATGGACTGGATGGAGCAAGAGCAAGAGCGCGGCATCACCATCACGTCGGCTGCCACCACCGCCTTCTGGAAGGGCATGGGCGGCAACTATCCGGAACACCGCATCAACATCATCGACACCCCTGGGCAC
>NZ_JBQCHR010000002.1:0-2689 GCF_051954495.1 Trinickia sp.
ATGAGCGATTTCATGACTATTACCTCCAAGAGTTATTTAACTTTCTGTGTGTCTCGGTTTGCTTTGTGCTGAACCGATGACTGCAGTGTAGCGATCGGAGGCTCTAGGGTTAATACCTATTTGCTTAACTCATCGTTGCAAGTTTGTTCATAATCGGGCCGGGGGTCGTCGGTCGAAGCCCCTAACTTGGGCGGTCCGTCAGCCCCCCATTCCGCGATGCGATTCGATAGCCTCATTATCGACTGAATACATCAATCCGGTAATTATCAAATTGGCGATGTGAATCTAACATTCGGACACTCACTAACCGGGGGATGGGAAGGAAATGGACATCGACTCAAACGGTACGCGGATTCACGTTACGCAGCGAGGCAGCGGCGAATTGGCGCTGGTGTTCCTGCACTACTACGGGGGCTCGTCGCGGACATGGGATGGGGTGGCAAACGAATTGTCCGACCGATATCGAATCGTTGCCGCCGATCACCGCGGCTGGGGCGATTCCGAGGCGCCCGCCGACGGCTACCGCATCGCGGATCTGGCCGCTGATGCCGAAGGCGTCATCGAGGCGCTGGGTCTGCAACGCTATGTTCTGGTCGGTCATTCGATGGGCGGCAAGGTCGCTCAACTCATCGCATCGCGGCGGCCACGCGGGCTCGAAGGCCTTGTGCTCGTCGCGCCGTCGCCTCCGTCCCCGATGAACCTCTCGGACGAGCAACGCGCCACGTTGGCCGGCGCGTATCAGTCGCGTGAATCGGTTGAATTTGTCATCGATCACGTCCTCACCGCAAAATCGCTTGGCGCTGCGCTTCGGGAGCAGGTCATCGAGGACAGCCTGAAGGGCGCACCGCAGGCCAGGGCGGCCTGGCCCAACGTGGCCATGCGAGAAGATATTAGTGCGGCGGTAACATCGATCGATGCGCCGACCATCATCGTCTCGGGCGAGCTTGACCAGGTCGATCGCGTCGCAACGCTGCAGGCGGAATTGATGCCTCGTATTCCGCACGCGGCGATGCATATCCTGCCTGGAATTGGGCACTTGTCGCCGCTAGAGGCGCCGATCGAGGTGGCGCGCGTGATTGCACGGTTCGTCGCTGCGATCGAAAACAAGTCCGCCGTATGCAGCACGCCCGAGCAGGTCCCCATCGCTTTCGATGCGGCGCTCAACGCCGGCGATCTTGATTCCCTGCTCGGTTTGTTTAGCAATAAAGCCACCATGCGGATGACGGACGGCAAGGTGGTGCAGGAAAACCCCACCGAATTGCGCAACGGCCTGGCTCGGTTGCTGACCCTGCGCCCGCGCCTCCACAACGAGGTGCGTCGAGTGTTGACGAGCAGCGATATAGCGCTCGTCCTGCTCGACTGGACCCTGAACGTGACGCTACCGGACGGCCAGGAGCACGAGGAACGCGGCACCGCAACGCAGGTTATGGAAAGGGGCCGCGATGGTGGGTGGAGGCTGCTGATCTCTAATCCGCTTGGGTTGATCTGAACGGTAGTGGGGAACGACGCCATGAACAACCGACAGGACGCACATCATGAGCCCCTAGTTGCCGGCATCCCAAGCGGGCTCATCGCCAAACGCGTCGACGAGATAATCCACGAATCGGCGCACCTTGAACGGTATCCGCCGCGCGCTCGGATAAACCGCCTGGACGACTAATTCGGTGGTGCGGTAGTGCGGCAGCAGCGCCACAAGTTCGCCGCGCCGTAGGTGTTCCCCGAAGACGAACGTTGGCCCATACGCAATCCCGGCGCCGGCCAGAGCGGCGGACAACAGCATCTGCGTATTGTTGGCCGAGATTCGCACGGGTCCGTCGATGACATGCGCTCGATTCTTCGCATCGAACAACGTCCAGTCGCCTGCGGATACGGCGTCGCTGAAGGCAAGTCTCGGCGCGTGAAGCAGATCGCCCGGCTTACGGGGCTTTCCATATCGCTCGATGTATCCGGGCGAAGCGCACACGACCATCCGGCATGGGGCAATTCGGCGGGTGACTTGCGCCGGGTCCATCAAACGACCGACTCGAATGGCGACGTCTATGCCTTCGTCCAGCAGATCGACATACCGATCGCCGAGGACCACTTGCACATTCACCATCGGATGGTCGTCGATGTAGCGTGCAATGACTTGACCCAAATGCATGGCGCCGAAAGTCACGGGCGCGGCGACGCGTAGCACGCCACGCGCCGAGCCTTGCGACTCGCTGGCCTCCCGATTGGCTTCGTCGAACGCTTCGAGAATCTGCTTGCTGCGTTCGTAATAGGTTTGGCCCGCATCGGTCAGGCTCAGGCGCCGAGTGGTTCGCTGCAGCAACCGCGCGTTCAGCCGTGCTTCGATGTCGCTGACGTGCTTGCCAGCCATCGCCGGCGATAACCCGAAACGCCGCGCGGCCGCGGCGAAGCTGCCTTCCTCCACGGCGGCGACAAAAACGCCAAGGCTTGTCAGCCGGTCCATTGCGCTCTCCGGATTCGATAACGTCATTATCGACTGTTGCCATCGAACCGGCAATTATGAAACAGAAGACGCACGCTATGATTCAAATATCCAATGAACTGCCGCAGGCTTTCTCGAGGAGGAAGAAAGCAAATCCGCAGGCTGCAATGCGCCAGATGAAGTCGCGCAGGCAGTTGGATGTTGCGCCGCACGTCCTGCAGACGATGGCCGCAAGACGTGCGCAGCGGGCCACGC
>NZ_JBQCHR010000003.1:0-4560 GCF_051954495.1 Trinickia sp.
CCAGGTTCTCGCGGTAGGCGAAGGCGAATCGATTCAGTTCGGTACGCCGCTGGTGAGTGGGGCTTCCGTCAAGGCTACCGTCGTATCGCATGGGCGGCACGCCAAAGTGACGATCTTCAAGATGCGTCGCCGGAAGCACTACCAGAAGCACGCAGGTCACCGCCAGAACTACACCGAACTGCGCATCGACGCGATCAACGCGTAAGCGCACCGGGTAAGGAGCAATCAAATGGCACACAAAAAAGCAGGCGGGTCTTCCCGCAACGGTCGCGATTCCGAGTCGAAGCGCCTGGGCGTCAAGGTGTACGGCGGCCAAGCGATCAACGCCGGCGGCATCATCGTGCGCCAACGCGGCACGCGCATGCATGCGGGCGAGAACGTCGGCATGGGCAAGGATCACACCCTGTTCGCATTGACCGACGGCCACGTCAAGTTCACGACGAAGGGCGCGGACAAGAAGCATACGGTTGTCGTCGTCCCGGCCGCGGTCTGAATTCGATCAGACACGGGAGCGACCCAGCAAAAAGGCCCCGCGTAGTTGGCGGGGCCTTTTTTCTTCTGTGCGCAGGTTTTGCGCAACCGGATGGTGAAGGTGCGCCGCACGCGGCAAAATATCGTGGAAACACGGGACGGAGCGATACATGAAGTTCATTGACGAAGCGCGGATCGAGGTGATCGCCGGCGACGGCGGCGACGGCAGCGCGTCGATGCGCCGCGAAAAATTCGTTCCGTTCGGTGGCCCCGACGGCGGGGACGGCGGTCGGGGAGGCAGCGTGTACGCCGTCGCCGATCGCAACATCAACACGCTGATCGATTACCGATACGCGAAGAAGCACCAGGCGCGCAACGGCGAAAACGGCCGCGGCTCCGATTGCTACGGCAAGGGCGGCGACGACATCGTCCTGCGCATGCCCGTGGGCACCGTCATCAACGACATGGATACGGGCGAGCTCATCGCCGATTTGACCGAGCACGAGCAAACGGTGCTCATTGCTCAGGGTGGCGCGGGCGGTCTGGGCAACCTGCATTTCAAGTCGAGTACGAACCGGGCGCCGCGCCAAAAGACCGAGGGCAAGCCCGGCGAGCGCCGTATGCTCCGCCTCGAACTGAAAGTACTGGCCGACGTCGGCTTGCTAGGCATGCCGAATGCCGGAAAATCGACGTTCATCTCGTCGGTGTCGAACGCCAAACCGAAGATCGCGGATTATCCGTTCACGACGCTGGCGCCGAACCTCGGCGTCGTTCGTGTCGGGCCGAGCAAGAGCTTCGTGATCGCCGACATCCCGGGCCTCATCGAGGGCGCGGCCGAAGGCGCGGGGCTCGGTCACCAATTCTTACGGCACTTGCAGCGCACGGGCATCTTGCTGCATCTCGTCGATCTCGCCCCGTTCGATGAAACCGTCGACCCCGTTGCCGAAGCGAAGGCAATCGTCGAGGAACTGCGCAAGTACGACGAGGCGCTTTATCAAAAGCCCCGCTGGCTCGTGCTCAATAAGCTCGACATGATCGCCGAGGACGAGCGCGAAACGCGCGTGGCGGATTTCCTCAAGCGGTTCCAGTGGACGGGCCCGGTGTTCCAGATCTCGGCGCTCACGGGGCTCGGCTGCGAGAACCTGTGCTACGCCGTCTACGACTACCTGTCCGAGCACTCCGATGCGCATCGCGCCGAGCGTGAGGAAGATTTGGCGGCCGACGTGCGCTTCCGAGACGCGCCGGCGGGCGGTGACAGCGCGCCGCCGCAAGCCTGAAGGTCGACGCATTGGGGCGAGCGCCCACCGCCGCTTGACGGCGGGTTCACCGATCACTCATGGAGACTTTCGCACGATGCGCTCTGTCATCGCGGATTCGAAGCGGTTGGTTGTCAAAGTGGGATCGAGCCTCGTGACGAACGAAGGCCGCGGGCTCGATCAAGCGGCCATCGGCCGATGGGCGGCCCAGATCGCGCAATTGCGCCAGCGCGGCAAGGAAGTCGTGCTCGTCAGTTCGGGGGCAATCGCGGAAGGCATGCAGCGTCTCGGGTGGGCGAAGCGTCCGCGTGAGATCGACGAGCTGCAGGCGGCGGCGGCCGTTGGGCAGATGGGGCTCGCGCAAGTCTACGAGAGCCAGTTCGGCGAATACGGCATCCGCACCGCGCAAATTCTGCTCACCCACGCCGATTTGGCCGACCGCGAACGCTACCTGAACGCGCGCTCGACGCTGCTCACGCTGCTGCGCCTCGGCGTCGTGCCGATCATCAACGAGAACGACACCGTCGTTACCGATGAGATCAAATTCGGCGACAACGATACGCTTGGGGCGCTGGTTGCGAATCTGATCGAAGGTGACGCGCTGATCATCCTCACCGATCAGCAGGGCTTGTTTACCGCCGATCCGCGCAAGGATCCTTCAGCGGAGCTCGTGCGCGAGGCCGATGCGGGCGCGCCCGAGCTCGAGGCGATGGCCGGCGGCGCCGGTTCCGCGATTGGCCGTGGCGGCATGCTGACGAAGATTCTCGCTGCCAAACGAGCGGCTGGCAGCGGGGCGAATACGGTCGTGGCGAGCGGTCGCGAGGCCGACGTGCTGACGCGACTCGCCGAGGGAGAGCCCATCGGCACACAGTTGATCGCCCGGACGGCGCGTCTTGCGGCGCGCAAGCAGTGGATGGCCGATCATTTGCAGGTGCGCGGGCATGTCGTCATCGACGATGGCGCGGTCGAGAAGGTGACAGTCGGGGGCAAGAGTCTCTTGCCGATCGGGGTTCTCGAGGTGCAAGGCGTGTTCGCCCGCGGTGAAGTGATTGCTTGCTTGAACAGGGCCGGGCGGGAGGTGGCGCGCGGACTGACTAACTACACCAGCGCGGAAACCAAGCGGATTGCGCGCCGTGCGAGCATCGACATCGAATCGATCCTCGGCTACATGCTCGAGCCGGAACTCATTCACCGAGACAACCTCGTCGTCGTCTGAGCGCGGCGCTACGCGGCTGCGCACCCGGCCTGTTGGCGCGGCAAACGGAAAGGCCCGCATCTCGCGATGCGGGCCTTCTTGTTTCAATGGATGCGCGCGTCATCAGGCCGTGGTGGCGGCTGCCGAGCCGCCTTGGCGATGCGGGCGATTCGAGCTAGTGCGTCAGCGACGAAGCAACGCGATGCATGCGCAAATTCTCGACGATCGTCTTGGCCGTGCCGGTCGGCATCTTGCTCGAGCAGAAATAATCCTGATAGAGCGCCGCATGATAGGCATTGAGTTCGCCGTTTTCGATGCGCTTCCAGTCGTTCGCGACCGTCCGGTCCCAGCCGTCGTGATCCGCGTTCAGCCCGCCGTAGAGCCGCCATTCGTAGTTGTCGCAGCGAATGCCCTCGTAGTTGACGTTATGCGCGCCGCTCGGGCTCGTGATGACGACCGTGTAACGCACGACGCCGTCGGTACCCACGGTGATCGACTTCGCGTCGACCGCGAAATGCAGCGGCGTGTTTTGCGAGACATCGAACGGAATCAAATTTTCGTCCCGCGGCAGCGGCGGCAGCGTCTCGACCTTGTTCTCGGTCCACTCGCCTTGGCGGTCGAGCAAGTATTTGAACGTGGGGTCGTCTTTCGGATTGGGAGGCAAATGCGAGCAGCCGGCCAGCATGGCGCCGCCGGCCAGGCAGGTCAGCGCGAGAACGATCGCTTTCAATATGGGTACCTCGGTGAGGGGCGCAAAGATTCGAAGAACCGAATGATAGCGCTCACGCATGCGCTCGCGTGCATTACATGTGGATGCACACGGGCGTAGGCGCGCGGCACGAGCGGAAAGGGGGCCACAGGCGGCAATCGGTCCGACGGCGAGCGCCATCCCGCAGGGGGCCGGCGCCGCTGCCGGGCCGGCCGCTCAGCCGGGCAGAATCAGGGTGGACGCCGGGTAGGGCGGCGCCTCTGTCTCTTCGTCGGGCCCATGCATGATCGCGCCGTTCGGTTCCGGCATGTGCGCCGACGGCGACACGCGCGGATACCGGTGGCCGTGATGCGGGCCGCGAGGCTTTTCCGTGCGCGGCACGGTGCGGCGCAGAAAGCGCGACAGCTCCGTCAACGCCAATTGATAGACATCCCGCTTGAACTCGATGACCGCATCGAGCGGCACCCAGTACTCGTTCCACCGCCAAGCGTCGAATTCCGGATGGTCGGTGGCGCGCAGGCAGATGTCGCAGTCGCGGCCGACCATGCGAAGCAGAAACCAAATCTGTTTCTGACCGCGGTAGTGGCCGCGTACTTCGCGCTTGATGAACTTGTCCGGCACCTCATAGCGCAACCAGTCGCGCGTGCGACCGATGATCTTGACGTGTTCCGGGCGCAGGCCGGTTTCTTCGTGCAACTCCCGATACATGGCCTGCAAAGGGGTCTCGCCGTACTTGATGCCCCCTTGCGGAAACTGCCAGGAATGTTCACGCAGCCGCTTGCCCCAAAACACCTCGTTGTGCGCGTTCAAGAGGATGATGCCGACGTTCGGGCGAAAGCCTTCGCGATCCAGCATACAACCACCTTCGAATCCTTTAAAATTGCTTTGATTATAAACAGATAACGAGCCTTTGGCATCGGCATGCACCA
>NZ_JBQCHR010000004.1:0-14851 GCF_051954495.1 Trinickia sp.
GGTCGGTTGCGCAACGGCCGCGTTTTCGCGGACGTCGCGCCCGGCGTGCCGGACGGCATGCGCGTGGACGAGCACGGCAACGTCTGGACCAGCGCCGGCGACGGCATTCATTGCTACGCGCCCGACGGGACGCTGCTCGGCAAAATCCTCGTACCCGAAGCCGTGGCCAACCTCGTCTTTGGCGGGCCGCTGCGCAATCGTCTTTTTATCGCGGCGAGCACATCCATCTACTCGATCTATGTCGGCGTGCGCGGCGCGCATGCGGGAGGCCAGCGATGAACCCGATCAACCCATCGCAGGCGTCGCGGCTTTCGCGCGCGCTGATTCTGCTCGATCCGCGCGACGACGTTGCGCTCGCGCGTGAACAATTGGTGCCCGGCGCGCCGCTCGATGCCGAGCATCGCGTTGCCGGTCTCATTCCGCCCGGCCACAAAATCGCGGTACGCGATGTCGCCGCGGGCGCGCCGGTACGCCGTTACGGGCAAATCATCGGCTTCGCGAGCCGGTCCATACGATGCGGGGAGCATGTTCATACCCATAACCTTTCGATGGGCGAATTCGAGCGCGACTATGCGTTCGGCGTGGACGCTCACGAGACCCCGCGTGCCGCGCCGAGCGCGACGTTCCAAGGCATTCGCCGTGCGGACGGTCGTGTCGCCACACGCAACTATGTCGGCATTCTGACCACGGTCAACTGTTCGGCCACAGTGGCACGCGCGATTGCCGATCACTTTCGCCGCGATATTCACCCCGAGGCGCTCGAAGCCTTCCCGAACGTGGACGGCGTGGTGGCGCTCACGCATGGACAAGGGTGCGCCATGGCCTCGGAAGGCGAACCCATCGCCGTGTTGCGCCGCACGCTAGCCGGCTATGCAAGGCATCCGAACTTCTTCGCGGTCCTCATCGTTGGGCTCGGATGCGAGACGAACCAAATCGACACCCTTGTCGAGACGGAGCATCTCGAACGCAGCGCGCAGCTCACGACAATGACGATTCAACAAACCGGCGGAACGTCCCGCACGGTGGCCGCGGGGATCGAACGCGTGCGCGAATTGCTCGCGCAGGCGAACCGGGTCGCGCGCGAGCCGGTTGACGCGAGCCATCTGATGGTCGGCCTGCAATGCGGCGGCTCCGACAGCTATTCCGGCATTACGGCCAACCCCGCGCTCGGTTCGGCCGTGGACCGCCTCGTCGCGCACGGCGGCACCGCGATCCTTTCCGAAACACCCGAGATCTATGGTGCAGAACATCTGCTGACACGCCGCGCCGCCTCGCGCGAGGTGGGCGAAAAGCTCCTTGCGCGGCTGAGCTGGTGGGAAGCCTACTGCGCGCGGATGAACGCCGACATGAACAACAATCCGTCGGCCGGCAACAAAGCGGGCGGCTTGACCACGATCCTCGAAAAGTCGCTCGGCGCAGTGGCGAAGGGGGGCACCACGCCGCTCGTCGAGACTTACGAATACGCGGAGCCGGTACGCGCACGAGGGCTCGTGTTCATGGATACGCCCGGCTACGATCCGGTTTCGGCCACGGGACAGGTGGCCGGCGGCGCCAATTTGATCTGCTTTACCACCGGACGGGGCTCCGCCTACGGCTGTGCGCCGGCGCCGTCGCTGAAGTTCGGCACGAATAGCGCGCTATGGCAGCGCCAGCAAGAGGACATCGACCTGAACTGCGGGACCATCTTGGACGGCACGCAAAGCGTCGAAGAAGTAGGCGCCGCGATCTTCGAACTCATGCTTGCGACGGCATCGGGACAGCGCACGAAGAGCGAAACGCACGGCTACGGGCAGAACGAGTTCGTCCCGTGGCAGCTGGGGCCCATCATGTGAGGGCGGCCGCCGGCGAGCGGCAAGAGGGCGCTGCTTGCCTCGCTGCGTCGTAGCCGCGAGGCAAGCGTGCCTGCCTTCAACGCCGGTGCTTCGTCAGCGTGACCGTCTCGAACAGTTCGTAATCGCCGGTCGGCGTCTTGTCCGCGCCGGGCGCGTGATAGTAATTCATCGTGATCGTCGTCCGGCCGCCGTGCTCGCCCGGGTCGACATCGAACACGGCAATGCCGTAGCCCGTGCCGGTATCGCGCTGCGCCGACCACACCGCATCCTCCACGGCATCGGCCGCTGCGCGCACGAACGTGCCCGCGGTCGTGCCCGGCATCGGCCGGTTGGGCTTCGTAAATACCTTCGCTTGCGGATTGCCGGTGCCCGCATCCACGCCGTACACGTCGAGCGGCGCACTCGTGCCGCCGCCGCCGAGAATCAGGTGGATGGTGCCGCGGGTCATGTCGAACGTATTGGCGCCCTGCTGTGCATGGCGTACCGGGCGAGGCGTCAAGGTATCGACGCGCTCGCCGGTCGCCACGTCGGTGCCCATATGGCGAAAGCACCCGCATACCGGGTAGCTGCGTTCGTAGTCGTGATCGTGGCCGCACAGGACGAGGTCGACGCCGTAGCGCTCGAACAGCGGCAGCCATTCTTCCCGCAGCGCCTTGTCCGACCCGTTGCCCGTCTTCGATGAGCTGAGGGCGTCCTGATGCATCTGCACGACGATCCAATCGATGTCGCGCTCATCGGCCGCGCGGCGCAGTGTCTTCTCCAGCCACCGCGTCTGTTCTCCATGGCTGTACCCGCGCACGTAGAGCGACGTGCCCGGCTGGATCGGCGCATTGCCCGTGCTCGGCGCCGGAACGAGCGGCGCCGGACCGCCGACGAACGCCGCGGCGTCCTGATAGACGATGTCGTCCGCATCGAGCGAGATGAACAACACCGAACTCACTTGAAACGCGTACCAGCGCCCCGAGAACCGGGTGCCGTTTTCGGGCAGCGTGTAGCGCGCGAGGTACGAATTCAGGCCCTGCTCGCCGTTGTAGAACTCCAGTTCATGGTTACCGGGGCACGGCATCCAAGGACGATTCGCCGCCGAGCTCTGGTTGTTGTTGCCGAAATCGCGCCAGACATCCGTTTGATGCGTGGGATTCAAGTTGGCGTAGCACAGGTCCCCGTTCAGCAGATGGAACAAGGGCTGAAAGCGCTCCACGGCTTCGACGGCGAACCGGCTTTGCGGCGATGACAGCACCCACTGCGTGTTGGGCGTGGCCAAGTCGCCGTAGCTCGTGAAGCGGAAGGGCTTGCGGCCGCGCGGCGCGGTCGTGAAGCTCGCGGCAAACGGGCTGACGGCGCTGCTGTTGTCGGCGGTCACTTCATAGCGATACGTCGTGTCCGGCTTCAGACCGGTGAGGCGCGCATGGTAGGCGAAAACCACGACGCCGTTGAGCCCGTCCGTGTAGGTGCGCTGCACCGCGTGGACCGTTTCGCCGTGGCCGCGATCGGTACTGACGGTGACGCGGGGACGAACGGACGCCGCCTGCGACGCCCACGACACGACGACTTCGCTCGTCGGGTCTTCGCCCCACGTCAGGTGGATCTGTTCCGGCGTGCCGTCCGGCGCGGGTGCGGCATCCGCCGCTTGCGCGGCGACGGACAATGCGCCGGCCGCCCCGGCAAACCCCGACGCGCCCGCCAGCTTGAGGAAGCCACGGCGCGATACGCCGGCGCTCGTCTCGGTCATGGTGGTGTCGGGGGTGCTCTTCTTCGTCATATCGTCTGCGCCTCTCAGGTGTTAACGGCGATGGTCAGGCTCCGCGCGCCTCGTTGGTGCAGCACGGTGCGCGTCGAAGCGTTGGCGTGGAATGGGGGTATCGCGTCGACAGCCGACCAGTCCGCGTGGGCTGTTGCGGCCGCCGATAGTCGGAGTGCTGCACGTGATTTGCGCGCGCATTTCGCGAAGACGATACCGGCGACGAATGAAGGTTACGTGTCAGTCGTCCAGTACGACGTTGCGCGATAAGGCAGGCCGACTTCAACGTATAAGGGCTGCGAGCTGCGGACGCAGGCCGGACGGAAGCGTCATCGAGCGCGACGCTCTAGCGCTGTGCACACGCTCGATCGACGTGCACACGTCGCACCGTGCGTGTGCACGCAACACCATAAATGCACATTGGCGCCAGGCTCGGCGATGGTGCACGAGTGCCCTCTCAGCGCCGCCCTGCACCGAACTCGGACAGATTCGCCCCGCATTGGTACGCACCTTGCTTTCTGTGCCTACTTTTTGCGCACACAACAAATCCTATGACTGACCTGAAATCGGGCACCGACACGCTGTTCCTGTTGCTCGGCGCCGGAATGGTGCTCGCGATGCACGCTGGATTCGCCTTTTTGGAACTGGGCACCGTTCGCAAGAAGAACCAGGTCAATGCGCTCGTGAAGATCCTCGTCGACTTCGCCGTATCGACCATCGCCTACTTCTTTATCGGCTACACCATCGCCTATGGCGTGCAGTTCTTCGGCGACGCCACGACGCTCGCCGAGCACAACGGCTATCAACTCGTGCGCTTCTTCTTTTTGCTGACCTTCGCGGCGGCCATTCCGGCCATCGTCTCGGGCGGCATTGCCGAGCGCGCCAAATTCAACCCGCAGCTTTGCGCGACCTTCATCCTCGTGGGCTTCGTCTACCCGTTCTTCGAAGGCATTGCGTGGAACGATCGATTCGGCTGGCAGAGCTGGCTGGGCGCGACCTTCGGCGCGCAGTTCCACGACTTCGCGGGCTCGGTCGTCGTGCACGCGTTCGGCGGCTGGGTGGCGTTGCCCGCCGTGCTCCTGCTCGGCGCGCGCCGCGGCCGGTATCAGCGCGACGGTCGCATTTCGGCCCATCCGCCGTCGAATATTCCCTTTCTCGCACTGGGCGCCTGGGTGCTCGCGGTGGGCTGGTTCGGCTTCAACGTCATGAGCGCGCAGACGATCGACAAGATCAGCGGACTCGTCGCGGTCAATTCGCTGATGGCGATGGTCGGCGGCACGCTGGCCGCCTGCCTCGCGGGCCGCAACGACCCGGGCTTCGCCTATAACGGGCCGCTGGCCGGGCTCGTCGCGGTCTGCGCGGGGTCCGACATCATGCATCCGATCGGTGCGCTCGTAACAGGCGCCATCGCGGGTGCGCTGTTCGTCTACATGTTCACGTGCGTGCAAAACCGCTGGCGTATCGACGACGTGCTCGGCGTATGGCCGCTGCACGGCCTGTGCGGCGCTTGGGGCGGTATTGCCGCCGGCATCTTCGGCCTGAAGGCGTTGGGCGGCGCCGGCGGCGTGTCGCTGATCGCGCAGGCGATCGGCACGCTGGCGGCGATCGTTGTCGCCACGGCCGGAGGCGCGATCGTCTATGGCGTCTTGCGGGCAACGGTCGGCATTCGGCTCGACGACGAAAACGAATTCGACGGCGCCGATTTGTCGATCCACAAAATCAGCGCGACGCCGGAACGCGAAACGGTGGTGTGAGGCGGACTTGCTCGCGTCGAGTAGACGGGCTTGGCCGCAAAGCCCGTCGCTCGAGGCGTCACTCGAGCCCTTCGCCGATGCCTTCGACGAAGTTCTTGCGTACCCGCTGCAGCAAACGGATCAGCGTGTCGCGCTCCGCGGCGGACAGGCCGCGAAAGCCCTCTTCCGCCACCTCATCCCCCACTTCCAGCACGCGCGGAAACATCGTTCGCGCCTTGCGCGTGAGCCGAATCACGAAAGCACGGCGGTCTTCACCGCTCTCCACGCGTTCGACCCAGCCGTAGCCCTCCATCCGATCGAGCAAACGCGTCAGCGAAATCGGCGTGATTTCGAGCAGTTCGGCCAGGCGCGCCTGGTTCATCTCGCCCTTCCAGGCCAGGTACGCCAGCACGCGGCTCTGGGCGCGCGTCAAGCCGAGGCGCTTGGCCCGCTTGTCGTACAAGCGACCGCACAGCCGCCCCGCGTCGGTGATCAAAAAGCCTAGCCGGCTCTCGAAGCTCTTGTCCATGCGCCGATTATAGGGGAGCGAATCGCAAGAAGGCTTGCGACGGTCGGCGCGCGCCATCAAATGCGTGCGTTTATAATAAGCATGCTTATTAATTGAAGATCGTTGCCGCGCCTGCCGATCGCAGGAGACATTTCGTTGAGTGATTCGCCTCTCTCCCCCCAGCCGGTCCGCCCGTTGAATCGGCCAATGCTGACCGTTTCGATCATGCTCGCCACGTTGATGCAGACGCTGGACAGTACGATCGCCAACGTGGCGCTGCCGCATATGCAAGGCGCCCTGTCCGCGTCGCAGGACGAGATTACGTGGGTGCTGACCTCCTACATCGTCGCCGCCGCGATCGCCACGCCGCTCACGGGCTGGCTGTCGGATCGCCTCACCGTGAAGCGGCTGCTGACGATTTCGATCGTCGGCTTCACCGTTGCGTCCGCGTTGTGCGGGCTATCCGAGACCGTTGCGCAAATCGTGGTCGCTCGGTTGCTGCAAGGGGTGTTCGGCGCGGCGCTCGTTCCGCTCTCGCAGTCGATTCTGCTCGACGTGAACCCGCGCGAGAAACAAGGCCAAGCGATGGCGATCTGGGGCATGGGCGTGATGGTCGGGCCGATCATCGGACCCACGCTCGGCGGTTGGCTGACCGATAGTTATTCGTGGCGCTGGGTGTTCTTCATCAATTTGCCGATCGGCGTGCTTGCCTTGGCCGGTGTGGCGGCTTTTCTGCCGGCCAAAGCGCCGAAACACGGCGTGACGTTCGACGCCTTCGGCTTTGCGACGCTCGCGATCGCGATCGGCGCGCTGCAGGCGATGCTCGACCGCGGTGAGCAGCTCGACTGGTTCGGGTCGACGGAAATCGTGGTCGAGGCGCTGCTGGCGGCGATCAGTTTCGCGTTTTTTCTCGTGCATACGGCCACGGCCGGCAAGCACTCGTTTTTCAAGCGCGAACTGCTTCGCGATCCGAATTTCACGGTAGGCACGTTCTTCATCTTCGTGGTCGGCGCCGTGCTGTATGCCACGCGCGCGTTGATTCCGCCGATGCTGCAGAACCTCATGGGCTATCCCGTCGCCACCGCTGGATTGGTGACGGCGCCGAGCGGCGCGGGGACGATGCTCGCGATGCTGATCGCGGGCAAGCTGCTCCGGCGAATCGACGCGCGGGCCATGCTGCTGGCCGGGCTCGGCATCTCCGCCTTCGCGCTCTGGCAGATGATGCATTACACGATCGTCCTGTCGCAGTCCGACATCGTGTGGCCCGGCGTGATTCAAGGGTTTGGGCTCGGCCTGGTATTCGTTCCGCTCAGCGCGCTGACGTTCTCGACGCTCGCGCCCGAGTTGCGCGCCGACGGCACCGCAACCTACAGCTTGATGCGCAATATCGGCAGCAGCATCGGCATTTCGATCGTGCAGACGCTGATGACGCGCTACACGCAAATCTCGCATGCCGACCTGGCCGCCAACGTCACGCCTTTCAATCCGACCGTCCAGCCCTTGCTTGCCTCGGGCTCGCGACTCGGGGTGGCCATGCTCGACCAGAGCATTACGCAGCAGGCCGCGATGATCGCCTATGTGGACGACTTCAAGCTGATGTTCGTCGCCACGCTGCTCGTGATCCCGCTGCTGATCATGATCCGCGCGCCGCGCGAGCATTCGCCCGATTCGGCCGCCTCGCACGCCGCCGTCGATTGACGCCGCGAGGCGGCCCGTCTGCCGCTTCGTCTCCCGCCCCGTTCCTACCGCTGCCCCTTTCCGGCTGAGCCGAACGATGCGAAACGCTTGAAACCGTCACGAATTTGTGTAATGCTAATCGTTCTCATTTGCATTACTTTCCAAAAGATGGGCTCGCGTTGAACGCGTGGCCCGCATAAAGGCGCCTGCCGCTCGGTGGTTGGGCGCGCAACATCGACACAGGGGTTTTCATGCCGACAACGACGCCGCTTGCACGGGCGCTCAAACTCGCCTTGGCGCTGCAAGTCACGACACTGCCGCTCGCAGTGCATGCGCAAGCTTCTTCGACGCCCGCCGCGCCGAGCGCGCCGCCGCGCCAAGATGCCATGGCGGCCTCGCCGGCGGCCAGCGCCGGGCAGCAGAACGCGCAATCGGGCGCGAGCCCCGCTTCGGTCGCGACGCTGCCCACCGTGCGGGTCGGCGGCGCGACACCGCACACCGATCTGCGCAGCGAAACCACGACGGTCGGCGCAAAAGTGCCCACCGCCCAGCGCGACATCGCGCAGTCGGTCTCCGTCATCAACCAGGCCCTCATGCAATCGCAAGGCGCCACGTCGTTTCAAGACGCGCTGCGCAACGCACCGGGCATCACGATCGGCGGCGCCGAAGGCGGTCAGATCGGCAACAACATCAACCTGCGCGGCTTCACGGCGCAAAACGACATCTATCTCGACGGCTTTCGCGATCGCAACCAGTATTACCGCGACACGTTCGACCTCGAATCGATCGACGTGCTGTACGGCCCTTCGTCGATGCTGTTCGGGCGCGGCTCGACAGGCGGCGTCGTCAATCAGGTCAGCAAGCGTCCGACGCTCAAACCCTCGGCTGAAATTTCCACGACGGTGGGCACGAACGACCGCTATCGCACGACGGTCGATCTGAACCATCCGCTTACGCCCACCGCCGCGTTTCGCATCGACGCCTTCGGCCAATCGCGGGGCTCGACGCGCGACGAGATGAAGAACAAGGACTACGGCGTAGCCCCGTCCATTCGCTTCGGTATCGGCACGCCCACCGAGATCACGCTGTCGGCGCTGATTCAGCATAACTACGACATGCCCGACTACGGCGTGCAGTCGATCGACGGTCATCCGTTCGCGCCGTCGAAACATACCTACTATGGGTTGACCGACGACCGCACGATCCAAGACCTCCAAACGCTGACCGCACGCATCGAACACAAGTTCTCCGATGCCTTGTCGATATCGAACCAAACGCGCTTCTCGCATTCGATGACCGACGCGCGCGAATCGGCGGCGGGCAAAGTGCTGACCGGCCCGCTCGCCGGCAGCACGGCCCTGTCCAACGGCAATTTCACGAACCTGCCGCTGCAGAGCCTCTACGTTCAACTGCAAAGCCACGACCGTGTCATCCAAAACCACTCGGTCTACAACGACACGATGGTCCGCTACAAATTCAGCACTGGCTCGATCGGCCATGATCTGATCGCCGGTACGGAAATCGGCCATGACAGCTACGGCAACCAGGCCTACACGCGCGGCAATATGCCGATCGTGTCGCTCATCGCGCCCGTGTACATGAGCACGCCGTCGAACGTCACGCAGACGGTCGGGAACCGCGCCGATTCGGGCGCAACCTCGCTCGCCGCCTACATGAACGACACGATATCGATCGGCGAACATTGGAAGGTGATCGGCGGTCTGCGCTGGGACCGCTTTCAAGCGCACATCGGCAATACCCTCAACGCCCCGTCCTACGCGGCGCAAACGAACTACTTCACGAGCGTGCGCGCCGGCGCGATCTATCAGCCGACGGATTGGCAGTCGTACTACGTGTCGTACGGCACCTCGTTCGATCCCTCGCTCGAAGCCCTGACCGTCACCAACTTGACGCAGAACCTCGCGCCCGAACACACGAAGTCGTACGAAGTCGGCGGCAAATGGGATCTGCTCGGCGGCAATCTATCGGTGACGTCGGCGCTGTTCCAGCAGGAGATGACCAACGCGCGCACCCAGGTGTCCTCGACCGAATACACGCTCGACGGCGATATCCGCGTGCGGGGTTTCCAAGCCGGCGTCGCAGGGCACCTTCTGCCGAACTGGCAGGTGTTCGGCGGATACACGTACATGAACGGCGCCATCTTGCGCGCGGCCGACGGCACGCAAGGGCACGTTCCGGCGAACACGCCGCGCAACACGTTGACGCTATGGAGCACGTACAACGTCACGCCGCATTGGGAAATCGGCGGCGGCCCGACTTACATGTCGGCACGCTACGCGGCCAACAACAACTACGTCCAGGTAGGCGGCTATACGCGCTGGGACGCGATGGCCGCCTACCACGCGAAGCAGTGGGACGCGCGGCTGAACCTGCTCAATCTCACGAACAAGTTCTACTACGACGCGCTGATCCAGTCCGACGGAGGCCGCTCGGTGCCGGGTATCGGCAGGACACTGCTCGCGACGCTCGAGTACAGGCTGTGAAGAAACGATCCGGCCCATGCGCGGCGACCGTTTTCGAGCATGCTCGAACCATGACGGCTGGCGCGCGGGTGAATGACTTGAAGAACACATTGCCATGCTGCTACAGATCCCGGGCGTTCTGAACGCCGTGCAGATTCGAATGGTGCGAAGCCGGCTGGACGCGGCGGGCGGCGCCTGGGTCGACGGTCGTGCGACCGCCGGCTATTCGGGCGCGCCGGTCAAGCGCAACCAGCAGATCGCGGAGCATTCTCCGATCGCCCACGAGCTGGGCGACATTGTGCTCGGCGCGCTCGAACGCCATCCGCTTTTCATCAGCGCGGTGCTGCCCAATCAGGTCTATCCGCCGCTGTTCAACCGCTACGAGGGCGGGATGACGTTCGGCAATCACGTCGACGGCGCGGTGCGCGTGCTACCCAACGGCGTGAAGTTGCGCACCGACGTTGCCGCTACGCTTTTTCTCGCATCGCCCGACGAATACGACGGCGGCGAACTCGTCATCGAAGACACGTACGGCGCCCATGCGGTGAAGCTGCCGGCCGGCGACATGGTGGTGTATCCGGCAACCAGCCTTCACCGCGTGACGCCCGTGACACGCGGCGTACGCGTCGCCAGTTTCTTGTGGGTGCAAAGCCTCGTTCGAAGCGATGCGCAGCGCGCCTTGCTGTTCGACATGGACAACGCCATCCAGCGCCTGAATGCCACTGAAGCGGACGAACACGCGCGCCGCGATCTGGTCGGCTGCTATCACAACCTTTTGCGTCTTTGGAGCGAACCATGACCGTATCGGAAGTCGCCGCGCCGCTGCGCGCGGCGAGCGCCTCCGCGATCGATGCGCGCGGCAAACGCGGGCGGCGCGCGACCGTCATCAAATGGCTGCGCAACGCACACGGGTGGATCGGCCTGTGGGGCGCTGCGTTGGGCCTACTCTTCGGCACGACGGGTTTCGTGTTGAATCATCGCGCGGGGCCGATGCGCATCGCGACCGGTGCGCCTCAAGTCACCGAGCTGCAGGCAGCGTTGCCGACGCCTGCGCCGCACACGCCGCACGAACTCGCGGCTTGGCTGCAGGGCACGTTCAAGCTCGATGGCCGGTTGGGCCGAGTGCAACGGGAGCCCGAACATGCGGTGGCGTGGGGCGATCGTCGCACCGTGCAACCCGAGCATTGGCAGATGACGTTCGCGACGCCGCGCGAGACCGTGACAGCCGAATATTGGAAGGGCAACGATTTCGTCACGCTCAAGCGGACCGACAACACGTTCCTCGCCATGCTGACGAACCTGCATAGGGGCGTCGGACTCGGCATCGGCTGGGTGCTGCTGATCGACACGCTAGCGGGCTCGCTCGTTCTACTGTCGCTCACCGGTGTGCTGCTCTGGACGCAGTTGCACAAAGGAAAGTCGCTCGCGGTCGGGCTCGTGCTCGGGTCGGTCGCTCTTGCCCTCTGGGCGGGCCTAGCGTGAACGCGCTGCACGAAAACACGCCCTGGGCGGCGGAACTTGCGCTCGACGCGGGCAGCGCGCGCCGGCGTCGCATCACGAACGCAGCGGTATGGACCGCTTCGGTGCTGGCGCACGCCGCCGTTCTTGCCTTGATCGCGAGCCGCTTCGGCGCGAAACGCATCGAGCCGCCGGTCGTACCGCCCATTGCGATCGAGGTCGTGGCGCCGGCGCGGCCCGCACCGGCGGCCACGCCTCCCGCGCCGCAGCCTCCAAAGCCGCCGCCGCGGCCGGCGCCGCATCCGGTCGCCAAAGCCGTGCCGCCGAAGGTGCGCGCACCCCTCGCGCCTGCCGTGCAACCGACGGAGCGTGCGAGCCCCAAGGCGCCCGACGTCGCGCCCACGCATCCGGCACCACCCTCGGCGGCGCCCGCGCCGACGCCCCCTGCCCCCGCGCCTGAACCCGTCGTCACGCCGCCCGTCGGCAACGCCGCCTATCTGCGCAACCCCGCGCCGCGCTATCCGGAGGCGGCGCAGGAGGAAGGCTGGGAAGGACGTGTCGTGCTGCGCGTTCACGTCGATGCGGCCGGGCGCCCCGTCAGCGTCGATCTCCATGCGTCGAGCGGCCACGAGGTGCTCGACAAGGCCGCCCTCGCCGCCGTTCGTCGCTGGACGTTCGTGCCCGCCAAGCGCGGATCGACGCCCATCGACGGGTGGGTGGACGTGCCGCTCGATTTTCGTTTGAACTGACTTTCGCTCTCGCTCTCGTTGAAGGAGTACTCCGCTATGTCCGAATTCGCTTCCTCGTCCATCGCTCACGCCGCGTTATGGATCTTGCTGGCTTTCTCCGTCGCGAGCTGGGCCCTGATCGTAGCCAAGGCGCTGCATACCGTGCGCGCCGGCCGCGCCGACCGCCGCTTCGACCGATCGCTACGTGAAGCGTCCGATCTCGACGCGGCCGCCCGCCTGACCCAGGCCGTTTCGACCGAGGGTCCGAAATCGCGGGTCGCCGCCGCCTTCTTCCGCACGCTCGGGCCCGCTGCGCACGGGCGCGACGCGGCAGCGCACGGTAAAGAGCATGCCAAGGATCTGTGCGAGCGAGCGCTTGCGCAGCGCATCCGCAAGGAGCGCCGGACATCGGAAAACGGACTCGCCGTGCTCGCCTCGATCGGCGCCACCGCCCCCTTCGTCGGGTTGTTCGGCACGGTGTTCGGCATCATTCACGCGTTGACCGCGATTTCGCACCGCGCCTCGGCCAGCATCGACGTCGTCGCGGGCCCGATCGGCGAAGCGCTCGTGGCGACCGGCGTGGGCATCGCCGTGGCCGTGCCGGCGGTGCTCGCCTACAACTTCTTCGTGCGCCGGAGCAAATCGCTGAACGCGGACCTCGACGACTTCGCGAACGATCTGATCACGCTCGCGCAGCAACAAGACTTCCAGCTGCGCCCCGAGCTTCGCCAACACAAGACGAGCGCACCGGCCGCGCCGCATCGCAACGAACCGGCGCGGGAGGCGATCGCCTAATGGCCTTCTCGACCCAATCGGACAACGACGACGTCGTCAGCGAAATCAACATCACGCCGCTCGTCGACGTCATGCTCGTGCTGCTGGTCGCGTTCATCGTGACGGTGCCGTTGCTGAACAATGCGATCGATGTGAAATTGCCGAAAACGCAAGCCACGGCGAGCGCGCCCGATCATCCCGTGACGGTCAGCATCGACAAGGAGGGCGGCGTATTCATCGACAAGCGGCGCATCGCGCCCGACAGCCGCGACGCCGAGTTCGCACGGCTTCATGCCGAGCACCCTGACGCGCAGGTCACGCTGCAGGGCGACGAAGGCACGCCGTACGGCAACGTTGCGAAGGTGCTCGCCTCGCTCGAGCGCGCGGGCGTCACCAAGCTCGCAGTGCTCACCCAGCCGGGGGAATAGCGCGCCGTACCTGGGTAGCACCTGGCGCCCGGAGGCTTCGGGGATGGGGATGCGGCGCTTGCCCACGGGCGCTCGCGCGAAACCGGGGACCGCGACCCCGTCGTGGCGTAAAATACGCGCTTTCCCAAACGCATCCAACGACATGTCTCTCGCCTCCACTCCCGAGATCATCGCCGAGCTCAAAGCCGGCCGCATGGTGATCCTCGTCGACGAAGAAGATCGCGAAAACGAAGGCGACCTGGTACTCGCGGCCGATTTCGTCACGCCGGAAGCGATCAATTTCATGGCGCGCTACGGCCGCGGCCTGATTTGTCTGACGCTCACGCAAGAGCGCTGCAAGACGCTGAATCTGCCGCTCATGACCTACCGGAACGGCACGCAGTACGGCACGGCGTTCACGGTCAGCATCGAGGCGGCCGAGGGCGTGACGACCGGCATCTCGGCGGCCGATCGCGCCCGCACGATCGCCACCGCGGTCTCGCGCGACGTGCGTGCGGAAGACATCGTTCAGCCGGGCCACGTGTTTCCGATCATGGCTCAGCCGGGCGGCGTGCTCGTGCGCGCCGGCCATACCGAGGCAGGGTGCGATCTCACGGCACTGGCAGGGCTTACGCCGGCGGCCGTCATTTGCGAAGTCATCAAGGACGACGGCACGATGGCGCGCCTGCCCGACCTGATGGAATTCGCCGCGCAGCATGGTCTGAAGCTCGGCACGATCGCCGACCTGATCCACTATCGCAGCCGCACCGAGTCGATCGTCACGCGCGTCGCCGAGCGCACGATGCAAACGGCGCACGGCGCGTTCCGCGCGATTCTGTACCAGGATCAACCGAGCGGCTCGCCGCATCTCGCGCTCGTGCGCGGCACGCCCACGCCCGACGTCGATACGCCCGTGCGCGTGCACGAACCGCTGTCGGTGCTCGACGTGCTCGAAGTCGGCACGTCCACGCACTCGTGGACGCTCGATGCCGCGATGAAGGAAATCGCCCAGCGCGATCTGGGCGTCATCGTCATGCTCAACTGCGGCGATACGAAGGATCATCTCATCGACGTATTCAAGGCGCTCGACGAAGAGGAAAAGGCGGCGCAGCTCAAGCGGCGGCCCGTCGATTTCAAGACTTACGGCGTCGGCGCGCAGATCCTGCGCGAGCTCGGCGTCGGCAAGATGCAGGTGTTGTCCAACCCGCGCCGCCTCGGCAGCATGTCGGGCTACGGCCTCGAAGTCACAGGCTTCGTGCCGATGCCGGGCGCGCCGGCACGGCCAGGCGCATAATCGACGCCAACGCATCGCACTCGCCGCATACCTACTTTCTACGGACCTTCACATGGAAATCGGACAATACCAACCGAACCTCGACGGCGACGGCCTACGCATCGGCGTCGTTCAATCGCGCTTTAACGAGCCCGTCTGCAACGGCCTCGTCGACGCTTGCATCGAAGAACTCGAGCGCCTTGGCGTCGCGGGCGAAGACGTGCTGCTCGTCACGGT
>NZ_JBQCHR010000005.1:0-24405 GCF_051954495.1 Trinickia sp.
CAAAACCCGCTACGAGGGCCCGCGCAAATCCTGGGCAAACCTACCTGCTCCAAGGACTCCCGCTTCCTTCGCGCTGTCCGTTCGACTGCGCGAAGGGCGTGATTCTAGGCGCGTTCGTTTCGCGCCGCAAGCGAAAATTTGCAGATAGCCCGAATACCCCGCCGGCGATGCCAAAACCGCCGCGCGGCGCGCACGCCGCAGCACGGACTATGATCGAGCCGCCCGGCTTGCAAGGTCGCTCGCACGCTGCCTCGCTCAGCTCGGCTTACTGCGTGACGGAAAAGACTAGAATGGAGGGTTCATCGAATCCAACCAAGTCAGCCCCTTATGCGCTCGCGAATCGCCAAACGCCTCCCCCCCGATGCCGACAAGCTGGTCGGCCTTTCTCTCGCGCTGTTCGCGTCCGGCAGCCGCATCGAAGATCGCTTCTGGGAAGCCAAGCTCGACACCCTGCTAGCGAAGATCGTCCGCAACGGCAATCAAACCACGCTCGACGCGGCGCTCGACCACCTGCAACAAAATCACCCGGATGCCTACGGCGCACTTGCCGATATGGCCGAGACGCACAGTGAGTCGTTCATCATCGAGCACGAAGGCACCGCCTACGAGGCGCTTTTGGTCGCGGCGCCGGTACTGGCTTGGACGCGTTACATGATTCCATCCGGGCCGCTCAAGGGCGATGCGGTCGACGCCCTGCGCGCGCATCTGCACGCACATGTACTAGCCGGCGGCACGCGTGTGGCGCTCGCGCCGTTCCTCTACAGCATCGATCAATTGCCGCGGCATCACGTCGAAACGTTCCGCGTCGCCCAGCAACTGATTCAGGCCGCCGTCAACGGCACCGCCGCGAAAATGAATTTCGGCGATTTGCCCGAGACTTCACCCATTCTCGCCGATCCCCGCTTCTTGCTCGCCGTGGTGGCGGCGCCTGTCGGCGCGCCGCTCTTTCGCTGGCAGGAAGAGGAAAACGGTGCGCGCATCGAGCGCGGCCAGTGTCTCGAACAATGGACGACGCAAGGGGGCGCCAACCTCGCCCTCGTGCTACCGGGCTGCGAATTCGAATGCCTGCTGCCGGATGCCTATTACTCGGCCTGCCGGGACGCCGACGAACGAGTACGGCCTCATACCGTGCGCACCGCCATTCGCTATCTGTTCGACACCATCGGGGCGACGCCGCAGGATCTACGGGCCGTCGTCGCCGGTTTCGGCGAACGCCGCATCGACGAATACCGCGTGGGCTTCACGCGCCGCGCCAGCAACGATGTGATTTACGGGGTCGTCTGGCCGCTTTACGGTCGCGAAAACGGAGAACTCGCGATCGACGAGGAAGCGGAGGAAACCGGCGGCCCGCTCGAGGAAATCATCGCCCTGCTCAAGGAAGCCGGCGTCACCGACATCCGGCGACACGCGGGCCGCTTCGAGCCCGAATACTGCGACGACTGCGGCGTCCCCCTTTACGCCGATCCGCTCGGGGAAATCGTGCACGCCGAAATGCCCGAAGACGCCGAACCTGCCCAGCCTCACTTTCACTGACCCCCCGGGTTCACCGCCCCGCCTTTTCGCACCCCGCTGCCGCTACGCGCGGCAACGCGGGTGCGTCCTATGCCATCCGGCTAGCCGCGCCGCCGTAAGGAATTTGTCATGATTGCGCGACGGCGCAGCGTGTCCGGAGCGGCTCGTTCAGTCTCCGGTCGCGGCGCTGTCCGTACCGACTACAGGAGGCAAAAAATATGCGGTTCGCAGTTCTCAGTTCGGAAGCTGAACGGCGCGACGGGCTCAAGTCGCTCTTGCGGCAAATCGATCGGCAAGCACGGTTTTGCGAGGCCCGCGATTGGCCGCAGGCGAGCCGCACGATGCGGCGTCTGCCCGTCGAGCTGCTCGTGGTCGATTGGCAGGATTCCATGCGCACCGGCTCCGTGCGCGCTTTATTGGCGGAGGATCCGCGCCTGCGCGTGGCGGTGTTCGTCGACGACACCGCCGCGGCGCGTGTGCGCACGCTCGTCGATGCTGGCATACACGGCGTGATTCCACGTTCGACGAACCCTTTCCTGATCGTGCGCCTGCTCGAACTCGTGGTGGCGGGCGGACAATACGCACCGTTCGTCGCCGATGAGCCGGAGGGCGCGATTCCCCCGGCATTGCCGCCGCGCGAGCTGCCCGCGCAGCCGCCGCGGCGCAAACGCTTCGCCCTGACACTCTCGCCGCGCCAAGAGCAGATCATGCGTTGCGTCCATATGGGCAGCACGAACAAAATGATCGCGCGCACACTCGGCATCAGCGAGGGCACGGTCAAAATTCATCTGGCCAGCATATTCCAGCAGTTGGGCGCGCCCAATCGGGCCGCGGCCGTCGCAATTTACAACGGCTGGCTCACGCCGCAGCTCGAGGTGCTGCGCGCCGAAGGGCAAAACGCGCCGAAACCGGTGCTGGGCCAGGGTGGCGCGATACCGCTGCGTCGGCAGGCGTCATTCAAGTACCCGCTATCCAGGCATGACCTCACGCTCGATCTGCCGCTCGCGGCCGAACCCGAGACACCGTTCGGCGGCGTCGCGCCGGGTCCCGGTTAACACCGCAAGGCGCAGGGCTTGCTATAACGTATGAATAAGGAGTCGCCGCGCGTGTGCGCGGGCTCCCCCCTTTCGCAAGCCAACGAGTAATATGGACGCATGGGCTTCCTGTATACGCCGCTTCCGCTTTGGGTCGCCGTCGGTGGCTGGGCCGCCGCGGCGTGTTTGCTCGCGCTCGCCCTCGCGCGCAGGCCGTTCCGGCGCTTGCAGGACGGAACGCTCCAGCATGTCTGGCTGGCGGTCATCGTTGCCATTTCGGTTCTCTGGGCGACGAATGCATGGCTCGACGATGGTCCCGTCATGCATCTGCTCGGCGCGACGCTTCTCGTCACGTTGTTCGATTGGGCGCTGGCGCTGGTGGCGATGGCCGCCGTGTCGGGTATTGCCGCCGTGGTCTTCGATGCCGCATGGCAAGGCGTCGCGCTCACCTTCCTGATCTACGGTGCCATGCCCGTCGGCATCTCCGCCCTCTTTCAGCGTGCGTGCGTGGCTTGGCTGCCGCGCAACTTGTTCGTGTTCATTTGCGCGCAAGGGTTCGTGTCGCCGGCAATCGCCGTCACGGTCGCCTGCGTGGCCGCCGCCGCGACGCACGTCGCACTCGCGCACGGTTCGCCGGCCGTCATTCCGATCGGCTACGCGTTCAGCGTATTTTTGCTGGCCACGGGCGAGGCGTGGTTTACCGGCATGTCCACCGCGCTCATCGCAGTCTACAAGCCGACCTGGGTCACGACGAACGACGTGCGACGCTATCGGCTAGGCGGGCCGCGCACGTGAAGCATCGAACACCGCGCATTCGGCGCTTCGAATGCCAGATCGGGGCGCCGACACGCGACTCGGCTTCGATGCTTGCCTGCCCATGATCGTTCTGCGTCGCCCCGCTCGAGCGCGTTGCCGGCCTCATTCGTCAAAATTTATTCATCTCGACATTGAACTCCGTCTCCGACTGGGGCATCTTACGTGCCTGTGTCTCAATAGCGCCTATCGGATGGATAGCTCCAAGTTTTCACGCCGTACACGACGGCTCGCCGGCCGGCTAGCGACATCGGCGGCGTTGCTCCTGCCGCTTCTCGCGATGGCGCCCGCCCGCGCCGATCTCATCGATCAGCGCAATGAAATGATTGCCCATTTCATCAACGACAATCATGCCGATCCCCTCGTCGCCGATTGCGCCGCGCATGGCAACTTCGTCGCGAGCACGTCAACGGCAGTCGACCACGTCGATTTCCCCCCCGGGGCCTTCGATTCCGCTCATGCCGAGATCAAGCCGTGGAATCAGCCGTTCGATGAAGGCAAACAACGCGTGACGGTCGAGAATGTCGTCACCGTCGAAGGGCAAGGCATCCCGCGCGAAAGCTCGCGCGCGCCCTATCCCCTGACGTTTCGGTGCGGCTATGTCGGCACGCAGATGCTCGCGTTCAGTTGGAACGACCCGGTACCGGCGCTGAAGCCGCACAACGAACGTTCCACGAAAAAGAAGGGCAAAGGCCGCCACACGAGCAAGAGCGCCGTGAAGCATTCGACGCAGAAGAAGAAGTCCTCCTCCAAGCCGGCGAAGCACTGATCGCGGGCGGCCGTCGTATCGCACGCGCGCGTTGGCCGCGCGCGATACGGCGGGAGATCAGGCGAAGGTTTCGAGTTGACGCAGCACGGCGCCGAGCATCGCGGCGCCTAGCGCGGCACTTCGCTCGCCGTTCCAGCCGACCCGCTCGTCGGGCAGGTTGTCGTTGTCCTTGAACGGCATCTCGAGCGTCAACGACAGGCATCCGAACGTGTGACCGATGTACTTCGAGGCGAGCTTGAGCGCGTCTTCCTGGTACTTCGACGCCTCGTAACCGTACTTGTCTTGGAAGTCCGGGCTCACCTGCTTGAACGCTTCGATGAAAGCGCGCTGCTCCCGCGCCTGCTGTTCGGTGAAACTCGGCAGCATTTCACTGCCCGCGACGAACACGTAGGGCAACGCCTCATCGCCATGGATGTCGAAGAACATGTCGCAGCCGTTGGCGTGGATGGCCTCGCGCACCGCGAGCACCTCCGGACTGCGCTGCGCATCGGGCTCGAGCCACTCCCGGTTCAGGTTGGCGCCCACGGCGTTCGTGCGCAAATTGCCGTGCACGCTCCCATCCGGGTTCATGTTCGGCACGATATAAAACACGGCATGCTCGTAGAGCTTGCGCGCGACCGGATCGCCCGCCCAATCGCCCCAACCGGCCAACCGCTTCACGAGCCCTTCGACGAACCACTGCGCCATCGATTCGCCGGGATGCTGCCGCGCGATCACCCACACCTTCTTTTTCGAACGCCCGTCGCCCGTCTCCGGCGTGCCCAGCACGAGCAACGACATCGGTCGATCTTCCACCGTGCGGCCCAGTTCGACGAGCGTCGCTCGCGGCATCTGCTGCACGGCGCCGAGGAACTCCGAATGCCGCTCCTCGCTGTACGGCTCGAAATAGGCGTAGTAAATCGAATCGAACTCGGGTTCATGATCGATCGTCAGAACCCGGTCGTCGTATGAAGTCGGCACGCGAAACCAGTTGACCCGATCGTAGCTCGCCATTGCGCGATAGCCATGCCAGCCCGGCGCGAATGCGCACTGCGCCGCATTCTCGAACGTCATCACGCAGCGCTGGCCGCGTGCACCCGAAAGGCGGAAGTAGAACCATTGCGCGAATTGGGCTCGATTGTCCGCACGCACGCGCAAACGGATATCGTCGGCGCGCTCGCAGGACACGACTTCGATCGCGCCCGCGTCGAAGTTGCTGGTGATCGAAAGGCTCATGAGGTTTCCTCGGCGGATGGCATGCGTTCGGCTCAATCGCCGACACGGCGGCGAAACACGAAGGTCGCATCGTTCGATGCCGCGGGGTCGAACGCATAGCCTTCGACGGCGAATTCCTTCAATTGTTCGGGCGACTCGATCCGGTGCTCGACCGCAAAGCGCGCCATCAAGCCGCGCGCCCGTTTGGCGTGAAAACTGATGATTTTGTATCGCCCGCCCTTCCAGTCTTCGAACACGGGCGTGACGACGGGCGCATCGAGCCGCTTGGGGCGAACCGACTTGAAGTACTCGGTCGAGGCGCAGTTCACCACTACCCGCGAGGGGCCCTTGACCCGGCGCAGTTGCGCATTGAGCGCATCGGTGATGCGCTCGCCCCAGAATGCGTAAAGATCCTTGCCGCGCGGATTAGGTAAGCGCGTGCCCATTTCCAGACGGTACGGCTGCAGCAAGTCGAGCGGGCGCAGCACGCCGTAGAGGCCGGAGAGCACACGCACATGGCGCTGGGCATAGTCGAGATCGGCCGCCGAAAGCGACTTCGCGTCGAAGCCCTCGTAGACGTCGCCGTTGAATGCGAGCACGGCTTGCTTGGCGTTGTCCGCGCTGAATCTCGGCGACCAATCGGCGTAGCGCTGAAAGTTCAGATGCGCGAGCGCGTCGGAAATATCCATCAGCGAAGCGAGCTGCGGCGGCGAATAACGGCGCAAAACATCGATGAGCTGCGCCGCATCGTCGGCGAAATCGGGAATCGTATGTTTCGAGACGTGCGGGGGCGTCTCGTAGTCGAGCGACTTGGCCGGAGACAAAACAATTATCATGGAGGCTCGCCGGCACGCCGTGCCGCGCGGTAGAAACGAAAAGCCCGATTGTAGCGAATGCCCATTACCGATGCCGAAAGCCTGAAAGCCGCGCCGCGCGTCGTGCTCGATTCGAACGTCTGGATCGACATCCTCGTGTTCGACGACGACGCCACGCGCCCGATCCGCGCCGCGCGCGAGCGCGGCGATCTGCATGCCGTGATCGATGCGCGCTGCTTGGCCGAACTCACGCGCGTGCTCGACTATCCGCAGTTCGTCGCGCGCGCCGTCGACAAAGCAGCGGCGCTGGCGCACGTGGCGCGGCTCGCCACGCTCGCCCCCGCGCGAGAGGCTCAAACGGCGCATGCGCACGGCGTACCGCTGCCCAAGTGCAAAGACCGCGACGATCAAAAATTCCTCGAACTCGCGCACGCGGCGAAGGTTCAGTGGCTCGTCTCCAAGGACCGCGCACTGCTCAAGCTCAACAAGCGCACGACGCGCGATTTCGGATTTCGTATCGCCGAGCCGGCGCCTTTCGCGTCGGCTTGCTTTTCGTCTCTCCCTGCCACTGCTCAAGCCTGATCGCGCCATGAACGCACCGCACGAACAAACGAACCCGTTACCCTTCGCGCTCGCTTCGCGCCTGCCGAACGTCGGCACGACGATCTTCACGATCATGAGCGCGCTCGCCAGCGAGCGAGGCGCCGTCAACCTCGGTCAAGGTTTCCCCGATTTCGACTGCGACCCGCGCATTGTCGACGCGGTCTCGCGAGCCATGCGCGACGGCCACAACCAATATCCGCCGATGGCCGGCGTTGCCTCGCTGCGCGAGGCGATTGCGCGCAAGATCGAGACGATCCACGGCCGCGCCTACGATCCTCTGACGGAGATCACCGTCACGGCCGGCGCCACGCAAGCGCTATTGACGACGATTCTCGCCACCGTGCACCCCGGCGACGAAGTGCTCGTGCTCGAGCCGACCTACGACAGCTACGTGCCGTCGATCGAACTCGCGGGCGGCAAGCCCGTATTCGTCACGCTCGAGGCGCCCGACTATGCGATACCGTTCGACCGGCTGGCGGCCGCGATCACGCCGCGCACGCGCTTGATTCTCATCAACACGCCGCATAACCCGACCGGCCGGGTCTGGCATGCGCAAGACATGCGGCGCCTAGAAGACATCGTGCGCGGCACCGACATCCTCATCCTTTCCGATGAAGTTTACGAGCACATGGTGTATGACGGCGCGCCGCACGAAAGCGTCGCGCGCTATCCCGAACTCGCGCGGCGCAGCTTCGTCGTGTCTAGCTTCGGCAAGACGTTCCACGTGACGGGCTGGAAAGTCGGCTACGTTGCCGCTCCGGCTGCATTGACGGCGGAGTTCCGCAAGGTCCATCAGTTCAACGTCTTCACCGTCAACACCCCGATGCAGGTGGGCATTGGCGAGTACCTCGCCGATCCCGCGCCCTATGTGCAATTGCCGGCCTTCTATCAGCGCAAGCGCGACTTCTTCCGCGCGGGGCTAGCGAGCACGCGGTTCAAGCTGCTGCCGTGCGAAGGCACGTACTTCCAGTGCGTCGATTATTCGGCGATCAGCGATTTGCCCGAAGCGGAATTTTCGAAATGGCTGACGAGCGAGATCGGCGTGGCGGCCATACCCGTTTCCGCGTTTTATCATGCGCCGCATGAATCGGGCGTCGTGCGGTTTTGCTTCGCCAAGCGCGAAGCTACGCTTGCCACCGCGCTCGAACGGCTCGCGCGGCTTTGAGAGGCGGCGACCGCCGAGAGCGCCATGAGCAAAACGTCCGATCAATGTTGAAACAACCCCGGAAATCATCATGAGCGCTGAACTGCTCGCATCGCGACCGCCCGAAAGCGAGTCGACTCTCGTCCTGACGCTATCGAATCCGGGGGCCCGCAACGCGCTGCACCCGGACATGTACGCGGCCGGCATCCAAGCGCTCGAGACAGCCGAACGCGACGCGTCGATTCGCGCCATCGTGGTCATAGGCGCGGACGATTTCTTTTGCGCCGGCGGCAATCTGAATCGTTTGCTGGAGAACCGCGCGAAGGATCCATCGGTGCAAGCTCAAAGCATCGACTTGCTGGCGCAGTGGATCCTGGCCCTGCGCACGTCCAGCAAACCCGTGATCGCGGCCGTGGCCGGCGCCGCCGCCGGCGCGGGATTTTCGCTGGCGCTCGCCTGCGATCTGATCATCGCGGCCGACGATGCGAAGTTCGTCATGTCGTATGCCCGCGTGGGCTTGACGCCCGACGGCGGCGGGTCTTGGTTCCTGGCCCAGGCGCTGCCGCGCGCACTCGCCACCGAAATCCTTCTCGAGGGCAAACCGGTCCCGGCCGAACGGCTTCACGCACTCGGCGTCGTCAACCGGCTCGTCAAAACGGCGCAGTTGCGCGACGCCGCAATCACGTGGGCCGACGAACTCGGGCGCGGCTCGCCGAATGCGCAGGCCTGCATCAAGGCACTGGTCGCCTCGGCGGCTAGCCGCTCGCTAGCGGATCACTTGACGGTCGAACGCGACGATTTCGTCGCCGCGCTCCATCACGCGGACGCGCTCGAAGGCATCACCGCTTTCCTCGAGAAACGCGCGGCACGCTATCGCTAATACGTACGTGTAGCATCCGTGGCGACGGGGACCATTTCCGTATCGCCAGCGGGGCCTTGTGCGCGCGGCAGCAAGACCGAACGATCTGTGCTAGCTTTTCCGCCTGCATCGGCGCCGCACGTCGCGGCGCCGGCCAGCACGAGGAGCCGCGATGATCGACGTCTACAGCTGGGCCACGCCGAATGGCCACAAGGTTCACATCATGCTCGAGGAGACAGGCCTCGACTACCGCGTTCATCCGATCGATATCGGTGCGGGCGATCAATTCAAGCCCGAGTTTCTGGCCATCAGCCCCAACAATAAGATTCCGGCGATCGTCGATTCCGACGGCCCCGGCGGCGCGCCGATTTCGTTGTTTGAATCGGGGGCGATTTTGATCTACTTGGCCGAGAAGACGGGCAAATTCTTGCCCACCGATCCTGCCGGGCGCTACGCGACGCTGCAGTGGCTGATGTTCCAAATGGGCGGGCTTGGGCCGATGCTCGGGCAGACGCATCACTTCCGTGTGTACGCCCCGCAGCAGATCGAATATGCAGTCAACCGCTATACGAACGAAGCGAAACGTTTGTACGGTGTGATGGAGACCCAGCTCGGCAAATCGGTCTATCTGGCGGGCGACGACTACACGATCGCAGACATCGCGGCCTTTCCGTGGACTCGGTCGTGGCAAAACCAAGGCCTCGATCTTGCCGACTTCCCGAACGTCAAGCGCTGGCACGAGGCGATTGCTGCTCGGCCCGCCGCGCAACGCGGTGTGGAAGTCCTTGCATCGGCAAGGCGCGCGCTCACGGACGACAAGGCGCGAGACATTCTGTTCGGCGCGACCCAGTACGCCAAGCATTGACAAGTTCGCACGGTGTCAGATGCTTCCAAATGCCCCCTATCGACTCAGTTGACGATCATGCTCCGCCCGGAATGGCAGATACACTTCCCAGAGCACCGCAAAGATATCGTCGATTTCGTCGGAGAACGACGGGGACTTAGCCAATTGCGGTTCCGCCTGTTTTCGTCGCGCTTCCAGCTCATGAAGGCGAACGACGAAGTCGCCCAGGAGTTCGCCCTGGAAGTCGAGCATTGCGGCTCGCTCAAAGCGCAGTTCGTTACGCCTGGCACGGGACAGAAAAACCTGCGGTCTCAGGCCATTCACCCGCGGGGGACGTCGCGCGAACGCATACGTCAATCCGCGTTCCATCTCGTTAAAGAGATTGAGCGCGTCTGCCCTGAGTCGATAAGTGCCCGGGTACCATTGCTCGAAGGGCGTGCCCCCGTCCGCCAGTGGGCGCATTGGTATCCCTGCGGTTCTGGCGCCTTCATGCGCGGTCCCGTGCGCCCCGAATTCTGCGGCAACCGAAGTATGCATTTCCCGCAGCGCGCCCAGTGCCTCCGTATCTTCGAGGCTGGCGTTCAACCCATCAATTTGTTCCTGAAGCAGATTCAACCCACGACGATAGCGCGTTAAACGCTCGTCTTGTCGAGCAAGTCTCGTGCTCCGCACGGTATCCATCGTCCGCCCGAGTGCCGTTCGCGATCCTCCAGCTTCGAAGACATCCGCCTCGCCCGGGAACGGGAGCAGGAATTCCCCGCTCAAGTCGGCGCGCATATTTTGGGAAAGATTGCGGAGTGCATTCTCCAGGGCGCGGGCCTTGTCCGCCATGGCTTCTCGATAACTAGGCGGCGCTTCTTGCTCTGCGGGACTATTCTCGCCCTCTCCATAGCGCGGGGGCACACCGACGGGATTTCCCTGCTGGTCTCTCCGCGCGGGATAACGATAAGGCCAAGCATTGACTACTTCGTCATAACTCGGAGGGTGCGCGGGCAACCTCAAGCCCGCCAATCCGTCTTCATAACTGATGGGGTAGCTGACCGGTACGCGACGGGCGGCCGCCGCCATGGTCGTTTCGTAATCGGCGTGGCGCGAATCCGCCTGCCTTCGAGTTCGCGCCGAGCCGCTCCGTGGCACCCAACTCAGCAGTCCAGGCATGGTCTAGACCTCGATCGTCTGGCTCACAGGGAGCTCGAAACGCCCAGCTTAGAGGCGACGTTACCGGAAGTCACCGAGAACCGGTCGCTACGGAGCCAATGAAAGACCCGGAAGCCAGATCATGGGACATCGCGCGGTGACGATTGAAAATAATGCCGCGTAACAAACTGTGCAATACAAGCGGGTTTGCTTCCGCCATCGATTTCGACCGTCACGTCCCACGTGACATTCACCGCACCGCCCGGCGCATCGGCCACATCGAAGACGACGAACGAGCCGCGCAAGCGCGAACCCACAGGCACCGGCGCGGGAAACCGCACGCGGTTGAGCCCATAGTTCACCACCATCCGCTGCTCCATTCGCACCGTTTGCGCCAGCAGCGAAGGAATCAACGACAGCGTCAAGAACCCATGGGCGATCGCACCGCCGAACGGCGAATCGCGGCGGGCGCGATCGGGGTCGACATGAACCCATTGATGATCGTCGGTGGCATCGGCAAACCGATTGACGCGCGCCTGATCGATTTCGACCCAGGCGCTCACGAACGCTTCGCCACCTACGCGCGCGCGCAGCACCGAGGCATCGGCAATTTCCACTGGGCCACCTTCATGGCCGGACGCCACCTGTTCCTTCGCCATACCTAGGCTTGCCCGGCCGTTTGCGGACTACGCAGGCCGAACAGCACGTTCGAGCGGACGGTAATGACCAATTCGTCCGCTTGGTTGAGGCCTTCCCATAGGGTGGTGATGATCCCGCGATCGGGACGGCTAGCCGATACCCGCTTAGCCAGCACCGAGTTGAACATGCGCAGTGTGTCGCCCGCACGCACGGGCCTCACCCAACGAATTTCCTCGATCCCCGGCGAGCCCATCGAGGTCGAACCCGGCAAGACGTTGCGCACGAGCATGCCCATCATGGCCGAGCAGGTGTGCCACCCGCTCGCGATCAAACCGCCGAACGGCGATGCTTGCGCGGCCGCTTCGTCGATGTGAAACGGTTGCGGATCGAACCGCTGGGCAAACTCGATGATTTCGTCGGCCGTGAAAACATGCGTGCCGACCTCGAGACGCGAGCCGACCTGCCAATCCTCGTAACTCAACCCCATCCTGCGCTTCCCTCTTTATGTCGAGCCCGCGCGGACACGCGGCCCTGGTTTTTTGCGATGCGACCGCCACGAACGATCGACTACTGCAGCGACTCTTTCGGTACGCAAACGCTGGGCAGCGGCATGACTTCGATGCCTTCCTCGACGAGGGCGCGCGCATCCTCAGGCGTGGTAACGCCGCGAATGCTGCGTGCAGGCGCTTCGTTGTAGTGCATGCGGCGAGCTTCTTCGGCGAAGCGATCGCCGACGTTTTCAGCTTTGCCGACGACTTCGCGCAGCATGCGCAGCGCCATAGCCTCGAATTCCCGCGCGCGTTCCGGGGCCCCCGCGTTCGCGTCGGCGCGATCGGCGCCTGCATCCTGACTGCTTTGCGCCATACCTTGAGGCTCGCGCGGCTGCTCGCTGTCCTGCCGCGCCCGCGTCGCACCTGACAAATTCAAGCGCGGGGCGGACGGCATCCGGCTCACCTCTGTCGCCGCGCAGATCGGGCAAGCGATCAACTGGCGGGAGAGCTGAGATTCGAAGTCGTCGGCGGAGGCGAACCAGCCTTCGAACCGATGACCATGCGGACACTGCAGATCGAGAACCTTCATGCGGAAACGAAACGGATGTGCGAAACGGAATCGAAACGCCTAGTGTAGCGCAAACGGTGTGAACGACCGTTCGCCCTCGTGCAGCCGCTCATTCTACGCTCCCACCGGCTAGGCTGTCGTTCCCGGGGTCGGGGGAAACGGCGGTTCCTTCCGGTCGGGCTGCCATGCGCCCGAGAGCACCTTTTCGAGCCAGAAGTGGCCGATGATCGTCTTCACGTCGGTAATCTCGCCCGTGCGGATCCACTCGCCCACTTGCGCCACGTCGGCCGTGAACGTTTCGAGGAATTCGCCGTCGTCGAGCTTGCGCTCACCTTCCGTCAAGCCGCGGGCGAGAAAGATGTCGATGAATTCGGTCGAATACGAAATGATGGGATGAATCCGCGTGAGAAACGTGTAATCACGGGCGGTGTAGCCCGTCTCCTCACGTAGTTCGCGCTCGGCGCACGCGAGCGCGCCTTCGTTCGGATCGAGCTTGCCCGCGGGAAACTCGGTCATCACCTTGCAGATCGGATAGCGGTACTGGCGTTCGAGCAACACGCGACCGTCGTCGAGCAGCGGAATCACCATCACCGCGCCCGAATGCAGGACGTACTCGCGCGTCGTCTCCTTGCCGTCGGGCAGGCGCACGGTGTCGCGCTTGACCTTGAGGAAATTGCCGTCGTAAGCGGATTCGCCGCCGACGCGCGTTTCGGTCAGCGAGGCGTGATGATGCGGATGATTGGGATCGGACGGTTGGGCCATCGAGCACTCCCCTTCGGAGAATCAGCCGACGGCCGACAGGCCGTCAGCGACGTTTGACGAGATATTGAAACGTAAAGCCCGGAAACGCGAACACGACGAACAAGCAGAACGTTATCGCGTAGAACTGCCAGCCTTGGTCGAACCGATTGCCGGCTCGCGCTTCGAGGTAGAAACCGATTGCGCCGATCGCGAAGTACAGCACGATCAGTTCGGCGATGCGAATCCACGCGCTCTTTTTCGCCGTGGGCAACGGCGCCACGGCGAAAAGCCGCTGATTGAGAAACGGCAGGTTGGCGCCCACGAGCGCCAACAGCACGATGAACCAGCCGGCAGCGGACATTCAGCCTCCCGCCGGGCCGCCCCAAGGGAGGCTGATGCCCCCTCGGGCGACGGCGAACGAAAGTGAGCACGGGGGCTGCTTCATTACAGTGCGACAGGCAGCGTATGCGCGACGGCGTTCAGGCACAGCGTCATCAACGGCCCCGGCACGATGCCGAGCGCCACGACCGCCACACCGTTCAGCACCAGCAGCCAGCGGCCCGATGCATCGCCCGAGAGCGGCGTCGTGTCCTGGGGCGCATCGAAATACATCAGCTTCACGATACGCAGGTAGTAGAACGCACCGAACAGCGACGTGATCACGGCCAGTACGGCGAGCCAGGTCAACCCGGCGTTCACCGTCGCTTCCAGCACGGCCAGCTTCGCATAGAAACCGACCGTCGGCGGGATACCGGCCAGCGAGAACATCATCGCCATCATGACGAACGCGAACACAGGGCTGCGCTTGTTCAAGCCCTTGAAGTCGTCGAGCGTATCCGCCTCGAAATTGCGACGTGCCAGCAGCATGACGATGCCGAACGAACCGAGCGTCGTCAGCAGGTAGATGATGCTGTAGAACATGGCGGAGCTATAGGCGCTCGCCATCCCCTGTGCCTTGCCGTCGACGACACCCGAAAGCAACCCGAGCAGCACGAAGCCCATGTTCGAGATCGCCGAGTAGGCGAGCATGCGCTTCACGTTGCGCTGAACGATACCGGTGACGTTACCGACGATCAGCGAGAGCGCCGCCAAAATGGTCAGCATCTGCTGCCAATCGCCCGCGAGCGGCAGCACGCCCATGACGAGCAGACGCAAGCCCCACGCGAATGCGGCCACCTTCGGGCCGCCGCCCACGAGAAGCGTCATGGCCGTCGGCGCGCCGTGATAGACGTCGGGCACCCACATGTGGAACGGCACCGCGCCCATCTTGAACGCCACGCCGGCCACCACGAAGATCACGCCGAACAGCAGCACCGTGTTGTTGATGTGGCCCGAAGCGATGGCCTTCAACACTTCGTTCAAATCGAGCGAGCCCGTCGCGCCGTAGAGCATCGACATGCCGTAGAGCAGGAAGCCCGAAGCCAGTGCGCCAAGCACGTAGTACTTCATCGCCGCTTCGTTCGACTGCGACGCATCGCGACGCAGCGCGATCGCCGCGTAAAGCGAGAGCGACATCAGTTCGAGGCCCAGATACAGCGTCAGGAAGTTGCTGCCGGAGATCATCACGAGCTGGCCCAGCAGCGCGAACATGCCGAGCAGGAAATAATCCCCGCGGAACAGATCGCGGTCTTCCAGGTACTTGCGCGAGTAGATCAGGGTCACCGCGTAGCCGAGCGACACCACGGCCTTCATCGCACTGGCGAAACCGTCGACGACGTACATGTGCGAGAAGAAGTACTGCGGCTGCGGCACGAACACGAGCGTGACGAACCAGACGCCCGAGACGAGCGAGGACAGCACGGCGATCAGGTACGTCAGGCGCTTGCTGGACTCGCCGGCGAACGTTTCGTTCAGCCACGCGAGCACGGCGGCGGCCATCAGCAGCCCATCGGGCAACAAGAGAGACATAGAGGCGTTTTGCATGATCTTTTCGTTCCTCCGCTCGGCGTTACTGGGACACCGGCAGCTTCGACTGCGCGACGTGGGAGAGGAGGTTTTCCACGGAGACGTGCATCACATCGGTGAAAGGCTTCGGATACACGCCCATGAACAGCGTGAAAAAGGCCAGTACGCCGAGAATCAGGTATTCGCGGCAGTTGATGTCCTTCAGTTCCTTTACGTGATCGTTCGTCACCGCGCCGAAGTACACGCGCTTGTACATCCAGAGCGTGTAGGCCGCACCGAGGATCAGCGTGAACGCCGCGCCGAAGGCGATCCAGAAGTTGAATTGGACCGCGGCGAGAATCACCATGAATTCGCCGACGAAACCGGAGGTGCCCGGCAAGCCGCAGTTCGCCATCGAGAACAGCATCACGAGCGCGGCGAATTTCGGCATCACGTTCACGACGCCGCCGTAATCGGCGATCTGGCGCGAGTGCATACGGTCGTAGAGCACACCGATACAGAGGAACATGGCGCCCGATACGAAGCCGTGCGAGATCATCTGCACGATCGCGCCTTCGACGCCGAGTTGATTGAAGATGAAAAAGCCCAGCGTGACGAAGCCCATGTGCGCGATCGACGAATACGCGACGAGCTTCTTCATGTCGGCCTGCACCATGGCTACGAGGCCGATGTAGATCACCGCGATCAGCGACAGCGTGATCACCACGGGCGCGAGCGTATGGCTCGCATCGGGTGCGATCGGCAGCGAGAAGCGCAGGAAACCGTATGCGCCGAGCTTGAGCATGATCGCCGCCAGCACGACCGAGCCGCCCGTCGGCGCTTCAACGTGCGCATCGGGCAACCACGTGTGCACCGGCCACATCGGAACCTTCACGGCGAACGCTAGGAAGAACGCGATGAAGAGCAGCACCTGCGGCGTCATCGCGAGCTGAGCGTTCTGCCACGTCGCCAGATCGAACGTGCCCGTTTCCACGTAGAGGTAGATCAATGCGACCAGCATCAGCAGCGAGCCGGCCAGCGTGTAGAGGAAGAACTTGAACGCGGCGTATATCCGGTTCGGGCCGCCCCACACGCCGATGATCAGGTACATCGGGATCAGCGTCGCTTCGAAGAACACATAGAACAGCAAGCCGTCGGCAGCCGAGAAAACGCCGATCATGATGCCGGAGAGGATCAGGAACGCGGCCATGTACTGCGACACGTGCTCCGTGATTACTTCCCAACCCGCAATCACGACGATCACGGTGATGAGGGCCGTGAGCACGACGAACCACATCGAGATGCCGTCCACGCCGAGGTGGTACGTGATGTGGAAGCGTTCGATCCAGTTCGCCTGCTCGACGAACTGCAGTGCGGCGCTCGTCGAATCGAAGCCGCTGATGAGCGGCAGCGTCACGAGCAAACCGAGGATCGAGCCGATCAGCGCCAACCAGCGCGCGGGCCCGGGGTTTTTGTCGGAACCGACGGCGAGAACGGCCAAACCGAAAACGATCGGCAGCCAGATCGCGGTACTGAGAATCGGAAAAGAGTGCATTAAGTGTCCCCCGCCTTATTTGCCGCCGAGCGTTACAAACAGGGTAAGGAGCCCCAGCATGCCGATGATCATGGCGAACGCGTAGTGGTAGATGTAACCGGATTGCAGGAAGCGGATCACGCTTGCGAACCAGCCGACGAAGCGTGCGCTGCCGTTGACGAGACCGTCGATGACCACGACGTCGCCTTCCTTCCAGAGACCACGGCCAATTGCCACCGCGCCCCGCGCAAACACGACTTCGTTGATCTTGTCCATGTAGTACTTGTTGTCGAGCAGCGTGTAGATCGGGCCGAACGCGCGGCGGATCACCGCCGGCAGATCCGGGCGCTTCAGATACAAGAACCACGCCGTCAAGAAGCCGGCGATAGCCAGCCACAGGGGCAGCGACGCCACCGAGTGCAGCGCCATCGGCAGCCAGCCTTGGAACTCCTTGCTCATCTCTTCGATCGCCGTGTGGTTCTCGCCGATGAAGACGACCTTGTCGAACGCCACGCCGTGCGCGAAGAAGTTGCCGTAAATCATCGGTCCGATCGCGATCGCTCCGATGATGACCGACGGAATGGCCAGCAGGACGAGCGGCACCCAAACGACCCAAGGCGTTTCGTGCGGCTCGTGTGCGTGCCCATGAGCATGATCGTCATGGCCGTGACCGTGACCGTGGCCTTCATGCACATGATCGTCGCCGTGTGCCGCCGACTCAGCGCCGTGGCCATTGCCGAAATCCTTCGGATGACGGAAGCGCTCCTCTCCATGGAACACCATGAAGTACATGCGGAACGAGTACAGCGCCGTCACGAACACGCTCGCCACGACCGCGAAGTAGGCGAAGCCCGCACCCGGCAGATGCGACAGGCCCACGGCGTCGATAATCGAATCCTTCGAATAGAAGCCCGCGAAGAACGGCGTACCGCACAAAGCGAGCGTACCCATCAGCGACGTGAACCACGTGATCGGCATGTACTTACGCAGGCCGCCCATGTTGCGCATGTCTTGATCGTGGTGCATGCCGATGATGACCGAGCCCGCGCCGAGGAACAGCAGCGCCTTGAAAAACGCGTGCGTCATCAAGTGGAACACCGAGATCGAGTATGCCGACGCGCCAAGCGCGACCGTCATGTAGCCGAGCTGCGACAGCGTCGAGTAGGCGACCACGCGCTTGATATCGTTTTGCACGACGCCGAGCAAACCCATGAAGAACGTCGTAATGGCGCCGATCACCATGATGAACGAGAGCGCCGTGTCCGACAGTTCGAACAGCGGCGACATGCGCGTCACCATGAAGATGCCGGCCGTCACCATCGTCGCCGCGTGAATCAGCGCCGAGATAGGCGTCGGGCCTTCCATCGAATCGGGCAGCCACACGTGCAGCGGGAATTGCGCCGACTTACCCATCGCGCCGATGAACAAGCAGATGCAGGCCACCGTCAGCAGGCCCCAATGGGTGCCGGGGAACGTCAGCGCGGCGAGCGCTTCGCGCTTGGCGAACACTTCACCGTAGTTCATCGAACCGGCGTACGCGAGGATCAGGCCGATCCCGAGCAGGAACCCGAAGTCGCCCACGCGGTTCACGAGGAACGCCTTCATGTTCGCGTAGATCGCGCTCTCACGCGTGAAATAGAAGCCGATCAGCAAGTACGACACCAAGCCCACCGCTTCCCAGCCGAAGAACAGCTGCAGGAAGTTGTTGCTCATGACGAGCATCAGCATCGAGAACGTGAAGAGCGAAATGTACGAGAAGAAGCGCTCGTAGCCATCGTCCTCGGCCATGTAGCCGATCGTGTAGATGTGCACCATCAGCGACACGAACGTGACGACGCACATCATCATCGCCGTGAGCGAATCGACGAGGAAGCCGATTTCGAACTTGAGCGCGCCGACCTTCATCCATTCGTAGACGGTCGCGTTGTAGCTCGCGCCGTGCAGAACGTCGGCGAACACCATCGCCGAGAGGATGAAGGCGACGAGCACGCCGAGGATCGTGACCCGGTGGCTGCCCTTGCGCCCCACCACCTTCCCGCCAAGACCTGCAATCAGCGAGCCGGCGAGCGGTGCGAGCGGGATCGCCAGCAGCAGGTTTTCATTGAGTGTCGTGGACATAACCGCAGTGCCTGAAATTAACCTTTGAGCTGGTCGAGATCCTCGACGTTGATCGTGTCGAGGGTACGGAACAGAGTCACGAGAATCGCGAGGCCGATCGCTGCTTCCGCCGCCGCGACCGTCAGCACGAAGAACACGAAGATCTGTCCGTGTACGTCGCCGAGATAGTGCGAGAACGCGACGAAATTCGTGTTCACCGCGAGCAGAATCAGTTCGATCGCCATCAGGATGATGATGACGTTGCGACGATTCAGGAAAATGCCGACGACGCCGATCGCAAACAGGATCGCGCCGAGTACGAGGTAATGAGCCAGGGTCAACATATTTTTCTCCTCGACGCTCAACGGTTGCTGTCTACGCTGCCCGCGCCGACGTTGGCGTTGGGCTCGCCCGCGGCGCCTTCGGCCGTCGCCGGCAGCGTCGAGCGCTCCGCCGCCATCTTCACGACGCGCACGCGATCCTGCGCGCGCACCTTCACCTGTTCGGACACGCGTTGACGCTTGCTGTCCTTGCCCTTGCGCGCGGTGAGCGCGATGGCCGCGATGATCGCCACCAGCAGCACGAGACCCGCCACTTCGAACGCGAACACGTAATCGGTGTAGATCACCTTGCCGATGAGGTAGGTGTTCGGCATCGCGGCGGCCGCGCCGCCCGCGACAGCCGCGTCGCGCACCGGCGTCGTCGTCGCGCCGTAGCCGTGCCAGAGGATCAGCGCCGTCTCGACGATGATGATGGCGCCGACGATCGTGGCCATCGGCACGAAGCGCTTGAAGTCCTTGCGCAGCACGTCGAGGTTGATGTCGAGCATCATCACGACGAACAGGAACAGCACCATCACCGCGCCGACGTAGAGCAGCACGAGCAGGATCGCGAGGAATTCGGCCTCGAGCAGCATCCAGATGGCCGCCGCGTTGAAGAACGCGAGCACGAGAAAGAGCGCGGACCCGACCGGGTTGCGCGACGTGATCACCTTCAACGCCGACACGGTCAACAGCAGCGCGAAGATATAAAACAGTACGGTCGTGAATTCCATGATTACCGGTTCATCGTTAGCTCATCAATCGGGCGTGGTAGCCGGCGGCGCAAGCCGCATCCAGCCGCGGCGGCGTGGACCGCCGCGTCAACCCCACAACGCGTCGAGCAGAAGCAACTGCGTTAAAGCAATCAACGGTACGGCGCGTCGGCCGCCTTCGATGCCGCAATTTCGGCTTCGTAGCGATCGCCCACCGCGAGCAGCATGTCCTTCGTGAAGTACAGATCGCCGCGCTTTTCGCCGTGATACTCGAGGATGCTCGTCTCGACGATCGAATCGACGGGGCAGCTTTCCTCGCAGAATCCGCAGAAGATGCACTTGGTCAAATCGATGTCGTAGCGCGTCGTGCGGCGCGTGTTGTCCGCGCGCACTTCAGACTCGATCGTGATGGCAAGCGCCGGGCACACCGCTTCGCACAGCTTGCAGGCGATGCAGCGCTCTTCGCCGTTTTCATAGCGGCGCAGCGCGTGCAGACCGCGAAACCGCGGCGACAACGGCGTCTTTTCCTCGGGGAACTGCACCGTGAACTTGCGCTTGAACGTGTAGCGACCCGTCAGCGCGAGGCCCTTGAGGAGCTCGGTCAGGAAAAACGTCTTGAAGAAGTTTTGAATTGCGTTCATGTTGCTCGCCCTTTATTTCCAGATGTTCAGAGGCGACATGATCCAGAAGCCGACCACGACCACCCAGACGATGCACACGGGCAGGAAGATCTTCCAGCCCAAGCGCATGATCTGGTCATAGCGATAGCGCGGGAACGTCGCGCGGGCCCAGATGAACACCGACCACAAGAAGAACACCTTCAGCACCAGCCAGAAAATGCCCGGGATGAACGACAAGAATCCGAACGGCGCGCTCCAGCCGCCGAGGAACATCGTCGCCGTCAATGCCGAGATCACGATCATGTTGATGTACTCGGCGAGGAAGAACAGCGCGAAGGCCATCCCCGAGTAGTCGATCATGTGACCGGCGACGATTTCCGACTCCCCTTCCACCACGTCGAACGGGTGGCGGTTCGTTTCGGCGATGCCCGAGATGAAGTAGACGACGAATACGGGCAGAAGCGGCAGCCAGTTCCACGACAGGAACGTGATGCCGTGCGAGGCGAAGAAGCCGCGCATTTGCGAGCCGACGATGTCCGACAGATTCAAGCTGCCCGAGGTCATCAGCACGACGACGAGCGCGAAACCCATCGACACTTCGTATGACACCATTTGCGCCGCGGCGCGCATCGCGCCGAGGAACGCGTATTTCGAGTTCGACGCCCAGCCCGCGAGAATCACGCCGTACACGCCGATCGACGAGATCGCGATCACGTACAGCAGACCCGCGTTGATGTTGCCGAGCACCGCTTGCGCCTGGAACGGGATCACGGCCCAGACGGCAAACGCCGGCACCACCGTCATGATCGGTGCGATCAGATACAGCCAGCGGTTGGCCGCGGTCGGCTGAATCACTTCCTTAAGGAGCAGCTTCAGGACGTCGGCGATCGGCTGCAACAAGCCGGCCGGGCCGACGCGGTTCGGCCCGAGACGCACGTGCATCCAGCCGATCAGCTTGCGTTCCCAAAGAATCAGGTAGGCCACGCACAGCAGAATCGCGACGGAGACGACGAGGATGCGCACCAAGGCCCACACGGTGGGCCACGCCGCGCCGAGCGCTTGTGCGCCGCCTGCGTTGATCGTATCGAACAAGCTCATTTACGCCTTCTCCACCACGAGTTCACCGAACAGGCCGCCGAGCGCCGCGCCGAGCTGCGTGCCGGCCGATACGCGCACGGCCGTCTCGGCGAGCAACGGATCGCGCGTCGCGCCGGCTTGGACCGAGCGATCGCCCTGGCGCACGCGCACCGCGTCCCCTTCCTTCAATCCCAGCTTGTCGAACAACGCCGCGGACAGGCCGATCGTGTTCGCCGTGCGGCTGGCCGTCGTGAGGTGCAGCGACGGCGCGCGGCGCACGAGTGCGTCCGCGTGGTAGATCGCGACATCGGCGATCCGCTCCAGCGCACCGCCCGCCTTGGCCGCACCGCGTGCGAGCGCCGCGTCGGTGCGGTTGGACAGACGCGATGCGTCGACGCCTTGCGGCAGCGCCGCGGCGCGCACGTCTTCGACCGAGTCGTACTCGAAGCCCGGCAGGCCCAGCACGTTGCCGAGCACGCGCAGCACCTTCCAGCCCGGACGCGTCTCGCCGAGCGGACGGACGATGCCGTTGAACGCCTGCAGCGTACCTTCGGCGTTGACGAAAGAGCCGGCCGTTTCGGTGTACGGCGAGATCGGCAGCAGGACGTCGGCGTAGTCGAGGCCCGTTTTGAACGGCGAGAGCACGACGACCGTCTCCGCCTGGCCCAGCGCGGCAAGCGCTTGGGCCGGGTTGGCCGTATCGAATTCGGGTTCGAGGTTCAGCAGCACGTAGCCCTTGCGCGGCGCTTCGAACGCTTCACGCGCGTTCAGACCTTGCGCGCCGGGGAGCGCACCGACGAGATGGGCGCCCACGGTGTTCGCCGCTTCCGTCAGGAAGCCGAACGTCGCGCCCGTTTGTTCGGCGATCCACTGCGCGAGCGCGTGGATACGCGAGAACTCGGGATGCTGCACGGCGCTGTTGCCGATCAGCACGGCGCGCTTCTCGCCGCTCGCGAGCGCGGCCGCCACTTCCTGCGCCGCAGCCGTCGCTTCGACACCGGCAACGCCTTCGGGCAGCGCGACGCCGCGCGCTTGCGCGACCGCGGCCGCGATACCGGCGAGCGCATCGACCCAAGCCGACGGCGCGGCGACGATCGTCTTCGCAGTCGGGAGCAACGAGTTGTCGCCCGTGCCGTGCAGCAAGTGCAGCTTCGCGCCGCTGCGGGCCGCTTGGCGCAGACGCGAGGCCATCAGCGGATGGTCGCGCCGCAGGAACGAGCCGATGACGAATGCCGCGTCGAGCGTGGACAGATCGGCGAGCGGCATGCCGAGCCACGGCGCCGCACCGTTCGACGATGCGAAATCCGACTGGCGCAGACGGAAGTCGACGTTCGGCGTACCGATCGCTTGCGCCAGCTGCTTGAGGAGGAACAGTTCTTCGACCGTGCTGTGGCCGTTGCCGAGCATCGCGAGCGCATTCGCGCCGTGATCGGCGGCGACGCCCTTCAGGCTCTTCGCGACGTATTCGAGCGCCGTTTGCCAGTCGGTTTCGACCCACTGCCCGCCTTGCTTGATCATCGGCTGCGTCAAACGGTCTTCGCCGTTCAGGCCTTCGTACGAGAAGCGATCCTTATCGGAGATCCAGCATTCGTTGATCGCTTCGTTCTCGAGCGGCAAGACACGCATGACCTGATTGTTCTTGCTCTGCACGACGAGGTTGGCGCCGACGGAATCGTGCGGGCTGACCGATTTACGGCGCGAGAGCTCCCACGTCCGGGCGCTGTAGCGGAACGGCTTGCTCGTGAGCGCGCCCACCGGGCACAGATCGATCATGTTGCCCGAGAGTTCGGAGTCGACCGTCTTGCCGACGAACGTCGTGATTTCCGAATGTTCGCCGCGGCCGAGCATGCCGAGTTCCATCACGCCGGCGATTTCTTGACCGAAGCGAACGCAGCGCGTGCAGTGGATGCAGCGCGTCATCTCTTCCATCGAGATCAGGGGGCCGACGTTCTTGTGAAAGACGACGCGCTTCTCTTCCGTGTAGCGCGAAGCGGATTTGCCGTAGCCCACGGCCAAGTCCTGCAGCTGGCATTCGCCGCCTTGGTCGCAGATCGGGCAATCGAGCGGGTGATTGATGAGCAGGAATTCCATCACCGATTGCTGCGCCTTGACCGCCTTGTCGGACGTCGTGCGCACGACCATGCCGGCGGACACCGGTGTCGCGCAGGCAGGCACGGCCTTCGGCATCTTCTCGACTTCGACGAGACACATGCGGCAGTTGGCCGCGATCGAAAGCTTCTTGTGATAGCAGAAGTGAGGAATGTACGTGTCGACCTTATGCGCAGCCTGGATCACCATGCTGCCTTCGGGCACCTCGACCTTCTTCCCGTCTATTTCAAGTTCAACCATGATGGTGAATGGTCCTTAACCTATTTACCGCTCGATCGATCTTTCGCGCGCCGCGTCAAGCGAGCGCCGCGTCAGCCGCCGCCGGCGCACCCGCGTGCGGCCCGACCAGGCAGCGCTTGTGCTCGACGTGATATGCGAATTCGTCCCAGTAGTGCTTGAGCATGCCGCGCACCGGCATCGCGGCGGCGTCTCCCAGCGCGCAGATGGTGCGGCCCATGATGTTCTCCGCTACCGAGTTCAACAGGTCGAGGTCTTCCTGGCGACCTTGGCCGTGCTCGATGCGGTCGACGACGCGCCACAGCCAGCCCGTGCCTTCGCGGCACGGCGTGCACTGGCCGCACGACTCTTCATAGTAGAAGTACGACAGGCGCAGCAGCGAGCGCACCATGCAGCGGGTCTCGTCCATGACGATGACGGCGCCCGAACCCAGCATCGATCCTGCCTTGGCGATCGAATCGTAGTCGAGATCGGTTTGCATCATGATGTCGCCCGGCACGACCGGCGCGGACGAGCCGCCCGGAATGACCGCCTTCAGCTTCCTGCCGCCGCGCATGCCGCCGGCCAGCTCCATGAGCGTGGCGAACGGCGTGCCGAGCGGCACTTCATAGTTGCCGGGACGCTCGACGTCGCCCGACACGGAGAAGATCT
>NZ_JBQCHR010000006.1:0-7420 GCF_051954495.1 Trinickia sp.
GATCTCAACTGCGCCTGAATCGCGTTGGCCGTATCGTCGAATACCAGGTGGTTGCTCCGACCGCCCGCCCGGTTGCCCTGATCGCCCACCAACTCGCGGCTGCGAATCCCCGTCAGCGCCCGCTGGTGCGGCAGCCGCCACGCCGGCAGATTCGACGAATTCATCACGCGGCCGATGACGAGAGGATGGTCAGGATTGCCGTCGACCCAACTTACGATCACCTCGGATCCGATTCGCGGTAGGGCGCTCATGCCTTGACTGCCGCCCGCCCAGCCGCTCGACACGCGCACCCAGGTTGTGTACTTGCCTTCTCGGTCCCAATGAAACTGAAGCAGAACACGACCGTACTCGTCCGTGTAGAGGCTTTCGCCGCTCGGCCCGACCACGGTCGCCGTCTGCGGCGCCAGAATGCGGGTTTGCACGCTGTTGTATCCCGGCATCGGCCGCCACCGCGTGCGTTTTTTTACACAGGTGAAGCGATTGCGGTAGGTCGCCGGTACGCCCACGCCTTGCAAGTAATTGTTCGTCGCCGTGTGGTGCGCGAATACGATCAGGTATTCGTCGTCGTGGCGCTTACCGCCGATCGAGCGACCGAAGTGATCGCGCAACTTAAACCAGCGCCCCGGCATCACATAGCGGCTGTTTCCGCTCGCTTCCCATTGCTGGGCGATTGCCTCGACGGCGTCGATACGTCGCCACACTTGCTCCTGGCCGTCGTCCGTGTTGCGATGCCCGTGTGCCCCAACGTACTCGTACCATTCGAACTTTTGCGCATTGGCGTCTTTCGATGCATCGGTTCGCGCATCGGCCAAGCCGCCGGTCCGTGCGTTCAGCGTCGACTCTTTGAAGTTGGCGCGCGCCTGCGCGATATGCGTGAACGTCGCTTGTTGAATCGGCGACCACTGCGCGATGCCGTCCGCTTCCCGAGAGCCTGCCTTGTCCTGATAAGGCATCTCGGGACTGCTGCCGTCGATCGCCGGCTCGGTGCGCACCGGATCGGACACGATCAGCTTGTGCTCCGTCTCCGTGTGCTCGTACCAGTAGCACAAGCCCTGGTGCTCCCAGCGCCGATGAACGTAATTGTGATCGTGCTCGTCGAACTGGCATGCCATCGTCATCGGCACGTCTTTCTCGTAGACCCGCCACTCCCACACAGGCAGCGTGCCGTAGTCTTCCAAGATCGTCGCCGTCTGGCCGCGTAGCGCCAGATCCAGGAACAAGCGATTGTTTTTGCGCAGCCTCAGGTATCGCATCCACGGGCCCATGTCGGCCTCGTAGAACGCGATCCCTCCGTCCGTTTTAACCAGCCGGAACGCAAAGACATAGCCGTTGAAATACCGGAAGCTGCCGTCGTCACGCAGCAATCGCACGCAAATCTGCTTGCCGACGAAATCGTTCGGATCGAGGTTGGCGTTATCGGACAGTATCTCGACAACGAATTGGAAATCGCGCGATAGTGACTCTTCGCCTTCCAGACGATTGATCAATAGGATGTCGTAAGGGGCGTCGCCCCGGGGGAACGAGAGCGTCAATAGACGCTTGTTCTGCATCCCCGCAGCGATTTTGCGCAGATCTTGGACAGACAAGTTGGTATTCATTGGCAAGCCCGACAGTTACGCCAATATTTGGAGTTTGGCGATTCTACACAGAACCTTGTGGCGAAAGAACACGAGTTCGGTGCGAATAACCATCTTTATCAAAGGCGAGAAAATATTTCCGAATGCAAAGCGGATGCACAGTAATCCAGTAATCATTACTCAGCGCTACTCCCTGCATTGAGTTCAAAGAAGCGGTTGCCCTCCCGTTATCGGCTCGCCGCGCCACAGGAGCGCCCCACTCGTGGACTTAACCATAAGCTGCACGAAGCTGTTGGCCGGCGCATACGGAGCGAAGTAGCGCTCCATGACGCCAGCGAACACCGCGACGCTGTTCGCAGCGAACAGTGCTTCGTCGATCGTCAATGTGATTTCGATTCCGCGCACCATGGCTGGCTGGGGCCGGCGCATCATGAGCGTCATGACCGACTTATGGCTCAGTCCCGTGATCCCGTCGACGTGCCGCGATGGCGCCGACGAGAGCACGGCAAACTGCTGGAAACTCTGCTTCAGGGCGGGCAGGCCCTCCTGCGTCAGCCGGAAGGCGTGCGTGGTCTGCTGGCCGATGAGCCTCCACAGTGCGCCATGTGTACGAGGCGCTCGCGTGACGGCAGTCGGAACGCTCAACAGCGAGATCTTGCCCTCACCGGGCGTCTTGCCCTCCAACCGCATGTCGCCTTCGGCGGCACCTATGCGCAACGAGCGAGGCAGATCGCCGTTCGAGCAAGTCACATCGGCCCACAGCGGGCCGATGTCGTCGCCGGCTCGTATCGCGCCGTCGGCATTCTCGAACGCAAGCGTAGCCGGTCGAACGGTATCCGGCGATGCAGGGCGCGCCCGTTGCAACAAGGTCCATCTCGGGCGAGCTTGACTGATGAGGGCGGTCAGCAGTTCGGACGATGAACTCAAAGCGACGCCCTGCGAGGTGCGAACCTGATCCACCTTCCAGATTTCCGTGAGCGAATCGTCCCGCCCCTGCGCCTGTATCGGCCATGCGCCGATCCCCGCATCGAATTTGAGCGCCACGCCCTGCTTTGCAAACAAGTTGACGACCGGCGTGCAAAAGAGCTTGAAATGGTCCGCCTGCACGTGGACCAATTGCTGCGCCACCCGCGAACTTGAAGGCACTCGCTCCACCGCCAGATGGAGTGTGAGTTGACTGCCCGGCGCCGCCAGGCGCAATCCGGCGAAGTCGATATCGACAAAATGAAAGCGTTGAGGAAACGCAAAATATTCCCCAAGCATCCCGAACGGTTGACCGGGCTCGTTCGCATCCGTGAAAAGCCAATCCTGCGGTCCAAAACCCACTCTCTTGACCGGATGTTCCGCAAGCCGTGTCCAGCGGCCGCCGCTGTCCTCGACATAGGCATAGGAGGTACGCAGTTGCAAGGTATCGATGAGCGCCGCAACCATCTGAGCCTGGCCGTCCACGTAGATACGCAGCGTAGACGGTGTCGCCACACCGAGGCTGCTGCCGGCCTTGACCGAAGCAAAGGTCACGGACAGCATCCCGCTCATCTCGGGCGGCAGCTTCACGCGCGACGGGACCGCCGGGGTAAGCGCGTACTGCGCACGCGCGATCCGCAACGGCGCCAGCACGACGTCATACGCCGTGCGGAAGCTGTACTGTCCGCTCTTGGTCAGCAGTTGCGTGCCACGCGCGACGCGCACGGATTCCGCCAAGCCGTCGAACATCCCTGCCGTGTCGAATTGCGCAATTGCGCACGACGGAAACGGGCGAAGGTATTGCGGATAGGTTCGGCAGATCAGCGACTCGGACAACTCGGGATAGTCGTCGTCGATCTTCATGCTGTGCCGGGCGTTCATCAGCGCAGTCGATTGCACAAGACGTTCGATGCCCGGATCGTCGGAGCGTCCGTCGCTGTTGATCGATAGGCGCGCGGCCGCCTCGGGGTTCCGCCTAGCGAAGCCTCGCATATCGCGGCGCAGGATCTCGAGTTCCTTTTCGTAGTAGTGCCGCAGCAGTTCGTCGTCGAAGTCGTCGTAGTCCGTACTCATCGGCAGCCCCTTGATTACGCGAGAATGAAATCGCTACTGCGCGGCTCGCAGCGCACGATCTCTTCGCCCGTATGCTTCGACACGACGATTAACCGAACGAAGCTGTTGATCTCGACGCAATATCCGAGAAATGCATTGATCGCCCCCACGAACGCCGCGATGCTCGCTCCAACAAAATGCCGCTCGTCGATGGTCAGGCGCATGTCGATGCCCTTTATCTGCGTCGCATACGGTTTGCCGGCCAACTCCACCACGGCTTCGTGCGACTCGACGCCGACGATCCCGTCGATGTGGCGAGACGACACCGTCGAGCGCCGCAAGTCGTATAACGCCAACACCGCTTTGAGCGCGGCAGCACGGATATCCGTCAGCGAGAGCTGATCGAGCGCCACGTGCGAGGCGAGCCGCAGGTGCAGGTGGTCGGCGCGCGTGAAGCGCTGCGTCTGCGTCGGCCGGCGCAGCATCGCGATACGCGGTGCCGGATCGCTTGCGATGCCGTCCTGCAGGAAGAGATCGCCTCCTTCAAGGCCAACGGCCAATCGCGATGGCAGGTCCCGATTCGTACACGTGAGTTTCATGCTCAACGTATCGGTCCGCGCGGCCGTCGGATCGAAATCGGCGTCCACCACGGAAATCTCCGTTTCGTAGCCGGGGCTCATTGCCGCGACCGCTTCGTCTCGGCGGGCAAACCAATAATGTCCGGCCCGCTTCTCGTCGCCGTAACGCTGCGTATAAAACGGACGCAATTCGATGATCTCGTCTCGCTCTTTCGTTTGGCGTACGAGCTGCACCGAATCGATCGAGTAAATGTCGTAGGCGCTAGCGTGCCCCGCGTCCGCCACGACCGGATACGCGACAGCATGGTGTGTCACGCGAATCGGTTCGCCGCGCCGGGGGAATAGGTTGACGACGGGCGTCGAAAAAAGCCTGAAATGCGCCGTCGATAGGGACTCCAGCAATCGTCCCGCATGCGGGTTGCCGTGGCCTTCTTTCAGGACTGCATGGAGCGTCACCCGTCGGCATGAACCCACCGTATCGAGCATCGCGCCGAGGTCGATATCGGCGAAGTCGAATTTCTCTTGGAATCCGAAATATTCGGCCAGCGGCTGGTAGGCCGGATGAGACCGCAAAGGATAGTCGATCAGCGTATCGTGCTCGCCGAAGCCGGCTTGTTTGATCGGCACGGTCCGCAGCGGCTGCCAACGGTCATCGCCCTCGGCCTCGACGTAGCCTGCCAGCGCATGAATGAAGAGACCGTCGGCCAGCGCGGCGATAAACGACGATTCGCCGTTCAAATGCAGGCGAATGGTGCGCAAATCGAGCGAGCGCAAATTGAACTGCGGTGCCGTCGATTCGAACGTAATGGATACGATCCCGGCCGCGTTGATCGGCAAAACGACAGGGGCGGCCGCTGCCGGCAGATAGCGCGCCTCGCTGATCGTCAAGGGCGCGAGCGTGACGTCGTATGCGGTTTTGAGGCGGCATTGAACGCCATCGATCGATCGGCTAACCACTTCCGTGCCCCGCGCAACCGTATAGGCCTGTTGCTCACCGGCGGCGAAATCGAAGGAGAACTGCGCGATCGAGCATGCCGGGAACGGCCGCAAATAGTGCGGATGCAAGTTCTCGAATAACGCCTCGACGCTATGCAGGAAGTCGTCCTTGGCCTTCTTGCCGATTCTCGCTTCCAGTAGCGCGATCGCCTGGATCGTCTGCTCGATGTACGGATCGTCGCTTTGCTCGCCCCTCGGCAAAAGCTGCCCCGCAATCTTGGGGTAACGTTGTGAGAAGTCCTCGGAATAACGGCGCAAAAACGATAGTTCGCGCTCGTAGTAGGGCAGCAATTCGTCCATCTTTCTCTCGGAATCTTGTTATGCCGTCGCCGGTGCCGACGAATACGTCGTGTTTTTCTAAGTCCGTTTGGGGCGTGCGCGCGCGACCGAATATTGCAGCGTGGACGGTTGCAGCATGGCATCGAAATTGACCGGCTCCGAAGCCGGATGCACGACCAGCATGGCCTTGATGGCAAAGCACAGCACACTCGTAGACTGCGCATTCACGTCCAGTTTGACCTCGACCTGCTGGAGCCTGCGTTCGTGGCGTTCGATCGCGCTGCGAATCGACTTGCAGATGGTCTCGCGGTCGTCGTGACTGGCGAGACTGAGCCCAGCGAAATCGTTGAGCCCGTAAGTGAGCACCGACCGCTGGCATTCGTCGAACCCCGCGAGGCGTTCGTCGGTATAGGTAATCCGGGCGTTTAGAAGCGACTCGATATGGCGCGCAACCGAGCCTTTGAGTTCGTCCAGCGACAATTGCCGCACCACTGCCGGCGCCGGCTGATGCGCGCCATCCCCGAATAATTTGTCGAGCAGACTAGGTTCGAAACGGCTCATTTATCTTTTTGAAAGAATCTTTAGTGAAGGCACCCTCTCAAGTGCGACGCGTATGGTACAGGACGAACCCCAATTCCCGTTGAAACGCCCGTCCCGCCGTCGAGGAAGTCGCAATCGTCCCGAAGCAATCGTCCCCTAAAACAAACTCCGTCGCCATTGCCTAAGGCAGAGAGTTGACAGCGCGCCGCCCTCTGTCATAGAGTGCGTCACTATGTGTTCGAACCTGAACCCCCTCCGAATTACCTCCGGCCGCCTAGCGCGGCCCCTATCGCTACGACTAGCGTAAGCCAGGCGTAGCGCCGCGCATTGTCCGCGCGGTCCTCCCGCAGCACCCCAAGCCGTTTCCGTTTCACCCCAAAGCCGCAGTTCCTTTTACAACCCGTAGTCGTCAGCATTCGGCCGAGTACCGCTCGGATGAATCGCGAAACCGCCGACGTGGCCGCATCGCGTCTCGGCATGACCGGCTAGCCGCTCGATCAGCCGCGTTTCGCAGACGACCCGACGAACCGAGGTCCGTCATGCTTCGCCACCCCGCCGCAAAGTACCGCCCCTTCCCTCCCGTCCAGTTGGCCGGGCGCAAATGGCCCAATCGAACGATCGAGCGCGCGCCCATTTGGATGAGCACCGATCTGCGCGACGGCAACCAAGCGCTGATCGAACCGATGAGCATCGCCCAAAAGCTCGAATTCTTCGACATGCTCGTGTCGATCGGCTTCAAGGAGATCGAAGTCGGCTTCCCGTCAGCCTCGCAAACCGATTTCGACTTCGTGCGCAAGCTCATCGAAGAGGCGCGCATTCCCGAGGACGTGACGATCGAGGTGCTCGTCCAATCGCGCGCCGATCTGATCGCGCGCACGTTCGAGGCGCTCGAAGGCGTACCGCGCGCGATCGTCCACCAGTACAACGCGATCGCCCCATCGTTCCGCCGCATCGTCTTCAACGCATCGAAAGAAGACGTCAAAGCGCTGGCCGTGGAAGGTGCGCGCCGGATCAAGGAAGAGGCCGAGCGTCGGCCCGACACGCACTGGATCTACGAGTACTCCCCCGAGACGTTCAGCATGACCGAACTCGCCTTCGCCCGCGAAGTCTGCGATGCGGTGAGCGGCATCTGGCGCCCCACGCCGGCCAGCAAGATGATCGTCAATCTGCCTGCGACGGTCGAAGCCGCCACGCCGAACGTCTTCGCCGATCAAATCGAATGGATGGACCGCAATCTGGCCTATCGCGACAGCATCGTGCTCTCGGTTCATCCGCACAACGACCGCGGCACCGCGGTGGCCGCGGCCGAGCTTGCGCTCCTGGCCGGCGCCGATCGGATCGAAGGCTGTTTGTTCGGCAACGGCGAACGCACCGGCAATGTCGATCTCGTCACGCTCGCACTCAATCTCTATACGCAAGGCATCGATCCGCAAC
>NZ_JBQCHR010000007.1:0-23003 GCF_051954495.1 Trinickia sp.
CCGCGCCGTCGCCCCTCTCACTTCGAAACGCACTGCATCGACACTTGTTCCATGCGCGTCGACGAGCTCGAGCGTATGACGCCCCGGCCACGGCAGCCATTGCACCCGCTCCGCATGCCCGAGCAGTTTGCCGTCCAAACGCCACGCGCTGCTCGTCGACGAGCCGCTCACGCGCTCGAACACGATTCGTTGACGAGCAGCGGGAATGTCCGGATCCAATGCGAACAAGGTGCCGTCCGTCGGTGCACCGATGCGCGGTGCGCCGCTGGTGCGCTCCGTCCCTGGCTCCTTTGCATTGCCGTCCATCCCATGCATCGCCCGATCGCTCGCATCCGCGGCAAGCCCGATCGTCGTAACTTCCGTGCCCTTCAAGAACCACTCGTCGCGCGGCGGCTCCACGTTGCGCTCGAATGCGACGCGCGTTCGAACGACGCCGCTGGGCATGGGCGGCGGCGTACTCGCCGCGTGCCGATGCAAGTAGCCCATGATCGCGGCCCAGATCGGCGACGCCCCCGTCACACCGGATACGTCCCACATCGCATCGCCGTCCGCGTTGCCCACCCACACGCCCACCGTATAGCGGGAGGTGAAACCGACCGTCCAGTTGTCGCGCATGTCCTTGCTCGTACCCGTCTTCACCGCCGAGAAAAAGCGCGTCGCCAGCGGGCTGTCGAAGCCGAACGTGCGCGTTCTGGCGTTATTGTCCGACAGCACGGTCGTAATGATATAAGCGGCGTCGGCGCTGAATACGCGATGCGAACCGTCCGGCCCTGCCGCGCCGCCTCGTTTCGCGGGCGGCGACGGCAAGTCGTGCGTCGGCGACGCCACGCCCCCGTTAGCAAGCGCGCGATAGGCATTCGTCAACGACAGCAGCGTCACGTCCGCGCTGCCGAGCGCGAGCGAATACCCGTAGTAGTCGCCGCTCTCGGTCAACGGCAGGCCCAGTGACTTCAACGTGGTCGCGAATCGATGCGGCGTCACCATGACGAGCGTTCGCACGGCCGGCACGTTCAGCGACGACCCCAACGCCGTGCGCACGCTGACCCAGCCTTTGAAGTCCTTGTCGTAGTTCTGCGGGATATAGAGCCCGCCGCCCGCCGCCAGATCGAGCGGCGCATCGTCGAGCAGCGACGCCGTAGTCAGCCGGTGTTCGTCAAGGGCTTGGGCGTACAGGAAGGGCTTGAGCGTCGAGCCCGCTTGCCGGCTCGCGAGCACCGCGTCGACATCGCGCGCGCCCGACAAGCCCCCCGACGAACCCACCCACGCAAGCACGTTGCCCGTGGCGTTGTCGAGCACGACGACCGCGCCGTCATGCACGTTGCGCGCGTGCGCCGGGGCGTTCAATTCGACCAGCGTGCGGCGCAGCGTATCCACGGCGAAACGCTGCAGCCGCGCGTCGAGCGTCGTCACGATACGCGAACCCGCGGCCGGATGCGCTTCGTCTGCCACACGCCGTGCGAAATGCGGCGCCAGCGTTTGCGCATCGGGCGCCACCGCAAGCTGCGCGGGCGCCGGCCGGGCGAACGCAAGTTGCACGTAGCTCGAGAGATTCTCGCATCGCTGCGGAGCCTTCATATCGCGCAGAATCCGGCAAGCCCGCGTGCTGACCTTCGCATAGGGCGCGTTCGGCGCGCGGATCAACGCCGCCGCGACCGCGGCCTCGCGTTCGTCGAGACCCGACGGCGCTTTGCCGAACAGCGTCAACGACAGCGCCGACAAGCCCACCGCTTCGCCCCGAAACGGCACCAGGTTCAAATACGCTTCAAGGATCTGATCCTTGCGCCAAGACCGTTCGAGCCAAAGCGCGCTGACCGCCTGTTCCGCCTTCTGCGCGATCGACCGTTGCCCCGAGCGCTGCGGGTCATCATTTAGGAGTCCTGTCAATTGCATCGTGACGGTCGATGCGCCGCGTGTGCGCGTGTTCCAAAGGTTCGCCCATGCGGCCGCCGCCGCCCCGTGCCAGTCGACGCCGCTATGTTCGTAAAAGCGCTTGTCCTCGGAAACGACGATCGCCTCGCGCAGCGCGGGCGAGACATCGGCAAGCGCGACCCAGTCGCCGCGACGGGCTTGCTTGTCGATGCGGGTTCGCTGCAGCGTCACGCCGTCGCGCGAGACCAGCAGCCAATCGGAGCTGCGCCATTGTGCGCGGACACGATCGAACGACGGCAGCGCGCTGGCATGCGACGCCGCCACGAACATCAAAATCCCCAGCATGGCGCGCACGCGCGGGGCGCCCAGCATCGATTGCATCGAAACTCCTGCCTTTGTCTTTCCCTTAGCCGTACCTTTCCTTATTGCTTCGCCGCCGCCTGCTGCTGGACGACGACGTTCGCATTCGGCATCACGCCGAACGTCGATGGAGCGTAGAGCGCCTCGACGCGTGTCGGCGGCAAGCCGAACGTGCCCGCATTGTTCAACCGAATCGTGTATTCGATCGACAATTTCCCCTTGGGCAGATAGTCGTAGTACGCGCGATAGCCTTCGAAGCTGCGCTCGACGAACGCGGGCCACACGCCGTCTTGCGGTTTCTCGCCCGACGTCGCCGCTTCCGAATCGCGCCCGAGACCCGAGCCGAGGATCGTGGCCCCGGCCGGCACCGGATCGTTGACCACGACCCACGTCATGTCCGTTTGCGCATCGATGTCCAGATGCACGCGCACGACGTCGCCGCGCGTGTAGACACCCTTCACGGCCGGATCGACCGGCGTCACCGTCTTCGTGATTCGGTACCCGGCCGCGAACGGCGCCTTGAGCGCCACGGCGGCAAGGCTTTCGATCGTCGCCCAGGGCTTGCCCGTGCCTTGCTGCGTGAGCGTCAACGGCACGGGTGACGTGCGCGCGTCGGCGGGCCAAGGCAGCAATTGACTGCGCACGTTCGCGGTCTTCGTGATGGCCGTCGCGGATGCCGCATTCCCCGCCGCCGACGCCGGCTGGCTCCAATCGATGGATTTCGCCGCCGCACCCAGCTGCAGTTTCGTCTGCCCCGTGACGGGCGTGCTCTCGAACGCGCGCGAAAACGCCTGCACGGCCAGCATTCCCCAAAGGTTGGACGTGGTCGTCGACCATGCCCCGTGATCCTGCAGCGCAAGCAAGCCCGCGACGAGACGCGGCATTTCGTCCTTCCAACCAGGGGCGCCCACGAAGGTCAGCGCGGTGCGCGCGGCGTTCGTTTCCGAACCCGTCATCAGCCACCACAAGTCGTCGCTGTCGGCCGTCGAGAACGTCAGCCGCGTGCCTTGATAGGTTAGGCGCGCACGGATGATCTGTTCGGTCTGCGCCAGCTTCTGGTCGCGCTGCGGGATCTCCTTCACGCGGCTAAGGATCGCGTAGTAGTCGAGTACCGCCGAAGTCGGCCATTGATTCGGCGCGACCTCGATCGATTCGAGCATACTGGGGCGCGCATCGCCGAAGCGCGACAGCGCCTCGATCGCCTCGAGCTTGCGCAGATCGAGATCCTTGCGCGGAGACCAATAATTGCGCGTGATCTTGCCTTCGACGAAGTTGGTCAGGCCGGTTTCGAGCTTCGCACGCAAGTCGTCGGGCAAGGCGAAGCGCGAATCGAGCTTGGACGCCTCGTCGCTCACGGCCAGGAGATAAGCGCTCAGCGTCGGGCTGCCCGTATTGCCGCTGTCGTCGCTCGGCGGGAAGTAGTTCGCCAGACCATCTCGATCGAGGTACACGGGCATGCGCGCGATCACGGCCTGCCACTGCGCGACATCGGACATGCCGAGCGCGCGCGAAGTCAGCTGTTCGAGGCAGCCGTAAGGGTAGCGCTCGAACCACCGGCGCACGCCCGGCAACCCTTCCGACAGCTTCGGTTGCAGCGACACGGCAATCCCGCCGCGTACGGCGCCGGCTTGCGTGGTCGTGGCATTGGCCGGCGCGGCGATCGGCAACGTGAAGGTGCCGTCGACCTGCGTCAGCGTCGCTTGCTGCACGGTCACGGGAATCGCGGCCGTCACGCGCTGCGTTACTTTGAGCGCATCGCTCGCGTGCGGCCCGCCTTGCTCGGCCGCGGCGATGCTCCAAGTCAACGCGGCGGGCGTGGCCTCCGACAAGCCGTCTGGCGGCGTCACGGTCCATGCCACCTCGCGCGCCGAGCCCGGCGCCACGTCCACCGTTTGCGGGTCCAACGTCAACCCCGACGCGCTCGCTGTGACGACCACCTTCATCGCACGGGCCGTCGTATTGCGCACGGTGAATTGCGCTCTGAAATGGTCGCCTTCGCGCACGAGCGGCGGCAGGCCGGAAATCAGCTGCAGATCCTGCGTGCTGCGAATCGACGTGCTGCCGGTACCGAACGTGCCGTCGCCCACCGCCGCGATCGCGACGATGCGGAAACTCGTCAGCGCATCGTTCAGCGGGACATCGACGACGGCCTCGCCGTTCGCATCGAGCGTCACGCGCGGATTCCACAGCAGCAGCGTGTCGAAGAGTTCGCGCGTGGCGCTATGTCCCCCCCCGCCGCCCGCCGGCACCGCCTTGCGGCCGAAATGCCGGCGCCCGACGATTTCCATTTGCGCCGTCGACGTTTCAACGCCGTAGGCGCGCCGCTGCAGCATCGCATCGAGCAGCGCCCAGCTATCGTTCGGCATCAGTTCGAGCAATGCCTCGTCGACGGCCGCGACGGCCACTTGCGTACCGGCCGGCGCCGGCTTGCCGCCCGGCAGCTGCACGCGCACCTTCACGTGCGCCTTGCCGCGCACGGTATACGTCTTTGCATCGGGCGTCACCGTCACGGCAAGCTTGTGCGCGGCGCCCCCCACTTTGATTTCAGCCAAGCCGTAGCGGTAGGCCGGCTTCGACAAATCGACGAGCGGCGTGGGCGCCTCGTATCGCCGGCCTTCGTACCAGAACGCGTGCACCCATTCGAGCGGCGCCTTCCAACCCCACGTGAAGAAGGAATACCAAGGCACCTCGTGAATGCGTCCGCGCAACGCCAGTACCGAAACATAGACGTTCGGCCCCCAGGCGGCATCCACCTTCAGCGAAATCGTCGGATCCTTGCCGTCGAGCTTAACGACGTGCGTTTCGATGATGCCCTCGCGCTCCACCGCCACGAGCGCCGTCGCGAAGCGGAACGGCATGCGCACTTGGAATCGCGCGGTTTCGCCGGGCTCGTAGGCCGTCTTTTCCGGCAAGACGTCGATCCGGTCGGTGTTCTCGCCGCCGAACCAGAGTTCTTCCTCGCGCGTGACCCACACCGAAGTCGTCGCTGTCGATGCATGGCCGTCGCCGTCTTTCGCGGTGACCACGAGGTCCACGTTGCCCGCCTCCTTCAGCTTGGCGTCGCACGTCATCAAACCGTGATCGTCGCTCTTGCCGCTGCAGAGGGTGCCGAGGTCTTTCGTTTCCGTGTGGTTGTCATAAGCGTAGAAGCCGCCGACCATGCGCTTGCGCGTCGAGATCGTGATGCGCGCGACGCCTCGCACTTCGAGCGGCACGCCCGCGCGCGGCTTGCCTTGCAAATCGACGGCGAGTGCTTTCACGGGCACCGTGTTGCCCACGGACACCCACTGCCCCGACTTCACGCCGGCCACGACGGCCGCGGGCCACAAGGTGGCGTCGCCGCTGATCGTCTGCACCTCGCCGTTCGGATCGGCGAACGTCGCCTCGAGCGTCAGGCGCTTGGGCGCGTCCACCTGCGGCAGGTTCTTGAGCGTGAAGGCGCCCGACCCGTTGCGATCGAGCGTGACGGGCTCCTTGTCGGCGATGAGTTTCGACGAATCGTCCTCGGTTTGCTGCTCCGTTTGCGCTTCGTCGTCCGATGGCGAGGACGCCGCATCCTGCTTCGGCTTGACGTACGGCGTGAAGCTGAAGTCGGGGTACGTGTCGGAAAACGAAGGATAGGTGGTCTTCATCAAGGCCGAAACCTGCACCGGCAGGCCCGATGCGCCGCCACCCGACGTGTATTCGATCTGCAACGTCAGCGGCGCCTGTTTGGCCGCGACGAGCGGGTGCGCCTTCTCGTCGCGCACGCCGATCGAGCCTCTGAACACCGGCAACCGGAATTCCTCGACGCGGAAGCTCCCCGAATCGTAGCTGTGCGCGGGCGATGCTTCGTCATCGTCGCCTTGGCCGTCGTTGCCCGACGCCGCGGTTGCATTGCCGTCGTCGAGCGTGACGTCGTACTCGCCCAGCTTGGCCGCCGCCGGAATGACGAACGTCGAATCGGCCGTATGATCGGCGGCCCAGGTCAACGGGAAGTGCCAAGTTTGACCGCTGCCGATGTGACGGATCGTCAGGCGCGTGGGATAAGCCTTCGGAAAAGCCAGCCCATGCATCGTTTCGACGCGAATGAAGTGCTTCATCGAAACGGTCTCGCCCGCGCGCAGCAGCGTGCGATCGAAAACGGTGTGCGCACGCACCGTGTGCTCGACACTCGTATCGGTCGGCACGTTGAAACGCCACGATTCGATGCCGCGATTCCAATCGGAACGCACGAACGCCATGTCGTGCCCCGTCTTCGGGTCGTCGATGCGCGCCGAAACGAACAGACCTTCGAAGCTGTCGTCCTTGCACTGCGCACGCGGCGAGAGCGGTCCGGAGATCGTCAATACCCCGTGCGCATCGGTTTTGCCGGACGCGAGCTCCGCGCCATTGCAATCGCTCACGTGTACGTCCGCGTTCGGTACGGGTTGGCCTTTGTCGAGCGTCGTCACCCAAACGACGCTGTTCTCGCGCCCTTGCTTGAAGTGAACGCCGAGGTTCGTCACGAGCACCGCCGTGCGCACGAACATGGGCGCATGCTTGCCGAGCAGCGAAGCGCCGAGCGCGGGAGACGAAAGCTCGATGACGTAAAAGCCCGGCTTCGCGACGGGCACGCCGACGACTTCGAACGGACGCAGGGTCTTCGGGTCCGCTTTCGGCAGCGTCAGCGTTTCGACATTCGATTGGCCGGCCAGCAGCGACAGCGAACGAACGTCGATGTTGGGATTCTTGCGGTCTTCCTTGTCGTCTTGTTGCTCATTGTCGCGCGGCACGATGACCGGGTGCGGGTTGTGCGCGAGCAGTTGCGGCATCTGCCGATCGATTTCGTTGCGGGTCATGGCGAACCCGTCGAATCGATCGACGGTGCGCATCCAGCGTCGAATATCCGTGTCCGCTTCCACGCGTAGTTCAGTGAATTGCGCACTGCCCGCATTGAGCCCGGCAATGTGCAGATCGGCTTCGACGTTGCGCAGCGTGACAGGCACGAGCGCGGGCATACCGGGTTCCGCGAAACGCTCGATGATCCCGAACGTGCCCGACGAGAACTTGGCGAGCGGCGGCAACGGCGCGGTGGCCGTCTTCAACGGAAACAAATCGGCGTTGGAAAGCGAGCGGCCGCTGACATCTTTCAGGTTCGACGGCAAAACGATCGTCAACTGCGCGCGCTCGGGCAGCGGCGCGGCAAATTCCACCGTGGTCGTTTGAGGATCTTTGTCGTCCTCCGAGAAGGTCGGCTTGATGTCGCCGTTCGGCCCCTTCATGCGGACTTGCTCGGCGTCGCTACGCGAGATCGGCGCGTTGAAGGTCAATCGAAGCGGGCGCAGCGGCGTGCAAGGCGCCTTCGCATTCTCGCGCTCGCAACTGAAACTCGCCGCGAACGGGTCGCGCACCGAAAAATTGAAGCGGCGCTCGACATCGTTCGCGATCCCGCTCGGGCTCGCGACGCCTTTGCCGTAGACGAGCTGCGCCTTCGTACCCGAGGGCAACGCTTGTTGACATTGCAGCGTCAGGACGCGCGAGGCTTGCTTTTGCAGGTCGAAGCGCTTGAGGAGCGCCTTACGGGTGGCCGCATCGACGTTCTTGATCGGGATACGGTTGCCGAGCGCGCTCGATTCGCACCAGACGAAGTCGCGCACCGAGGCATCGGTGGCGGGCCCGTTGAGCCGCACGACGAAGGCTTGGTTTTCCTCGATTTGGCCGCCGTAAGGCTCGATGCTTTGAACGAACGGGCCGCCCGTTTGGAAGGTGTAGTGCTTCGGGCCCGTGAGCGCCGTGCCCGCCGACGTTTTAAGGCCATCCTTCAAATCGACCGCGCAGGCGACTCCCGGGGGGAGATCTTCGTTGAAATCCCAGGCCCAGGTTTTGTCGTCGATCCAGCGCGCCTGCCCGGCGCTGGAGGTGGCGTCGTTGCATTTGACGGCAGCCGGCGCAGGCAGATCGGGGGCGCCGAACGCGACCATCGATTCGTCGAACTTCACGACGACTTGCCGAACCTTGGAAACCGTCCCCTGCGGCGATACGCGCGTGATGCGCGCGGCGTCGGCATGCCACGCGGTGGCGCAGAGCATCCCCAGCGCCGCGACCGTCGCGGCAATCCGTTTGCATTGTCGTGTAATCGTGCCGCGTCGCATGGAGCGCGCTCCCAGTTTCGTTGTTATTCGGAATTGGGGGCGATTTTAACTGACTTATACGGCGGCTCCGAGACACAAATGCAAAGCGTCGCGCATGTTGAGATTTATCGCGCCGCAAGCCAATAAAGCACCGCACTCACCGCGGCCGCGCTCGTCCCGACGATCGCAAGCGCCATCGCCAATCCATCGGCGCCCATGGCGAAACGGTCCGCCAGGAAACCCACGACGAACGGGCCCAACCCTCCGGCGACCGTATTCGTCAAGAACACGAGAATGGCGAGCGCCCGGCCGCGCATGCGGTTCGGCAGCGCCACTTGGACCGGCACCGGGGCCAGCGCCATGACGATGCTCGCCGCGAAAGCGCATAGGCCGTACGCCACCAGCGCCTCGCCCACGTGCGCCATCAGCGGCGCCGCGAGCGCCGCGGGCATCAGCGCGCACGCGGCGAACATGGCGATCCGGAGGGCTTTGGACAGCGCGCCGGCGTCGGTCACGCGCCCGATCAGGAAACCGGCGCTCACAACGCCCGCCATGCCGCCGATCATGTAAGCCGGGCCTGCCATGCGCCCGACCTCGCCCGGCGCCAAGCCGAACTTGCGGATCAACAGCGTCGGAAACCACGCGGCATGCGAGTAGAACAGCAGGATCAACGCCGTGTAGCCGAGGAAGTACGGCACGCAGAAACGATGCTTGATCGTGATTTCGCGCAGGACCTCTTTCATGCTCGGCGTCGCGTCATCCGCGTCATCCGCGCCCAGCCCCGCCGTGGCGTCGCCATTGCCGTTTGCGCGCGCCGGCTCGCGGATCGTGAGCATGATGAGCCCGGCGACCAGCAGCCCTGGCAACCCCACCACGATGAAGGCCAGCTGCCACGGCTCGATGCCGAGCGCCGCGAACGCCGACGCATGTCCCGAGTGCGCCGTCCAGTCGAGCAACGCACCGCCGCCCAGCAAGGCAACGCCGCCGCCGACATACGGCCCGAGCATGAACACGCTCGATGCGCGCGCCACTTTGCGCGGCACGAACAGATCGCTGAATATCGACAACGCGGCCGGACTGAGCGCCGCCTCCGAGATCGCGGTGCCGGCGCGCCAAACCAGCAGTTCTCCGAAGCTGTGGGCCGTCCCGCACATCGCGGTGGATACCGCCCATATCGCAACGCAAGCGGCGATTAACCGCACGCGATTCGATCGGTCGACGAGCTTCGCGATGAAGACGCCGGCCGTGGCATAGCACAACGTAAACGCGATGCCTTGAAGCATGCCGATCTGCGTGTCGGACAAATGCAGCGTCGCCTTGAGCGGCTGAACCAAGATGCTGACGATTTGACGGTCGACGTACGACAGAACGAAACACAGAAAGAACGTGAATACGATGTACGCGCTGCGCAGCGCCGTCATCGGTAACGGGGCATTCATCTGAATGTTGGAAAGAACCGGAGCCCGGGCCATGGATTGTCTCCTAGATCGTTATGGGGTTATGCCTTGAATCACGCCCAGCCGGCGTCGCGGGCCAGCAATGCGATGCAATCGCCGGGTTCGACGCCCGTGAACGAGCGAACGCAAACGACCATGCCGTCGGATTCGAATCGAAGCAGGCGTGGGGTCTGCCAGGGCGCATACGGATCGAACAGCTGCCCCGCGGGCTGCCCCGCCTCGACCTTGTCGCCAAGCTTGAACATAGGTTCGAACACGCCGTGCTCGGGCGCGAAGAGGTAATGGCGCGCCCCGTCCACCCGAATGAGGCGTGTGCCGCCGCTGTCGGGCGCCGACGCCTCCTCGGTCACGCCGGCCGCGTGCAGCAAGCGCGCTAAGCCGTGCTCGACGATCCTCAAACCGTCGACGTTGCACGTGCCGAAGCCGCCGAATTCGCCGCAGACGAACAGCTTGCCGTGACGCTCGACCGCGGCGCCGTAGGTCCGGTCCTCGCCCAGCAAGTCCATCAGCATCGTGTGCGGCGCCCCGAAGGCATCGATCAAGCGGATGTATTCGTCATGACGACGCGGGTCTTCAGGCAATGCCGCGAGCACCATGGGCATATGATTGAACGAGGCCCCGCCCGCATGCAGATCGACCACGATGTCCGCCAGCGGGAACAACTCGCTGTCGACGTAGTGAGCGATCATTTCGGAGACCGAACCGTTTCGTTTCCCAGGAAAGATGCGGTTGAGGTTGCAGCCGTCGATGGGCGAGGTGCGCGCGCCCTTGAGAAACGCGGGAAAATTCAGCGCGGGAATCACGATCAAACGGCCGCGAATCGAGAGACTCGGCAGATCTTGAAGCAGCTTCATCAGCGCAAGCGGCCCCTCGAATTCATCCCCGTGATTGCCGCCGGTCAACAACACGGTCGGCCCGGGCGAGCCGTTCAGGACCGCGATTGGAATCGGAATGTGCCCGTAGGCGGAACGATCGTGCGAGTACGGCACTCGCAGGGTGCCGGTTCGAAAGCCCTGCGCGTCGAAGTCGATCGTGCATTGGATGAGGCTGCGCGGCTGTGCCATTTTTGCGTCTCCTTGAAAGCGAACAGGAATTCGCTGTCCGTCGGAAACGACTATCGGGGACACGGCGCGATATTTCCAATGCCGAAGCAAGCGGGGTGCGATGCCCAATCGGCATCGGCCGAATGCGATGCACAACGGGCATCGATCATCGCAGCAAAAAGCATTGGACGGCATCGACGCGTTAGGAGAAAGTACTGTCGTGCGCCATGGCCCCGCGCAAGCGGCGGAGCACAACGACGCGCGGCGCAACACACCCATCGCCATAGGAACCTTCCATGTCCAAGCGTCCCCACACCTATCGAATCGGCGCCGCGGAAATCACGCGTGTCACCGAGCAGACGTTCGCGATCGACGCGGCGCGACTCTTCCCCGATCTCGATCCCGCCGTGCTGCACGCCCATGCGTCGTGGCTCGTGCCGGAACACGCCGACCCCGCGCTGACGTCCGCCCAATTGAGCGTTCATACGTGGGTCGTGAGGTTGGACGGCCGCGTAATCCTCGTGGACACGGCATGCGGCAACGACAAGGACCGGCCGTTCGGCGCCGTGTTCCACCGGCTGAATACGCCCTATCTGGAACGGTTGGCCGCGGTCGGCGTGCAGCCCGAGGATGTCGACCTCGTCCTCATCACACATCTGCACGTCGATCACGTCGGGTGGAATACACGCCTTGTCGACGGACAATGGACGCCCACCTTCCCCAATGCGCGTTACGTGTTCGGCGCGGCCGAGCGCGCGTTCTACGCCACCCCCGCCGCCGCGAACCGAATGATGGTGTTCGAGGACAGCGTGCTGCCCGTGATCCGCGCGGGCCTCGCCGACGAAGTGGCCGACGAAGGCGGCGCGTACTTGCCCGGCATCCGCTTTCTGCCGACGCCGGGGCACAGCGTGGGCCACATGTCGATCGAGATCGCATCCGAAGGGCACCGCGCCTTGTTCTGGGGCGACGTGGTTCATCATCCGATTCAAGTGTCGACGCCGTCCTGGAGTTCCTCGTTCTGCGCGGATCCCATACAGGCAACAGCGTCGCGCCGCCGCATCCTCGGCTACGCGGCCGATCACGACGCCACGGTCTTCTCCTCGCACTTCGCGGGCGCCTCGGCCGGGCGCGTTCATCGCGATGAACGAGGCGGCTTCGAATGGCGATTCATTTGAAACGAGCCGGGTCGCCGCAAGCGCGGCATAAAATGTCGGCGCCTTCATCGTCCAACGGAGTCGCCGCCATGCAAGCGCCCAACGACGGCTTGCTCGATGCCTTGCCGAGCAGCGCGCTCGTCGAATTGCGTCATTTGCGCTATTTCATCGCCGTGGCCGAATCGGGCAGCTTCCGCTTGGCGTCGGAACGCATCAACATCACACAGCCGGCGATCACACGGCAAATCCACGACCTCGAATCGATTCTCGGCGCGACGCTCTTCAAACGCACCGCGCGCGGCGTCGAACTCACGGCGGTCGGCGAACTCTATCTGCGCGAGGCACGCAAAGCCGTCGAAACGGTCTTGGGGGCGACACTTGCCGTCAGACGCTTCGCCGCCGGCGAATCGGGCACGCTGCAGCTTGGCGTCGTCGACAATGCGAGTTGGGACGGGCCGGTGCCGGACACCCTGCGTAAGCTTCAGCGCGATCTCCCGCAACTGGCGATCAAGGTGTCGGCGCTCAACACGCCCGAGCAATACGAAGCGCTGCGGGCCGGCTCGCTCGACGGCGGATTCGTCTACGTGTTCGGCGATACGCCCGCCGGCATCGCTACCGTCGAGTTGACGAAACACGAAGTCGTATTGGCCGTGCCCAGCGATTGGCCACTCGCCAAGCGGCGCTCGGTCTCGCTACGCGACTTGCACGACCTACCGATCGTGTCGTTTCCGCGGCACATCTATCCGGCCTACTACGATGCGTTGATCGCAGCCTGCCGAGACGGCGGCCTGACGTTGCGCGTCACGCAGGAAGAGCAGACGGAATCGGCCATCCTTTCCTTGGTATCGGCCGGCATCGGGGCGGCGCTCGTCAATTCGGCGAACCGCTCGCGGGCCCCCGTGCGCATCGCGTTCGTTCCCATCAAGCCGTCGCCGGTTCGGTTGCCGCTGGCGTTCGCTTATGTCCCCGCCAACGATAATCCCGCGCTCTCGCGCTTATTGAGTGTGTTGAACGCGAGCGTCGCGGGCGCCTCGGGCAAGACCCGCGTCGCTCGCGGCAGCCGTTGACATGGCATAAGCCACGCACCGCCGAGCCAGCACGTCAGTGGGATCGACGAGTGTCACGCGTTGCCCCCGCCTCCCAACGTAGACCGCGTCGGGCAGGAGGAGCGGCAGTTCGGTGCAGCCGAGCACGACCACTTCGGCGCCGGCCTCGATCAAACCCTCCATGGCCGCGGCAATGTCCTCCCGACATCGTCCCTCGGTAAATCCCGCCTTGACGCCGCGCTCGCCGTAGATCGCGGCCATGACACGCGTTTGCAGCGCATCGCTCGGCGCTACCTGCGTCAGCCCTTGCGCGGCCAGCGCATCGCGATACACGCCGCTTTCGATCGTCCCCGATGTCGCCAGCACGCCCACGTCGCGCAGCGCCGGATAGGCTTCGCGCAGATAGCGCACAGTCTCCGTCAGCATGTTGACGATCGGAATGCCGAGGTACGGCGCTATCCGATCGACGAATGCATGGGCCGTGTTGCAGGGAATCGCAATCAGATCGGCCGCGCCCGCTTCGAGCTTCTTGCACGTCGCATACAAGGACACCGTCGGATCCGCGCCGTCGCCGATCAAGTGCTCGGTGCGATCGGGGATCTGAGGGTTGTGCTCGACGAGCAACTTGATGTGATCCTGATCGCGCGCCGCGGGCGTGTTGAGGACGATCTTTCGAAGAAAGTCGACTGTCGCGGCCGGCCCGACCCCGCCGACCACGCCGACCTTGAACGCCGCCGGCCGCGGCCCGCATCCCGCTTCGAGGGCGTGCTGGGCGTAGGCCGAATTTGAATCGATGACGGGCGCACCGATGGCGCCGAGCTGGTCGGCAACGAGGGCGATCTCGGCGATGCCTGGCACGATGACGTCCACGCCTTGCTCGACCAGGTCTTCGCAGGCGCGTCGCAATAGATCCACGGGACGGCCGTCGAGCCGGCCTTGCTTGATACCGTCCGCCCCATAGACAGCCTCGTTCACGCAGTCCATGCCGTCGAGGCCGCACGGATGAACGACCTCGAACCGCGGCGCAACGAAGTAGCGCTCGAACAGCCGCTGCTCCCGAGTGAAGCGGGACGCGAGCAGGCCGATGCGCCTCGCGTTCGGGTATCGCCGTTCGACGAAGCCGCGCACGGCCTCGACGATGTCCACGATCGCCAAGCGCGAATTCGCGCGCAACTCGTCGATGAACGTGTGGCTCGAGAAGCACGGGAGCACCACGGCGGTGACGCCATGCAGTTCGAAATCCCTGATCAGATCGAAGACATACAGCTTGCGCTCGATCGTGGGGGTATCGTTGGGGCCGTCGCCGGGCAAAGCATGCTGCCGATAAATCACGTCGAACTGGTCGGCGCCGCTCGTCGCGGGCGCCGCTTTCATCAGCTTGAACAGGACATCGGCGCCGGCCAGCGGCCCGAGCCCCCCGATGACGCCGAACTTGCGAATGGGTTCTTGCTTCATTTCGCGTCCATGCGCGCCTGTTCGAACACCGTCAATTCGCCGCGCACATCGCTTGAAGGCAAGGTTTTGAGCCGGCTTTGGCGCGCCGCCTCCCACTTCGCGATGACGGCCGTCGCCACGCTGTTGCCGATCACGTTCGTCATCGTGCGGCCCATGTCGAGGATCTGATCGATAGCGAGCACCAGCGCCACGCCGGCGGCGGGCAGATGAAACAGCGGCGCCACCGCGGCGACGACGACGACCGACCCGCGCGGCACGCTGGCCATCCCCTTGCTGCTCAGCATCAGCACCAGCAACATGAAAATCTGCTGCGACAATGGCATGTCCACGCCGAATGCCTGCGCAATGAAGATGGCCGCGAACGATTGATACATCATCGAGCCGTCGAGATTGAACGCATAACCGAGCGGCAAGGCGAAGCCGACGACCTTCTTGTCCACGCCGAACTTCTCCAGCTGCTCGGCGAGACGCGGGTACGCCGCCTCGCTGCTCGCCGTCGAAAACGCCAGCATCGCCGGTTCGCGCACCGCCTTGAGCAGCACGCCCACGCGCCGCCCGAGGAACAGGTACCCGACGCCGATCAACACGGCCCACAGCAGCACCAGACCCAAGTAGAAGCAGCCGATGAGCTTTCCATACGTGTAAAGCACATCGAGCCCACGCAAGGTGACGGCCGACGCGATCGCGCCGAACACGCCGAGCGGCGCGGCTCGCATGACATAGTCGGTCAAGCGCAGCATGACCGGCACCATGCCTTCGATGGCTCGCACCAACCCCGCCACACGAGGGTCTTCCTTCAACGCGCCGAGCCCTAGCCCGAAGAACAGCGAGAAGACGAGAATCTGCAGGATGTCGTTGCGCGCCATCGCATCGAGCAAGCTCGTGGGGAAAGCATGCGTCACGACGTCCTTGACGTTCAGCGCGGCCGTATTGAGGCCCGCGACGCCTTCGCCCGCGCCGGCCGCGAGATGCAGACCCGCGCCGGGCTGCAACGCGTTGGCGAGGCACAACCCTAGCGCGAGCGAAATGAGCGACGCGGAAAGAAACCACCCTAGCGTGCGAACGCCGATTCGCCCCACCTCGCGCCCGCCCTCCATGCCGGCCAGTCCCGATACGAGTGTGACGAACACGAGCGGCGAAATGATCATCTTGATCAGCCGCAGGAAGATATCGGTGACGATCGAAAAGTATCCGGCCGCCGCCTTCGCCGCGGCGGCATCGGGGGCGCTCGCGTGGCAGACGTAACCCGCGGCGACGCCGAGGATCATGCCCGCGGCGATGTACAACGTAAGGCGATTTTTCATATTGATCCGTCCTGGGTTGGCGCCGGCGCCACGGCGAGCGCTAGCGCACGAAAGAGCCGGGGGCTCTCGCCCGCCGCTCGCTCATGAGTCGGAACGGATAGTAGGGAGTACCGAAAAAGCGGCGATGCGGGTCCTGCATCGGCCTATGCGAATCTCGCATAACCCGGGAAAACCCTTGCGGCGAGCGCATCTTCAAGTGCTGGTGCGCAGATGCCGCCAAAGCGTGTCTAGGAAGTCGTTGCGATTGGACGCGTCGCGATAAACCCGCAGCTCGACTTCGAGGTTCCAGCTGCGCGGCCCGGCCGCCACCAATTCCCCGCTCGCCAGCTCGTCCGCGATCGCGCTCTTCGGCAGCCATGCGACGCCCTCGCCTTCGACGACGAGCTTCTTGAGCACCTCGGCCATGTCGGATTCATAGTGCAGCTGCAGGGCCGGAGCCGCGGCCGCCCGCTCGAGCAACAGCGCGAAGCATCGACCGAAGTAGCTCGTTTCCGTGTAGGAGATCAGCGGCAGCGGCTGCTTGGCCGTGCCCGGCAACCGGTAGAGCGGCGCCGAGCGCGCGTTCGGCTTGCTGGCCGGCATGAACGTATCGATGCCCACGGTCATATGCTCGTAGCGCACGGGGTCCAGATGCAGCGGCAACTCCGGATGGTGATAGGCGAACATCAGCTCGCAATTGCCGTTGACGAGCATGAGGATGGAGTCGTGCACGTTGGTCGGGATGACGCGCGCCCGCACGTCGCCGAAATGCGCGGCAAGCGTTTTCAACCAGGCGGGCAGGAAATTGAGCGCGATCGTATGCCCTGCCGCGATCTGCAAGCTCTTGCCGCCGATGCGTTGCTCGGTGCGGATGACGGCGCGCGTGTCGAAAAGCTTGTGCAGCACGTCTTCGGCCACTTCCCTGAACAAGCGGCCCGCGGGCGTCAAAACGGGCGGGAAGCTGCTGCGATCGATCAACTCGGCGCCGACCCACTGCTCCAGCGATTGAATCCGTCTACTGAAGCCCGACTGCGTGACGTTGCGAAACTCGGCCGCTCGCGAAAAGCTTTGATACTGGGCAAGCGCGATGAAATCCTCGATCCACTTGATTTCCATAGGCAATGGGCGTGCGCGGCAAGCTAGCGAGTTCCGGATGGCCGCATTGTACGACGAGGCTATACCCGCGGCGTGTCGGCGATCGAATGCTTATTCGAGCGGCGCTCGGCATGCACGTTTCAGTTCGCGCTGAAGCATCGATGGCCGCGAGCGAAATACACTGCTTCTACCCCCACTCGACGAGGCGCTCATGACAGAGCCGTACCCGACCGATCCGTTGCAGGCTGCGACGCACGCCGATCCCTATCCCTACTACGCCGAACTTCGCAACGAGGCGCCTGTTTTCAAGGATGCGACAACGGGATTGTGGGTTGCCGCCCGTCACGACGTGGTGCATGCGGTGCTCGACGACGAGCGGCTCACCGTACGTCCCCCGACGGAACCCGTGCCGCACGCGATCGCCGGCCAGCCCGCGGGCGAGGTGTTCGGCAGGCTCGCTCGAATGAATGAAGGGGACGCGCATCGTATCGCCCGGCGTTCGCTCGTCAATGCGTTGAGCGCCGTGGACGCAGAGACGGTATTCCAATTGGCGCGTACGCATGCCGTCGCGTTGATCGAGGCCGTCGGCACGCAAGCGAACGATGCCGGGCTGCTCGATGCGCTGGCGTTCGCCCTGCCGGTGCGCATCGTTGCCGAGCTGGTGGGTATGCCCGCCGACGATAGCCTCGAGGCGTCGGTACGACACTTCGTAGCTTGCCTCTCTCCGGCCTCGAGCCCCGAGGCGCTGCGCGGCGCTCATGAGGCCGCCGTGCAACTGCAGGCCCGGCTGCTCGCGTTGACGCAGCGCAGCCCAGCCGCATCGGCGTTCGTCGAGCGTATGGTCTCGGGCGGCCTCGCCCGCAGCGCCGAGATCCCCAACCCGCTGGTCGCGAATCTGCTCGGCTTGTTTTCGCAGACGTTCGACGCAACCGCGGGCCTCGTCGGCAACGGCATCGTGACGCTGACGCGAGAGCATGGACTTGCCAAGCACCTGATCGCCGCGCCATTCGATATTCACCCCTTCGTCCACGAAGTGGCGCGCTATGACCCGCCCGTCCACAATACGCGGCGGTTCGCGCGAGAGGCCGTCGAAATCGAGGGCGTGGAATTACGCCCGGGCGATGCCGTGCTCGTCTTGCTTGCAGCCGCGAGCCGCGACGAGACGGTATTCGAAAACGCCGACCGTTTCGTCCTCGATCGCCGGCACGACGGCTTGCCGGGCTTCGGCGCGGGACGACACGCCTGCCCCGGCGAAACGATTGCACGGGCAATCGCAGCAGGTATTACGATGGCGCTCGCCGCAGCAAGGTTCGATTTTTCGAACCCGGCGCTGCATTGGACGTACAGGGCCTCGTTAAATGGCCGGATACCGAAGTTCACTTTCACGGAAGGGAATCCTCAATGATCGCCGTCATCTTCGAAGTCATCCCCAAAGCGGGTCATCGCGACGAGTACCTCGACATCGCAGCCAAATTGAAACCGCTGCTCACCGAGATTCCGGGCTTCATCTCGATCGAGCGCTTTCAAAGCCTGAGCGATCCGAACAAGTTGCTCTCGCTGTCGTTCTGGGCCGACGAGGAGGCCGTGGCGCAATGGCGCAACGTCGAGGCGCATCGCCACGCGCAAGCGGCGGGACGCGCCTCGGTGTTCGAGGATTACCGGCTGCGCATCGCCGGCGTCGTACGCGACTACGGCATGCATGCGCGCGAGCAGGCGCCCGCCGACAGCCGAAGCGTGCATGACGGAGGGGGCCGCTCAGGCACGCCTGCAAAGTCGACGGCTGCCGGTTAAAATGCCCGTCGACCCTTGCATGCGCGGTCGAGCGCGGGTAAATCGCCCCACCGCCATGCCTGCCCGCTCCCTTCCTCTCGAGGCAACGCGTGAACGATCTTTCCGCTTTCCCCATCACACGTAAATGGCCCGCGCTGCACCCCGAGCGCATTCAGCTTTATTCGCTGCCCACGCCGAACGGCGTCAAGGTATCGATCATGCTCGAAGAAACGGGCCTGCCCTACGAGCCGCATCTCGTGCGCTTCGACGCCAACGATCAGATGTCGCCCGAGTTCTTGTCCTTGAATCCGAACAACAAGATCCCGGCAATCCTCGATCCGAATGGCCCAGGGGGCAAGCCGTTCCCCCTGTTCGAATCGGGCGCGATTCTGATCTACCTCGCCGACAAGGCCGGCAAGCTGATCCCGAGCGACGAAGCGGGCCGCTACGAAACGATCCAATGGCTGATGTTCCAAATGGGCGGCATCGGCCCGATGTTCGGCCTGGTCGGCTTCTTCAACAAATTCGCCGGAAAGGACTACGAAGACAAACGCCCGCGCGACCGCTATGTCGCCGAGGCGCGGCGCCTGCTCAAGGTTCTCGACGATCGGCTCCGCGAGCGCCAATGGATCATGGGCGAGCACTACACGATCGCCGATATCGCCACGTTCCCGTGGGTTCGCAATCTCGTAGGCTTCTACGAGGCGGGCGAACTCGTCGGCTTCGCCGATTTTCCGCATGTGAAACGCGCGCTCGATGTGTTCCTTGCGCGGCCCGCCGTCATCAAGGGCCTCAACATTCCCAGCCGCGATTAGCCTGAACTCACCGCGCGCCCGTGCGGGTTCGGGCGCGCGCTCTATCGTAGGAAGCGGGTCAGAAAGGCTTGACCACGACGAGCACGGCAATCGCGATCGCGCTCGCCACGATCGCAGCCGGAAACGCGCGAAGCGCTCGAGGCATGGGACGAACGCTCTCTGCGCTCATACGCCGCCGCAACATGCCGGATGTCATCCCATGCACGGCGGACAGGAACACCGCGAAACACAGCTTGACGAGCAGCCAAGGCGAAGTCATCCACCCGCCCATCCACACGAGCGCGATGCCCGCGATCCACACGAGCCCCAGCGCCGGTGAGGTAACGCGCCTATCCCAACGCAGCACCGTTTCGACGAGCACGCCTCGCTCTTTCATCTGCTCCGGGCTATTCAATCGGGAAAACGCCACCGCCGTGATCGTCAAGACGAACAGCCCGCCCAGAAAAACGAGCACCGCGCCAACGTGCACGGCTTTTAGCCACAGATAAAGCATCGGTCGCACCTCGTGTCGAAGTCATGATGCCCGGATCATAGCGGCAGAACCGCGATGAGCGCCATGCCGAGCAGCGATGACGGACACTGAACCGAGTCGTGCCGGGCGCTCGGCTGCCGGCGCGCCCGACGCAGGACTCGCTCGAGCGAGCGCCTACATGGCCTGCGCTTGCGCGCCCACACCGGCCGCCGGCGCGACCTGCCAGCGCAGCTGCGGATACGTCGAGCCTGAAGGCATGGTCCACACACCGTTCGCGGAGAAATCCCAGCCGACGAAACTTGACGGATCGCTCATTTGCGCCGTCGTTAGGCCGTTGGCGGCCGGTACCCCGCCGCTGTCGGTCGACAGGCCGGAAGTCTGGGCATTCCAGTAGTCGTCGCTGCCGCCGCCGCTCCCCCCGCCGATCAACCCGCCCGCGCCGCCCCCTGGGCCGAACCAGAACGAGCCGCCGCCGCCGCTGACCACACCCGTCGCGAACGATTGTGTGACGGCGCCGTTGCTGCGGCCGACGAGTCCGCCGACAAACGCCCAACTGCCGCCGCTGACCGCGCCGGTCGCATAGGACTGCGAGATCAGGCCGTTGTTGTCCCCGACTAGCCCGCCGAGGTCTCCGGCGCCGGGGCCGCCGCTAAAATCTGGCATGCCCCCAATGTAAGCGCTGCTCCACGACTGCTCGATCGTCCCGTTGTTCAACCCCACGAGCCCGCCGACGGAATAGGAAGTGCCGGGACCGAAGTCGTCGAAACCAAACGAGCCGGTCGAGTACGAACGCGCGATGAGTCCGTCGTTTTCCTGCGTGAGCAAACCCGTGTAGCAAGCGTCGGAATAGCACTGACCGTAGCCAATGTTGCTGTTCGTGACGCCGAGGTTGCGCACGACGCCGCTGCCGCCGATTTGATAGAACAGGCCGGACGTACCCGTAGACGCGCCGTCGATCGCATGGCCAAGCCCATCGAACTGGCCCGTGAACGCCGCGCTTGGGCCACTGCTATACGTGCCGATCGGCGTGAAGGGTCCCCCAACCGAAATGTCTCGGCCCAACGCGTAGTTGCCGGCAAGATCGTTCGTCACGTTCTGCAGGTCCGCTACGGAATTGACGAGCCGATAGCCGGTGATCTGCGTGACGATGCCGCTCGCGAGCGATGGAACCCAGGCCGCGTTGCCGAGCAGCGTCCCGGGCACATACGTGCCGTTCATGTCGCTGTATAGATTGACCGTGCCCGTGCTTTTGGACCAATCGATCGTGCCGACGCTCAATACCCCGCCGCCGTTGTCGATCGACGTGGCGTCGGCGCGCAGCGTCAAACTTCCCGAGCCGGAATTGGCGATCGTCTTGCCGCTGCCGAGCGTCACCGCGCGGTACGCGTTGAGTGCGAGCGTGGCGCCGCCGGACCATGCGAGGTTGCCGGCGACATTGATATCGCCTTCGGCGCCGGCCGCGCCCGTCGTCGCCACGTTGATCGATGTTCCGGCGCCGAGGCTGCGCGAAAGCGCGCCGGCATCCGCACTGCCGATCACGTAATTGGGCATCGTGATGTTCCACATGCCCGCTGTGACGGTTGGCGTGCAGTTGCAGAACGTCAGCTTACCGGCGACCGTGTCGACCGTTCCGCCGGAGCCGTCGACGTTGGTCGCGGCGATCGATTGCGGCAACTCGACGGTACCGGTATCCGCGACGAGCCAGACGTGCCCGTCGCGCGTGGCCGTGCCGGTGGCGCGGATGGCATCGTGATTGCCCGACAGGGCGTAGACATTGCCGTCCGCCGCCTGCAAGCTCACTTGCGCCGCCGCGATCGTGCCGCTGTCGAGTACGGTTCCTTGGCTGCCGGTTTGAACGAACACCTGGCGCCCGCTCGAGGCGTCCTGCAGGAGGATCTTCCTGCCGGCCGCGAATTCGGCCGTTCCCTCGGGCGCACTGACGCTGCCCGCGTTTTCCACTTCGCCGGCAGCCACGAGGAACACGTCGCCGTGCGTCGACCCGATCTTGCCGAGATTAACCACGTTGTGCGTCGATGCTCCCGTCAGGGTCAATGCTCCGCCGTTCATGAACGAGGTATCGTCCACGTCGAGCGTCGAGGCCACGAACCGCCCGCCTGTCGTGACGACGCCCGTCGAGCCGATGACGATGCCCTGCGGATTGATCAGATAGACGCTGCCCGTGGCGGATAGCGAGCCGAGAATCGATGTTGCGTTGCCGCCGGTGACTCGATTGAGCGTGGCGCCGCTGCCGTTGTTGAACGAAACCTGATTCCCGCTGCCGATCGAAAAACTGTTCCAATCGATCACGCCTCGAGCAGAGCTCTGGGTGACGGTGAGCGTCGCGCCGTTCGTTCCGATCGAGCCGGTTCCGGCCGCGAACTGCCCTCCTTGCGGAAGCGTTCCGGCATTCGCGATCGACATCGTCGCACATGACGCCGCCATTAAAATGCACGCGCGCGATATCGCCTTTCGCTTGACGAGCACGTGCGCATCCGCTGTGAGACTCATGCAGCCTCCTCAAATTGAGTGATGGGTACGACAATGGTCGTGACGGCTGCACGTCATGCAATAAACTGGGCGCCGACACTCGATCGGTTCATTTTTATCCCATTTTGTATTTATCGCCGATTTCCAGAAAACGGTGAATGGGACTCCTCGAATTATTGGGTTAATTCGGGCATACGGAAACGTGGAATTCGGACATGAGTTCGTGCTTTCGAGCCACGCATCCTCGCGACGACCTAGCTTTCAACGCCTTTCGGCCTTGAAGCACAGAGCGTTCGGCATTGGTCAGCCGCGTTGGCGCAAAACCACGATGCCTCGTCCGTATTCGACGTGACGCTTAAATCGATTTGAATCAATAATTCTCCGCGATTGTCCTGCGCGGTGGCGCCACGTAACGCGACCAGGAAAATCGCACTCGTTGATCGGTTCGTCCTTATTACTCGCTCATTCATCGTAGATCTAACTCCGGTTTGAAACCCCGCCCTTCAGGGCGGTGAGCTGGGACCCCGGCCTGAAGGCCGGGGTTTCAGCGATTCTTTGGGAGGGGTGCAAACCCCTTCCAAAAGTGTTCAGCCAAACCGGCCTGA
>NZ_JBQCHR010000008.1:0-10812 GCF_051954495.1 Trinickia sp.
GCGAGGGCGCTTTGGTTGTAGTTCATTCGAACGCGGATCATGAGGCCGTTCGTGGCGTTGGCGCGGCGTGCGCGCTCCACGACCGCCTGCAGCAGCTTCCACTGCTTGGCCAGGCGCGCATCGTCGGCAATGGCGAGCTCCATACCCTTCCATCCGGCGGGCAGGCCCATCTGACTGAGCTGGCCGTCGCGCGTTTTCTCGAGCGCGGCCAGTTTGTCGGTCAATTCGGACTTCTTTTCGACGATGCCGGGCAGCGTCTCGAGCGGCGATACGGCCGCGAGCGCTTTTTCCTCGTACATCAGCAAGGACGCGAACGCTTCGAGCGTCGCGTGTTCTTCGGTCACAGTAGCAAGCAGGGCGTCTCTCATCTCATCCGCCAAAACGTGGGCGCGCGTACGCGCGCTCGGATCAAGCCGACGAGGCGAGCACGGCGCTCAATGCGCCGCTTAACCGCCCGTCGACGGGTTCTTCAACAACTCGCGCGCCGTCGAAAGGATGCCGTCGGCAATTTTGCTCGCATCCATGGTCAACGTCCCGTCGGCGATCGCTTTCTTGATCGACTCGACGTGCGCGACGTCGATATCGGCTTCGCCCGATGCAGCCAGCGAGCGCAGTTGCGACGACAGCGCCGACAGGTTGACGCTGGCGTCGCCGCCCGCGCCTTGCGCCGATGCGGCGCCGGCGCTCGTGGGCGCGGCGTTCGACGCAGCTTGGCCGCCTTGGCGGGTACCCTGCACGCCGCCCTTGGGCGAGGTCAGGCTAGAAGTAGAGGTGGAATCGACTTTCACGATGGCTTCCCGAACGATTTCGATTTGAGTGTGATAACGGCGACACCCATCGAAACTTTAGCGCAATCCGGAAAATCACCCGCCCGCCGCCTCCCGTCATACGGGGCTGCATCGCGCTCACGCCCGGCGCGCGGGCCTCGGGGCGGTGGCGACACTGCGCGGCCTTTTTTTCACCTCACATCTGCACTTCTACCGTTCCCCCGTCCCTCACGATGCCGGAAATGATCTGGCCCCCCGCCATCTTGACGCGTACCTGCTGTCCGGGCGACGCGTTGTTCATGACGCTGCCCTCGGCCGAAATGGTGAAGCCTTGGCCCTGCGCGACGACGCGAACGGTCTGGCCGATGATGACGGCGCTGGCGCTCTTGAGCAGATCCTGGCGCAGCGGCATGCCGGCGCTGATTCGCACGATCGCCGAAGCGCCCACGGCCTGCGACGGGTCGGTGATGATCGCGCGGGGCAAATTGGAGAGGTCGCCGTTTCGGGCCAACAGGTCCTGAGCCGTGACGACGGTGCCGGGCTCGATTTGACGCGCGGCGAGATAGTAGGTGGCTTCGATGGCGATGCGGGCCCGCAAATAGAGCGTCCACGGCTTCGCGCCCGCGCAGCGCACGCCAACCGTGGTGGTGCCCCAAAGGCGGGCGCCCGTCGGCATGAACGGCTCGAGCCCGTTGCAGGCGGCGAGGCCGCGCGGAAAGGTCGGGGCGACCGTGATTTCGATCTTGCCCGGCAAGCCCACGGTCTGCTGCTGCAAAAACGCGAGCGCGGCGCGGCGGATCGTTTCGCCGTCTTCTTGACCGGCCGGCGCGTTCGACGCGGGAGCCGCGGCGGCGGCCGTTGCCGTCGCTGTGGGAGCAGGGGAGGCGGGCGCTGCGGTTGTCGCGGCCCTTAGAGCCGAAGCCGCTGCGGCGGGCAGCGTCGGCGCGGACTGAGCGGCGCCCACGGCCGAGGGTACACGGGCCGACACGCGGGTGAACGTTGCGGTCGCCGGCTGTTCGACGGCGATGGGTTGGGCGGCACGAGCCACGCGCTGCGGGGCGGTGACGACAACGGGCATGGTGCGGTTGGCCGCCGCGGCCTGGGCTTCGCCTGGGCCTGGAATCGAGATCATTCCGCTCGGCTTCGCGGCCTGGGCTTCGCCCGGCCCCGGAATCGAAATCATCCCGCTAGGCTGAGCCGCATGCGCTTCGCCCGGCCCCGGAATATAGATTTGCCCACCGGCGCCCGCGTTCTGCGCCCGCGCCGCGGCGCAAGGAAGCAGAAAGGCCGCCACGAGCGCGCAAGCGGCCGCGCCGAGGCGGCGCGCGCCGCGTACGTGCCGCCGGCCGAGGGCGCGCGGCGCCATTTGGCGCGCGGGATCGGATTCGGCGGACAGGGGCATCGGGTTCTCCATTGAAACAATTCGGACGACGAATCGAATTCTAGGGGTCGCGCGAGGCGCGCAAACGTTGAATAGAGGGCGGCTTCCCCGGTTATTCATCCGATTGGCTCTTGCGTCCCGCCCCTAAGATGCACCTCATGCAAAAAAGTCTTCCCAGCGCGCCTCGACCCGAACCGAGGTGAAGCCGAGAAGCGGCAACAGGCGGCCAACGCTTGGGTACGGAGAAATACCGATGCTGGACAAACTCGATGCCGAATTCGCCTTCGGCCGTGAGGCGCTCGATGTGCGCGCTTATCGGCAGGAGCTGCTGTCCTCGAATATCGCCAATGCCGACACGCCCGGCTACAAGGCGCGCGACGTCGATTTCGCGTCGTCGCTGGCGGGTGCGCTCAAGCGCACCGGCGGCGCGAGCGCGGCCGGCTCGAGTACGGGCGTCACGGCCAGCTCGGGCACGGCGCAACTGGCGATGGCTAGAAGCGCGGGCGTCTCGAGCGGCATGACGATGGCTTCGACCGAACCCGGACATATGACGGGCAAGGCGTCCTTGATCCCGACCGGCGGTTCGTCCCAAGACTACGGCAAGCTCGCCTACCGGATTCCGACGCAGCCCTCGCTCGACGGCAACACCGTCGATCTGGACGCGGAACGCGTTCAATTTGCCGACAACACGCTGCATTACGAGTCGGGCATGAACGTGATGACCCAGCAGATCAAGCAAATGCTGGCGGCCATCACCTCGGGCGGCTAAGGGCCGTCCATTACGTGCGGATTACGCATCACGAATCGTCTTTTAGGCGTCCATCGAAAGAGGCATTCAAGCCATGTCACTGATGAACATCTTCACCGTTGCGGGATCGGCCATGTCGGCCGAATCCGAACGGCTCAACGTCACCGCGTCGAATCTGGCGAACGCCGACAGCACGACGGGCCCTGACGGCCAACCGTACCGCGCCAAGCAAGTCGTGTTCGGCGTCAAGCCGCTCGGCGGCGCGCGCACCGCGAGCGGCCAGCAAGTGGGCGGCGTGCAGGTGACCAATGTCATCGACGACCCGACCCCGATGAAGACGACCTACGACCCGACCAATCCTGCCGCGAACGCGGACGGCTACGTGACGATGCCCAACGTCGACCCCGTGCAGGAAATGGTGAACATGATCTCGGCCTCGCGCTCGTACCAGGCCAACGTCGAGACGTTGAACACCGCGAAGAACCTGATGCTCAAGACCTTGACGATCGGCACCTGAGGAGAATTTTAGTGACGTCATCCAACACGACCATCGCCGGCGGCGGCACGGTCTCCCAAAACCTGCTCAATACGATGAACGGTACGTCGTCGAGCAGCGACTCGTCGTCGACTTCCTCGAGCGCATCGCCGAATTCACCGTCGAGCCTACAGCAGACTTTCCTGCAACTGCTCGTCACGCAGTTGCAGAACCAAGACCCGACGAACCCGATGGACAGCTCGCAAATGACTTCGCAGCTGGCCCAGATCAACACGGTGACGGGCATCAGCCAGCTCAATACCACGCTCACTTCGCTCGCCTCGCAGCTCTCCGCCGGCCAAAGCGCGCAAGCGTCGCTGCTGATCGGTCAGAACGTGCTCGTGCCGGGCGCGAGCGCGACGGCCGCCACCTCCACCGTCGTGAGCGGCGTATCGACGGGCTTCGGCGTGTCGCTCGACGGGAACGCTTCGCACGTGACGGTCACGATCAAGAACTCGTCCGGCGAGACCGTCGACACCGAAGACTTGGGCGCGCAGCAAGCGGGCACCGTGCCGGTTGCGTGGAAGCCGGTGGACTCGTCGGGCAACGCGTTGCCCGACGGCACCTACACGATTTCGGCCACCGCCGCGAGCAGCTCCGGCGTGAAGGTCACTGCGACGCCGCTCACCGGCGCCCAGGTGCAGAGCGTCGTCCAAACAAGCGGTGGCGGCTCAAGCTTGCTGCTGAACAACGGCTCGACAGTCGACATGACCAAAGTCGTCGCCATCCTGTAACCGTCACGAATCAACGAAATTTTCCGAAGGGAGACCGCTAAATGGGCTACCAACAAGGCTTGAGCGGCTTGTCCGCATCGTCGAACGACCTCGATGTCATCGGCAACAACATCGCGAATGCGAACACCGTCGGCTTCAAGCAAAGCACGGCGCAGTTCGCCGACCTCTACGCGAACACGATCGCGACGACGGTCAACAACCAGATCGGCATCGGTACGCGGCTGGCCAGCGTCCAGCAAGACTTCACGCAGGGCACGTTCAAGACGACGGGCCAGGCCCTGAACGTCGCGATCAACGGCACGGGCTTCTACCAGATGTCGAACAACGGCTCGCTGACGTATTCGCGCAACGGCGTGTTCCAGCTCGACAAGAACGGCTTCATCACCGATTCGCAAGGCTTTCAGCTGATGGGCTATGCCGCGAACGCGAACGGCGTCATCAATTCGGCGCAGACGGTGCCGATTCAAGTGCCGACGAGCAACATCGCGCCGGTCGCGACGCAAAGCATCAGCGCGCAGTTGAACCTGAACTCGCAAGACGCGGTGCCGGCCGTCACGCCGTTCTCGGCGACGAACTCGCAGACGTACAACTATTCCACGTCGATCCAGGTGTATGACTCGCTCGGCGGCTCGCAGCAAGTCAACATGTATTTCGTGAAGACGGCCGCGAACACGTGGGACGTCTACTCGGGCGCGGCGTCGGGCACGATCAGCAAGATCGGCACGGCAGGCTTCAACACGGCTGGCGCGCTGACGACGACGACGGCCACCGCGCCGGCCACGAGCCCCTCGACGGGGCAACTCTCGTTCACGATCCCGAACAGCGACGGCAGCACGACGCCGCAGCCGCTGACGATCAACATGACGGGCACGACGCAGTACGGCGGCAAGGACGGCGTGACGAACCTGTCGCAAGACGGCTTCGCCACGGGCGAGCTGACGAACTTCTCGATCGGCGCCGACGGCATCATCTCGGGCACCTATTCGAACGGCCGCACGCAGTCGCTCGGTCAGATCGTACTGGCCAACTTCAACGACCCGAACGGCCTGCAAAACCTGGGCAACGACCAGTTCGCCGAAACCTCGGCTTCCGGCGTGCCGCAAATCTCGGCGCCGGGCAGCACGAATCACGGCACGCTGACGGGCGGCGCACTCGAAAACTCGAACGTCGACCTGACGAGCCAACTCGTCGATCTGATCACGGCGCAACGCAACTACCAAGCGAACGCGCAGACGATCAAGACGCAGCAGGCCGTCGATCAGGCGCTCATCAACCTGTAAGCGAAGCGCGCACCGGGCGAGTCATGGACCGACTGATATACACCGCGATGACGGGCGCCGCGCAGGCGCTCGAACAGCAGAGCGTGGTCGCCAACAACTTGGCGAACACGTCGACGACGGGTTTTCGCGCGGAGCTCGCGAACTTCCGCAACGTTCCGATGAGCTTCGGCGACGGCACGACGGTCAACAACGACACGACGCGCACGTTCGTGCTTTCGGCCACGCCGGGGGCCGACTTCGCATCGGGCCCCATCGCGCAGACGGGCAACCCGCTCGACGTCGCGATTCAAGGCCCGGGCTGGCTGTCGGTGCAAGCGGCGGACGGCAACGAAGCCTACACGCGCGCCGGCAACTTGCACGTGGATGAAAACGGACAGCTCGTCACGGCGACGAACCAGCCGGTGCTCGGCAACGGCGGCCCGATCTCGGTGCCGCCCGGCGCAACGGTGACGATCGGCAAGGACGGCACGGTTTCGGCGCTCGGCGCAGGCGATTCGCCCTCGCAGATCGTCGTGCTCGACCAGCTCAAGCTCGTCAACCCGGACCCGGCCACGATGACGCGCGGCGACGACGGCATGTTCCGGACGGCCGACGGCCAACCGGCCGATGCCGATCCGACCGTCAACGTGGTGCAAGGCGCGCTGGAAGGCAGCAACGTCAACCCGGTCGCGGCGATGGTCTCGATGATCACCAACGCGCGCCAGTTCCAGATGCAGACCAAATTGCTGCAGACGGCAGACCAGAACGATCAGACGGCCAACCAACTGCTGTCGTTCACCTGACCGGTTCTTCGCCGCTCGTCACTGACGGCTAGAACCGGATTGAAATTACCAGGAGATTCACCATGAACCGCTCGCTCTACATCGCCGCTACCGGCATGAACGCGCAGCAGGCGCAGATGGACGTCATTTCGAACAATCTTTCGAACGTGAGCACGACCGGCTTCAAGGGCTCGCGCGCGGTGTTCCAAGACCTCATCTACCAAACGCTTCGCCAGCCGGGTGCGAATTCGACCCAGCAAACCGAGCTGCCCTCGGGCCTGCAAGTCGGCACCGGGGTGCAACAGGTCGCGACCGAGCGTCTGTACACGCAGGGCAATATGCAGCAGACCGGCAATTCGAAGGACGTCGCCATCAACGGCAACGGCTTCTTCCAAGTGCAGATGCCCGACGGCACGACGGCCTACACGCGCGACGGCTCGTTCCAGACGAACGCGCAGGGTCAACTCGTGACCTCGAGCGGGTACCCGGTCATGCCGCAGATCACCGTTCCGCAGAACGCGACCTCGCTCACGATCGGCACCGACGGCACGGTCAGCATCAAGGTGGCCGGTTCGACGAACAATCAAACGATCGGCACGATCCAGCTCGCGACGTTCATCAACCCGGCCGGTCTCGAATCGAAGGGTGAAAACCTGCTCGAGGAAACGACTTCTTCGGGCGCGCCGAACGTGACGACGCCGGGCCTGAACGGCGCCGGCACGCTCAACCAGGGCTACCTGGAAGCATCGAACGTGAACGTGGTGCAAGAGCTCGTGAACATGATCGAAACGCAACGCGCGTACGAGATCAACAGCAAGGCGGTCCAGACTTCGGACCAGATGTTGCAAACCTTGAGCCAGATGTCGGTTTAAGCAAGCAGCAAAGTAGGACAGCAAGTTTTTGAACAGCAGGCGGTAAACGAAGATGTCGCAAACGAGTCGAATCCCCTTTCGCGTGCGCGGGTTGCGCGCGGCAGCCACGCTCACCTACGCGAGTGCGCTCGCGGCGGTGGTCGTGGGCCCCTTCGCCGGTTGCGCGCAACTCGAGCACCGCGAGCCGATCACGCAGCAGCCCATGACGGCGACGCCTCCGGTGCCGCCTCAGCTGCAGCCACCGGGGTCGATCTACAACCCGGGCTACGCCGGCCATCCGCTGTTCGAAGACCAGCGTCCCCGCAACACGGGCGACATCCTCACGATCGTCATCGCCGAGAACATCAACGCGACGAAATCGTCGGGCGCGAACGCGGGGCGCAGCGGCACGACGAGCATGTCGGTGCCGACCGCCGGCTTCCTCAAAGGCTTGTTCAACCACGTGAACCTCTCGGCCGCCGGCGCGAATGCGTTCAACGGCTCGGGCGGCGCGAACGCATCGAACACGTTCAACGGCACGATCACCGTCACCGTCACGAACGTGCTGCCCAACGGCAACCTCGTCGTGAGCGGCGAGAAGCAAATGCTCATCAATCAGGGCAACGAATTCGTGCGGTTCTCGGGCGTCGTCAATCCGAACGCCGTCTCGGGCGAGAACACGGTGCTCTCGACGCAGGTGGCCGATGCGCGCATCGAGTACTCGGCCAAGGGATACATCAACGAAGCGGAAACGATGGGATGGCTCCAGCGCTTCTTCATGAACATCGCGCCGTGGTGATCGAGATGACGACGACTTCGATCATGCGCACCTTGCGCACCTTGCGCCGCTTCTTCGTGGCGGCGCTCATCGGCCTGCCCATCGCCTTCGCCGCGGTAGGCACGGCGCACGCCGAGCGTCTGAAGGATCTCGTGCAGATCCAAGGCGTGCGCGACAACCCGCTCATCGGCTACGGCCTCGTCGTCGGTCTCGACGGCACGGGCGACCAAACGACGCAAACGCCGTTCACGACGCAGACGCTCACGAACATGCTGGCCAACCTCGGCATTTCGCTGAACAACGGCCAGGCGAACGGCGGCGGCTCGGCATCGAACATGCAGCTCAAGAACGTCGCCGCCGTCATGGTCACGGCGGTGCTGCCCCCGTTCGCCCGTCCGGGCGAAGCGATCGACGTGACGGTGTCCTCGCTCGGCAATGCCAAGAGTCTGCGCGGCGGTACGCTGCTGCTCACGCCGCTCAAGGGCGCCGACGGGCAAGTCTATGCGCTGGCGCAAGGCAACGTCGCCATCGGCGGCGCGGGCGCGAGCGCGAACGGCAGCAAAGTGCAGATCAACCAGCTCGCGGCCGGACGCATCACATCGGGCGCGATCATCGAGCGCGCGGTGCCCACGCAAGTGGCGCAGGCCGGCGGCACGATGCAGATGGAATTGAACGAGATGGACTACGACACGACGCAGCGCATCGTGGCGGCGGTCAACAACGCGTTCGGCCCGGGCACGGCGATGCCGCTCGACGGGCGCACGATCCAAGTACACGCGCCGGCGGATACGAGCCAGCAAGTGGCCTTCATGGCGCAGCTCGAAAACCTCGACGTGCATCCGGCGCAAGCCGCCGCGAAGGTGATCCTGAACGCGCGCACCGGCTCGATCGTGATGAACCAGATGGTGACGCTGCAAAGCTGCGCCGTGGCGCACGGCAATTTGTCGGTCGTCGTCAACACGCAGACGGCCGTGAGCCAGCCTGGCGCCTTCTCGAATGGGTCCACGGTGGCCACGCAGCAGTCGCAGATTCAACTGAAGCAGGACAACGGCTCGCTCAAGCTCGTCACGGCGGGCGCGAATCTGGCCGAAGTCGTCAAGGCGCTCAATGCGCTCGGCGCGACGCCGGCCGATTTGATGTCGATTCTCCAAGCGATGAAGGCCGCGGGCGCGTTGCGCGCGGATCTCGAGATCATCTAAGGACGAAGGTATCCCGATGAACCCGAACACGACCTACTCCGGCACTGTCGACACCGGCACGGACCTCACGCAGCGCTTCGCGCTGGACGTGCAGGGCTTCGACGCGATGCGCGCGCAGGCAGGCAACTCGCCCCAGCAAGCATTGAAGTCGACGGCCAAGCAGTTCGACGCCGTGTTCATGCAGATGATGCTCAAGAGCATGCGCGAGGCCACGCCGCAAGACGGCATCCTCGATTCGAACGACAGCAAGCAATATCAGTCGATGCTCGATCAGCAGCTCGCGCAGCAGCTCTCGTCCAAGGGCGTGGGCGTAGCCAACGCCCTGATCACGCAGCTTTCGCGCAACGCGGGCTTTGACGTCGGCCCGGGCGGAATCGGCGCCCCGAAGACGCTGCCGGGCAACGGCAACGCGATCGGCGGCATGCTCGGCGGCGCGGGCGGGGCAGGGGGCGACGCCGGCAATGCGGCGATGCTCAACGCGCTGGCGCGCGCCTACTCCAATGCGCAGTCGAACGGTGCGCTCGCAGCCGGCAAGGGCTATTCGGCGCAAAGCGCGCTGACGCCTCCGCTGCGCGGCAAGGGCGCGTCGCCGAAGGTCGACGCCTTCGTCGACAAGATGGCGGCGCCGGCGCAAGCCGCCAGCGCAGCCACCGGCATTCCGGCGCGATTCATCGTCGGCCAGGCCGCGCTCGAATCGGGCTGGGGCAAGGGCGAAATCAAGAACGCCGACGGCTCGTCGAGCCACAACGTGTTCGGGATCAAGGCGACCTCGGACTGGAAGGGCAAGACGGTATCGGCGGTCACGACCGAGTACGAGAACGGCAAGCCGCGCAAGGTCGTCCAGAAGTTCCGTGCCTACGATTCGTACACCGACGCCATGACCGACTACGCGAACATGCTGCGCGACAACCCGCGCTACGCGTCGGTGCTGTCGACTTCGCACGACGCGGCCAGCTTCGCGCACGGCATGCAGAAGGCCGGGTACGCGACCGATCCGCATTACGCGAAGAAGCTGATCTCGATCATGCAGCAAATGGTTTAAGGATTCACCGGTATCCGGCGGCTCTTGCCGCCATCACCGGTCATCACGGGGCGCGTATTCGAGCGCGACGGGGCCAAGCAGGGAAAGACGGCATGAAGGCCGGCCGCCGAGAGGCGGCCGGCCAAGCCGCGTTTGCTCGGAACATTCAATCACACACCACAGTTGGCTAGGTGTGCCTGTCTCAGTTTCATTCAAGTTGTTCACGATTATCCGCCGGTGATCGACTCCTCCGTTCAAGTCCGTCGTCAATCGGACCGTATTGGCAGTTAAGCCACAAATCGCCTTTTAAGAATATTCCTACATCGCAGCGTTGAAGGTGACGCTAAGGTTTTCGGTTCGATAAACAGTCGAACCTCTCCTTACCATGACCGACCAGCAAGGCCGTGACAGGAATCTGAATCCCGCGGAAAACAGAATTGGCGCGATCGAGGTGGGCGCGCTGATCTGGGACCACGCGGTGAGCGTGACGAAATGGACAGGCGGCGCATTGGCCGGCGAGTTCGCGCAAAAGCAAACGACTGGGCAGATCGTGTTCGACGCGATTTTGAGCATGTTCCCGCTGCTGGGCGAGGGGACAGCAGCGCGCGACGTGATCGCGATCTGCCTGCGGATGAGCGATGACCCGAGCAAAGCCGAGGACCGCTGGGAGTGGATCAAGCTCGTGCTGTGCTTGCTGGCGGTGGTGCCGGTGCTGGGCGGGGCGCTCAAGGGCGTGGGCAGGCTGGTGATTCGAGCG
>NZ_JBQCHR010000009.1:0-10748 GCF_051954495.1 Trinickia sp.
AAGACGATCGTCGCGCACGTGCCGATGACCGGCGGCGCCGTGCAGGAGACCGGCGACTTCGAACTGGACGGCGTCACGTTTCCCGCCGCCGAAGTCGCGCTCGAATTCATGGACCCCGCGGCCGATGAAGACGGCGCGGGCGGTTCGATGTTTCCGACCGGCAATGTCCTCGACGATCTCGACGTGCCGGGCGTGGGCACGCTGAAGGCGACGATGATCAATGCCGGCATTCCCACCGTCTTCGTCGAAGCGGAAGCGATCGGCTACAAGGGCACGGAGCTGCAAGACGCGATCAACAGCGACGACAAGGCGCTGGCGATGTTCGAGACGATCCGCGCGCACGGCGCGCTGCGCATGGGGCTCATCGAGCGACTCGAAGACATCGCCGGCCGGCAGCATACGCCGAAGGTCGCATTCGTCGCGCGGCCGGCCGACTACGTCGCATCGAGCGGGAAGAGCGTACGCGCGGGCGACGTCGATCTGCTCGTGCGCGCGATGTCGATGGGCAAGCTGCACCATGCGATGATGGGCACGGCGGCCGTCGCGATCGGCACCGCCGCGGCGATTCCGGGCACGCTGGTCAACTTGGCGGCGGGCGGCGGCGAGCGCGAAGCGGTTCGCTTCGGCCATCCGTCGGGCACGCTGCGCGTGGGCGCGCAAGCCGCGCTCGTCGACGGGCAATGGGTCGTCAAGAAGGCCATCATGAGCCGCAGCGCGCGCGTGCTGATGGAGGGATGGGTGCGCGTACCGGGCGAGTTCGCCGGGTCATGATGCGTCTTGATGGGTCTTGATGCGGCCTAAAACGCCCCTAATCCTCTCTAATGCCCCCGTATGACATCGGAACGTGAAGTCGTATAAACCACGCCCGATGCATCGAAATGGACGTTGAAGAAGGCGTCGCCCGAGGGCCCGCCTTCTTGCCATTTCCAGCTCCAAACGGTCTCGGGCTTGAGCCGGTACACCGCTATCTCCCCAGGCTTGCCGAGCAGCCGCCTCACTTCGTCCTCCGTCATGCCGATGCGCACCTTCGCGAAATTCGCGGCGGTCAGCACTTGCGTGACGGCGGTAAGCTTTCCGCGCGAATCGATATCGACCATATAGGTGGTCGTCCCTTGCGGGCCCCGCGGATACTCGAACCGCTTCGAGCCGTCTTCGAACATGCGCTCCGTTTCCGGCTTTCCCATTTGGTCGCGAATCTCGGCTTCGGTCGTGACGCCGGGGGTCAGCCCTCGCAGCAACAGCGAGTCCGGCTTGATCGCGTTGAGAAAGGCTTTCAGTTTTCCCATGACTTGCTCGCCCTGTTGATCGTCACAGCCGCCGAGCACGAGCGTCGCGCTCGCGCAAATCATCGTCAGTAGTGTGAACGGCTTCTTCAATTTGCTTGAACTCATTTGAGCGATAGGCTGCGTCGAACCGACGAGCGACGCCAAAGCATAGCGCATGTCGCGCGACACATCCTTTATTGCCGGCGCCGCGCCGCCATGGTCAAAGCGTTTCGTCACAGCGCTTACGTTTTGTCACCAGAGCGCCGTCAACTCGTGTCCACGCCCCTACGTTAAACCGGCAGCGCTGAACTTTCTCAGCCGCCCCAATAGGAGTCACATATGAAGACGATGTTCGCTGCTCTCGCTTCCGCCCTGCTCGTTTCGACGGCCTTCGCACAGACTGCCGCGCCGACGCCGTCGACCAACGCCGCCGCATCCGCTCAAACGCCGGCCGGCCAAGCCAACCTGAAAGCCGATACGCAAACGCAAGCCGGCGCCATGAAATCCGACACGGCGACGAACGAAGCCGGCGCCGCGCAAGAGAAGGCGACGACCGAAGGCAAGACCACGAAGAAGAGCGCCACGCACGTCAAGAAGACGCACGCGCACAAAATCAGCAAGAAGAAGGAAAAGGCCGCCAGCGTCGAACAAGCGCCGGCCAGCGCCAAGGCCGATGTGAAGGCCGATACGAAGGCTGACGCCAAGGCCGATACGAAGAGCGATCTCAACGCCAGCAGCAAGACCGACACGGCGACGAAGACGCAATAACGGCGCCCGCCTTCGGCATAGACCAGCACGCGGCTCATAGCGCTGGACATGCCGCTTGGGGCGAGCCTGCGGGCTCGCCCGTTTTTGCTTGCGTCAATCGCCGCGACGATAGCGTTCAAGCAATGCCTCGAGCGGATGCCGAAGCCGGCGCCCTCGGAGTCTTTCCACTTGGCATCGGCACGAATAGCCTGTGGCCAGCAATTCCGCTCGCGCGGGATTCGGCTCGGTCGCGCCGACGCTGCTGCTCGGCTCGACCCAATCGTCGACATGACGCGCCCACGATTGCTCGAAGATCGCCTTCGAGGTTTCGACGTTGCGCGCTTCGTGCCCATAGGTGCCGGACATCCCGCAGCATCCGCTCGCGGGCGTCGTCAACGACAACCCAGCACGCTCGAATACGTCGCGCCACAGCGCCGCCGCCGCGGGTTCGTTCGTCCGCTCCGTGCAATGCGGCAGCATGCGAAAGGAAGTCGGAACGGATGGGCCGCCTTGATTGGACGATGCGATTGAAGTGTTACACGCGCCCGATGCCTCCGATGCCTCCGATGCCTCCGATGCCTTCAATGCCTTCAATGCCTTCAATGCGCTAGCCTCCTTCTCAGCCATCGCATCGATCAACCATTCCTGGGGCAGGAGCACACGCGGACATTCGCCTACGCCGCCGACCTTTCGATACTCCTGTCGATACACGAGCGTCATCGCCGGGTCGATCCCAACGAGCGGGATACCGAAACGCGCGAGCGCGGCGAGTTGGCCCGCGTTTTTCAGGGCGGCGCGCTCGAACGCGCGTAAAAAACCCTGCACCTGCAGCGGTTTGCCGTTGGGCCGATACGGCGCGACGAACACACGGTAGCCGAGCCGGGCTGCCAACTCGACGAACGCCGCGGCAACCGGGGTTTCGAAGTACCGCGTGAAAGCATCTTGCACGACGATGACGCTGCGCACGCGCTCGGCTTCGCCAAGCACAGCCAAGCGCGATGCCGTTGCGGGTTCGACCGCCCATCGATCCACCACGGCGCGCCATGATGCGCCGCTATGCATCGACGGGCTATCCACGATGCCGGCCACTCGGCGCAGGATCGACTTGACCGGGCTCGTTCGCATCACTGCGTTATAGACATTCGGCAACCCCGGCACGCGCGCGATGTAAGGCACGCTGTATTCGAGCGATCCGATCAGGTAGTCGCGCGGCGAGCGCGCATAACGCGTGTGGTAGTACGCGAGAAACCGCGAGCGAAACTCCGGCACGTTCACCTTGACGGGGCATTGCGCCGCACACGATTTGCATGCAAGGCATCCCGCCATCGCGTCATAGACCTCGTGCGAGAAATCGCCCTCGCCGCGATGTTTGCGCCAGCTGTTGACGAGCCGAATCGGCCATGCCGCAGGCATCGGCGCCGCAGCCACGTCGGCACCCGCTTGCCCTTGCAGCCGCAGCCATTCGCGCATCAGCGAGGCGCGGCCTTTCGGAGAATGCACGCGTTTGCGCGTCGCCTTCCACGACGGACACATCGCATCGTCGGGATCGAAGTTGTAGCAGGCGCCGTTGCCGTTGCAGTGGACGGCGTCGCCGTTGCGCTGCCACACGCGCTCGTCGATGCGTCTATCCGCTTCGCCCCGCAACGGCACCGCATCGATCCGCAGCAGCGATGCGCCGCTTTCGGCCGGCGTGGCGATCTTGCCCGGATTGAGCTGATTGTACGGATCGAACGCGGCCTTCAATCGTTGCAACGCGGGGTAGAGCGGCCCGAAGTACTCGGGCACGTATTCCGAGCGCACGCCCTTTCCATGCTCGCCCCACAGCAAGCCGCCGTATTTCATCGTCAGCGCCGCCACGGCATCGGAGATAGGCCGGATCAACGCAGCCTGCTTCGGATCGCGCATATCGAGCGCGGGCCGGACATGCAACACGCCCGCATCGACATGGCCGAACATGCCGTAGCGCAAACCCAATCCGTCCAGCAACGCTCGAAATTCGGCGATGTAGTCGGCCAGGTTTTCGGGAGGCACGGCGGTATCCTCGACGAACGGTTGCGGGCGGCTCGCGCCGCTCACGTTGCCGAGCAACCCTACCGCGCGCTTTCGCATGGCGTAGACCCGGTTGATCGCCGCTTCACCGTCGGCCACGGTGACGCCTAGACGGCGCACGGTCGTATCCGTGCGCAGATGTTCGACGAATGCGGCGACTCGCGCTCGCACCGCCTCCGCGTCGGCGCCGCTGAATTCGACCAAGTTGATGCCGCCCGCCTCGCCCGCCGCACCATCGTCATCGGGGAAGTACTCGGCCACATTGCGCCAGACGATATCTTTCTTCGCCAGGGCGAGCACCGTCGAATCCACCGTTTCGATCGACAGCGGCCGATGCGCCATCAGCGCCCGTGCGTCGCGCAGCGCGTCCATGAAGCCGCCATAGCGAACGTTGACGAGCGCCGCATGCGCGGGAATAGGCAAGACGTTCAGCGTGGCCTCGACCACGAAGCCGAGCGTGCCCTCCGAACCGCACAGTACGCTGTTGATGTCGAAACGTCCGTCTGCATCGCGCAGATGGGCGAGATCGTAGCCCGTCAAGCAACGATTCAACGCCGGAAACCGCTCCCGAATCAACTCGGCTTCTTGCTCGCTGATCCGCCGCGCGGCGCGATAGACCCGGCCGACGTGGTCAGCACGGTCGCACAGCGTGTTCAGCTCGGTCTCGTCCACGGCGACGCTCTCGAGCATCGCGCCGCCGATCAGAACCGTATCGAGCGCCAGGACATGATCGCGCGTCTTGCCGTAGGTGCAGCTGCCTTGGCCGCTCGCATCGGTGCTGATCATGCCGCCGATCGTCGCCCTATTGGACGTCGAAAGCTCCGGGGCGAAGAACAAGCCGTGCTGCGCAAGTGCCGCGTTCAGCTGATCCTTCACGACGCCGGCCTCTACGCGCACCGTTCGCGACCGAGGATCGATGTCGAGGATGCGGTTCATATGGCGGGACAAATCGACGACGATGCCGTCGGTCAACGATTGCCCGTTCGTGCCCGTGCCGCCGCCGCGCGCGGCGACCACCACCGTGCGGAACGCCGCCTCGCCGAGCAGCGCGGCGATACGCTGCACGTCGCGCGCGTGCCGAGGGAACAGCGCGGCTTTAGGGTATCGCAGATAAATGGAGTTGTCGGTGGCCAGGACAGTGCGCAGCGCCTGGCTGCTGTCGATATCGCCCTCGAAGCCGGATGAGCGCAGCGCGTCTAGGAATCGTGCATTGACGTCGTCTAACTCATCATCGAGCGGAAGCGGGGAAATCGCCATGGTTGTTCAGTTTCGCCGAGCGCACTCGGCTTGGATTGGACGGTGCTCGGAAACATGTAGACTTTGCATGAATCCCGCAGCGGTGAGCTTGCCTTTTCTCACGCCCTAGCCATCATAGACGTACCTTTTATTTGCTCAAACGGAAGTTCTTTGGGATGTTCATGAGGTTTATGAATGAATTATCGAAAACTCACCCCCTCGATGTCCTTGCTGTTGGCATTCGAAGCTTCCGCGCGGCATGAGAGCTTCACGCGTGCGGCCGAGGAATTGTCGTTGACACAAAGCGCGGTCAGCCGGCAGGTGCAGACCCTTGAAGCGATGCTCGGCATCGCATTGTTCGAGCGCGAAGGCAAGCGGATCCTGACGACCGATGCGGGCCGCGCATACATGATCGAAATCGGCGCGGCGCTGACGCAAATCCGGAACGCGACGCTGCAGGCCTTGTCTTCCGAAAGCTCCCGCAGGCGTCTTCGCGTGGCGACCTTGCCCACGTTCGGCGCGAAATGGCTGCTGCCGAGGCTGCATCGGCTTTATCGCGCCCATCCGGATCTGCAGATCGATCTGCACTCGAGGATCGAGGAAGTCGACTTCGCGGCGCAACCGCTCGACGCAGCCATCACGGTGGGGGATGGGCGTTGGCCGAACGTGATCGCACATCGCCTCTATGCCGAGGAGTTGATTCTGATCGCAAGCCCGGCGGCGTTGCCTTCCGGGCGCAGGCCGCGGGGAGGCGGAAAGCGCCTATCGACCGCGCGTAACGAGCATTCGGTGCGCCCGACCGTCGACATGCTCAAAGGCCTGACATTGCTCCGAGTCAGCAGCTTTCCCGACGCGTGGCGCGAATGGTGCGCGCATTTCGGCTTGCCGCACGATGCGCTCAAACTCGGCCCCAGCTTCGAGCTGACCTCGCACCTGATTCAAGCCGTCATCGCCGAGATCGGCGTCGGGCTCGTGCCGCGCATGCTCGTCGAAGACGAATTGAGCGATGGCCGGCTGCGCAGCCCGTTCGATCCGGTTGCGAGCTCGCGTTCCTACTATTTCACGTATCCGGAGCGCGTGCGGCGCCATCCCGCGCTCGAGGCATTTCGGGAATGGCTACTGCGCGAGCAAACCACGCCGGCTCGATAAGGATGCGCGTCCTTAGCGCCTGACCTTCGACGTTTTCGCTTCCACGGGCGGCCGCTCCAAAGGACGCGACGGCAGCGGCGTCGACATGATGATCGACGTGCGCGTCTCGCCGTATAGGTTGATGCGGCCGATCAACCGTTCCAAGTCGGCCATGCTCACCGCCGCCAGCCGCATGATGTACGAATCGGCCCCGGTCACGTGGTGGCACTCGAGCACTTCGGGAATGGCTTCGAGCACCTTCAGGAACTTCGCTTTGGCAGGCTGCGGTACCGTGATCGCGATCAGCGAGGTGACGCCATACCCCGCCGCCACCGGATCCACGCGGGCCACATAGCCTTCGATGACGCCCGTCTCTTCAAGACGCTTCACTCGCTCGGTGACGGCAGGCACAGACAAACCGACCTGACGGGCGAGTTCGGTGTAGGTCATGCGGCCGTCGCGCTGCAAATGCGCCAATACGTTCCAGTCCAAGTCATCCATAGCGGTTGCATTTTTTAAGGTGGAAGCGCCATTCTCCCTTAAAAACCGACTTCTTGAGCGCGCTTCGATCGCCTACGATCCTTATTCATCCGCACCGTCGGCGAATCTCTTGGGGGAAGTGCGAATGCTGTTCATCAAATCCTTGGCGATCGGTTTTTCCATCGCGGCGCCCGTGGGCCCCATCGGCATGTTGTGCATTCAGCGCAGCTTGAGCCGCGGCTTCCGCTCGGGCCTCGCAACGGGCATGGGCGCCGCGTGCGCCGATATGATCTACGGGTTGCTCGGCGCGCTCGGCATCGCCGGAATCGCGGCGACGGTGCCGGCGCTCGGTATCGTCCTGAAAATCGGCGGCGGGGCCTTTCTCGTGTGGCTGGCGTGGGCCATCGCGCGCGAGTCCAAAGGCGCGGCGCCGACCGCCGCATCGGCGGGGCCGCGCACCTCGGTGTCGCGCGATTTCGTGACGACGTTCGGGCTGACGCTCTCGAACCCGATGACGATCATTTCGTTCATCGGCATCTTCGCAGCGCTCGGCCCGTCGACGGCCGCGCAGGCAGGCGCGGGATGGGCGACGGTGCTGCCCATGGTGGCCGGCGTGTTCGCCGGGTCCGCCGCCTGGTGGCTCTGCTTGAGCGGCGCGACGGCGGCGCTCGGCAAGAAGATTCCACTTTCCTACGTCCACGGTATCGCCCGGGCGTCGGCGCTCGTCATCGGCGTGTTCGGCGCGGTTCAATTCGTCTCGGGAGTGCGCGGCTTGATCTGAGCGCCCCGGGGGCTTACGTGCGCCGCGGGCATCGGCTTGTCCGCTCCATGGCAAAATGGCCTTCGCGTGGACTTCACCGGAGCTCGCCATGACGATTCTCGTGGGTACGGCATCGTGGACGGATAAGACGCTCATCGAATCGCACGCGTTTTATCCGCCGAACTGCAACAGCGCCGAGGCGCGACTGCGCTATTACGCCGGCATCTTCCCGCTCGTCGAAGTCGATTCCTCCTACTACGGCATGCCGAGCGCGAGCAACAGCGCGCTGTGGGCCGAGCGGACACCGCCCGGTTTCGTCTTCGACGTGAAGGCCTTTCGGCTTTTCACGGGGCACCAGACCGAGCCGAAGTGCTTGCCGAAGGACATTCAGGCGGAACTACCGAAGACCGATAAGAAGAACCTCTACTACAAGGACGTTCCCGCTGCTCTGCTCGAGGTGCTATGGGCCCGGTTCTTCGCCGCGCTGGAGCCGCTGCGCGCGGCCGGCAAGCTGGGCGCCGTGCTGTTTCAGTTTCCGCATTGGGTGACCGCTACGCCGAAATCCATTGCTCACGTCGAGCATTGCGCCGAGCGCGCGCGGCCGCTGTCGACCGCTTTCGAATTTCGGCACGAGAGCTGGTTCAACGAAAAGTATCGAGAGTCGACGCTGCAGATGGAGCGCGAACACGGCATCGTCCATGTGATCGTCGATGCACCCAGCGATGTGAAAAATCGCGTGCATTCGCTATGGGAGGCGACATCGCCCGATCTCGCGATCGTTCGACTTCATGGCCGCAACGCGCAGACTTGGAGCGGCGCGGAATCGGCCGCCGAGCGGTTCAACTATGACTACGGCGATGAGGAACTGGAAGAACTCGTTTCGCCGATACGAGACATCGCGAGCCGCGTGGCGCACACGCACGTTCTGTTCAACAACTGCTACCGCGATGTCGCGCAGCGGAACGCGATCAGTTTGATGGGGATGGTTGCGGGGCAATAGGGGTGGTTCGGTCGCTTCCAGGTATTCGGGCGATTTAGAGGACGTTCATTTAAGTCGCTATTCGCCTGCGAGTGCAACGCTCACAGGTGGCGGTCCACATCCATTCGTTGATGCAACACTCGGCTGACGTCGAGCGTCGTTTCGGTCTCGCGATAGAACACAATGTGCGACCCCACGGCGTACTGCCGATACCCGTCTCGCACGGCGCAAGCACGACCGGCCTTACCGCCCCGAGCCAGCGCCTCCATCGTGGAAACGAGATCGCGGTGGTAGCTGTCAGCCTGGTCGATGGACCAGTGTTCAAAGGTGTAGCGCCAGATATCTTCGAGGTCGGATTCGGCGAGCGGCGTCAGGCGGAGCTGGAGCCCCCTAGCCGCCATGCGTCACCCGCATCCGCTTCAGAAACGCCTCGCTGTCGAACGGCGCGGGTGCGCCGGATGCCTCGCCGGCCTTCAAAGCTTCCTGCAGCGCCCGCACCTGGGCTTCATGCGATTCGAGCAGACGTAAGCCGGCGCGCACAACATCGCTGACCGAACCATAACGTCCGGAGCCAACCTGCGCGTCGACAAAATCGGCGAAGTGCTCGCCGAGAGAAACGGATGTGTTGCGGGCCATCTAGCCACCTCCTCTGCAGTGGTTCCAATATATACCAAATTTTGGTATATGTCAGCCGCGGCTCGCGAGGGCGCGCTCGATCTTCTTGTCCGTCTTGTACTGGCTCAGGGCATAGACCGACCAAATTGCAGCAGGAATCCAGCCAATCAACGTGATCTGGAGAATCAGGCAGATAACTCCCGCGAACGGCCGACCGATCGTAAAGAACTGGAACCAAGGCACGATCAGGGCAAGTAAAAGACGCATATGGACCTCGTGTGGTTTGACGTTGTTGTCGATGCCGCAACCCGCAGGGAGGGAAGGCGTATCGCGCCGAAATTTTACCTCCTTTAGCTGCGACGGATTCTTCTACCCGCAAAACCCTGTCGTTCCCACAGTCCGAAAAAGTCACGTTCGCGCTCCCAAAACACCGCGGAGGTGATTCAATGCGAGCAGTCGCGCGGGCGCTGCCTTCAGTGATAGGCTCTCCTGCGATCTGTGCGCCATGACCGCACGCCTCTTCAGCCATGAATGGATCTATGCGAATCGCATCGCCCCCGAACAGCGGAGCTACGCTACACAGTCCATCGCGGCGTCAAGGACTAACCGTGGATGAATCGATAAACGAAGAAGGCTTCGCGCCTGCGAGCCAATACGTGCAACGCGTCGCCACCTTTTTGGACGTAGCCACCGGCTGGTGCAGACGACAAGGTCTGTCGGTGGAGCACAGTGTCGTAGCGCTCAGAGAAGAAAAAATCCCTGAATACCAGGCGCCAAGCCTTCGTATATCGAAGGACGGCGTCGTCCTGGCCAACATCGTACCCGCGGGATCGCGGGTGATAGGCGCGCAGGGCAGACTTGATGTCATTGGTCGAATTACACGACATGCGTTGCTCTTCTATGGTCCCGGCGACTCCGCGTCCGATGCGTCGCCCCTCGGCGGCAGCGCACCCGCACGGACGCGCCTTAAAGTCGAGGGCTGGTGCTGGATAGAAGCACGAATCCGGCCGGCCAAGCGCGTCGACGAAGGTCTGTTCCTTGATCTACTCACGGATGTGTCCGACTATGACTTCACTTAATCCACTGGATCCTGCTTACAAAGCGTTTTCCGTGGCGAGCGATTGTTTCACAGTTACTACCCATACGATCGAACGCCAGCACAAGGAACTCATCCGCCGGACACAGTTCATCGGAACGACACCGGCGGAAGCGAATGCCACCGTCGCCGACGCCGCAAAGCAGGCAGCCGACTTGGCTATATTGGCGCTGTTTGCAACGTTTGAGCGATTCGTGATCGAGCATCTGCAAGCCGCGAATCGACTATTGGCGGCAGGGTATCCGCAGCGCTATTCATCGTAGATCTAACTCCGGTTTGAAACCCCGCCCTTCAGGGCGGTGAGCTGGGACCCCGGCCTGAAGGCCGGGGTTTCAGCGATTCTTTGGGAGGGGTGCAAACCCCTTCCAAAAGTGTTCAGCCAAACCGGCCTGA
>NZ_JBQCHR010000010.1:0-101225 GCF_051954495.1 Trinickia sp.
GCTTTCGGGGTTTCCGCCTGCGCGTGCGCGGATTGTGCCAGGGGCAGGGCCATCGCGCAGGTCATCAGCGCGGAAGCCGCGAGTTTGGAGAAGGTTCTAAATCGTCTGAACGTCACGTCTCTTCCTCTCGGTCGGTTGAAAAGAAGCGCGATGTTACATGGAAATAAATGCTAATTATCCGAAGATAGCGGCTTATTTGTGTGAAGAACAAGGGTGAAAAAACGTTGCTCACGCAACGATCGGCCGCTAGATCTTGGCGTGCGGCGCGGCGGCAAACAGCGAATGTTTGTCGTGCGGAAGGGGACGAGCAAGCGTAGCGAAACGGCATTGAAAGTCGCTTCAGACAGCTGTTTCACTGCGGCCGCAATAGGCGCTCGAATTCGATAGCATTCCTAATCAATCGCACGAACTCATTGTCTTGCTGCGGTCGGGGTGAGATGTCAGCGCGCGCCGCTTCCGACGAAGAGCGGGTAGCGGCTATGCCGAAATCGTCATTCGAGCCGCGCACCGGCGCCAAGACGCAGCGCCTCGCCGTTCCTAAGATGGGCCCCATGAAAACCATCCAGATCATCGATTCCCATACGGGCGGCGAACCGACGCGTCTCGTGACGGCAGGCGGTCCCGACTTGGGCAGCGGCCCGCTCGCGGAGCGGCTCGACATCCTGCGTACGAGGCACGACGATTGGCGGGCGAGCGTCGTGACGGAGCCGCGCGGGTCGGACGTCATCGTGGGCGCGCTGCTATGCGAACCGTTCGATCCAAGTTGTGCCGCGGGCGTCATTTTCTTCAACAACGTCGGCTATCTCGGCATGTGCGGGCACGGCACGATCGGGCTCGTCGCCTCGCTGGCGTACATGGGCCGGCTCGCGCCCGGACGGCACCGGATCGAGACGCCGGTGGGCATCGTCGAAGCCACGCTCAACGAAGACGGCCAGGTATCGGTGCGCAACGTGCCGGCCTATCGCTATCGCAGCGCTGTGTCGGTCGACGTGCCCGGCGTAGGGAAACTGACGGGCGACGTGGCCTGGGGGGGAAATTGGTTTTTCCTCGTGGCCGATCACGGCCGAATCCTCGAACCCGCTCGAATCGGTGAGCTGACAGCGTTCACGCACGAGATTCGGAATGCGTTGATCGAGCAGGGCGTCACAGGCGCCGACGGCGCGCTCATCGACCACATCGAATTGTTCGCGCAGACGGAAGAGGCGGGAATCGACAGCCGAAACTTCGTGCTGTGTCCGGGCGACGCTTACGACCGCTCGCCCTGTGGCACGGGCACGAGCGCGAAGCTCGCCTGCTTGGCGGCCGACGGCAAGCTCGCACCGGGCCAAGCGTGGCGTCAGCAAAGCATCATCGGCAGCGTCTTCGAAGGCCGGTACGAGTGGTGCGACCAAGCAGAAGGCGCGGCGACCGGGGAGCGGGCGATCGAGCCGACGATCACGGGCCGCGCGCACGTCATGGCTGAAGGAAAGCTATTGTTCGAGACCGACGACCCGTTCGCCCTCGGTATTCCCGGCGTGCATCCGGCATGACGCCCGACGCAGTCGTGGTCGGCGCGGGCATCGTCGGTGCGGCCTGCGCGGCCGAGTTCGCCGCACAAGGCATGACCGTGACCGTGGTCGATTCAGCGGGTATCGGCGGCGGCGCGACGGCGGCCGGCATGGGCCACATCGTCGTCATGAACGATTCGCCCGCCGAACTGGCGCTGTCACGCTATTCGCGCGAGTTGTGGCTTGAACTCGCGCCGTCCATGCGCGCGGCCGACGCGTTTTCGCGTTGCGGCACACTGTGGGTGGCCGCCGACGACGAGGAGCGGGACGCGGCTCGGGCGCTGCATCGCGCGTTGACCGAAGCCGGCATTGCGGCCGAGTTGCTGGACGAAAAGGCGCTGCACCAATGCGAGGGCGCATTGGCGCCGATGGCCGGCGGCTTGCTCGTGCCGGATGACGCCATCGTCTATGCGCCGCGCGCAGCGCAGTGGCTGCTCGAGCATTCGTTAGGAGCCCAAAATATTCGCGTTCGGCTCTGCTGCGAGGTGACGGCGGTATCGCGCGGGGAAGTCCGGCTGGCGAACGGTGAGCGCATTGGCGGCGGTCTCATCGTCGTGGCGAATGGGTTGGCCGCTCAGCGCCTCGTGCCGTCGTTGCCGATTGCGCCGAAGAAGGGCCATCTGCTGATCACGGATCGTTATCCGGGCTACATTCGCCATCAAATTCTCGAGCTCGGCTATATCAAAAGCGCGCATCAAACGCAGGGTGCGTCGGTCGCTTTCAACGCGCAGCCAAGGCCGACGGGACAGATTCTGCTCGGTTCGTCACGCCAGTTCGACACAGTCGATCCCGCTGCCGAGTGGTCGGTGCTCGCGCGCATGATCGAGCGCGCCGCCTGCTATTTGCCGGCGTTGCCCACGCTGAACGCCATGCGCGCGTGGACGGGCTTTCGCGCCGCCACGCCCGACGGCTTGCCGATCATCGGTCCGGCCGGCGATGGGCTGCGTGGTGTCTGGATTGCGGCGGGGCATGAAGGGCTAGGCGTCACGACTTCGCTCGCGACAGCGAAGTTGCTGGCCGCGCAGATCCTCGGGACGCGAGCGGCGATCGACGTCGCACCCTATCGCACCGATCGTTTTGCCGTGGAGGCGGGACATGGCGCTTGATGCGAGTCGCCTCGCGGCGCGTGACGAGACAGTCGTCGTGACGATCGACGGCGTGCCGCTCGAAGTGTCCGCCTACACGAGCGCCGCGGCCGCGGTATTCATCCTTCATGGTATCCGCGGTACCCGCTCATCCGTTAGCGGCCAGCCGCGCGCCGCGCTTTGCGGGATGGGTGTGTGTCAAGAGTGCCGCATGACGATAGACGGGCGCGAGCACGTGTTGGCCTGTCAAACGGTATGCCGAGACGGCATGGTGATCGGGACGGAGCATTCGGCGTCATGAAGGCAAACTACGACATCGTCATCGTTGGTGCGGGGCCGGCCGGACTGGCCGCCGCGAGCGCCGCGGCGGCAGCCGGCGTGCGCGTTGCGCTCGTCGACGACAATGCGCGGCCAGGGGGCCAAATATGGCGCCAAGGACCGGCGACGGCCGCGCCTCGTGCTTTGCGCGATACGCTTTCACAACTGAGCGGCGCGCCTGATTTCACGCACTACCCAGGCGCCCGCGTGTCGGCTTTCGCCGGCCCGCGCGAGGTGATCGTCGATTTACCGATCGAAGGCGGTGTTTCCATTTCCTTCGGAGAACTGATCATTTGCACGGGCGCGCGCGAGCGAATGCTGCCGTTTTCCGGGTGGGAGCTGCCCGGCGTGACGGGGGCAGGCGGCTTGCAGGCGCTGATCAAGGGCGGCATGCCGGTGCACGGCGAGCGTGTGGTGCTTGCGGGCAGCGGCCCTTTGCTCATCGCCGCGTTGGCGACGGCGCGTGCGGCCGGCGCGCACATCGTCGCCGTGCTCGAGCAAGCCCCACGCCGGGCACTGATGCAATTTGCGCTGTCGCTCGCCGCGACGCCGTCCAAGGCATGGCAGGCGGCTCGATTGACGCGCGGTTTTCTAGGCACGCCGTACTGGCCCGACAGCGTTGTGCGCCAGGCCCTAGGATCCGGTCGCGTCGAAGCAGCGGTGGTTCGCCGAGGCGCGAACGAGGTGACGCTGGCATGCGATCGCATCGCTTGCGGATATGGGCTCGTGCCGAACGTGTCGCTCGCGCAAGCGCTCGATTGCGCGATCGGAGACGGCTCGATCGAAGTCGATGACTTGCAGCGCACATCGACAGCTGGCGTGTGGGCGGCCGGCGAATGCACGGGCATCGGCGGGATGGAACTCGCGCGCGTGGAAGGCGAGATCGCGGGCCTTGCCGCCTGTGGCGCACCGATACCGGAGCGGCTCGTGCGCGAACGCGATCGTTGGCGCCGATTCGCGCATCGTGTGGCGCGCTCGTTTGCGCTCGGCGCGCGTGCGCGCGAACGGCCGAGCGCGGACACGGTCTTGTGCCGGTGCGAGGACGTGCCTTTCGGCGAAGTCGCCTCGCATGCGACGTGGCGCGACGCGAAGCTTCACACGCGATGCGGCATGGGCCCTTGCCAAGGACGCATCTGCGGTGCGGCGGCGCAAACCTACTTCGGTTGGGACGCCGCGGCGCCTCGGCCGCCCTTCGGGCCTACGCGCATCGGCGCATGGCTCGAAGCGCGGCAAGAGAGCGACGCTCGCCTATAATCGAGGCGCTTTGCGCGGCGCGCCCATGCCGCGCCGCTTTTCCGCCCGTGACGATGCCGCCGACGATTCCCTTACCGCAAATGCCCGACGCCGAGACGCTCGCCGACCTGCTGCCGTATTACGCGCAGATCGAGCCGGTGCTCGATGCATTGCCCGACGTCGTCTTCTTCGTGAAGGATCGCGACACGCGTTATGCGCTCGTCAACCGAACGCTTGCCATGCGTTGCGGCTGCAAGGACAAACGCGGCATCGTCGGGCGCACGACCGAGGAAGTGTTCCCCTCGCGATTCGGCACGGCCTATATGGAGCAGGACCGGGCGATCGTCGACGGAGGGGCGCCGATGATCGATCAACTCGAGCTCCATCTTTATCCGGGCCGCCAACCGGGCTGGTGTTTGACCTCGAAGGTGCCGCTGCGCAATCGTGCGGGAGACATCGTAGGCATTGCCGGCGCATCGCGCGACTTAAAGGCGAACGAACGCACGCACCCCGCTTATACGAAGCTTGCCGAAGTCGTGCAGTACATACAGGAAAACTACGTTCAGCCGCTGAATTTGACGCATCTGGCAAAAATGGCCGGCATGTCGGTCGCGCAGCTCGAAAGATATTTCCATAAGGTCTTTCACTTGACGCCGCGACAGGTACTGTTGAAAACCCGCCTGGACGCGGCCACCGCCTTACTTGCATCGAGCGACAAGGTCACCGACGTGGCCGCGCTGTGCGGCTACACCGATCACAGTGCATTTACGCGTCAATTCAAGGCGACGGTCGGCGTCACGCCTAGCGAATACCGCATGTTGCTGCATGGAACGAGCGCGCGTTAAAGCGTGCGCGCGATGCAATGGCCCGCATTTTTCGGCGTGCGAGTGCAATTGGCGTCGAACCCGATTGGCACTGATCCACGAACTTCTGGCCGATTTGGCTGGCGCGAATTCGCCACGGCGCCTTGACGCCCATGAGCCGCTCCACCATAGTGGGCCCTTGATTCGATTCGGTTAGTCGATGTCATGATCAAGTTTTTCTGTCGAATCGAGCGGTCAGTCGCGCTCCCGCCGGCGAGCGCCCAATCGAAGCGAGGCGCCACGTCTGCTTCGTCCGCGCGTTAGGAGTGCGGACATGCGTGATCAAACCGCTCGCAATCCAAGGTTTCCGGCTACATGCGCCCGTTGCGGCGGCCGGATTTCCGAACCCGTTGCCTTCTGTCCTCACTGCGGCGCGCATGCGCGCTTCGCACTGGCAGGCGATGCGTCGCACGCGCGGCGCGGCGCGGCTACGCCCAAGCGCGCCGAGCCTTCCACACGCGCTTACGTATCATCGGATTTCGAAGGCGATTTGGACCCGCCGTGGCCGGGCCCGCCCACTCCGTTGTTCGCATCGCCCGATGGCGATCCGTACGGCGAGATGCGCGCGCCCGCATTTCGCGGTTCGCGTCAGTGGAGCGTGAAGGGCGGCACCGCGCTGATATTGGGCGCATTCGTCGTGATCTACGGCAGCGCTGTTTTGCTGCATCGCTACGATCAAAATTCGCCGCCCACGATACCGCAAGACAATTCGTCGAGATCGGTCGAAGGCTCCATTGCCGGGACCGGTGGTAACAAGCTCGCACCCGCGGCTGCAACCCCGAAGCATGACGATGCGGCGCCGCCCGATATGTCGATCGCCTCGTTGCCGCCGCCGGTGACGTCGACGGCTCCTCCCGTGGCGGCGGTGCAAACGCCGCCGCAGCCGACATCGCAGAGTGCGGGGCTGTCGGTCTCGCCCGCGGACGCTGCGCGGCAAGCCGCGGACGCTGCGCGGCAAGTTCAGCCGCCGCCTACGTCGCAGAGTGCGGGGCAGTGGGCGGCTCCGGGCGACGCTGCGCCCCAAACTCAGCCGAGCGCGCCGGTCCAGGCGTACGTGCAGACACCGGCCCATTCGCGCGCACGGGCGAACGATGCACGAGCGCCGTCGGTCGAGACGACTGCGTCGGCTCGTGCGCAGGCTGCGCCGCCCGCTGCGCAAAACGATGCCAAGAGCGGACGCGCCAGCGTGGCGCGTGCGCTGGACGGCGTGCAAGCTCGGCTAGCGAAGAACGACTTGCGGGGCGCGCGGGCCACCTTATCGAGCGTGCTGGCTTCCGATCCCCGCAACGGCTATGCGCAATCGTTGCGCGATCAGCTCGTATCGCGCGAGCAAGCGCGCGATACGGCGTTGAATGCCGCGCGTGCTTGCGTCGTTCAGTCGCGCTGGAACTGCGTGTGGCATAACGCGGGCTCGGCGTTGTCGGTCGACGCCAGCAGCACGGAGGCGAAGGCGCTCGTCGACCGCGCCATCATCGAATCGGGGGCGGCCGCCGCGCCCGCGGGCCCGGGGCCCGACAACGTTCAAGTGCCAATGGTGCAATGAGGTTGATCGCGGTATGGCCGAGGCGGCCTTGATCGCCTCGGCCGCGCGACGGCCGCGTGTCTTGCTCGGGTCGCTTCCGGCTTGCAACGAGACGCCTGTCTTTTTCCGATCATCGGCTCCGACGCTGCGCGAGCGCGTCGCCCGCGATCTTCCACAGGTAGGTTGCTTCGGCAGCGGCCAGCCCTAGCCGGCCGTACATGGGCTCGAGCCCGAAGCGGGCGAACGGCGCGGGAATCGGCCGCTCGCCCGCGATCGCGGCCGCCAGCATTTCTCCCGCGGCTGTCGTCGGTGCAACGCCATGGCCGCCGAATGCAATCGCATGCCATATGCCGTCCGCGCAGCGGCCGATCTGCGGCATCTTGTGGCGAGCGTAGCTCATGAAGCCGCCCCACGCGTGATCGAGCTTCACGCCCTCGAGCTGGGGATAGACGCGCAGCAAGTCGCGCATCAAGAGCCTCGCGATGTCGCGCGCATTGCGTTCGAAGATCGAAATGCGCCCGCCCCACAGAATGCGCGTGTCGGGCAGCGGACGGTAATAGTCGAAGGAGAAGCGCGTGTCGTAGACGGCCGCATCGCACGCGATGGCGTCGGATAGGCGCGCGCCGAGCGGTTCGGTCGTCACGACATAGGTTGCGATCGGCAATACGGCGCGCTCGACGGGCCGATAGACGCCCTTGATATAACCGCCTCCGGCCACGACGACATGACGCGCAACGATCGATCCGTTAGGGGTGCTAATCATATGGCGATCGCCGCTGCGCTCGATGCGAAGCACCGGACTGCGTTCGTAAATGCGGACACCGGCCGCGTCGAGCGCACGCGCGATCCCAAGCGCATATTTGAGCGGATGAAAATGGAAGCCGTGCCGCTCGTGCAAGCCGCCGTGATAGCGGTCGGTCTTCAAGCGATCACGCAGCGCGGCCTTCGAAATCGGCTCCCATTCAACGCCGAACGACTGGCGCATCAAGTCGCGTTGCGCGGCGAGGGCGTGGGGGCGCCCGAACCAATCGGCGAGGATGACGCCCGCGTTGACGATGTCGCAGTCGATTGCATAGCGCGCGGCCCGCGTGCGGATGAGATCGACGGCATCGAGCGTCAAACGATAGACCGCGCGGGCGTCTTGCGGACCGAGAATGCGCAGCAAATCGGCGCATTCGAGGCTGTAGCCCCCGAACACGAAGCCGCCGTTGCGCCCCGAGGCGCCATAGCCCACGCGCTGCGCTTCGAGCACGACGACATCGCGCACGCCGCGCTCCGCGAGCCCAAGCGCGGTGGCAAGGCCCGCGAACCCGGCGCCGACGATACAAACCTCGGCTTCCTCGTTGCGGGTAGTTAGCGCGGGCCGTACTGTACGGCTTGCCGTGGCCTCGTAGAAACTCGGGGCGGATGGTTGCATGCAAACTGCTCCTTTAGATGTGCGGCTAGGGTCCGGCTGAAACGCATTTTTAGCGCTTTTTAGGCGACGTGACGCGTGACCGCGCGAGCCACCTCGGCTATCGCGGCGTCGCGCGCACTGGCCGGCGCGCTAGTCTGCGTCAAATAGACGGTGACGAGAACCGGCGCTCGATCTTGCGGCCACAACGCCCCGATGTCGTTCGTCGATCCGTGCTCGCCCGTGCCGGTCTTATCGGCGACTCGCCAGCCGTCGGGCACGCCTGCGCGCAAACGCGCGTCCCCGGTACGGTTGCCCACGCCCCATGCAAGCAGCTGAGCGCGCGATTCCCGCGACAGTGCATGGCCGAGCAACACCTTGCGCATCGTGTCGAGCATCGCCAGCGGCGAGCTCGTGTCGCGCGGGTCGCCGGCAATCGCCTCGTTCAGCGCCGGCTCGGTGCGATCCAGCCGGGTGACGGTGTCGCCCAACAGGCGCGCGAACGCCGTGAAGCCGGCGGGCCCGCCCGTTTCGCCGAGCAGCAGGTTGGCCGCGGTGTTGTCGCTCAAGGTCATGGTCGCTTCGCACAGCTCACGCAACGTCATGCCGGGCTGGCCCGTGTGGTGTTTCGTGACCGGCGAGTACGTCTCGAGCTGCGCCGGAGTGAACACGACGCGGCGGTCCAAATCGAGTTCGCGGCGGTCGGCGTGAGCTAGCACGTTCGCCGCCAGCAAAAGCTTGAAGGTGCTGCAGATCGGAAACAGCTCATTGGTGCGATGTCCAGCCCGCAGGCCGGTTTCGAGATCGAGAACGGCGACGCCGAGCCTGCCGTCGACGCCTTTCTCGATGGCGGCCAACTCGAATTCGATCGCGCGCGAGCGCTGGGCCGCTTGCGGGGATTGGGCGTTGGAATGGCCGGGGATCGGGTGCTCGCCGCCGCGCGCCTTCGGCGCCGAGCCGGCCCACACGGGAGCCGATAGACCAGCTATGATCCCGCCCGTCGCGGTACCGAGGAATCGCCTTCTTTGCATTTCGTTCGCTCCGTTGAAAGAGCGATGAATATCGCGTTTTCCCTCCAAGAGGACAAACGATGATAACTTTTCGGACGCATTACTATTTCTTTTGGGTTTCGGAGCATGGTCAGGCATCTGCCGCTGAACGCATTGCGCGCCTTCGAATCGTCGGCGCGACATCTGAGCTTCACGCGCGCCGCACGCGAACTGAATGTGACGCAGGCGGCCGTCAGTCAGCAAGTGCGCGCGCTCGAGGAGCGGCTGGGCGCTCAGTTGTTCAAGCGTTTGCCGCGCGGGCTCGGCATGACCGATGAAGGGATGGCGCTTTTGCCCGCCGTGTCCGACGCCTTCGATCGAATCGACGCCGTGCTCAAGCAGTTCGAGGGGGGGCACTTCCACGAGGTGCTGACGGTGGGGGTGGTGGGGACGTTCGCCGTCGGCTGGCTCATGCCGCGATTGAAACGGTTTCGCACGGCGCATCCGTTCGTCGAGCTTCGCCTGCTGACGCACAACAATCTCGTCGATTTCGCGGCCGAAGGGTTCGACCTGGCGATTCGATTCGGCGACGGCAATTGGCCCGGTACGCAGGCCGCGGCGCTGCTCGATGCGCCATTGACGGTGCTGTGCGCGCCCGAACTCGCCGCGCGCATCCGTTCGCCGCGCGATCTGGCGGCTGAAACGCTGCTTCGCTCCTACCGGGCCGATGAATGGGCGCTCTGGTTCGCGCAAGCGGGCCTGCCGGTCGGGGCGATTCGGGGGCCCGTGTTCGATTCGTCGCGCCTGATGGTGGAGGCGGCGATGCAGGGGGCGGGCGTCGCGCTGGCGCCGGCGCGCATGTTCGAGCGGGAGCTGCAATCGGGGCGGCTCGTGCGGACGTTCGATCTCGAAGTCAATACCGGCGGCTATTGGCTTACGTGGGTCAAATCGAAGCGAACGACGCCGGCCATGCAAGCGTTTCGCGATTGGATCGTAGCCGAGGCCGCGGCGTGACGCATGCGGGCCGCAGCGGGTCATGCGTGGGATGGCCGGCGGTGAGGCTTGCCGATCGTCACGCTTCTTGATCGACCGGCGACGATTGCGGCACGAGCGACATCAGCCATTGCGACAGCGCGACGAACGGTTCGTCGTTCGCGACCGCATCCGGCGCCACGAGGTAGTACCCGGCATCGCTCGCGAGCGGCATGTCGAGCGGGGCAGTGAGCCTGCCCGATGCGAGCTCGTCGGCGATCAGGATTTCCGGCATCAGCGCCACGCCCATGCCCGCGAACACGGCGCTCGAGAGCATCGTGAACAACTCGTAGCGCGGGCCGCGCACGGCGCGCGCGTCCTCGCCCAAGCCGTGGCCGCGAAACCAGTCGCGCCACGCGTCGGGGCGTGTCGACAGGTGCAGCAAGGGCATCTCGACTAGGCGTTCACGCGTCAGTGGCCCGCAATCGGCCAAGAGCGCCGGGCTGCAGACAGGTACCGCGTTGCCTTCTTGAAAGAGCAAAGCCCCTTGCGTGCCCGGCCAAACCGAACGCCCGAAATAGACGGCGGCGTCGAACGGCGAATCGCTGAAAAGGAAGGGTTCGGTGCGGATCGATAGATTGACCGTGATATCGGGCCGCAGTGCGCGAAACTGCGGCAGGCGCGGGATCAGCCATTGACTCGCGAAAGTCGGCACGACCGCCAGTTCGAGCACACGGCCCACGCCACGCTGCGCCATCAGTTCGAGCGTGTCTCGCTCGATCCGCTCCAAGCTTTTGCGAATCTGCACGGCGTAGTGACGCCCGTGGGGCGTCAGCACGACGCGCTTCTTGATTCTCAGGAACAAGGCGACGCCGAGCCGCGTCTCGAGCGCCGCCACCTGACGGCACACGGCGCTCTGCGTGAGCGCAAGCTCGTCAGCCGCGCGGGTAAAGCTTTCGTGGCGCGCCGCCGCTTCGAAAACCTGCAGCGCGGCTAGATTCGGGATGCCTTTTCTCATCGATGTATGCCATGCCGGCGAAGGGCAGTTCCGGGTGACTTGGTGATTTTTTGGAATGAAGTGGTGAGTTTAAATCAATTGTGGCCTCGGCGCGCAGCGAGGACAATCGCATTCGATCGGCATATTGCCAGGCGTCTGACGAAAAGTCCGACGCGCGCCATTAAAGGCATGGCCTTGAACGGAAAACGGGGAATGATTCGATGAACAGCAATCTCGACGCCTTGCTCGAAGCCGCTTGCGGCCCGGGCGCCGCCCAGCGGTTAGTGAAATTGATGAATGTTGCGCCGGCATTGGCTCGCTGCGAAGCCGGCGTCGTGACCCGCGCCGAGCTGGCGCAGGCGCTCGACATGGCGCTGTTCGACGGTCTGCTCGAAAGGGTCCCGACGGGCCGAGCCTATACCGACGACGTCGTTCGCCAAGGCGGGCGCGTCGAGTTCGACCACGGCGCGCTGCGGACGGTGCGCTGGCCGCACTGCGGTGCGCTGCCGCCGGGCGAAGCCGCGTTCACGCGCATCCTGAAGCCGCTCGGCTATCGCTTGAACGGCACGTATCCGCTCGATCGGATCAAGATGACAGGGCGCTCGTACGCACATTTGGACGCGCCCGAGCATATCGCGCAGTTTTTCGTCAGCGAATTGCATCCTGAACGCTTCTCGCGCGAGTTTCAGCAGGCCGTGACGAACGTCGTGAGTTCCTCGGTCGATCCGCTGACGCCGCAAGCGGCCGCATGGCTTTCGGAACTCGAGCGCGACGCCGCATTGCCGCTCGCCGATGCCTGCGCGCTGCTGCCGATTCTCGTGCGCTGCTTCGACCGCCAGCACGCGACACCTCGGCTTGCCGACTATCAGGCGTTGCTCGCGGAATCCGCCGAAATGGCGTGGATCGCGACCGAAGGCAACGCCTTCAATCACGCGACCGATCGCGTCGCCGACGTGTTTGCGGTTGCCGACGCGCAGCGCGCCTTGGGCCGGCCCATCAAGGAGCGCGTGGAAGTGTCGAAGTCGGGCCGCGTCAAGCAAACGGCGTTTCAAGCGGATCCGGTCTCGCGCGTCTTCATCGACGAGCACGGCGCGCAAGTGCGGCGCGACGTGCCCGGCTCGTTCTACGAATTCATTACGCGCGATACCTACGTCGATGAGGCGACGGGCCGCGTTTCACTCGACCTGGGCTTCGATGCGGGCAATGCAACCGGCATCTTCAAGATGACCGCGGCCGCGTGATTCCCACCGAGCGCCGCCCGCACATGAGCAAGAGCGATGACTTCCAGTAACGCGACGCATTCTGCCGCGCACGAGGCAACCTACGAATTCACGGCGCCTTTTCGGGCGCCGCAGGGTTCGCCTATCCGCGAGCTGTTCAAGTACGTCGGTCGTCCGGGCATGATTTCGTTCGCCGGCGGCTATCCGTCCAAGGACCTGTTCGATCGAGAAGGCCTCGGGCGCGCGCTCGAGGCCGCCTACCGCGACGATCCGATCGCGTGTCTGCAATACGGCGACACGGCCGGTGCGCCGCGTTTGCGTCAATCGCTGGCGCGGTTGATGGCGGCGCGCGGCGTGCGGTGCGAAGCCGACGACATCATGGTGACGACGGGTTCGCAGCAAGGGTTCGATCTGTTGCTGCGCACCTTGATCGCCCCGGGCGATACGGCGTTGATCGAGGAGCCGGCGTATCCGGCCGCGATTCAGGCACTGCGGCTCGCGGGCGCGAACATCGTGACGGTTCGCACCGACCGCGACGGCATCGACGTGCAAGCGCTCGCCGCCCAACTCGACGCGTGGTCCGAAGCAAACAAGCCGAAGCTGCTCTACACCGTCCCGACTTTCGCCAATCCGACCGGAGCGACGCTGCCGCGGGTCAGGCGCGAAGCGTTGGTTCGGCTGGCGGCCGCGCATCGCATCGTCCTCGTCGAAGACGATCCCTACGGCGAGCTGCGTTTCTCGGGCGAGAGCGTGCCGCCGATGCTCGCCTTGGCCGAACAATGTCCTGGCGCGCGCGACTGGATCGTCTACTTCGGCAGTCTGTCGAAGATCGTCGCGCCGGGTTTGCGCATCGGCTGGGCCGTTGCACCGGCCGCTATCGCGCGCCGGATGATCGTCGCCAAGCAAACGAGCGATTTGTGCACGGCGCCGCTCGCTCAGGAAACGGCGCGCCATTATCTGGACAGCGGAAGCTTGGAGCCGCACCTGCGTTCGATCGTCGGGGCTTATCGGTCGCGTTGCGAAGCGCTGCTCAATGCGCTTACTCATTTCGCGCCGCATGACGTGCGGTTCGCCGCGCCCGAGGGTGGCATGTTCGTCTGGGCGAGACTCGCGGGCGGCCGCGATGCAGGCGAGATCCTCAAGCGCGCCATCGAACAAAACGTCATGTTCGTCCCCGGCGTCGCGTTTTACGTGCGTGAGCCGGACGTATGCAGCTTGCGCCTGTCGTTCGCGGCGCCGAGCGAGGCGGAGGCGTTCGAAGGGGCGCGCCGGCTCGCGTCGGCGCTCTCGCAAGGGTAGATCCGAGCCGCATGCGCCGCTTGCGCATGCGGCTCGAACGCGTTTCAATCGCTGAAGTACGGGCGCGCCTTCCGCCACACGATGGCGGGTGAGGCCGCCCTATTAGTAGTCTCATCAGACTGAATTCGATTCGACCTAAAGAGGACGTGATGGTAGTCAACGACATTCTCGCAGCGCTCAACGTGGACCTTTCTGCTTGGAAGGGCGACGCTCTGACCGCGCGCTCGCCGCGCGACGGTGCGACGCTCGCCACGCTTGCCGTGGATTCGGCGGCCGACGCCGAGCGCAAGATCGACGCCGCTCATGCCGCGTTCCTGAAATGGCGCACCGTGCCCGCGCCGTTGCGCGGCGAACTCGTTCGCGTGTTCGGCAACGTGCTGCGTCAGCACAAGGACGCGCTGGGCCAGCTCGTGACCCTCGAAGCCGGCAAGATCCGCTCGGAAGGCCTCGGCGAAGTGCAGGAAATGATCGACATCTGCGATTTCGCGGTCGGCCTCTCGCGTCAGCTCTACGGTCTGACGATCGCCTCGGAGCGTCCGGGCCATCGCATGATGGAAACGTGGCATCCGCTCGGCGTATGCGGCGTGATTTCGGCGTTCAACTTCCCGGTCGCGGTGTGGGCGTGGAATGCGGCGCTCGCGTTCGTCTGCGGCGATCCCATCGTTTGGAAACCGTCGGAGAAGACGCCGCTCACGGCTGTCGCTTGCGAGGCGCTGTTCGCACAGGCCGTGCGCGAATTCAACGCCGCGCATCCCGGCGTCGCGCCCGAAGGGCTGCTGCAGCTGGTGCTCGGCGGCCGTGACGTGGGCGAAGCGCTGACGCGCTCGCACAAGGTGCCGCTCGTGAGCGCGACGGGCAGCGTCCGCATGGGCATGGAAGTCGCGCAGACGCTGAGCAAACGCCTGGGCCGCAGCATCCTCGAACTGGGCGGCAACAACGGCATGATCGTCGCGCCCAGCGCCGACCTCGATCTCGTCGTGCGCGCCGTGACATTCGCGGCGGTGGGGACGGCGGGCCAGCGCTGCACGACGCTGCGCCGCTTGATCGTGCACCGCAGCGTCGTCGATTCGCTGCTGCCGCGGCTTGAAAAAGCGTTCGCCTCGGTCAAGGTGGGCGATCCGCTGCAGGGTGATACGCTCGTCGGTCCGCTGATCGACCGCGGCTCGTTCGACGCGATGCAAGCCGCGTTGGCCGACGCGCGCAAGGACGGCGGGCAGGTCACGGGCGGCGAGCGCGTCGATGTCGGCCATGAAGGCGCGTACTACGTCCGTCCCGCGATCGTGCGGATGCCGGCGCAGACGGCCGTGGTCGAACGCGAAACGTTCGCTCCCATCTTGTACGTGCTGGTCTACGACGACTTCGAGCAAGCCTTGGCGGTGCACAATGCCGTGCCGCAAGGGTTGTCGTCGGCGATCTTCACGAACGACATGCGCGAGGCCGAACAATTCATGTCGGCGGCCGGCAGCGACTGCGGCATCGTCAACGTGAACATCGGCACGAGCGGCGCCGAGATCGGCGGTGCGTTCGGTGGGGAGAAGGAAACGGGCGGCGGCCGCGAATCGGGTTCCGATTCGTGGAAGAGCTACATGCGCCGCGCAACGAACACGATCAACTACAGCCGCGAGTTGCCGCTCGCGCAAGGCGTGAAGTTCGACGTGTGAGCGCGTGCGCGCCCTAGCGTGCGCGGGCGGGCGCCGGCTCCCGATAGAGGCGCCGGCGCCCGCCGTTGCAATGGGCGGGGTTCAAGCGCGGCCGAGGCGCTTCGAGAGATCGGCGACGAGAATTGCCAAGCGCGCCGGTTTTTCGTAGCAGGCGACGTCGAAGCGGCGGATGACCTCGCTGATCTCCGACTCGCTGGCTTTGCCCGTCAGCAGATCGCCCGTGAGCAGAAAGATCGTCGCATCGGGGCGGGAAGAGCGGCGGACCGCTTCGACCGCCCATGCAGCCGTGTGTTCGCCGAACAGCCAATCGGTCACGACCGCGTCAAACGTTTGCGTTCGAAGCGCATCGGTGAATAGCGCGAGGCTGTCGAAAGCGGTGGCCGCGAAGCCGTTTTGCGTGAGATAGTCGCACAGCGCTTCGGCGGCGGCCCGATCGGCGTCGACGACGGCGATGGTCGCGCGCTGCGCTTCGCCTCTGCGCGGGTGAATTTCGATCTTGAGCACCTCGTGCGCGTGCTCGCCGGCCACGCCGTCGCACCGGACGATACGCCATCGATCGCCCTCTCCGTACGCGACGAATTCCGCGCGCTCGTAAGGCCCGAGCGGCTCGCCGATCCATGCGACGCACGGCCCTTCGAACGCGCCCATGTTGAGCATGGCTTCGCGCGGCTGCGCAGCGGTCGCTCCCAGCCCGTTCTCTTGCGTGCCGAACAACTGCGTGGGCGGCTCGCCGAAGGCTTCGGCCACCTTGCGGATCTGCGCGAGCGTCCATGGGCTGCTGCCGCGCAACTTGCGGTGCCCTTGAGAGAAGCTCAGATCGAGGATGCGGCAAAGCTCGGTGGTCTGTTGCCGCTTGCCGATGCCATGGCGAACCATCAGCGCGCGCACGCGATCGGCAACGGTGAGAGAGTCCGCTAGGGTGGCTTCAGTGGTCATGCTGCTCGTTGGGCGCTTCGGTGTCGGCTGCGGTCACGGCGATAGGCGGCTCTCGTTGGCGCTTGGCCCGCGCCGACGCGTCGCTCATGCCGCGGCGTTTAAAAATGGGTAGGCGGGCGTATTTTAACGGGCAACACGGCGCGCGCCCGCGTCAAATGTGTATCGACAGGTTACGTTCGTTACTGGTAGTCAATGGCAAAAGTATGAGTGTGGCGCGCGGCGCGTGGCCGTATGCGTGCCGCGAATTGGAGAAAACCCTATGACCATGCAGTTTTTCGACGCCGAGGCAACGGCGCGGTTGACGCCTTTCCCTGCGCTCGTCGATGCGCTGGCGCAAGCCTGCCTCGAAGCGGCGCGCGGCGAGATCGCGAGCCCCGCCCGGCTCGTCGTGCCGCTCAACCAAGGCGGCTCCATGTTGTCGATGCCCGCCGCGGCACGCGACTTGGCCATTCATAAGCTGGTGACGGTATGTCCGGCCAATCGGACGCGCGCCCTGCCAACCATTCACGGACAGGTGAGCGTTTGCGATCCCGATACGGGGGAAGCGCTGTTCGCGCTCGACGGGCCCACGTTGACCGGGCGCCGCACGGCGGCTGTCACGCTGCTGGCGATTCGTACGTTTTCGCGCCGGGCGCCAAGCGACATTCTGCTTATCGGCACGGGTACGCAGGCCGTGCATCACGCTCGGGCGCTGGCCGCGGTCTACCCGAACGCTCGAGTCATCGTTCGGGGCAGTTCGGCGGCGCGGGCACGGGACTTTTGCGCCGAGCATTCACAGGGCATGCGGATGCAGCCGCAAGAGGGCGATGCGATTCCCGATTCGATCGATACGGTCATCACGGTGACGACGAGTAGGGCGCCCGTGTACGACGAATCGGCACGCCTCGATCGGCTCGTCATCGGGGTGGGCGCGTTTACGCCCGAGATGGCGGAGATCGGTCCGCGCACGCTCGGAGAAAGCGCGCTGTACGTCGACGATTTGCCCGGGGCTCGGCACGAAGCCGGCGACTTCATCCAGGCAGGGGTCGACTGGGCGCGTGTCGCGTCGCTTGCGGATGGCGTATGCGCGGGGAGCGCGTCCGGCGAGGCCCAACCGCCGAACCCGGTCGTCTTCAAATCCGTCGGATGCGCCGCGTGGGATTTGGCGGCGTGCCGCGTCGCACGCGCCACGCTGCGCTGACCGCGCCTATGCCATCGGTATGATCGATTCGACGCGACGCTAATGAGCGATCTTTCATCGTGCATTTGCGCCCTGACGCGCGACGAGTTGCCCGTCGACACCATCGAACTCGCGCGATTCATGGTCGGCAAATATCTCGTGCACGATACGCCGCAAGGCCGCATGAGCGGGCGCCTGGTGGAAACCGAAGCCTATCCGCTAGGCGATTCGACGAGCCATGCGTTTCGCGGCCTGCGTCCATACAACGGAGCGCTGTTTCGGGCCCCAGGGCATGCCTATGTTCGGCTCGTCTACGGCGCGTCGTACATGATCAATATGTCGGCCGAGCGCGAAGGCGAGGGCGCGGCCGTGCTCTTTCGCTCGGTGGAGCCCCTGGACGGCCTGGCGCTCATGCAAGCGAGGCGGCCGGGCGTAAAGCCGGTCGATCTCGCCCGAGGCCCTGGGCGCCTGTGCGCCGCCTTCGGCATCGGCCCGGAATGGGACGGCGCGGACCTGTGCGCCGGCGGCGCGCTTTGGATAGGGCGGCTAAGCGGGAACGATCCGTCCGCCGCCCGCGTCGCAGCGACCAAGCGCATCGGCCTGTCGCGAGAAATGCACGAACTGCTGCGCTTTTACGAGCCCGGAAGCGCATTCGTCAGCGGCCCCAAGCGCTTGCTCGAACCCCTCGCGCGCTAAGGCGAACCGCTGCGCTCGGCCGAACAGCGCCCGGTGCGTTTGCTCGCCCAGATCGATCGTCAACGCGACGGCGTTGACCGCGCCGATTCGTACCGGCGGACCGAAGCGACGCATCTCGATGCGAGCGCGGGCCAGCAGCCGCTCGACGGCGGTCGTCGTGACGGTCACATAGCTCGTCAGGCCGTGGCGATCGGCAAATTCCACCACTGCGCGCATGGCCTCGAGCGCCAACTCCCCGAAACCGTACGCGGCTTGCTCGGGCGACACGATTGCAAATCGGCTCAATTCCCAGACGTGAGGCGACTGCGGCGCTTGCCCGCCGTGCAGCAGTTCAGGGAAGGTGTCGCGCAGCATATAGGGCCCCTCGGTCGGCAGCAGCCGCCAACAGCCGCACAGTGCGCCCGCTTCGTCGCGGATGAGCATGTAATAGGGCGACTGTGCGTCGTAGTAATCGATCTCCATGCCTGACAGAACGGCGACCTCCCATCCCATACGCTCGCCGAAAACCTTGGCGCGCAGCCGGTACATCTGCGCCAGGGCGCCGAGATCGAAACTGCGCTGTTTGTCGATCGTGATCCTCGCATTCATCTCGCTCTCCAGGGTTGTTACTTCACCTAAGGGGCATAGACCATATGCAGTTTGCGTGCTAGGTGTAACTGTCAAGCAAGATAGGTACAAAATATCGGCGACAGTTGGGATGATGCAGGTATCGAGTACGCCCCCACCACTCAGGTGAAAATCATGTCAATCGCCGATATTCGTCAGCCGCAAACTGAAGATGCGATCCGGCCGCTTCGGGCAGAAATAGACAGCGCCTTCATTCAGGCTTATCGAAAGCAAGTGAAAGAAAGTCAAAAGACTTTCTGGTCCCGTTTTGGCGTGACGCAATCTCGCGGGAGTCGTTTCGAACTGGGCGCAAATATCCCAAAACCCGTGATGATCCTGCTTCGTCTCTATTTCGAGGCGCGCATTTCGGATGACGACATTCGCAGTGTCTCGCAAAAGCGAATGCCGGCGCTCCGGTCGGCCTTGGCTAGTCCGGATCTATCAAGCCCATTCGGGTTGCCTTGACGGCTGCCGCGCTCCTCGAACTGACCCCGAATTTGCTGCGAATGTTTGTCATATGAAAATTCACGGTGGCTTCGGAGCAGCCGAAGATTTTGGCGATTTCCCAGGTCGATTTTCCCTGCGCCGTCCATTTGAGGCACTCGTATTCGCGCGGCGTCAGCTTGGGAACAAGCCTTTCGGTATAGCCGTCGAGGAACCGCTGGCTCGAATCGAAAGCGACGTCGCGCAGCAGCGTCAGCATCGGCAAACTGCGCTGCACGTGCGCATCGAGGGCTTGCTGTGTGTCGTCGCTGCGGACGAAACACAGCATGCCGACCTCTTGCTTGGGGCCATGGATCGGCAGTGAGATGCCGGTACAAAGCCCGTGTTGGCAGGCCTCTTCATACATTTCTTGCTGGTCGCTTTCTGAAAAATGGGAGGAGGTCCAAATCAGCGGCGAGGTTTGCGTGAGACAATGCGCGACCGTGGGATCAATTCGAAACAGCGCGCGCTCGTCGTATGTCTGGCGCCAGCTCTCGTCGTAGGTACTGCGCAAGTAGGCATCGCTAAACCGCATGCCCGGACGCGGGACCACCGCGAATAGCGTGTGGTCGAAGCCGTATTTCCTCCCAAGCAATGCAAGCGCCTCGAACCATGATCGCTCGTCGGTCGCGCGCCATAGTGGCGACATCGACTCAATAAATTGGCGTGGCATATGTCCTCACGTGTCGAAAATATTACTTGCCCGAATCAGGTAAGCGGCCCTTGCTACCTGACGTGAATTCGGGCAGTCCCTTTTTTTTGAAATCATAACAGACGGTTGAAATGTTATCCGCTTGTTTTTAACGGACGACGATGCAATCCGTGGTCGATGGTGTATTTTGGAATAGAGCTTCGATGGGGGAGCGCTTGAAATCGATTTCCGATCAAGCGTGGGTATGGTTGCGTAAATGAAAATATCCATACCCATTTATCGTAGTTGGCTGGGCGACAAACCGTTTCCATTCGATCGCGATTGCGATAATAACTGGATTGAAGGTGGGTGTTCGTCACGCGATATTTGCGACTCTTGCAAAAGTGATTAGCCAAAATCGGCATTTTTGAGATTGGCTGTCGAACGTAGACTGCCTCCGGAGTTCGGCGCTGGCGCCGGACGAGCGGAACCCATACTGGAGGACACTATGATGAAAACGATTCTGGCTGCCGTCTTGATTGTCGGCGCGACCGCCGCGCCCGCGTTGTCGCTTGCTCAAGAAGCGACAGCGCCGACGCGCGCTCAGGTGCAAGCTCAGGCGCGCCTACTGGCCGACGCCGGCTATCGCGGGAGAGGCGACGAAACGACCTATCCGTCGGACGTGCAAGCGGCGCAGTTGCGCGCGGGCGAGCAGCAAGCGCGAGGGGCGCCGGCGGACACGAGCGGCTATGGCTCGCAACGGGGCCCCCAGAGCGAGTCCGGCGCGCGGGAGCCGAAAGGGCCCGCATCGATCTACTTCGGCGTATGACCGCAGCCGCACGGCAACGCCACGATTGAGAGAGCAGCGGCGGCGACGGGGGCGGCTGTCGACGCGCCGTCTCAGGTATGAACGCCCGAAATGTAGTGTTCGAGTTGCTGAATGGTGAATTGCTGTTCGGAAATGATGGTTTTGACCAGATCGCCGATCGACACCATGCCGACTAGCCGGCCATTGTCGATCACCGGCAGGTGGCGCATCCGGTGCTCGGTCATTAAGGCCATGCAGGTTTCGGCCGTGTCGCTCATACGAACGTGCAGCACTTGCTTGGTCATGATTTCACCGATGCGCGTCGATTTCGACGACCGGTCCATGAGGACGATCTTGCGGGCGTAGTCGCGCTCGGTGATGATTCCCGCGATTTTCTTCTCACTTCCCTCCGTGACGATTAGCGCGCCGATTTGATGTTGCGACATCGTCTTGACCGCCTCGAATACCGAAGCGTCGGCGTCGATCGTGATGACCGGCTGCTCCGCAATCCGTTTTGCCGCTTGGGGATCGTCCAGCTTCGACTTCAGGATCTGCGCTACGTTGGGCATGTGAGTCTCCGTCTTCTCGTTCGGGGGCGGGGATCGGCGCCCGCGCGCGACCGTGCGCGGCGCGGGGCTGTCTTCCAGTATAGGCGTTGGCGGCGCGCCCGGCGGGGCGAGCGCCGGGCCGCGAAGGGCGAATAGCGGTAAACTCCTGGTGCGCGCGCCGGCTGTCGGTGCGCGGACGAACCGTAAACAATCACACGAAGTCATGCCCACGTCTTCCCAGCCGCCGCAGCTCGACGGCGACAACAGTACGCAATGCGTCACGCTCGCCGCCAAGGCCACTTTGCCCACCCGGTACGGCGCCTTTACCTCGTATGCTTTCCGCGTGGGGACGGGGGATGCCGAACATCTGGCGCTCGTCATGGGCGACGTGAGCGGCCAGGCATCGGTGCTCACACGCTTGCATTCGGAGTGCGTGACCGGCGACGTCCTCGGTTCCTACCGCTGCGATTGCGGCGAGCAATTGGATCTGGCGTTGCGCTATATCGCCGCGGAGGGCAGGGGCGTGCTCGTCTATCTACGCGGACACGAGGGCCGCGGTATCGGCTTGTCGAACAAGATCCGCGCCTATGCGCTGCAGGAGCAAGGGCTCGATACGGTCGAAGCGAATCTGGAGCTGGGGCTGCCCGACGACGCGCGCGAGTACGATTCGGCCGCCGCGATTCTGCGCGAACTGAACGTCACGTCCGTGCGGCTCATGAGCAACAATCCCAAGAAGTTCGACACGCTGGCCAAGCACGGTATTCCAGTGTGCGAGCGCGTGGCGCTCGCGATTCCGGTGCGCGACGAAAACGAGCGGTATATCCGAACCAAGCAGGTCAAGTTCGGGCATTACTTCGACGAAAACGAGTAGTTTTGGCTTGGATGGAGAGAGTCCATCTGCGCTTGGGTGTTGCGCCATAATCGTTTGATATATAACGAATTTCTTCGGCGCGGAGTGATCTGGCGGCGCGGGCGTGGCCGACTACTCCAACAATGACCGACAGTAATGCCCGCTTCGTGAAAAGCGATGCGATCGTCGTTCTTCGTTGGTTGATTTAGAAGAGATTCGTCGCTCAGATCCAAACACTTGGACGATGGATTTCGGCTCATGATCCCATGCTTTAGGGACGACGCTGGCGTAGGTTTTTTCCTCGTTTCGCAAAAACCTACGCCGTGTGCTCTTTTTCCGCCAAAACCTACGCCAGGGATCGGATTGCAATCTTCCGCGCGCCGCCGCGATGCTGGGCTGAGTTGCATCGGACCCATCGTTGAAACCGGGAGCTCGCGAATCCCTCAATTGATCACGAACAACCGCGCGAAAAGGCTGGCGTATCTAGCCACCGAAGGATGCTGTCCGTTCGGCAGTGTTTGCGTCGCTAACTGATTGTGAGATAACGATTTTTATCCGGTTTATAACGGAACCTTGTACGCCCGATGTGGGAGGTGATGGATGAACCTTGACAGTAAGCTTTTGATGTCGTTGAAGAAGCGCTCGGGCAACGTCGTGCTTCGACGTGAACTGGCTGGCCTCGGGAGTCCGTCACACCTGAGCGCTGCGCTTCAGCATCTCGTTGCCGACGGACGCATCATTCGACTTGGCGCGGGCGTTTATGCCAAGACTGGTCTGAATCTGGAGGGCAACGCGCGATCGGCCGTTGGTAATGAGGTACTGTTGCGCGAGGCTCTCGGGAAACTGGGCGTCGAGGTGCTCGATGTGAAAATTGCGCAGGAAAACGGTCGCTCCGTTTGTCTGGTTGACACCGGCAAGAGCCGGATTTCTCGCAAGCTTGGGTGGGGCAACGTCACGGTGCGGTATGTCGGCCAACATGAAAGACCGCGAATGGGAGTAGTGCCCAAGCTGCCAACGGATGTCGACAGGCTGCCGACTCGAAATGTCGGCAAGTTTGTCGAGCGGCTCGCGCAAGCCTACGGCATTCAATACCGGCGCTCGGGCCTCGATGATTTCGCGGAGGCAGTGACGCGAGCCGCGGGCGACGATGTCGAACTCGATCCCACGGGGAAACTGCTGGTTGCACTCAAGAAGCACGATCGGATTAACGGCCGGCAGTTTGCCCGATTGATGGCGAACCACATAAGGGAGGTCAAGCGTGTTCGACCCGTTCGGAGACTACGAAACCAGGGGCTACCTGCGTAACGTTGACGGCATCAAGGATCTCGAGGAACTCTAGTACATCGAACATGGGTTCTTCGAGTCGAACCTCGAGGCGGCATTGGCGTACCTTCACGCGGTCAAGGGTCCTATTGCCTACGTGCACGTCCTTGAAGTTCATCGGATTTTGTTCAGCGAGTTCTACCCGTGGGCGGGCCAGGATCGCCACAGTCTCGGTGTTGGGCGACTGGTTGGGAAGGGGCAGCGAATACAATTCGAAGCTTCGGAGTTGTGTCAGCGTGCCGTCGAATGGGGACTGTCCGTAGGCAACAATCCAAAGACGATGCGTGAAAAACCGGGGATGGTCATGGGCGCTTTTGCCTGGGGGCATCCCTTTCTCGACGGGAACGGTCGCACCATGCTCCTCGTTCATGCCGAGCTTTGCCATCGCGCAGGGTTCGCCATCAACTGGAATGCGTCCCAGAAAGACGGTTACCTGGAAACGCTTACTCAGGAACTGGAAAATCCCCAGGGCGAGCACCTGGACGCATATCTCCTGCCATTGGTAATCGCTCCCATTGCCGGGGGCGATCTCCGTGAGGATCTCATGTCGCTGCGAGGCCTCAACGGAGAGGATGAACGCAGTGCTCCGAATGTTGCGTACAGGGCAGACGATCCCGTTGCAAACCAAAACTACCTCGAGTTGAAGCGTGCGCGTGGAGAGGATTAAGCGGAGTGCGGCGCTGGCGGCGAATTCCACGGCATAGTGGCGTAGGTTTTGGCGTAAGTCTCATCAAACAAGTCTGCTGCACAAGGCCCATTCATTACTTCGAAGAAAACGAATAGCGGAAAATCCGCTTCCGCTCAGGCAGCACGACGAGATGACGCACGGCGGCGTCATTGCAGTTGCATTTCGATTGCAGACTTGTCGATCACCGACCACACCTGCGCGATTTTCCCATTACGAAAGGCGTAGAACACGTTTTCCGCGAAGACGACACGCTTCCCGTTGATGGGGAGTCCGAGGAAACGGCCGGCAGGTCTGCAGTCGAACGCAAGACGACTCGCAATGGCGGGTGGCTCGCATATCAGCATCTCGATCGAGAAGCGCAGATCTGGGATCTTGCGAACATCCTCCTCCAGCATTTCGCGGTAGCCCGACACGCCGATCTGCCGACCATTGTGAATCACGTCGTCGGCGACGAACTGGTCGAGAGACGACCAGTCCCGCCGGTTCAGGCAATCCAGATAGTTCTGGTAAATGCTGCTCAGATTCGGCTCACTCATAAGAACCTCGGTGTCGTGTGATCGTTGAGAATCGGGGACGGTCGCAGACCATCCAGAACGGGTTGCTGGCACGAGCGAAGCTTACAGTCGCCGCCGCCTCAGTGAAATCTACGAAGGGGAACCAAGCGGTACGGTCTCCCGCAGGTGGCTTTTGTCACTAGCACAGACAATAAACCCACCGTTCTAATATCACCCGGTGCGATACAAATGATAACGAAACGTAAATATGGCACGCCGCCGTCAGCCGGCAAGCCTGCAGTCGCACTCGAACCTCATGGGATACCGGCCTCGTATACAATCTCTGACGCGCGGACAAGCGTTCGATATTGACGAGGAAACAATGACGCAAGCAAACGGTGTTGAAGCCATGCTCAGGGAAATGATTCTCGAGATGCAACTCGGGCCGGGGGAGCGTGTCACGGAGCGTTGGGCGGAGAGCCAATTCGGCGCATCTCGAACACCGGTTCGTGCGGCGCTTCTGCGGCTCGAAGCGGATGGGCTCATCCGCCGGGAGGGACGCGGTTGGATGGTTGCGCCATTGGACATTCGGGAGATCGAGCAGCTCTACGTGTTTCGCGAAGTGCTCGAGGTTGCCGCCGTCAGGCTGGCAGCCAACCGGGTGAATTTGGAAGGCGCGTCGATTCTCCGTTCGCTCGCCAGTCACTGCGCGCCGCGTGCTTCGACCGGCGAATCGCATCGGTCTGGCACGGAATTCCACACGTGTCTGGCCGAAATCGCAGGCAACGACTTCATCAAGCGCGCTATCTCCGATTCGATGACCCGCCTGTCGCGGGCTCGATACCTGGACACGGGCACCGAAAATAAAGGATGGAGCGAGCATAAAGCCATCGTCGCGGCGTTGCGCAAAGGCGATGCCGACAAGGCCGCGCAGTTGATGAGCGATCATGTCCGCGGAAGTTGCGAGCGGCTGTTGAAGACACTGAACGGCAACCGGCGAACATTGCGGGCAAGCGGGATCGTCGTCGGGGAAGCGCGAGAGCTCATGTAGCCGAAAACGTAGATCGCGCGAGTGCGCGGCCTAAGGGGCTACACCATGTCGGCGACGCGGCATCGCCCCTCGGGCGCATCGGAGGCGAGCGATGGTTACCGTCCTCCTGAGACGTCGAGCAACGCCGCCGTGACATAGGACGATGCGTCCGACAACAACCAGACGATCGACTCGGCCACCTCGTCCGCCGTTCCAGCCCGCCCGAGCGGTGTGCTCGTTCCCAGTACCTGCGCGCGATCCGGCTTCCCGCCGCTTGCATGGATTTCGGTGTCGATGAGGCCAGGGCGGACGGCATTCACGCGCACGCCTTCGGGCCCCAGCTCTCGTGCGAGGCCAAGGGTCAAGCTGTCCATCGCGCCCTTCGAGCCGGCATAGTCGACATATTCGCCGGCCCCTCCCAGCCGCGACGCGATAGACGAGACGTTGACGAGCGAACCGCCACGGCCGCCTCGGGCCGTCGACAGGCGTCTGGCTGCCTCGCGGGCGCACAGGTAGGCGCCCAGCACATTGACGTCGAACATCCGTTTCACGCGAGCCACGTCCATGTCGGCGAGCCGCGATCCGGGCGCGACGATACCTGCATTGTTCACGACGCCATCGAGCTTGCCGAACGCCTGCTCGGTCGAATCGAACATGGCGATGATGGCCGATTCGTCGCTGACGTCGCCGTGAACCGCAACGGCGGCGCCTCCTGCTGCTTGGACCGCGGCGACCGTCTCCTGCGCGGCCGCCCGATTCGACGTGTAGTTGACGCCCACGGACCAGCCGCGCGCACCCGCTAAGATGGCCGCTGAGCGACCAATGCCACGGCTTGCACCGGTGATCAGAATAACCTTGGACATTGACGATAATTCCTCGGTGAAAAGAGATGATCGCCCCGCTTTCTTGCTGGGCGCCTGGCGTTGCGGCGGACGCTAGAAATTCGTTTCGCTTGCGCCTTTTAGCTGGAGCATTTGCCTGGCGTCGGCCGGCGTGGCGATGTCGAGCGACAGGCCTTCGATGATCTGTCTGATTTTTCGCACTTGCTCCGCGCTCGAATCGGCCAGCTTGCCCGGCTCGATCCATAGCGAATCTTCCAGCCCCACGCGCACGTTCGATCCCTGGGCAACGCCCATCGAGCCCAAGGTCATCTGATTGCGGCCGGCGCCCAAGATCGACCACACATACTCGTCGCCAAAAAGACGGTCTGCGGTGCGGCGCATATGCGCCAAATCTTCCGGATGAGCGCCGATGCCGCCAAGCAGCCCGAAGACGCTTTGTACGAAGAAGGGGGCTTTGACAAGGCCGCGATCGACGAAATGAGCCAGGCTATACAGATGAGAGATGTCGTAGCACTCGAACTCGAAGCGAGTGCCATTGGCGCCGCAATGTCTCAGGATGTACTCGATATCCGCGAACGTATTCTTGAAGACGAGATCTCGGCTGCTCTCGAGATGCTGGCGTTCCCATTCGAAGCGGAAGTCCTTGAAACGATCAAGCATGGGATAAAGCCCGAAGTTCATGGACCCCATGTTGAGTGAAGCGACTTCGGGTTGAAAGTGCAGGGCCGGTTCGAGCCGCTCGGCCACGCTCATGTGAGGACTGCCGCCCGTCGTCAGATTGATGACGGCGTCGGTTTCCGCTTTGATGCGAGGCAGAAACTGCGCGAAGACGCCCGGATCCTGAGTCGGTCGACCGTCCCGAGGATCGCGCGCATGCAGATGAACGATCGCCGCGCCTTCCCTTGCCGCAGCCAGCGAGGCCGCTGCGATTTGCTCCGGCGTCACGGGCAAATGCGGTGACATCGAAGGTGTATGAATCGCACCTGTCGGTGCGCACGTGATGATGACCTTCCGCCTGCTTGCCATCTTGTCCTCTATATCAAAGTACGCGTTGAGCGCTTGCGATACCCCGTTCCGACGCGCCTTTTTCTCCGGCGCTGATCACGCGCTGGACACACGGCCCAACCCGTGGAAAGCCATCGTTCGATCAAGGCGGTGGGATACCAAACGGGGATACAATATCAACGCAGTGGCTGCTCTGTCAAACGAGGGAGTCGCCCGGTCCGCATTGACAACACGCTTCGGATACTCGGACAATGTACCGCAAGGTATTCCGAAATGGTATCCCAAACAAAGGAGTCAGCATGCCGAAAACCAGTGTTATCGCGACCGGCGACGCGATACTTACGCAACGTCTTTCATCGAACCCAGAGGCCGACTTTCTCGATCTGGTCGAGGTCATCCGTCGCGCCGACGTCGCCATTACGAACGTGGAAATGGTGTTTCCGGGCAGGGGGCGCATGGCGTCCACCACCATGCATGGGATTCCGCTGGGCGCCGACCCCGAGGTCCTGAACGAATTCGAATGGCTCGGAATCGACATATACGGCATGGCCCAGAACCATGCGAGCGACTATGGCGTAGGAGGGCTGGTGTCCTCCATCGAAGCGCTGGAAGCACGAGGTTTCACCTACGCGGGGGTGGGGCGGACCTTACGAGAGGCACGCGCTCCCCGTTACTTCAATGCGCCAGGTTGTCGCGTCGCCTTTATCGCCGCGGGTTCCAGCAATTCGAGGCTCTGTCTTGCCGCCGATCCTAGCGTCGGCGACGTCGGACGCCCTGGAATCGCCCCCATCAGACTGCAAAAGACCCACTTCATCAGGAAAGAGCGTTTCGCCGAGCTGCGCGAAATGATGGCGGAAGCCGGCGTCAATGTTTCCGCAACGGGAACGACCGCGCCAGGGATTCATTTTCCCTATCCCGACAAAGGCGTGTACGACCCGCCGCCCCCCGGGGGATTCGCCGTCGAGGGCGTGAACTTCGCTCCGGCTGACCACTCGCGTATTCAGACCGACGCATTGGAGCGCGACGTGCAGGCGCTCGTCGACTCGGTATCCGAAGCATCGCGGCAAGCGGACCTCGTGTTCGTCGGACTTCACTGTCACGAGGGTCTGCAAGGAAGGTGGAACACCGATGTGGCGGCGGAATTCCTCCAGCCCCTCGCGCATCGGCTCGTGGACGCCGGCGCGCATGCCATCTTCGGGCACGGACCACATATGCTGCGAGGCGTCGAGATCTACGCAGGTCGGCCGATCTGCTATTCGCTGGGCAATTTCATTTTCAACGTCGAGACGTTCTCGGCGTTTCCTGTCGAGGTGTATGAGCAGCAAGGCATGCCGCTGAACGCTTCGGCGGCTGACCTGTTCGACGTGGTCAACGGCTATGGCAAGCAGCCGCTCTTTTGGGAGTCGGTTCTGGCCCGCTTCACCTTCGAGAACGGAAAGCTCGCGGACAGCGAATTCCTTCCCATTACCCTTAACCGGGAGGCGCCGCGCAGCCGCCGCGGCAGCCCTCAACTGGCTTCGGTGGAGGACGGCGCTCGCATTCTCGCGCGGCTCGACGAGCTGTCGAAACCTTATGGGGCCGGAGTCGAACTCGTTCGCGACGGCGGACGGTACGTAGGGAAGCTGGTTTCTCGCGAAATCGCGTAGGCCTACGAAACCCACGCTGATCGTCGTCCGGCGCTTCACAGCGCCACGTTCCGGCTCATACACCAACCGTGTGTGAGTCGGAGCCACACCTACGCTTGCGCCGATCCGCCAAGCTCACCGTCAAACGGGTATTCCCTCATCCCCCCACGGATTGACACCCTCAAAATATACAGGCAGACTGAATAAATATCCTAGATTCCGATGCAACCGTCGGCGCTCTCTCTGCATCCCCAAAAAGAAATGCAATCACGTCTTCTTTCTTCGAACGACACGAGTTCTGCTGAACAGGCTGCGCGGAAGTCGATTCCCGCGCGAACCGCCGAGCTCAGAGGCGATTCGCCTCAGGGGGCGCCACGACGTCGTGGGCCGTGGTTCTCATTTATGGGAGCCGGGGCGTTGATTGCGGTCGGCTATATGGACCCCGGAAACTGGGCGACCGCTTTGAGTGGAGGGGCGAAGTATGGCTACGCGCTGCTATCGGTGGTGCTGCTGTCGAGTCTCATGGGAATGCTGCTCCAGTGCGTGGCTTCCAAAGTCGGGCTGGTAACAGGCAAGGATCTCGCGCAGCTATGCCGGCAGCAATTCGGTCGTCCAGTGACGCTGTTCCTTTGGGCAACTTGCGAAGTAGCCATCATTGCATGTGACATTGCGGAGGTCGTAGGTAGCGCCGTTGCGCTGCAACTGTTGCTAGGGGTGTCATTGAGCGTAGGCGTTCTTCTCTCGGCGATTGGAACGATCGCTATGCTCGGCCTGCAGCGCAGGGGGCAGGGACCGCTCAAGCTAGTCATCACAGGCTTGATTCTGTTCGTCAGCGCCTGTTTCGTCGTCGAGATCGTGTTCGCGCGGCCGTCTTGGGCCGATGTCTTCGTGAATGTAGCGCCGTCCGCATCGCTGCTCCGCGATACCGGAATGATCTGGCTCGCAGCCGGCATCCTTGGGGCAACCGTTATGCCGCACAACCTCTATCTCCATTCCGCGCTCGTGAAGGACTTTGGAAAAGGGAAAGACGCGGATGCGTTGCGCGACGTGATAGCGGGCGTGAACATCGACACGTTCGCATCGCTCGCCTTGGCGTTCGTCGTCAATGCATCGTTGCTCGTCGTCGCGGCGGCGGTGTTCAACGCCAGCGGGCATTTCGCCGTCGACGATCTTGCCGAGGCCTACCGGCTGATTGCCCCATTGGTCGGAAGCCATTGGGCCAGCCTCTTGTTTGCGTCCGCATTGCTCGCATGCGGCTTGAACGCAACGTTGACCGGGACTTTAGCAGGGCAGGTGGTGATGGAGGGCTTCCTTGAACTGAAAAGTCCGAAGTGGGCCAGAGCGATCCTCACCCGAAGCCTCGCAATGGGGCCGGCCCTCCTGGCAGTGGGATTCTTCGGCGAAAACGGTTCGAACCGGTTGCTTGTCGCAAGCCAGGTCGTTCTGAGTTTGCAACTTCCTCTGGCGGTTATCCCTCTCGCACGTTTCACTTCCGACACGCAACTGATGGGCCCCTTCCGGCTCAAGCGCTTCACGCTGCTTGCGGCGTGGTCATCCGTGGTGAGCATTGTTTCGCTCAACCTCGTACTACTTTGGCAATTGCTCGCCACGGTATAACCGCTGGCATATATGCAGGCCAACTGTTCATAAAACCTGCTTATCTAGACGGCGCATTCCAGACCCCGACTTTCGGGTATGGATCGGCCGTGGCCTTTCATTTATTCAGTTTCTAGCCGGAAGCACTGTTCACGCCCGCGCACGGTTGCGCTGCCCGTGCGGGATTTTCCTGATCTCGGATCAATTGACATCGAAAAACTATACAGGCAGACTGAATATTGAGACGACACCTCATGTCGTCGCAGAGAAAACATGATCAACGACGGCTTTACCCTGTCGGGAGGAATCAAATGAGCACAGCAACACTCAGCCGCCCTGAATCGCCGGTGCGTCGGGAGGATACGGTAGAGGTCAAAGTGATCGACACCGATGTCCACGTCGAACCTCGATCGTTCGATGAACTGATACCGTATTTGGACGCGCCTTGGCGTGACCGGGCGAATTTGATCGATGCCGTACCTTGGAGCCGCTCGACGTACAAGACGCTCGATGGAGGCGGCCGTAAAGACGCCTATCCCGAGAGTGGGGATATCGGCTCCGATCCCGAGATGGTGGGGCGTCAGCTCTTCGTCGACGATCCGATCGACTATGCGATTTTGCTGCCATGGAGCTTCCGCGGCCTGACTACCGACCCGAAGCTCGACACAGCGCTTGCCGGCGCCGTGAACACCTGGCTCGCCGACACATGGCTGTCGAAATACAACGCGGAAAATCGCTATGTAGGTTCGATCACGGTCTCCGTCGACGATCCGGCCGGCGCGGCGAAGGAGATCGATAAATGGGGTGGTCATCCGGGGTTCAGGCAAGTGATGATCGGACACTATGGGCCGCGCCCCTTCGGGCACCCCTCGTACGATCCGATCTGGGAGGCGGCGGCGCGCCATGACCTTCCTATCGCGATGCACTTTCGCGGCGGCGCCACGCAGCCGCTGGGTTGGACGTCGACGGGGCCCCTCCAGTATTTCGTCGAATATCACTCGCTCATCGCGCCGATGGCTTATGCGGCGCACCTCATGAGCTGGATTTGCAATGGCGTTCTCGATCGCCATCCCGGGATGAAAGTGATCTTCGTCGAAGGCGGCTTCCTGTGGTATCGACCGCTCGTGGATCGGCTGACGCGTCATTGGAAAATGACCGGACAGGAACTTTCCGCAATCAAGACGCCGATGCAATACGTGCTGGATCATTTCCGCTTCGCGTCTCAGCCCATCGAAGAGAACACCGATCCTCAAAAAATCGCCGAGCTCTTCGAAGAGGCGAATGCCGAAGATCTTCTGCTTTTCTCGAGCGACTACCCGCACTACGACTACGACCCACCCAGCAAGGCGCTGCCGCGCTCGCTGGACGCGGAGGTCAAGAAGCGCATTCTTTCCGAAAACGCCTGCATGCTGTACGACCTGCCGAAAACACGTCCGCTCGACCGCTTCGACCTTGCAGCAGGAGGCCTGAAATGATCATTGATTGCGCGATTCACCCCGTCCTCGACGACGAAGAGTTCAACCGGGAAATCGGCGGCCCGTGGAACCTGCTGAAGCTGCCGCCCCTCTTCGGCGACCGCTATCGTGCACCGTTCGACCAGTTCGCCGTGCCGCGCGAGCAAGCCTGCAGCCCGGCGGCGCTCGCCGAACATCTTCGTAGCCGAGGCGTCGACTACGCGGTACTGAGCCCCACGACGCGCGGCTATTGGCCCAACCCGCAGCAGGCCGCGGCAGTCGCGCGTGCGGCGAACTCGCTCTTCGCCCGAAAGTGGCTGGACGCCCCGGAGTCGGAAGGAAAATTCCTTGGCTCCATCCGGGTTGCCCTCAACGACGTGGATGTTGCTTTGCGCGAGATCGATCGCTGGGCCGACGACGAACGATTCGTGCAGCTCGTGCTGCCGGGGCGCGCGCTCGGCACTTACGGCGAGCAGCGCTTCTTCCCGATCTTCAAGACCGCGGTGGAAAGAGGATTGGCGATTTTCATTCACGACGATATCGGCAGTCTGTGCGAACCGCCGCTGACGCAGGTGGGATTTCCGAGCCATTTCGCGGAAATCCATGCACTTCGGCCGCTGTCGGGCATCGTTCATCTCGCCAGTTTCATCGTGGCCGGCGTGTTCGAACGCCTCCCTGAACTACGGGTGATCTTCGGCGATGTAAGCGTTCATGCGGGCCGTTCGATGTTGATTCGGACCGACAAGGACTGGCAATCGGATCGCGTGGAGGTGCCCTGGGTCAGCAAGGATCCGACGACATATCTGGAGCGTCACGTGCGCTTCGTCAGTCAGGCCGAGGACGAAATCTCGCCGCACAGCCATCGCACGAGCGGAACGATCGGCGGAGACAATGCTTCGCTCGTGCTGTACGGCAGCCGACATCCGTATTGGGACGGCGCGCGCGCGGAGGATGCCTTCGTTTCCTGGTCCGACAGCGATCGCGCGCGATGCCTTGCGCAGAACGCCATCGATTTCTATCCGCGTCTCGCCGCGCGTGTTTCGGCAGAGCTGAGTCAATGAACTGACGAGATCAAGAGGAGATACAACATGCGCTATGTCGTAGGTCCGGTTGCCGAGCTTCCGCCCGGTTCTTCCACCATCGTCTATCCCGACAAGGTCAAGAGCGGCGTTGGTGTGTTCAATGTCGACGGCGAATTCTTCGCTTTGAAAAACACATGTCCCCACATGGGCGGTCCCCTTTGCCGCGGCCGCATTCGCGGCACGACGGCTGGCGCATTGCCGGCCGACTGTCAGCCCGAGGTTCGCTGGGTCCGGCAGGGTGAGATCGTCTCGTGTCCTTGGCATCACTGGGAGTTCGATATCAAGACCGGACGCACCATCTTCGAGTCGCGGCAGAAGGTGCGCAGCTATCCCGTGTCCGTCGAGACAGCGGAGGAACTCGAACGACTGAAGTCCGGAGTGGAGACCGTCCCGGTTTCGGTCGAGGGCGCGACGATCGTTCTCGAAGTCTGAGCTCGTATTTTCATCGCAGGCGGCGCTTGCGGGGCGAGCCCCGGCTTTGGCCGGACGCTCGCGCAATTTCAAGGAACGATGATGTCTGGAAACGGGCTCGAACTCGTGATCGAGCGAATGGAGACGGTAGCGACGGGCGTGGTGAGTCTGACACTCGTCCGTCCGGACGGCGGTGAGTTGCCGGTCTGGACAGCCGGTGCGCATATCGACCTGCACTTCTCATCGGGGGGCATCGACTATGTCAGGCAATACTCCCTGTGCGGGCCCGCATCCGATCGCCATCGCTGGCAAATTGCCGTGCACCGCGCGCCTGATAGCCGGGGAGGGTCGTCACACATCCATCAGCGCTTTGCGCAAGGGCTCGGTGTGCGGGTGACGGGGCCGCGCAATAACTTCCCGCTGGTTGGCGCTCAACGCTACCTGTTCATTGCCGGGGGCATCGGCATTACGCCGATATTGGCGATGATAGAAAGCCTGCCTTCGAAGGGCCCCGACTGGCGTCTTCTGTATTGCGGCCGCTCGCTCGAGTCGATGGCGTTCACGGAGCGGGTCCGACAGCTGGGCACGGACAACGTGACTTTGCACGAAAGCAATCGCAATGGCGTGGCGGATATCGATTCGCTGATTGCGGCGAGCCATCCCGAGACCGCGATTTTTTGCTGTGGCCCGGAGAGCTTGCTCAATGCGGTTCAGGACATCTGCGCGAGGAGATCGATCGCGACGGTTCACTTCGAACGGTTTTCGCGACGTTCGGATGTCGCCGAGAACAGCGGGACGACATTCGAGGTGGAGTTCGCCAAATCGGGCGTGGTCGCGACGGTTCCGCCGGAACGCTCCATCTTGGAGATCGCGGAAGAGCACGGTGTCGAAATCGAGTCGTCCTGCCAGGAGGGCGTTTGCGGATCATGCGAGACAAGCGTTATTTCGGGCCGTCCCGATCATCGCGACTCTGTTCTCACGGCGAAAGAGCGGGCAGAAGGACACAGCATCATGGTGTGTGTTTCGCGCTCGTGCACGGCGCGCTTGGTGCTCGACGCCTGAGCGTCAACCGCGCCGCGCGACGCTCGGCGCGCATTTGATACGTCCGGCGGCATGTCGAATGGAGGCATCGCGTTCGACGCGTCGGCCGTTATGAATTCTTATTCGAGGAATTTGGACTATGTCGACGATTCAATCTAGGAACGAGCAGGTACTTGAGCCGGTCGAGCTTCCCCGTCACCGTAGAGTGCTTCAGGAGTCGGGCCCGGCAGCCGGTCGTATCTCCGGCATCAATCATCTTGTCCTCTTCACGAGAGACATGAACGAAGGGGTCCGCTTCTATCGGGACCTGCTCGGCCTTCGTGTGGTGAGAACGATTCGCTTCACCCCCACGCCCGAAGGGCTGCGCTCCGCGGCTCATCACTCGAGCGGCCTTGCCGTCAGCTCGGCGGATCCGTCTTCGGTTTCGGCCAACATGACGGTGCGCCAAGTGTTCTTCGAAATGGGCAACGGCGAGCTGTTCTCGCTGTACGAGACGCCGGCGGTCAGCAAGCAACCGCCTGCACCGATCGTTTCGGTGTTGTGGCCGGCCCATGGCACGAGTCAGTGGGTGCGCCCGGTCGAACCTCAGAAGCTCGACCACATGGCGTTCGACGTTCCCACGCAGGCCGACGTCGTCTGGTTTCGCGAGCATCTTCTTTCGAACGGCATCGCGGTCTCTGATGTGTCCGAGCGCAAGGGGGCGAACAATACCCACCGGTTCATTTCGTCCATTTATTTCTCGGATCCGAGCGGCAACCCGCTGGAGATTTCGTCGTGGAACAAACAGGACGTCGCTTGGCAATCCTACGATTACTCCGATTGGTTCATGGATGACGATCCCGTTCCGGCGCTTCTGGAGAATGCCCCATCGGAACCTCAAACGCTCATGCCGCGCTGGGTGCACGCGTCCGGCAAGTGATCATGCCGATGAACTTCGCCGAAGTGGAAGGTTGGGGCGCACAGTCCTGGGACGAGGACGTAACGGGCGTGGCGGTGGACGCCGCCGATCGCGTCTATATCCTCCGAGGGGGGGACGCATCCGTAACCGTCTTCGATCCGAACGGCATGGAGTTGAACCGTTGGCGGAGCGAGCGTTTCTCCGCGCGTCCTCATCTCTTGACGGTGGGCGATGACGAGCGCGTGTACGTCGCCGACGATGGCGCGCATCGCGTCTTCATCTTCGATGCAAACGGACGTCTATTGCACGCCGTCGGGAGCGGCAACCCGTCGGTAACCGGTTATGACGCTGGGGCACAGAGTCGGGAGGCGGCGTTCGAAGCGATTTCCGGCGGCGCACCGTTCAATCGCCCGACGAAGGTGGCGCCTTGGAAACAGGGCGAATTCTTCGTCAGCGACGGCTATCGCAATTGCCGAATTCACCGGTTTTCAGCGAATCACGAGCTTGTGACGTCGTGGGGCGGCACCGGCTCCGAGCCCGGATCGTTTGTCATTCCGCATAGCGTCACGATGAGTCGCGATGGACGCGTCTTTGTCTGCGACCGCGAGAACGATCGGATCCAAATCTTCACGACTGATGGCGTGTTGCTGGGGATTTGGGACAACGTCCAAAGGCCCACTGATCTGGCCTTCGATCGTTTCGGAAACGCGTACGTGACTGAACTGGCGAGGGGGCCGATGGATTTGAAGTCCTGGCGTTTGGGGCGTGCGGAACGCGAGTTGCCCGGAAGAATCTCGGTTCTGAGTTCGGACGGCGATTTACTCGGGCGAATCGAGTGTGCGGGCGTTGAATTCCTTGCGCCGCACGCTATTGCTATCGACTCGAAAGGGGCCGTATATGTCAGCGAGGTACCCGCGTCTTTCGCGAAGTCGACCGGGAGATCCGTCGCGAGGCGCCGATGTCTTCGTAAGTTCGAGCCGCGGTAGGTTCATGACAAGCATGATGAGCGATGCACGCAGCCGAATCAAAGCCGCGTCGCGGTTCAAAATGGCGCCTTTTCTGTGGCATCCTTTCTCACTCAACCTTGGATGGAGTGAACATGATCGAAGTCGGTAAGACCCTGCCTGACGTGCCTCTTTTTGAATTCGTGGACGTAGCGGCGGAAGGTTGCAGTGTAGGGCCGACCGAGTTCTCGGTTCGGGAGCGCGCGCAAGGCAAGCGGATCGTCATATTCGGCGTTCCGGGTGCATTCACGCCGACTTGCTCCGCCAGTCATGTGCCCGGGTATGTGCAAACGAGCCAGGCGTTGTTCGACGCCGGCGTCGACGAAATCTGGTGTGTTTCGGTCAACGATGCGCACGTGATGCGCGCGTGGGGGCAGAGCTTGGGAACCGCGGGCAAGGTGAAGATGATCGCCGATGGCAACGCTGCTTTCGCGCGTGCACTCGGGCTTGATCAGGACTTGACGAGGCGCGGCATGGGCATCCGGTCTCAGCGTTACGCGATGGTGGCCGAAGACGGCGTGGTCAAGCTGCTCGCGGCCGAGGCGCCCGGCAAATTCGAGGTAAGCGACGCGGATAGCATTGCGGCTGCGCTAAAAGCGATGCACGAGCGGAGCTAGCGCACCCGCATACGTGAGGGGGCCGTTCCGGTCCCTGATCTACGTATGAGTCGCTCGGCCGTCAGCCACGCGTAACCGCGTTACTCCCTCGTGTCGACGATTTTCTTGATGAGCGTCAAGCCGCGCTGCAGTTCTCGTCGCTCTTCTTCAGTCAGCTTTTCGACGATCACCGCATGGAGCCAATCTTCTCGAACAGCGAAGATGTCTTCAAGCGTCTTGACGCCTTTACGCGTGAGCTGAATCAGCACGGTCCGCCCATCCGTCGGGTGGGGGCGTCGACCTACGAGCCCGGCGTCTTCCAAAGCCCGGACGGTGATCGACATTGATTGAGGGCGCACGCGTTCCGCTGCTGCCAGATCATTGGTGCTCATTGCACCCTGGCGTTGCAGATGTCCCAGCACCGTGAGTTGCGACAGAGGGGGCCCAGACTCGACTCGGATGAGCCGAGCGCCGCGGCTCAAGGTCTCACGAAGGTCGAATGCCAGCCTGGCTGCGGAGTCCCGATTCTTCTGCATGGTTATAGGCTTTGAGCGAATGCCGCCATGGGTGTTAAATGTCAGGGCCGACTTTAACATAGGCGGGACACCGCTCAGCGAACCGGTGCGCAACATCGCTCGATCAGGTCTTCGTGAAAGCGGCTCGCGATCCGCCGTCAACGGGCAGGACGACGCCGTTGACATACTTGGCGCCGTCTCCGAGCAGATACAACACAGCGTCCGCCACGTCGTCCGGACGTCCGATCCGGCCGAGCGGCGACATGGCGGACCGATTGTAGCTTCCATCGTCCCGGCTTCTGGGCCCCTGAGTCATGGGCGTTTCTATCGTCCCCGGCGCGACTACATTGACGGTCACGCCCGACGGGGCAAGTTCGACGGCGAATACGCTTGCGAGGACATGCACCGCAGCTTTGGTCACGCTATAAAAGCCGCTGCCGACCTTGGGTCGAATCCCGCCAATCGACCCGATGACCACGACTCTCGCGGGGTCGTGCGGGCTGGACCCGTTTCTGAGCAAAGGAAGCGCCGAACGAATGCAGGCCCAAGGCCCTTTGACGTTGACGCTGAACATCAGGTCGAGTTCTTCGCTCTCGTGATTCTCGAGCGCGCCAAAGCGCACCACACCCGCCGAGCAGATCAGCGCATCGAGCTTCGGCATCCTGGCGGCGATCTTTTGGAATACATCATGAACATCGGCGCCGATTCCTATGTCGCATGTGAACGACGTGTAGCGTGCACGACACTCGGCTAACTCATCGCGCTCGGCAAGGGCGGCGTCGGCCAGATCGAGGCCAATGACCGACCATCCTTCGAGGAGTAGTCGCTCGACGGCGCGTCTGCCGATTCCCGAAGCTGCACCGGTGACGATTGCGGACTTGGACATATATTCGTGACTGATTGATGGGGTGGGGGAGGCCGGCGCGTCCGCCCTTGGAGCGATCTGCGCAGGCATCTTGTCCTCGGATTCAGAACTTGTGGCGCATGCCGATCACAGCCGCAACCTGGTTGGAAGTCGCCGAGGGCGATAGAAGATTGATGTTGGCCACGGCGGGGCGGTTGGTCGAATCGGTCCCGCCAGCATGCTGGTACACGCCGTCAATGTAGAGGTCTGTTCGCTTGGAGAGGGAGTAATCGGCGCCGAGCATCGCTTGATGATACTTGGCGTCGCCAAGACCATATCCCTTCGTGTAGTCGTAGGCTGCGCCAAGGACCAAAGCGGGCGTCAACTGATATTTGACGCTCACTTCGGCGTTGTGAAACTTGCCGGTCCCGCTCGAGAACCCACCCGGAGGAGTCAGGCCCGCACCTGGCTCGGATCCCAGATCTTTGTACTGCGAATTGCTGTACGTGACTCCAAACGTCGCGGCCCCGTAGGTGTAGGCGGCAGCCAAGGCAATGACCTGAAACGTCCGGGCCGATGCATAGCCGGAAATGACGCGGCTCGTCGGAAAGTTGGACGCCGACGGCGTGGCCGTCGCGGCGCGACCGTTCGCGTTGTCTCCCCAGAACGAATAGTTCGGATCCTTGACATTCAAGTAGCCCGCGCCCAGCACGAGCGGACCGCGGGCATAGCCCACGCCGACGGACCATACCTGATTGCGATTGAATTGCCCGGGCTGTCCTCCAAGGCTATAGACGCCGCTCAGCGTGAAGCCGGCATAGGTCGGGCTGATGTACTTGAGCGCGTTGTTCGTCCGGTTGGAGTTGTTCATGTTGTCGAGGTCGCCTGGGTGAGCCGCGAACCCGGACGCCCATTGGCTCGCGACCATGAGGGCGCCGGTGAAGTCGACCACCGAGTCGTATTGCCGCCCTAGCGCAACCGTGCCAAATCGAGCGGATTGCAGTGCGACGTACGCCTGACGCCCGAAGAATCCGCCGCCTTGTCCCAAGGCACCGGTGTACAGGTTGTATCCGTTCTCCAGTACGAAGAGGGCTTTCATTCCGCCGCCAAGATCCTCGGCGCCTTTGAAACCCAGTCGGCTGCCTTGCAAATTGCCGCTGTTCGCGAAGAAATTATGCGCACCACCGACATTGTTCGTGTAGGCAATACCGGCATCGACAATGCCGTACAGCGTGACGCTGCTCTGCGCGTGAGCGGCATGACAAATGGCGCAAAGTGCTGCAAAGGCAATTAGCGATTTTCTCATTGCAAATATCTCCAAGGTTTTTGTGTGTGAATCGATCTGAAAATGGAGGCTCGGTCATTCGCTGACGAACGGGACGATCGATGCGCGACGACGGTGCCGACGTCCGCAAGCCTGGTGACGGAGAAAAGGGCTCGCGGACCGCCTAAGGGCGTCTATTTGCCGCCAGCGAGAAAGGAGCGTTCGTTCTCAACGTGGGCGCGATTAGCAGCTAGTCCGGAAGGCGGCGCGCGCGAAAGAAATAGTAGGTTTGCACCGATGCCGAGATGGCCAAGAGGCCGATACTGACGATTCGCAAAACGGTGGCGCTAGCGAACCGGTCCGGCTGATGAGTCAAAATCCATCCGGCAAGCGCGGGCCCGATCGCGATGCCACCCACTGCGACAATGTAGAAGACGGCGTTCATTTGCCCGGTACCGTCCAGCTTCGACAACACGCCGAGGAACATTGGGCTGATCACGTAGTAGGCGAACGCAAACAGTAAAGCGGACGCCACGAATACATCGAACGATCGGGGGAAGGCGAGTTGCATGATGACGGATAGGCACACCGCGATCAGGAACAGCGTGAGAACCGGCACGGACGACTTCCTGTCTCCGGCGAGGATAGAGGTTCCCGAGCCGATTGCGCTAACGATCGACCCCCAGCCTAGAATCGTCGACATCTGAAGTCGATTCACATCGGCCGTTTCGCCCAAGACGGAAATGAACGGCCAGAAGTTGCCGATGCCTATAAAGAAGACGAAGAAACTGGCCGCCAATACGATCTTGTCGACGCGGCTCAAGGCCTGAGCGGTGTCGTGACGCACCGACTCCTTCTTTGTCGGCAGGTGACGGCTTTCGGGCACCCACGCCATGACGAGCAAGGCGAGGGGGACGGTGCCGGCCAGAATCACGAAAATCGAGCTTGCCCCGAGAGCCCGGTCGATCCACGGCATGGCAAAGGCGGCTACGGCGCCGTATAGCTGAGTGGTGATCGAGTAAATGCCGGCGGTTCTGCCCGGATACCCCGAAAGCGCGATAAGAATGCCCAGCCGGCCCAGGCCAAAGCCCGCGCCCAATCCTGATAGACAGCGCAAACCATAGAGCACGGCGCCGGCATCGGCTCGGAACGGAATGCTCGCCAGGTTCGCCAGCATCATGAGGCTCAGTGCGGCGAACAGATGTTTGCGTCTGCGCAGCGCAAACGGAAAGGCGGTTGCAACGATGCTCCCGAGGCTCGTCGAGATCATCTCCGCCGTCAGTAGATAGCCGGATGTTGCTTTGTCGAAGCCCGCGGAATGCACGAAAGCCTGGACGATGAGGGGTTTGAGACTCGAGGTCGCATGGGCGGCCACCCCAACCATGATGATTGCAAGAATCGGTAGTACTGTCCAAATCACCGAGCGTGACGGGCTTTGGTTTGCCATCGGGGCGACGCCGATCGGTTCGCGCTCTTTGAAATTCGTTGCAGCGGGCTCGCTCATTCGTGTTTCCTCCTGATCAGTCTGCCTGTATTTCGTTTAGATCAGTCTGCCTGTATATATTTGAGCCGTATGTAAGGGAATGCACTAGGGCAGAACGGAAGAAATAGGCCCGACGTATGCAGACTTTCGATGAGGGACCCGATGACACGGCCACAGCATCGACGCCTTGCACGAGGTCGACTATTCAGATCGCCATGTTTAGGAATAATATTCTGGTATCCCAAAAAAGGATACCAATGTGTGCGACCGCGAGCCGGCATTGATCGGATGAATACATCCGCGCTGCTCGACGACAGTCATGCACGAGCCATACGAACCGTCGGAGACGAGATGCTTTTAACGACAAGCCGCGACCTGCGGAGCAAGCGTGTTTTAGTAACCGGTGCATCGAGCGGGCTTGGCGCACACTTCGCATCGCTGTTCGCGGCGTGCGGCGCCGACGTCATTCTGGCCGGCCGGCGGATCGGTGTGCTGGAGGAGAAAGCCGAGCGCATTCGGTCGGAAGGCGGCATGGCGTCATGTAGACAGGTCGATGTGAACGACGCTGCGTCCAGGAAGGCATTGGCCGATTCGATCGGCGAGCTAGACGTCCTCGTGAACAATGCCGGCGTCGTGATCGACCGGCCCGCGATACAGCAGACCGAGTCTGACTGGGATACCGTGGTCGACACGAACTTGAAAGCGATGTTCTTCGTTGCGGCCGATCTCCTTTCAGCACTAAAGGCGAGAGGCGGCGCGATCGTCAATGTAGCGTCGATTCTCGGGCTTCGGCAGGCCGGCAACGTACTGCCCTACGCCGTCTCGAAGGCTGGCGTGGTGCAGTTGACGAAGTCGCTTGCGCTGGAATGGGCGCGGCATGGCGTTCGTGTCAACGCCATCGCGCCGGGTTACATCGAAACCGAACTCAATCAGGCGTTCTGGCAGACGTCCGCTGGCGAGGCGCTCATCAAGCGCATCCCCCAGCGGCGCCTCGGTCGGCTGGAGGATCTCGACGGGCCCATGCTTCTACTGAGTTCGGACGACTCGCGCTACATGACGGGAACCGTTCTTGTCGTGGATGGCGGTCATTTGACGAGTAGCTTGTGATGCAGGTCCGTGGGCTATGCTTTCACTTTTCGCTCCGTATCCGCCCCCATGCCACGCTTCGCCGCCAATCTCACGATGATGTACAACGAGCACGCGTTCCTCGACCGCTTTGGCGCCGCCGCGCGCGATGGCTTCGAAGCGGTGGAGTACCTGTTCCCGTATGAATTCGCGGCCGCCGAGCTGAAGTCCCGCCTCGAAGCACACGGCCTGACGCAAGTGCTCTTCAACGCGCCTCCGGGCGATTGGGCCGCGGGCGAGCGCGGTCTTGCCTCGCTGCCCGGCCGCGAAGACGAATTTCGGCGCGGCCTCGACACGGCGCTCACCTACGCGCGTGTGCTCGGCAATGACAAGCTGCACGTCATGGCGGGTGTTTTGCCGGCGGGTGCGGATCGGTCGCGGCATCGCGACGTGTATCTGCGCAATCTCGAATACGCCGCGCAGGCGGCGAGCGCGGATGGAATCGCGATCGTCATCGAACCGATCAATCCGCGCGACATGCCGGGCTTCTTCCTGAACCGGCAAGACGACGCGCAGGCGATCCGCCGCGAAATCGCCGCGCCGAACTTGCAGGTGCAGTTCGACTGCTACCACTGTCAGATCGTCGAGGGCGATATCGCAAAGAAGCTCGAGCGCGATATGCCGGGCATCGGCCATATCCAAATCGCAGGCGTTCCCGACCGACACGAGCCCGATACAGGCGAGCTGAACTATCCGTATTTGTTCGAGCGTATCGATACGCTCGGCTACCGTGGTTGGATCGGCTGTGAATACCGTCCGAAAGCAGGCACCTCGGACGGCTTGGGATGGATGCAGCCTTACCTGCCGCGCGCACAAGCGCGCTAGGCAGCCGGTCGTTACGGCGCCGCTTCGACCGAGGCGCGGGGCGCCCGCTGCCCGCCGTGGGCGCTGCCGGCGCCTGACATACAATGACGGCTTCGAAATCGACGTCGGAGCATTCGATGAGTCTTTCCCCGTTCCATCTGGCCATCCCCGTTCACGATCTGCCCGCTGCACGGCGTTTCTACGGGGAGGTCTTCGGCCTCGAGGAAGGCCGCTCCGATACGAAGTGGGTCGATTTCAACTTTTATGGCCATCAGCTCGTCATCCACGAGCATGCCAAGACGGCGGACCAGGAGCACGCGCGCAGCAACCCCGTCGACGGACACGACGTGCCGGTGCCGCACTTCGGCATCGTGCTCGAGTGGGGCCAATGGGAGGCGCTCGCGGAGCGTTTGAAGGCGTACGGTACGCAGTTCGTGATCGAGCCGTATGTTCGCTTCAAGGGGCAAGTGGGCGAGCAGGCCACGATGTTCCTGCTCGACCCGTGCGGCAACGCCCTGGAATTCAAGGCGTTCAAGGATATCGGCCAACTCTTCGCGAAATAAGCGTCTCGCCTCAAGACGAATAGCGCGCGCCAGAAGCGAACGTCGCCCGCCGCGGCCAACCCGCGAGCGGCTCGCGCGCGACCGACGGGCTGGCCGAAAGCCAATGCTCGACCTCCATGCCGATCTGCCGCGCCGCCTCGGCCGCGATCCACCGGCAGCCGGCTTCGGTGCACGCGCGAACCATCGGTTCGCTCGATTCGAACAGGAAGCGTACCTCGACCTCGTGGTCGACGATCCGCGTGTGCATGTCGCGCAGATCGGCCGTCGCGCAAGACATGCGCGTGCGTGCACGCACTTCGGCAAAGTGATATTCGAGCCAGTGCGAGAAAAACCACGCATCGTCATGGGTCGCCATCGTGAAGGCCGTGTCGCACCATACGAGCGCACGGGCATCGCCGATTCGGCCACCCGAAGGGTCCGGGGCACGAGCGGCGCGGGCGGCAGCGGCTTCATTGGGCGCAGCGGCGCCGTGGCCGTGGGGCGCTGCCCCGGCCATGCGCTCGCCGTGCTCCGGCCACACCGGGGAATCGACGGTCGGAGGCGAGCCCATATGCAGTTGATGCGCGCGCAATGCCTGCCAAAGCAGGGTGTGGTCGTCGGCGCGCGATGGTTGCATCGTTACTTCGGTCGCACGCCCCGGCGTGCGGGCAACCGAGCGAGTCACGAGCCGAAGTTCGCAAAGCGGCGCGCCGTCGCAGGCGATCATCGCGCGGCGAGGCAGGCCGATCGGCGCGAGGTCGACGTCTTCGTCGACTGCCGCGGTCAGCCCGTGGCGATCCAACCGTGAGACGGGCAGCGGCCGCGGTTGGCCGGCCTGCATGACGCCGATGCGCATCCATGCGGCGAATTCGTCTGAAGCAGGCGCGAGGACGCGGCGAGTGGTTTGCACGATGATTCTCCTTCTAATGATGCTGGCCAGGTGACGGCGCGGGCCGGTGTATTCGGTCTCGGGCGTCATGGACCGGCACGTAATGCAAGATGTTCGAGGGGCGTAACCGTTGCGCGTTGCAGGTGCACTCCAGCGCCTTGCTCGTCGCGCGCAATGGGCGCGCGCGACGCAATGAGCGCGTCGACTACCGCCGTGGCCAACATGGGCGCGAGCAAGCGCGATAGGGGCTCGAACGCATCGCTTGTCCGCGCCCGCGTGCCGTAAAGCGTCGCCGGCGGCGGTGCCAGCGCCCCCTGGACCTTTGCGACGAACGCCGCGGCCGAACCCGGCGTGGCGCGCAGCCGCTCGACAAGTTCAGGTTGCGAGGCCAGCGTATCGATCGCGGGCCCTGTCAATTCGCACGCCGCGCGTCCGCCCGTCACCAGCAGTTGGATGGCGGCCGCGGCCGCTTCCTCGGCAATCGGCCCGAGGCGCGAAGTCCATCCGGTTTCCAGGGCGGCGAACAGGTTCGGCAGCCCGTGTTCGTAGCGCGGGTGCCGATACGCCTGCGTAAATATTCTGCGAAGTTCGTCAAGTGCGGTAACCAAGCCCGCGAGACGGTGCGCAGGCAGTTCGCACGGCTCGGCGAACGCATGCACGACTGGCCCAAGATGGTGCAGACGCCGCCGCTGCTGATCGGGCAGCCCGGCCCAAGCGGCAAGCAAGTCGGGCCACAGCGGCCGCGCGACTTCTTGGACGGCGTCGAACGTCGTGCGCCCCCGAGTGCGAATTGCCGCCAGACGAGACGACGCCAAGTCCCGAGCCGCGCCGGAAAGGGACGCCATCGTGCGCGCCGAGCACAGCCGTTCCAGCCAGGCGACGTAGGGTTCGTGCGCGGCGTGGGAACGCGGGCGGACGAGGCGGGTGGTCAGCGTTCGCAGCGGCGGCGATACGTCGATGCCCCAGGCGGTGTCTCGCTCGAGCACAGGGAGCGCGGCAAGGACCTCGTTCTCGAAAAGGGCGCCCCCCGATAGACGAGACGGGTCGCCTGGCGCTGCGCTGTCCGGGCCGAAAACGGGAGACAGGTCGGGTGGCGGTGCGGTGGGCGTCATGAACGCATCTCCGAACAGCCGGCCGCGTTACGCGGCGCGCTTGGGATCAGACTTCCAGCGCGGCCGTGGCGTCGTCGCGCTGTTCGATCAACGCGGGATCGATGCCAAGCGCCGTAAGCGTTTGCACATCCAGGTCGATCCAACAGGCGACGACCATGCGACCGTCGATCCGCTGCGCGGGACCGGCCCGGTGCGCATGCACGCCGATGCGCCGGAACAGCCGCTCCATGCTGAGAAACGTCACGCCGATCAGCTGCCGGGCGCCCAGCTTGACCGCGCATTCCACGACCGACGCGAGCATAGGCTGCACCGCCCAGGCGCCGCTGTCCTCGCCGAATGCTCCTTCGGCGGTACTTGCCGCAAAGCGCGATAATTCCCAAACGTCGAAAGCGCGCGGCGGCTCCATCCCGTCCGCCAGCAGGAATGGAAAGAGCTCTTGCAACAGATAGGCGTGTGTTGTCGGCAACAGCCTCGCGCAACCGCAAATGGCCCCCGATTCATCATGGGCGACGACATACACGGTGTCGTCGCGATCGTATTGGTCACGCTCGAAGCGGTCGTCGGCGCACGGCAGGCTCCATCCCAACTGTTCGACGAAGATCCGGTGCCGATAATGTGCGAGTGCGGCATCGAGGTCTTCAGGCATGCGCCCGTCACCGTGAACAGAAGTCCGCATGAGATCCCTCGCGTGTGTTTTTTGATGAGCGCATTACACAGCGCGCTCCGAGGGGCGGTAACTGTCAACGTTGACAGGACTAGGGACGAACCCCAGCCCTGCCGGAGCGGGCGTGCGCGCTCCAGGGCATGTCGATCGCAACTAATGGGAAGATTGAAATGAGCCGACGATTTGCTTATAAATGAGCACTGTGAGTGAGTGAGTCGATCAATCGAGCGCGGGCCGGCGCTTTGGCGGCCCCCGCTCGGCCTTATTGGAGCGTGGGCCCTGGCGTCGCGGGGCGAGTCCAGGCGGCCAGCGCGGCCCGTGCGACTGCGTTCGGCCAGTTCAGGCCGGCGACGCGCCGCAGGAGCGCCCGCGTGGTATGGGCCATGCCGAGGTCGAGGCCGCGTGGATCGACGCACATGACGTTGCTGCGGATGTCGCCCCAGGCGACGATCAAGGCGCCGGACGCGCGATCGACATACCAGTCCCAGCCGAGGGTGACGTGGGCGGCGCCCGGGCCGCGCGCGCGCTGCCATTCGGTGTAACCTGCGCTACAGGCGTCGATGCCTTCCGCGCGCAGGTCCTCGAGCAGGCCTTCGTCGAGCGCCGAACTGATATGAACGAGCTGGAGTTCGGCCAGCGCCTGTTCGGGAAGACGAACGTAGCCGTCGAGGCCGGGGCTCGACGGCATGGTGGAAGGATGTCTCATGCGCCGGACTGTAGCAGTCCGCAGCGGCCGTGAGACCTGGCAACTATGACAGCCTTGTGTTCCGGGCCGATGACTGTTTTTTTGGGGTAGCCATGGATTTGCCGTTGCGATGGCAAGAAAGTTACGAACTACTGCGCTCGGCGCCCGACGAACGGCAATTGTTTGAGCGGATCGCTCAGTTCGCGAAACGGCTCGGTTTCGAGTATTGCTGCTACGGAATTCGCGTGCCGCTGCCGGTGTCGAACCCGTCCGTCGCCATTTTCGACACCTACCCGTCCGGGTGGATGAAGCACTATCAGGACAACCACTTCATCGACGTCGACCCGACCGTGCGCGAAGGCATGTCCAGTTCGCGGCTGATCGTATGGCCCGAAGCCTCGGCGAACGCCCCCAAGCTATGGGCCGATGCGCGCGATTTCGGCCTGCGGGTGGGCGTCGCCCACTCGAGCTGGGCGGCCCACGGCGTGTACGGTCTGCTCACCATGGCGCGGCGCGACGATGCGCTGACGAGTGCGGAGATCGACGAGCTGACGCTGCAAGGAAGCTGGCTTGCCAATCTTTCGCATTCGCTCATGAGCGAATTTCTCGTGCCGCGGCTCGCGCCCGAGGCGAGCGTCGTGCTTACCCCGCGAGAATGCGAAGTGCTGTGCTGGACCGGGGAAGGGAAGACGGCCTGTGAAATCGGCCAGATCCTCAATATTTCGGAGCGCACCGTCAACTTTCACGTCAATAACGTGTTGTTGAAGCTCAATGCCACCAACAAGGTGCAGGCGGTCGTCAAGGCGATCGCCATGGGGCTGATCGCCTCCTGCTGATGGCCGCGGGCCTTACGACGGCAGCCGCGATGCACGCGGGCTCGGCAGCGCGCCTAGATCCGCCAGCGGATGCCGGTCGCTCGGCCACGGCGAGTTCAAGAAATGCGCGACGCGCTCCGGGTTGACTTCGGCCAGCGAGGACGGTCGCCAGCGCGGCGCCCGGTCCTTGTCCACGAGATGCGCGCGCACGCCTTCGCGGAAGTCGCCTTCCTCAATGGCCCGTGTGGCGATGCCAAGTTCCATGCGGTAGGCGTCGGCCAGCGTGATGTCCCGCCCCCGCAAGATCGCCTCGCGGGTGACGTGCAGCATCGTCGGCGAATAGCCGTGCAGAGCATCTAGCGCCGTTTGCAGCCAGGCGCGCAGCGCCGCCGGTGGATTGGAGATCAACGCGGACGCCAGCGACGCGGCCATCTCGTCGACCGATAGCCGGGCGTCGAAATGCCGTTCGATCTCGGGCAGCACCGCTTCGATGACGGCGGCCGCGGCCGGTGCGGCGGGCGGCACGAATACGTCCCGCAGCCGTTCGCATACGTGCTCGGGGGGCAAGCTCGCGAGACGCGATTCGAAGCCGTGCAGCCGTTCGCTGGGCACGCAAACGTCGGCAAGGCCGCAGCGCACCGCGTCGGCGCCCGAGAGCACCGCGCCCGTCAGGCCGACGTAAAGCGCGAGTTCGACCGGCATCACGCTCAAAAATCGCGTGGCGCCGACATCGGGCACGAAGCCGATCCGCGTTTCGGGCATGGCGATCTTGCTGCGCTCGGTCGTGACCCGCAGCGACGCCGCTTGAGCGAGGCCCATGCCGCCGCCCATCGCGATGCCGTCGGCCAGCGCAACGATCGGTTTCGGATACGCGTGCAGGGCGAAGTCGAGCCGGTATTCGTCGATGAAGAAGCGTCTCCAGCCGTCTTCCTCGTCGGCACGCCCGGCCGATGCGGCGTGGTAGAGCGCGCGGACGTCGCCGCCCGCGCAAAACCCTTTTTCGCCGCTGCCGCGCAGGACCAGCGCGACGATGCCGTCATCGGTCCGGCAGCGTTCCACATGCTCGGCGAGCGCGCGGATCATCTCGTGCGACAGCGCATTGAGCGCATGCGGCCGGTCGAGCGTCAGGATGGCGACGCCGTTGACGACGTGACACAGCACGCGCCCCTGCGCCGGCGGCGGGGCGCTAGCGGCGCCGTCGCTTGCGGCCTGCGAGGTTTGAACACGTGCATTCATCGGGGACTCCTGTTCATGCGTAAAAGGATGTGATTGGGCCCACGGCGGCGACGCTCATGACTGCGCGCCGTGCCGCTCGTAGAGCGAGATGATCGCCGAGAAATCGAGCCCGCCCCGGCCGCTTGCGCTCAGCGCCTGGTAAAGCTGATGGGCGAGGGCGCCGAGAAAAATCGGCTGCTTGGCGGTGCGGGCCGCCTCGGCCGCTAGGCCCAGGTCCTTGAGCATGAGATCGGCGCCGAACCCGCCCGTATAGCCCCGCGACGCGGGCGCGGTTTCGACGATGCCCGGATACGGATTGTAGGTGTCGGAGCTCCAGCATCGGCCCGTCGATGTATTGACGATGCCGGCGAGCACCTTCGGATCGATGCCGAGCGTGGCGCCGAGCGACATCGCCTCCGCCACGCCCGCCATCGTGATGCCGAGCAGCAGGTTGTTGCAGATCTTGGCCACTTGGCCCATGCCCGTGTCGCCGCAGCGAACGATGTTCTTGCCCATCGCGCCGAGCGCGGGACTGACGCTCGCGAACAGCGCTTCGCTCGCCCCGACCATGAACGTCAGCGTGCCGGCCGCCGCGCCGCCCGTGCCGCCGGACACCGGGGCATCGACGAATGCATTGCCGTTCGCTTGCGCGAGCCGGGCGAATTCCTGCGCGCTGGCGGGATCGATCGTGCTCGAATCCACGATCGTGACGCCGTGCGCGATACCGGCCAGCACGCCTTGCTCGCCGGCCAACACGCCGCGCACGTGCGCGGCCGCGGGCAGCATCGTGAAGACGAGCTCGGCGTCGGCCGCCGCGGCCTTGGGCGACGCGCATACGGCCGCGCCGGCATCGGCCAACGCGCCGCATGCCGCCGCGCTCAAATCGAACACCTGCAGGGCGTGTCCGTGCTTCAGTAGGTTGCGCGCCATCGGCGCGCCCATGTTGCCCAGGCCGATAAATCCGATCTTCATGGCGAGTCTCTCCCTCTGCGGTTCCGTTCGATGCGGTTCGATCGCGCCGGTCAGCGCAGGCTGATCGTGGTATTGACGCCGCCGGCCGAGGCTTCGTCGTCGAACCAGCGCGCCGTGACGGTCTTCGTCTGGGTATAGAACTGAACGACTTGCTTGCCGTACGGCCCCAAATCGCCCAGTTTCGAGCCCCGCGAACCCGTAAAGCTGAAGAACGGCACCGGCACGGGAATCGGGATGTTGATGCCGACCTGGCCGATGTCGATCTCGCTTTGGAACTTGCGCGCCGCCGCGCCGCTTTGGGTAAAGAGCCCGACGCCGTTGCCGAAGGGATTGGCATTGACGAGCGCGATGGCGTCGTCGAGCGTGGCGACCTCGAGCACCACCAGCACAGGGCCGAAAATTTCAGTGCGGTAGACCGACATCTCGGGCGTCACGCCCGTGAAGATCGTCGGGCCGATGAAGTTGCCGCTTTCGTAGCCGGGCACGCGAATGTCGCGCCCATCGAGCGCGAGCGTCGCGCCTTCATCCACGCCCTTTTCGATCAGCGACAAGATGCGCGCCTTGGCCGCCTTCGAGACGACAGGGCCCAGATCGGTGTTCGGTTCGGTGCCTGCGTTCACCTTCAACGTCTTCGCGCGCGCCACGAGTTCGGGCAGCCACTCGCGCGCCTGCCCGACGAGCACGACGGCGGACGTGGCCATGCAGCGCTGGCCCGCCGCGCCGAAGCCGGCGCCGACGAGTGCGTTGAGCGTCTGTTCGCGATTGGCGTCGTGCAGCACGACGGCGTGATTCTTCGCGCCCATCATCGACTGCACGCGTTTGCCGTGCTGGCTCGCCAGGTTGTAGACGTGGGTGCCGACGGCCGTCGAACCGACGAAGGAGACCGCTTTGATCTGTTCGTGCGTGCACAGCGCATCGACCACTTCCTTGCCGCCGTGCACGACGTTCAGGACGCCGCGCGGGATGCCCGCCTCGATCGCGAGCTCGACGAGCGCCATGGTCGAGAGCGGGTCTTGCTCCGAGGGCTTGAGCACGAACGTGTTGCCGCACACGATCGCCATCGGGAACATCCATAGCGGGATCATCGCCGGGAAGTTGAACGGCGTGATGCCGGCGCACACGCCGATCGGCTGGCGCAGCGTGTAGGTGTCCACGCCGCCGGCCACGTTTTCGGCGAATTCGCCCAGTTGCAGCGTGCCGATCGACGCCGCATGCTCGACGACTTCCAAGCCGCGAAAGATGTCGCCTTCGGCGTCGGGCAGCGTTTTGCCTTGCTCGGCCGTCAGGATCTTGGCGATGCGCGGCATGTGCTCGCGAATCAGCGCCTGATATTTCAACATGATGCGGGCGCGAGCGCCGATGGGCGTCGTTTTCCACTGGGCGAACGCCGCTTGCGCGGCGGCGACGGCCGCGTCCACCTCGGCGCGCGTGGCGAACGGCACGCGGGCAAGCACTTCTTGCGTGGCGGGATTGACGATGTCGCGCCACTCGGTCGTGGCGGATTCGACGAATTCTCCGTTGATCAGCAGCTTGACGGTCGGTTGGTTGGCGCCGGCAGCAGACGTTGCGCTCATCGATTGGCTCCTGGTCGGTTGTGTCGGGTTTGTCGGTTGTGTCGGTTGTCGGGACAAACTCATGTTCGGCGATCGGCTCGCTCAGCGCAGTTCCGGGAAGTCTTCTTCCCAATACTCGCCGGGCAACCGCTCGATCGCGTCGCCGCGCTCGATTTCGCGCCGTCGCAATTCCACTCGGCGGATCTTGCCGGAGATCGTCTTCGGCAACTCGTAGGCTTCGAGCCGGCGAATGCGTTTGTAAGGCGATAGGCGCTCGCGCGAGAACGCGAAGATGCTCTTGGCCAGCTCGGGGCTGAACGAGTAGCCGTGACGCAGCATCACGTAGGCCTTCGGCACCGACAGCCGCAGCGGATCGGGACTCGGCACGACCGCGGCTTCCGCGACAGCCTCGTGCTCGATCAATGCGCTTTCCAGTTCGAACGGGCTCAAGCGATAGTCGGATGACTTGAAGACGTCGTCGGCCCGGCCGATGTAGACGTAATACCCGTCATGACGACGCATGGCGATGTCCGACGTGTGATAGCGGCCTTGACGCATGACGTGCGCGGTGGCGTCGGCATTGTTGGCGTAGCGCGTCATCAGGCCCAGCGGGTGGAGCGCTCGTTCCCCGGCCGGCGCATCGGCTCCGGCGCCTGTGTCACCCACGTCCGAGCCGAACGGTAGGGCGATTTCGCCTTCCTCGGCCGGGCGCCCGTCGGGATCGACAAGGACTATGCGATAACCGGGCATCGGCCGCCCCATCGACCCCGGAACCACGTTTTGCCCAGGCGAGTTGCCGATTTGGCAGGTCGTTTCGGTCTGGCCGTACCCATCGCGGATCGTGATGCCCCAACCCGCCTTCACGCGCTCGATGATTTCCGGATTGAGCGGCTCCCCGGCGCCGACGATTTCCCGCAACGAAACCGCATACGAGGCGAGCGGCTCCTGTACGAGCATGCGCCAAACCGTGGGCGGCGCGCAGAGCGTCGATACCTTGTGGCGAACGAGGGTCTCGAGCGTCGTCTTCGCGTCGAAGCGGGCGTAGTTCAGGATAAAAACGCATGCGCCGGCGTTCCACGGTGCAAAAAAGCAGCTCCAAGCGTGCTTCGCCCAACCGGGGGAGCTGATGTTCCAATGAATGTCGCCCGGCTGCAGGCCGATCCAATACATCGTCGACAAGCTGCCCACCGGGTAGCTCTCGTGCGTATGCTCGACGAGTTTGGGCTTGGAGGTCGTGCCCGAGGTGAAGTAGAGCAGCAGCGGATCGCGCGCATGCGTCGCGCCCGAGGGAACGAAATCGGGCGAAGCCGCATAGCCGTCCTCGAGACGGCGCCAGCCCGGGGCGGCTTCCTCGCCGCCGCCGACTGCGATCTTGACGATGGCGGCGTCGATCGCATCGAATTTGCCGCATTCGCTCGCATCGACGATCGCGAACTTCGGCTGGCCGATGGCGATCCGCTCGCGCAAATCCTCCGTTGAAAGCTGGGTGGTGGCCGGCATCAGCACGGCGCCGAGCTTGATCGCGGCGAGCATGGCGTCCCAGAGTTCGACGCGGTTGGGCAGCATGAGCAAGATGCGATCGCCTCGCTCGACGCCGAGCCCGCGCAGGTGGTTCGCGATTCGGGCGGAGCGCTCGGACATCTGTGCGAACGAAAATCGCGCCTGCCGCCCGGTGCCGGCGTCGACCAGCAGCAGGGCGGGCGCGTCGTTCCCGCGGGCCATGGCGTCGAAATGATCGAGGGCCCAGTTGAACTCGTCGAGCGCCGGCCAGGCGAAGTCGCGATAGGCACGGTCGTAGTCGCTGCGATGCCGCAAAAGAAAATCGCGCGCGGTCAGAAAGCGCTGTGCTGCGGTCATGTTGCTGTCTCCTATGACGCCCGATCGATACGAAGAAGTGCGATCGCTTTGGCCATGTCGGCGCGTTCTTGCGCGCGCTCGTTCAATGCTCTTCGATGGACGACGATACGCCGATTACGCGGCGTCGCCCACCCTGGGCGGCTCGATGCGGCTCATGCCGATGGACTACGCGACGAAGTGTAGGCAGCGGCCGGGCCGCTTTCGATGCTCAAGCCGCTCACTTTGCGTGAGCGCATTTGCCACCTATGGGGCGGGGCGCGCCATCCGGCCGGAGCCGACGCGGGCGGCTGGGAACGCGGGGAAGGTCAGCTCAGGCCGAGGCCGCGGAGCACGGCATTGCCGTCTTCGGTCAATTGAAAGCGCGTGTGACCCGATTCCGAGGTGACGCTCTCGACGAGCCCCGCTTCCTGCAGCATCGGAATTTCCGGCTTGGCGGAAACGTCGATCGGGCAGTGCAGCAACAGCAGCAGCGTGGCGATCTCGTGATGGCTTAGGATGCGCCGCAGCATCGTGCGCTTGCGCGGCGTGGCGTGTTCGTTCGAGTCAGTCATCGGGCCGGCCCTCCATCGCGAATTGCAGCGCGACGATGGTGCGCACGGCGCCTTAAGCCAAACTTAAAAGGCGGGGCGTCTCAGCGTGTTGCACCCTAAGTCGAAAATCGATAAGGGTATGAAAAGAAATGACTTATGCGCCTCGGGTGGGGAGAGCGTGTATCGCCGTGTTACACATTTCATCGACGCGTCATCATGCGGCGTCCTTTACTTCACGAGACGCAATTCGCTGAGCGACCCCGAGATCGTGCTGAAGATGTTCGCCAATTGCGTCGGGTCGGGCGAAAAGAATGCGTTTTGAGGCGAACTCGCGCAGTCGGTCATGACCTTCGCCGCGTTTGGATCGTGCGTATCGGTCGCACCGTAGCGGATCGTGTAGATGATGATGCCGTCCTTCTTCATCGCCGTGCACAGGTCTCGTTGCATGTTGTCGAAATCGGTCGGATCGCCCATGTAGTCCTTCACCTTACCCGAATCGGTCGTCCCGTAAGGCGGAATATCGTCTCGCCCGACGCCGCTCATGCCGTTGTGCGATATCGCATCGGGGTAGTCCGCCACATCCGATGGATTCCATGCGGAAATCACTTCGTTGCCGCCGTCGCTCAGCAGCACGACGACGCGCGTGAGATACGGGTTGGCAGCGGGGTCTTGGGGCAGCGTCGAGCTGCCCCAGCCGGCCGCGCCTTTCCATGTCGGCGACAGCATGCGCCAGCCCCACATCAACCCTTCGGGAATGACAGTCGAGTAAGCCGGCGGGTCGAGCGCCGTCAGTGCATTGTTGAGCGTACTGGTGTTGGCGGTGAGGAACGTCACCGGATGGGCGACGCAACCCCAGTTATAGACCTTGCCGCTGTAAGGGTAGTAGTACGGCTTGAACTTGTGGCCGGACGGCGTGCCGGGCTGGAGCACGATGTCGCCGTTGGACGCGCGCGGCTCGACGGTGCAGCCGCCCCAGTTCGACCATCCGTATCCCGTGCCGGACCACGCGGCCGGCGCGGCGCTCGACATCCAGGCCCGCGTTCTCGCGGAATTGCCGACGTTGACAGTCGTCGCGAACGGCACCAGCCCCATATACGAGTTCGTCGCCGTGCTGGTGGAATTGAACATTTCCTTGACGAGCGCCTTCGATGCCGCGATCAGATTCGTGATCTTCCCGCTCTCGCTCATCGACCCGGTGTTGTCGAGCACGAGCGCGACTTCGAGATTGCTGCGCGTCGTGCGCACGGTCTCGTTCGACGCTGGGATCGTGATCGAGGTGAGCTTGAGGAGCCCCGCGCTCACGAGCGGCAGCTTCAATTGGGCGGACATCGTCACGCGCTGGCCGGTGGAAGGGGTTCCGCTCAAGGCGACGCTGAACGTCTTCGGGTCGAACGAGCTGCCCAGGTATTTCGACGGCATGTTGCCGGTGAAATAGGCGAGCGCATCGGTTTTCCACTGCGTGATCTGCGCGCTCGTCGCCGATGCCGGCAAGAGCCGCAGTTCGCTGCCCGCCGCGATCGCGGCCGCATCGAGCGAATATTGAAGCCGTGACTGCGCGAGGTGGAAGCGGACGGTATCGATGCCGCCGAGCAGCGCCATCAGCATCAGCACGATCGACACGCTGAACATCGGCGTGACCGCGCCGCGGGTATCGCGTAGCGTATTCATGACGGCGAGAGCACCAGTTCGTTGCCGAAGCGCAGGCGGTAATACGCGCGTTCGTAGAGGGTGAGATTGCCGGGCGCCGCTTTCCAGAAAGCCGACGTCGTGGCGAACGGCCTGTACGTGTAGAACACTTCGACGGCCACCACGCAGTCTTGCGGCTTGAAGGGGTAGCCTGCGGGCACGAGCGCCGCGCCGAGCTGCGAAACGGCGCTCGGCGACCACGGGCTTTTGCGCTGCCATGCAATGTGGGGCTTGCCTTTGCCGGTGGGGTCGTCGATGACCGTTACGATGACGGCGCCGCTGCCCGACAGTTCAAGCGGGCTTGCCATCGTCACCGCGCCGTTCCAATACGCGGCGAGGCTAGCCGCATTCGTCGCGTCGGTGTTGTCGATGACCTTGGTCTGCTGCCCTAGACTGTCGGCGAGCGTGAACGCGGTTCGCGTGACGAGCGCGGAGGCGCGAAAGTATCCGTAGAGTTCGACGAAGCCGACCAGCATCAGCAAAACGAGCGGCATCAAAACGGCGATTTCGATTGCCGCGACGCCTCGCGTGTCGGGCAACAGCCGCCACGACCGGCGTGATCGCCGCGGGCGCGGGAGAGAGGGAGTTTTCACGGCTCGTTCTGGATCAGGATGGTGCGGCTGAACGTCAGCTGCTTGACGCCGACGATGCCGAGAATGCCGGTGAAAGTCGGGCGCGTGAACGATACTTTGTAGAGCACGATGTCGCCGAGATTGCCGGCGCCTGTTTGCGTCTTCACGCCGCTCGCGTACGAAGGGTAGGTCGTCGTGCTGATGGTGATTTGCTGAGGCGATTTGACCCACATCATCAGGTCGCGATCGACGAGCGCGGTAATCGCCTGATCGCGCGTCTCGCCGGTCGGCACCATCGTGGTTTGGCCAAAGCGCGACGCTTGCCGTACCGCGGCCTCGAGCGACGCATCGGCCATCAAGATCATCCCCATCTCGATCGTACCGATCACGAGAAGCAGCAGGAACGGCAAGCCGATCACGAACTCGAGCGCCGTCAGCCCGCGGATGCGCGAGGGGCGGGCGAGCGTGCGTCTTGCGCCGTGCACGGACCTGAGCGGCGTCATTGGTCGTTCAGCAGCTGTGTTTGCCGGCGCAAGCCCAGCGGCATCGGCGTCGGCGCGGGGGCAGATTGCGCCTGATCCGCGGCGGCGAACGAGGGTTCGCGGGTCGCCGGCTGCGTTGCCGGCGGCAGGGTGCGAGGCACGATGGCCGGCACAGGCACGGTGTTCATCGCCACGGTGGGTACCGGCTCTGTCCGCACCGCGTTCTCCACGGGCGCCAGGGCTTGGGCCGCAGGCGCGAACGGCTTGATCGCATATGTCTGTACGCCGATGTGCCTCGAAGTCGGCAGCATCGTCACCGGCTTGTCGGGTGAACCTGCGTCGAGGCGCGCGCGCACGATTTTGTAGAAACGCAGATTTTCGTCCGTCGACGCGCGCGGTAAATCGCGCGTCAGGATTTGGTCGGCCGCGCCGCTGTTGCCGAGCAGACCGTATGCGAGCGCGAGATTCTGCCGCGCTTGAACGGGCGCGCCGGGCTCCCCGGCGACGCTCAAGAGCAAGTTCGCGCCGTCGCGCACTTGGCCGTCGAGCACCAGCGACAGGCCGAGGTCGACCGTCAGCATCGTGTCCCCCGGATGGCGCTTCAGCGCGTCCCGATAGATCGTTTGCGCGCGCTGCGCGTCGCCCTTCAGGGCCCACGCGGTGCCGAGCCCCGCGCTTGCCATTGCATTGGACGGCTCTTTCGACAGCACGCGCCGATACAGCTCGATCGCCTCGTCCAGGCGCCGCTGCCGCACCGCGATGCGTGCGAGGCCGAGCGTCGGCACGGTGTGCCCGGGCGCGAGCGCCGCGGCGCGCTCGTACATGCTGCGCGCGCGCTCCAGGTCTCCCGACGTGGCGAGGGCCGCGGCAAGGCCGGTCAACGCTTCGAGGTTGTGCGGCTGGGTCTCCAGCACCTTGCCGAACATCGACGTGGCAAGCGAGATATCGCCGTTTTGCAGCGCGGTCGTGGCGATCGTCATGTCGGTGAGGCTTGTCTTTCCGTGTGCGCCGCCGCTCACGGTCATGGGCCGCGAGCGCACCTGCGTGACCACGGGCGTGCACGCGGATGCAAGCAGGACGCACAGGACAAGGGAAACACGCAGCGCGGATGCGACGGGTGCGAGAGTTTTCATTTGAATACCGCCATCAGACTAAGCACGGCCGGGCCGGCCGCTATCAGGATCACCGTCGGCAAGATGAAGAACATCATCGGAAGCGTCATCTTGGTGGACAGCTTGGCCGCCTTTTCCTCGAGCAGGTGCATGTGCTGCGCCCGCTCGGCGCGCGCCAGCACGCGCAGCGCCTGCGTGATCGGCGTGCCGTAGCGCTGCGACTGGGTGAGCGTCGTTACCAGCGTGCGCAGCGACGCCACGTCGACGCGGTCCGCGAGGTTGCGCAGCACGGACGCGCTGTCGTTGTCGATGCGCAGTTCCTGCGCGGTCAGTCCGAGCTCGTACGCGAGAGCCGGTGCGATCGAGCGCATTTCCTCCGCGATCCGCACGATGCTCGAACCGAGGCTGTAACCGGCGTTCGTGCAGATGACGAGCAGATCGAGCGCGTCCGGCAGCGCCGCGGCGATTTGCTTTTGGCGCCGCCGCGTATGCCAGTCGAGCGCGAACTCGGGCAGCATCATGCCGATCATGAAGAACGCTGCCACGGCGGCGATGCGCAGCATCATCCAACGCTCTAGAAGCGGGACGTGGGTGCTCCCCAACAGCATCGCAAGCGCGGCGACGGCGCCGGTCACCGCTTTGATGCCGATCAATGCGGACACGGGACGCGTGCCGCGAAATCCGGCGCGTGTCAGGCGCCGCGCCAGATCGCTGCGATGGGCGGCTTCGAACAAGGGAAGGCGATCGCCCAGTGCGGCGAGACGCGCCGCGATGCGAGCCGGAAGCGAGCGTGCGACAGGGGTTGCGCCCACCGCGGTGCGCCGTTCGCCGGCAAGCGACCGGGCCCGTTGCGCAATGCGCGCGGCGGGCCGGTTGCCGTTCACGAAGGCAATGACCATTGCCGCGAGCACCGCGACGCACAAGATCTTGTCGAGAACGGACAGCGTCATGTTCAGGTATCCAATTTAGCGAGGCGCTGAATGACGACGAGCCCGAAAACCAGCAGCACACCGCTCGCGACGAGAATCAGGTGGCCCGCGTGCGTATCGATCAGCACGCGCGCGTAGTCGCGATTGATCGTGTACAGCGCGCCGAAGACGACGGGCGGCACGCACGCAATCACGCGGCTCGCGAGTCGGCTTTCGGCTGTCAGCGCACGGGTTTTCTGCCGCACTTCCTTGCGACCGCGCACGATGTCCGCGAGGCCTTCGAGCGTTTCGCCGAGCGAGCCGCCCGTTTCCCGTTGCAGCAGCAGGGCGACGCAAAAGAACGAAAACTCGGGGATACGCAGGCGCCGCATCGCCTCGTTCAATACCGTTTCGAGTTCGATGCCGAGCTGCAGACCGTCGGCGATTTGGCGGAATTCCGCGGCGAGCGGCTGGGCGCATTCGTCCGCGACGATTTCGATCGCGCGCACGACCGGCACGCCGGCGCGAACCGCGCGGACCATCAGGTCGAGGGCATCCGGAAATACGCCGAGCATCCGCAACCGGAAACGCTCGACCAGCATCTTGTAGAACGAGCGCAGCGCGGCGAGCGGCAGCACCGCGAGCAGCACCGGCCCCGCCCACGCCGGCACCACGTCGATCCGCGCGATGGCGATCGCAACGGCGATGGCGGCCGCGACGACCACGCCCGCGAGCCTCGGCCCGAATTTGCCGCCGACGATCTCGATGCGGCGCAAACGGTCGTCGAGCCAGGTCCATAAACGCAAGCGGCGCGTCCGCTCATGGAAGAGCGTGGCGACGAACGCGTCGTCGCCGGCCGTCGCGGCCGTCGCGGCCGCCGCATCGAGCGCGAAAAGCCGTGCGCGCATAAGCGCGGAGGGCCGCGCTCGCATGATCTGGAGCGCGGCATGCCCCAGCAGCCCGGCGCTGAAGACGGTGACGAACACCGCGAGGGCGAAAAGGTTGGCGCGGCTCATGCGTGCAACGCCTTCATCAGACTCTCTTCGAGCCCATAGTGCGCGGCGCGCGAGGAAAACGCGGGGCGCAGCGACGACGATTCGAAGCGCCCGCGCACTTCGTCGCCGGAGACCCCGTCGTCATAACGGAAGATGAAAAGATCCTGAGTCAGGATCACGTCGCCTTCGAGGCCCACCAGTTCGGTAATGTGCGTGACGCGCCGCATGCCGTCCCGCATGCGCTCGGTTTGCACGATGAGGTGCACCGCGCTTGCGATCTGGCGACGGATCGACAGCAGGGGAAGGTTGCCGTTCGCCATCATCACCATGCTCTCTAACCGCGTGATCGCATCGCGCGGCGTATTCGCGTGGATGGTCGTCATCGAGCCGTCGTGGCCGGTGTTCATCGCTTGCAAGACGTCGAACGCCTCGGCCCCGCGCGTTTCGCCGAGGATGATGCGGTCCGGCCGCATCCGCAGCGCATTGCGCATCAAATCGCGCTGCGAAACGGCGCCCAGACCTTCGGCGTTTTCGGGACGGGTTTCGAGGCTCACGACGTGCGGCTGCTGCAACTGCAGCTCGGCCGCGTCTTCGATCGTGACGATGCGTTCGCGCGCGTCGATGTAGCGCGACATCGCATTGAGCAGCGTGGTCTTGCCCGACCCCGTTCCGCCCGACACGATGATATTGAGCCGGCACGCGCTGCCGATCTCGAGCGTGCGCGCCATCGCGGCGGACAGGCTGCCTTGCGTCGACATCCGTTCGAGCGTGATATCGCGTTTCGCGAACTTGCGAATCGCGATGCAGGCGCCGCGAATCGCGAGGGGCGGCAGCACCACGTTGACGCGGCTGCCGTCGGACAGACGCGCATCGACCATCGGACTGCTTTCGTCGACGCGTCGCCCCACCGAGGCCGCAATCCGTTGCGCCACGTTGACGACGTGCGCATTGTCCCGAAACTTGAGCCGCGTCAGTTCGAGTTTGCCGTGCCGCTCGACATAGACCTGGTCCGCGCCGTTGACCAGAATATCGGTGACCGAGTCGTCGGTCAGAAGCGGTTCGATCGGGCCCACGCCGAACATGTCGTTCAGGATCTCCTCGATCACCTGAGCCTGCTCGGTCAGCGTCATCTTGAGCCGCTCGCGCTCGACGATCTCGGCGGCGAGCCGGGCGATCTCCGCTTGCGCTTGGTCGCGTGTCTGAAGCACCGCGGCGGATACGTTCATCGAGCCGAGCACGAGCGAGCGGATGATGCGAAAGCTGTCCGTCCGCACGAGGCTATCGGCGCGCTCGGCGGCGGTAGGGCCAAGGTCCGCTTTTTCGGATGACTCGCGTCCGTCTCTAGCCGGAGCCGGATGAGCCAGCGCGACGCCCCGTTCGCGATGTTCCTGGGCGCGTGCGGGCAGCGCCCCATGCGCGTCGCGCGCGGCGATGGGGGCGGAGGCGGGGGCTTCGTGCAGTAGATCGAGCCGCGCGGGAACGTTCTTTTGGCCGAACATCAGCGTCTCCTTGCAGGCAGCAATTTCTCGTACCAGCGCGGTGCGGGCGCGGATGAGCGTCCGCTCAAGCCGTCGGCGAGCGCCTCGATCGCATCGCCGAAGCGCGACTTGCCCGGCGCGATCGGCTCGCCCAGGTTTTCCGCGGCGGCGAGCACCGCGCCGTCGAACGGCAGCTCGAGCAGCACGTTGCAGCCGATGGCGGCGGCGAAATCCGCGGTTTTCAAGTGTCCGCGCTGCGAAGCATTCGGCGTATTGAGCAATACCGACATCGACGGCGCGCGGTCGATGCCGTCGAGGTAGCGCGTGAAGCGCAGCACTTCGCGCGCGGAGTGGATCGACGCATCGGCGAGCAGATACAGGAGCTGCACTTCGGCGAGCGCGGCATGCGTGAGCGCGTGACCTTGGCCCGGCAGATCGAGCAGGATGTAGTGGAAATGCGGCTTCAAGCGCTCGAGCAGATCGGCCAGCGCGCGCTCTTGCGGTTTGAATGTCTCGCCGTAAGGCAGCTCCGCCGATAAGACGAACAGGCGGTCGTCGTGGGCGACGAGCGAGCGCTCGACGAATTGCGGGTCGAGGCGATCGGCGTCGCGCAGCACGTCGAGCAACCCGTTGTTGCTTTTCAAGCCGAGCAGCGTGTTCGCCGCGCCGCCGTGCAGGTTCATGTCGATATAGGCGATGCGCCGATGGGCGACCATCGCGAGATGCCGTGCGAGGCCGGCCGCGACGGTCGTGACGCCGACGCCGCCACGCGTGCCGGCAAAGCCGATGACCTTGCCCGTGCGCGACTGCCGCGCGCTTGGGCCTTGGCCGTTTCCGCCTAGCGAGCGGCGCAGCAGTTCGAGCGTCAGCGGTTTGACGAGGTAGTCCTGCACGCCCACTTCGAGCAGGTTTCGATAGAGCCCGACGTCGTTGGTTTCGCCGATCACGATGACCGACACCGACGGCTCGCACACCGCGGCGAGGCGGGCGAGCTCGGAGAGCGGCATCGGCGTGGCGGAGACGTCGACGAGCAGTGCGGCCGGCGAGCGCGGCATCTTCGTCAGGTGATCGATGGCGTCGTCGATGGGCCCCACTTTGACGAGCGCTTGGGTGAAATTTTGTTCATCGGCGAAACGCTGCACCACGTCTTCGCTATGGCGATCGCGAACGAAGGCGACGAAGCTCGCGCCAAGGTTGCGGCGAGGCTGCGTAGCGAGTTTCAGCAACGTGTTCATCGCAAGCCTATTTGTTGAAGCTGGAGGTTTCGGTGGTCGGCAACGGCGTGATCTTTCCGGTCTCGTAGCGATGCACGGCGCTGGCGGCGACCGGGGCATCGGCGCCGGCGAACGGCCGCGGCGCGACGAGATCGGCCGGCCGTACGAGCACCGCCGCGAGATTTCGGTAGGTCGCGCAGCCGAATGCGTTGGTGGGACGTTTCGCGCCGGCGTCGCGGAAATTGGTCGGCGTCGCGAGTGCGTCGCAGTCGGGCGGCACCACGTGGCCGTCTTCCACACCGATTACCGTGGCGTCGGGCATGCCGATCGGCGGCGCCGTCGACAGGCACCCGGCAAGCAGCACACTGAGCAGCGCCGACGCGCGCAGCAGCGTGCGCTTCGATGGCGCCGGCCGAGTCGATGGAGAACGGTTGACGAATCGCATACGTGTCCCCGGTCAATAAACGAAGCCGGCCGCACCGACGAGCCGCGGCGTCGAGCCATCGAGCGGATCGAGGCCGGTCTTGCGCTGGATGATGGTTTCGATGTCGGAGCCCGGGGTCATGATGGTGTCCACCGGGCTAGTCATCTGCGCCGCGCTCGCCGGTTGAACGAGATAGGGCGTGACGATCACGACCAGTTCGGTCTTATTGTTCTGGTAGTCCTTGGACGAGAACAGCCGGCCTAGTATCGGAAGCTTGCCGAGGCCCGGCAGCTGCGAAATGATGTCGCGCGTCTCGTTCTGCAGCAGCCCCCCGATCGCGAAACTCTGTCCGCTCGACAGTTCGACCGTGGTTTCGACGCGCCGCACCGACAACCCCGGAATGGTGATCGAATTGGTCGTCACGCTCGCGGTCGGGTCAATCTGACTGACCTCGGGCCGCACCTTGAGGCTGATGTGGTTGTCGGCGAGCACGGTCGGCGTAAAACCGAGCGACACGCCGAACGGTTTGAATTCCACGCTCAACGTGTTCTGGTTTTGGGCGACGGGAATCGGAAATTCGCCGCCGGCGAGGAAGCTGGCCGTTTCGCCCGAGAGCACCGTCAGATTCGGCTCGGCCAGAATCGTCAGCAAGCCGTCCTGATCGAGCGCGTCGATCACGTTCGTCACCGATGTGTGGGCGGTACGGAATCCGCTGAGCACCCCGGTCGCATTCGACTGCGGCAAGTTCCACGCGCCTGTCGTGGCGTCTTGGATGACGCGCCCGCTGAGCAGCCCGACGACGAAGTTGCCGATGCTGCCGACTGCGTTCCAGTTCACGCCGAGCTGTTGCGTGACGTTGCGGTCCACTTCGATGAAGCGCACGCGCAGGTAGACCTGAGTCGGCTGGCCGACGGTGAGATGGTTGATCAGCGTTTCCTTGTCGTGCAGCATCGGCGTGAGCGTTTGCGTGATCGCATCGACGTCCGCGGCCGATCCGACCGCGCCCGAAATCATCACCGATCCGGGCGCCGACGCAAGCGTCAGTTGAAGGTGCGGGAAGCGCTGATGCAGCAGCGTGTTCAACGCGTCGAGATCGCGTCGCACGAGCACCGAACGGCGAAGGATCACGCGGTTGTCCGGTCCGAGCGCAAAGAGCGTCGTTCGGCCTTCCTTCTTGCCCACCAAGAACACGGCGCCCGGCGTCGGGACGTGGATGTCGGCGACGTCCGGGTCCGCGACGAACACAGCGACGGCCGGCTGCGAGAGCTGCACGACCTCGCCGGCGCCCGCATTGACGGTCAGCGTTTCGTCCGCGCGGGCGTTTCCCGCGCAAAGGAGCGCGGCGAGCGCCGTGCTCGTCAAGACTGCAGCCATAGGGCAGTGAACGGCACGACCGAGGATGCGTGCGAAGCCCATGCGGCGGACGCGTTCGAAAAGGGCGAACATCATTGACTCCGCGCGGCAAGCGCCGGGGTTTGCGCCGGCGCCAGCGCACCGACTGCTTCGTTGGTTGATGCGCCGTCATGAACCACAGGCGCCTCGCCCTTCGGCGGCAGCGCGAGCAACGGCGAACGGGCCTCGGCGTCGCCTTTCGCGGAGCCGCGATAAACCAGCACCGCGGGCGCTCCGTTTTCCGCTTGACCGCGGCCGTTGTCGTGCGAAAGCGGCAGCTCGCGCACCGCGCGCGACACATCGCCGGCCCACACGGGCGGGGCGGCGGCGATTCCGTTGTCGGTCGTGGCGTGCGCATCCGAGCCGCCGCGCGCGAATGTCGCGAAACTGCGCAGCGCGAGCGACAGCGTGCCTAGCCGCGCGGAAATCGCCACGACTTCCGCCATGCGCGGGTTCACCTCGAGCGTGACGGTGCGCGCATGTCCCTTGTCCGCTGCAGTGTCGTCCTTGGGACGCGTGAACTCGCTGCCGACGGCGAGGACGCGCACATGGTCGACGACGGTTTCGCTCGCCACCGACAGGCGCGCCGAATCGGTCTTGCTCGCCAGATCCTGCGTGAGGATCAGATCGACGTAGTCGCCGGGCTGGATCAGTCCGGCGTTGCCGGAGACATCGTCGATCGCCACCGATACCGCGCGCATGTCGGGCTTGAGCGCGGCCGCCAAAAAGCCCGGCGCATTGGGAAACACGACGTCCTTCGCGGTGACGGGCGCGCCCGCCGCAAGCGGATGAAGCATCGCGGCGCCGGCGACATCGGGCGTGGACGGATTGCCTTGCAGGACGGCGCCCGCGGGCCGCTTCGCCGGCGGCATTTCCTTCCATGCCAGGTCGCTGTCGCGCAGCAGCAGTCCGGCCGGAAGGTCCACGGCGGCGACGCGCACGCGCTCCGATGCCGGCGTGTCATGCGGCGATTGCGCGGAGGCCGCGACGAACATCGCGCGCACGATCAGCGCGATCACGATGGCGACCCCGGCAAGCAGCGCGAGCTTGACTGTGCTCGACATGGCGTTTTCCTGATACGGTTATCCAGTGATGAACTCGCGCGGCAGCACGACGCACCAGCCGCCGATCGAAAGCGCTACGCCGTAAGCCACGCCGCGCCGCGCCGACCAGAGTCGGGCGAGGGGCGCCGCGAACGGCATGGATGGCGCGAGCCGGTCGGCGGCGCACCCGAGCGCGACGATGACGAGGCCCGCGAGCGAAACGAGCGCGAGCGTCGGCAACGCGGCGCGAGGGCCGGCCCACAGCAGCACGGCGCTCGCGAGCTTCACGTCGCCGCCGCCGAACTGTCCGGCCGCATGCAGCGCGGCGCCGACCGCGAAGCAGACGAGTGCGGTCGCGGCGTGCTGCGCGAACGAGGTCCACGGCGTATGCGCGAGCCACGCGTGCGGGACGTATAGCGCGCCGAACATCGCGACGAGCGAATTGGGCAGGCGCCGCGCGCTCAAGTCCGTGTACGAAAGGACGAGCAACGCCGCGCAGGCGGCATAGCTGACTGCGTCTGACATGGCCGATATCCAGCCGCCGGCGACCCCGCCGGCAGGCAGTGGGGTCGCGCGACGCGATGGAACGAAATCCGGCTTATTTGCCCGTGGTGGCGGCCGTGTTGACCGTGGTGAGCAGCTTCGTGAAGAGTCCCGGGATGCCGTTGGTCGTATCGCTCAGGACCGTGCCGGCCGCGACGACAGCGATAACGATAATGCCCGCGAGCACGGCATATTCCATCGAGCTGACACCGCGGTCATCGCGAGACAGAGAGCGCAGGAAGGAGAGCATGAGACACCCCGTATGGTGAGTTGATTGGCTTGCCTGGTCTGATCGTGCCGGAGCTTTTCATGCTCCGCTTTAGTGAGATCACTATAACGATCCGATTTCCAGGCCACAAATCCGCTCTTACGTAGGCGTGATTCGTTTGGAGGGCGCTTGTGCGCATGGAACTACGAATCCTCGGCTCCGCGGTATGGACCCGTCTAAGCGTGCGGGTCGTCATCGTACTTTTTTGAGCGGGGCCGAGGCGGCCTAGGGCCTATGGTTGCGTCCGCAACCGGATGACTTGCCTTGCACGCGCGATCAGAGACTGCGTGCAATGACCATTCGCTGCACTTCGCTCGTGCCTTCGTAGATTTGCGTGATGCGCGCATCGCGGTAGTGGCGCTCGACGGGATAGTCGGCCAAATAGCCGTAGCCCCCATGGATCTGAATGGCCTTGGAGCAGACCTCCTCTGCCGCTTCGGACGCATAGAGCTTGGCCTGCGACGCTTCCGACAAGCAGGGCTTGCCCGCGGTGCGCAGCCGCGCGGCATGATGCACGAGCAGCCGCGCCGCATTCAAGCGCGTGGCCATATCGGCCAGCATGTGCGAGATGGCTTGATGCTCCTTGATGGCCTTGCCGAATTGGATCCGTTCTCCGGCATAGGCACGCGCCGCGTCGAAGGCAGCGCGCGCGATGCCGACGGCCTGGGCGGCGATGCCGATGCGCCCGCCTTCGAGATTGGACAAGGCGATCTTGAGCCCTTCGCCGCGCGCGCCCAGCAGGTTGTCCTCGGGCACCGCGCAGTTTTCGAGCGTGATGGGGCAGGTGTCGGATGCGCGGATGCCAAGCTTGGTTTCAGGCCGGCCGACCATGAAGCCCGGTGTGTCAGTCGGTACGACGAATGCCGACAAGCCGCGCTTGCCCAGTTCGGGATCGGTCACGGCGAAGACGATCGCCACGCCGGCGCGAGCGCCGTTCGTGACGAATTGCTTGCTGCCGTTGATGATCCAGCGGCCGCCCTCGAGCACCGCCCGCGTCTTCAAATTGTTCGCCTCGGAACCCGCATGCGGCTCGGTCAAGCAAAATGCGCCGATCGTCTTGCCGAGCGCCAGGTCGTGCAGCCAGCGCGCCTGTTGCGCCGCCGTCCCGAACTTCAGAATCGGGCCGCAGCCGACGGAGTTGTGCACGCTCATCAGCGTGGCGCAGGCGGCGCACCCGGCCGCGATTTCCTCGAGCGCGAGCGCATAGGCCACGTAGTCGGTGTAGGTGCCGCCAAGCTCGGCCGGCACCATCATGCCGAGCAAGCCGAGCTCGCCCATCTGCCGAACCACATTGGCCGGCAGCGCGCCTTCCCGGTCCCACTCGGCCGCGTGCGGCGCGAGGCATTGCGTCGCGAATTCGCGAGCGGCATCGCGGATCATTCGCTGTTCGTCGGTGTAGAACTCGTCCATGGCGGTGCGGTCGTGCGAAGTAGTCGAAGGGGCTTTACACTGTCGTGCTTTGCGCGCGGGCGCGCCCGGCGCCGGCGGTCGGTCCATCCGTGGGACGTGGCCCATGGCGTCTCGTCGTTCGCGGCGAGCAAGCCGTTCACGCGTCGAAGTGTAGGGAGCGCGGCGGCGGCTTTCGATGCTCAGGCCGCTCAATCGTCGTGAGCGCATTTGCCATTGGGCGGGTCAACCGGCCAACGAGCCAACGGTCGAACGGGCCACCGGGCCACGGCGGATCCGCCGCCGAAGCGAGTTATGGATAAAGAGAAAGGCACCATCGCCGTCAGTCTTGTCGAAGAAGCCGTTCAATGCGTGCGGCGCATGGGCGTCGACCCTTCGGCCATGCTCGAGCAGGCCGGTATCGCGCCGCACCTGCTCGCCTCGCCGCAGGGCCGTGTCTCGTCGGCGCAATACGGCGCGTTGTGGAACGCGATCGGCCGCGAGCTCGACGACGAATTCTTCGGCCAGGATTCGCACCCGATGCGCAGCGGCAGCTTCATCGCGCTGTGCCAGGCTGCGCTCACGGCGCGCAACGGTGCGCAGGCGATCGCCCGCGCCACCGGCTTCATGCGGCTCGTGCTCGACGACATGACCGCGCAGGTCGACGCGACGAGCGAACGCGTCCGGCTGGTCTATACCTTGCGTGAAGGCGTACCGGAAAAGGCCATGTTCGCCTACGCGACCCACTTCATTGTCGTGTACGGCGTCGTTTGTTGGCTCGTCGGGCGCCGCATCCCTGTGCACGCCGCGCGCTTTAGCTGCGCCGAGCCGGCCGCGGGCCACGAATATCGGTCGATGTTCTGCGATGACCTGCGTTTCGGTGAACGCGCGTCTTACGTCGAACTCGCTCCGGAGTTCCTCGAACTTCCGGTGATCCAAACCGCGAAGTCGTTGAAAACGTTTTTGCGCAATGCGCCGGCCAGCTTCATCGTCAAGTACCGCAACCCCGACTCGATGAGCGCGCGCGTGCGCCGCGCGTTGCGGACACGCCCGATCGCCGAGTGGCCCGGCGCCGATGCGCTGGCCTTTGAATTGCGCACCGCCGAGGCGACGATGCGGCGCAAGCTCAAGCGCGAAGGCGAGACGTATCAATCGATCAAGGACGCTTTGCGGCGCGACATGGCGATCGCCGCCTTGCAAGAGGGCGAACGAACGATCGCCGATATCGCGGTCGCCGTCGGGTTCGCCGAACCCAGCGCGTTTCATCGTGCGTTCCGCAAATGGACCGGCGCTCGGCCCACCGATTACCGCCCGCTCGGTCAAAGAACGCAGCGGTAGCGCGTCCGGCCGCGGCATACCCATTGCGCATATCAATCACGCATCGACTGCGCGGACGGTCGATTTGCGTCCGATGACGATTTCTCGTTCGATTCTTCTGCTGAATTTCCTATCTTGTAACTAGGCGCCGCGCGCGCATTCGAGGTGAGGGGAAATGGACACGGCAGTCAAACGCATTCGCAGCAAGGCGTCGCGCTGGGTGGAGTGGGGCGTGCCGGTCATCGGCTTGCTGATGCTCGTCACCGCGGTCGTCGGCGCCCTGGGCACGATCACCCTGTACGACAGCGAAGCTTCGGTCCAGCATTCGAACGATGTCTACGCCAGCCTCGAGAGCCTGCTCGCGCTGGCGCGCGACGCGGAAACGGGGCAACGCGGGTTCGTCATCACCGGGCGCGACGACTACCTCGAGCCCTATCTCGAGGCCGAGCCGCAAATCGCCCGGCAACTCGATCATCTGGCGTTCCTGCTCAAGGGCGACGCGTCGCAAGAGCAGCAGCTCGCGCGGCTGCGCGGGCAACTCGAACAAAAGCGCCGTGAGCTTCAGCGGGTCATCGATACGCGGCGCACGCAGGGGTTCGCGGCCGCACAAGCGATCGTGCTGACGGATACGGGCAAAGCGTTCATGGACCGCGCACGGGCGACGGTAGCCCAAATGGAGCGCCACGTCGCCGAACAATTGGCGGTGCGCCAGGCGAACGCGCGCCGCACGCGTGATCTGGCGGTCGTGATCTGCCTCGCATCGGGTGCGTTGACGATCGTCATTTGTTTGTCGTTCGGGTATTTGGCGCGACGTTTGCTGCATGACGAGGCCGCTGCGGCGCGTTTGCAGTTCGAGCAGAAGGAATTGCTCGAGGTGACGCTCGCCAGTATCGGGGAAGCAGTCATCGCAACCGACGTCGGCGGCGGCATCACGTTTTTCAACGGCGTCGCGCAGGCTTTGACCGGGTGGAGCCAAGCGCAGGCGCTGGGACGGCCCGTCGAGGAGATCGTGCGAATCGAGCGAGCCGCCGACGATAGTCTGACCGAGAACCCGGCCCTCATCGCGATGCGCGAGCGGCGCAGCGTCGGGCATGCGGACGGCATGGTGCTCGTGGGCCGCGACGGCAAGCGCACGCACGTCGATGCGAACGGCGCTCCGACGTTCGACTCCGAGGGCAAGCTCGTCGGCTCGGTCATGGTCGTGCACGACGTCACGGAGCGGCGTCGTGCCGAAGAACGGTTCCGCGTGGCGGTCGAAGCGGCGCCCAACGCGATGATCATGGTGGATGCCGAAGGCAGGATGACGCTCGTCAACACGCAAACGGAACGGCTTTTCGGCTATGCGCGGGCCGAGCTGATCGGGCAGCCGATCGAGAAGCTCGTGCCGGAACGCTTTCGCGCGCATCACGGCAATTATCGATCGGTCTTCTTCGCGAACTCGTCGGCGCGCCCGATGGGCACCGGGCGCGACTTGTTCGGGTTGCGGCGCGACGGTTCGGAATTTCCGATCGAGATCGGCTTGAACCCGATCGAGACGTCCGAGGGCATGTTCGTCCTGAGTGCGATCGCCGACATCACGGAACGAAAGCGCGCGGAGCGGCAGCTGCGTCAGCGCACCGAGGAACTCGCGCGCTCCAACCGCGACCTCGAACAGTTCGCCTATGTCGCCTCGCATGATCTGCAGGAGCCGCTGCGCGCGGTGGCCGGGCCGCTGCAGATCCTGCAGAGACGCTATCAGGGGCAGCTCGACGAGCGCGCAGACGAGTTCATCGGGCACGCCGTGGATGGCGCAACGCGGATGCAGTCGCTGATCGACGATCTGCTCAGCTACTCGCGCGTCGGGCGTCTGGAAGATCCAAAGCAGCCCGTGCCTGTCGAGTACGCGCTCGAGGTCGCGGTAAAGAACCTTGCCGTCGTCATACAGGAAACGGGCGCCGCAGTGACGCACGAGCCGCTTCCCGTCGTGCAGGGCATCTCGACGCAATTGGCGCTGCTGTTTCAGAACCTCATCGGCAATGCCGTCAAGTTTCGCGGCAAAGATAGAACGCCGCGCATTCATATCGCCGCGAAAGCGACCGGCGACGAATGGCAATTCTCGGTCGCGGACAACGGAATCGGAATTGCCGAACAGTACTTCGATCGGATTTTCGTGATTTTCCAGCGATTGCATACGCGCCGCGAATATCCGGGCACGGGGCTCGGGCTCGCGCTGTGCAAACGGATCGTCGAACACCACGGCGGAAAAATCTGGGTCGAATCGACACCGGGCAAAGGGACCACGTTCTTCTTCACGTTGGCCCGCGCGGCAAGCGCGCCCGCTCAGGCCGCGTCGATCGAAGGCTAACGCATCGTTCTCGGGAGTGAATGCTCATGCTACGCGATGACAGCGGCAACCTGGTCCACATTCTGCTGGTCGAGGACAGCCCCACCGACGTCATGCTGACTCGGGAGGCGATGGAGCAATACAAAGTCGTCAACCCGCTCGACATCGTCGAAGACGGGGTGGACGCCATGGATTACCTGAAGGGCCGAGGCAAGTATGCGCAGCGAGGGCCGGTGCATCCGGGGCTCATCATCCTCGATTTGAACTTGCCGCGCATGAGCGGCCGGGAAGTGCTCTATGAGCTCAAGCAAGACCCCGAGCTGCGCAATATTCCGGTCGTCGTATTGACGACGTCGAAGTCGGAAGAGGACGTGATCAAGTCGTACTGCCTCCACGCGAATTGCTACATCACGAAACCCGTGGATTTCGCAAGATTCATCGACGTCGTGCGCAGCATCAACGAGTTTTGGTTCGGCGTCGTCACGCTGCCGCCGGTTCGCAATTGAATACGCGTCCTTCCGTCGACGTCCTCCTGGTCGAGGACAGCCCCACCGATGCGTTGATCATCGGCGAGGCGCTCATCGACATCACCGACTTCGCGCATCGTTTGACGCATGCGGAGACTTTGACGGATGCGCTCGCGCACGCCGAGCATGCGCGCTTCGACGTTGTCCTGCTCGATCTGGGCTTGCCCGACGGCAACGGCATCGACACGTTCCGGCGCTTTCGGCTGGTGGCGCCCGATACGCCTGTGCTCGTATTGACGGGGCTCTCCGATATTTCGGTGGGGCTCGTGGCGATTCAAGAAGGCGCGCAGGACTATCTGCTCAAGCGCGAGATTCAGGCGGCGCTCCTGAGCCGCGCGATCCGTTATGCGATCGAGCGCAATCGAGCGTCGGCCGAACTCGCGGCGAGCGAGGAGCGATTCCAATTGGCCGTCAGCGGCGCGAGCGCCGGCCTGTGGGATTGGAATCCTCGCACGGGCGCCTTGTATCTGTCGCCGCATTTCCGCGAGATCGTCGGGCATGACGAAGATGAACTACCGAACGACATGCAGGCGCACTACCAGATCATTCACCCCGACGACGTCGAACGCGTCGCGCAGGCGCTCAGAGCGCATACGCAAGAAAGGCATCCGTACGATGTCGAATATCGGGTGCGCACGCGGGCCGGAGAATACCGCTGGATACAGTCGCGCGCGCAAGCGCTGTGGGATGCGTCGGGCACGGCTTACCGCATGGTGGGCTGGATTCTCGACGTGACGGAACGGCGCCGCGCGAACGAGGCGCTGCGCGAGTCGCGTGAGGAATTGCAACGATTGTCGGCCAACATCGAGCATATTCGCGAAGAGGAAAAAACGCGCATCGCTCGCGAGTTGCATGACGATCTCGGGCAGCTGCTGACCGCGCTCAAGATCGACATGGGGCATTTCGAGCAAACGATCGAGGCCAAGATGGATGAGGCGTCGCGCGGTGCGCTGCGGCGCATCTACGGCGTCATCGACCAGCTCGTCGCATCCGTGCGGCGCATCGCCGCCGATCTGCGTCCCGTCATGCTGGACGACCTGGGCCCGATCCCGGCGATCGACTGGTTCATCCAGGAGTTCTCGGCGCGACATGGTATCGCCGTGCACGCGCAGCTCGACGCGGGCGACGTCGGGTTCAATCGCGACAGCGGCACCGAGGTCTTCCGCATCGTGCAGGAGGCGTTGACGAACATCGCCCGTCACTCGGGCGCAAGCGAGGTGACGATCGAGATTGCTCGCGAAGACCCATTTTGCATGGTCAAGATCAGCGACAACGGGCGCGGCGCATTATCCGATGCGCGGCGCAACCGGAAATCGTTCGGTCTCATCGGAATGCGCGAGCGAGCTGCGCGACTCGGTGGAGAACTCGCGGTGCGAACCGCGCCCGGGCAAGGCTTTGCGCTGACCGTGACGTTGCCGCTCGCCGTCGTCGAAGCGCCCGACATCGACGGCAGCGATTCGGCCGGTATGGTCAAGCATTGAGTTGGCCGTCTGCATCGGGTCGCGCGCCCGCGTGACGCGCACGAATGCGAAAAATAGGCATGACTATTGCTTACGCTGTGCCGGCTGTGCCTATGGGCAGGGCAGTTTGGGCGCGTGAGCGCCGTTGCGAAGTCTGCGGCATCACGTCGCGAGATGATCGACGGAAGCGCCGCGCTTACGACAAACCGTATGGAGGACTGAGTCCGTGGCGACTTACAAGGAATTGCTGGCAAGGAAACAAGAGCTCGATGCCGAGATCGAACGAGCGCGACAGGTAGAGGCGGAACAAGCGCTCTCTACCGTGCGCGAAACGATCGCCGCCTTCGGCTTCACCCCGGATGACGTGTTCGGCACGCGCCGAAAGGCTCGCGGCGCTTCGAACGGCGCACCGCGGTTTCGTCACCCGGAGACGGGCGAGACGTGGGGCGGGCGCGGCCCACGGCCCCGTTGGTTGAAGGGCAAAGACCCGGAGCAGTTCCGCGTCGCCGGGCTCTGATCGGCGGCGGACCGGACTCGGGATGGCCGGTAAATTCGCGCTCCGTTTCGCGTAAGTTTTTCCGGGCATCCCTCGCAAGCGCCGCCGCTTCCGCGCGGCAACAAAGCGATCGTGCGCGGCTTGGGTGCGGCGGCATCAGACCGACGGCTCAACGTCGATGCTCGCGGCGATGCCGCGGGCGACTTCGATCGTGCGCCGATACGACGTATCGAATCGCGCGCTCAGTTGCGCGAAGTCGTGGACCTCGCCGGCCGACGCCGCGGTCTCGATTCGCGCGCAGAGCTCGCCGAGCGGCAGAGCGCCGATCGAGCGCGAGGACGACTTGAGCTTGTGCGCCACGCTTGCCGCCTCGCGTGCGCGATCTTCTTTCATATGTCCCACCAACTGGTCCGCTAGGGCGGCGGAGCAATCGATGTATTCCACGAGTAGCGCTTGAACGGTTTCTAGATCGTCCCCGACGATGCTTTTGAGCACGTTGACATCGACGATCGTTGCGGGCTCGTCCTTTTGAATCGGCGCGGGCGCTGCCGGCGGCATATCGGGCGTGCGTGCAGCGTCGCGTATGACGGCGTTGGCCTCGTCCTTGGGGCTGCCGGATGCCCGCGCGCTCGTCCACTGCGCGAGCGCTTGTTCGAGCAAGTTCAGCTTGAGCGGCTTCGTCAAGTAATCGTCGATGCCGAGCGCCTTCGCGCGATTCGCTTCGCCGGTAATCGCATTGGCCGTCAGCGCGACGATCGGCACGCGCGCGCGCGCGCCTTGCGCCTCTTCCGCGCGAATCGCCTGCGCGAGTTCGTAGCCGTCGCGCCTTGGCATGTGCAGGTCGGTCAACACCAGCGTGTAGGGGCCGGCGCGCCACATTTCGAGCGCTTGCTCGCCGTCGACGGCCATATCGGCCGCATAGCCGAGCAGCGCCAATTGCCGCGAGATCACACGGCGATTGATCTCATCGTCTTCGGCGACGAGCAGCGTGACGCCATCCCCGGTGGCGCCGCGAACAGCGAGTTCGTCTTCGCGTTCGTCCGTCAGCGTACCGACCGTTCGCCGGCCGCCGGCGAGCGCGACCGCGTCGACGAGCACCCGCCGCCGCAGCGCCTGCGCGCCGATCGACACCGTCGCGCCGGTGCGCGACATCAGGCTAAGACTGCGCGAGGCGGCGATCACGACGTTGCCGGACAGGCGCGCCGATTCTTGCGATCCATGAGGCGCCACCTCGTCGAGCGTGCAGCGTTCGTCGCGAACGAGCACACGCGGACCGGTCGCGCGCGCGAGCGCTTGACGCGCGTCGTAGGCGTCGGCCGCGATCTCGACTTGCGCGCCCGCGTGGCGCAGATAGTCGCCGGCATCGTCGCAACGCCAGTCCGGCGAGGCGATGACGATGCATGCGAGCCCCGACAGATCGGCGAGCTGGCGCGGCGCGTTTGCCGGTGCGATGCGCAAGGGGAGGGTGACCGTGAATGTCGAACCTCGCCCCGGCTCGCTGCGGACGGACATTTCGCCGTCCATCAAGGCGACGAGGCGCCGGCAAATGGCGAGTCCCAGCCCCGTGCCGCCGAAGCGCCGCGTGGTCGAAGCCTCGGCTTGGCTGAACGGTTGAAAGAGCTTCGTGAGCGTTTCGGCCGTCATGCCGATGCCGTTATCGCCGATGTCGAATCGCACGCGAGGCGCATCGCCTTGCTCCAACGTAGCGCGCAGGGACACCTGCCCCGGAACCCCGGCGCGGCCCGATGAAAACTTGATGGCATTGCCGACCAGGTTATAGAGAATCTCCCGCAGGCGCGTATCGTCGAACATGGCGCTCGCGGGCAAGGCGGGCGAGACATAGACGCGCAGCGCCACCCCGCGCGCATCGGCCACGTTCGCGAGCGACGTCGCGAGACTGTCGACGATGTCCTCGATCGCCGTCGGCACGCAGTCGATTTGAAGCTTGCCGGCTTCGATCTTCGAGAAGTCCAAGATGTCGTCGATGATCTTGAGCAGCGCGCAGGCGCAATCGCGGATCGTGCAGACCATTTCCTTTTGGTCGGCCGAGAGCGCCGATCGCGTCAAGACTTCCGTCATGCCGATGACGCCGTTCATCGGCGTGCGGATCTCGTGACTCATCGTGGCGAGAAACGCGCTCTTCGCGCGCGATCCCGCTTCGGCGTCGCTGCGGGCCTGTTCGAGCTGCGCGCCCTTTGCGATCTCTCGATCGTTGGCGGCCGCCAAATTCGATAGCAGCGTCTTCGTGCGGCGCTCCGCGGCGATGATCAACACGGTGAGCAACACGGCGGCCAGCAGCAGAAGAAGGCTGCGCATGCGCCACGCCGCGAGAAACTCGTCGGTGGAATAGCCTACGGCCACGGCCAATGGGTAGCCCTTGAGCGTGCGGTAGCTGATGATGGTGTCGCGGCTGTCGACGAAGGAAGCCGTGCGCAAATTGCCCGAGGGCGATTGCGCAAGCGCGCGCCGCAACGGGTCTTGCGCAGGCAGCGTCGCGCCGACGGCTTGATCGCGGCCCGAGCGCAGCGCGCGCACGACATAATCTTTCGTGCCGACGACGGCCACGACGCCGTTCTTGCCGATGCGCAGACCGTTGTAGAGTTCGGTGAAGTAGGACGGATCGACCGATACGACGACGACGCCGAGAAAGCGCCCGTTCAGCGAACTGATCCGCTGCGACAACTGCAGCGAGGCTTTACCGCTCGCGCGCCCGATGACGGGCTGGCCGATCATTAGGGCCGTGCTCGGATCATGCACATGGATTCGAAAGTGCTCGCGGTCGGACAGGTCGATGGGCTGGAACCCGGGCACCGTCGAGGCGCGCAGATAGCCTTGCGAATCGATGACGGCGACCTGCACGAAGACGTCGAGCTTGAGCAGGCCCGAGCTGACATAGTAGGCGAGCGGAATCGACACGCCGTCGTTTTGCACTTGCCACGAGACGAGCGCCGCCACTTGTTCCGCCTCTCGCATGACGCGAACCGTATGCGCCGCCAGTGCGTCGGCGAGCGCCGCGGCGCCGGTGCGGGCGCTGCGCATTTCCGCGTTGGCGTCCCATAGCGTCAGTGCGCCGAGCGCGAACCACAGCGCCGCGATCAGCAATAGCGTTTGCAGCTTGACGTTGGCAAATCGGCGACGCAGCGCGCTATGCGATGGATCGATCGCATGCGGCTGCGCGTTGTCCGGCACGTCGGGCGGAGCATCCATGTCCGTTACTCGCAAAAACCTCGGAGCGGCGCCGGCCCCAATAAAGCGGCGCGCCTATGACGTGTGTTACGGCGTTTTTCGCCGAAACTTCATACGTATTTTTCCGAGTCGCGCAGAAACGACGTTGATATGGATCAAGACGGGAGAGCGGCGCCTTGCACGATCATTGCAGGGCGCCATGTCGCTAATAGCTGAACGCTTGCGATTCGGTGTCGCGGGAGGCGGCGTCGCTTGCCGGATCGTGCACGACTTCCAAGCGATATCCGTGGCCGTAGACGGGCATCAGCTTGACGCCGTGTTCGGGTTTCAGCTGCAATTTTGTCCGCACGCGCGACATGTGCGTATCCAGCGTGCGCGAAATCGCGTTCGGCGGTTGTCCCCACAGCGTTCCGCCAATATGCTCGCGCGAGAGCACGCGCCCCGCATACTGAAACAGCAGGAGCACCAGGTCGAATTCGCGGCCCGTCAATTCGATCGGCTGTTCCCGCAAGTAACACGCTCGTCCGACGGGGTCGACGCGGTACTGCCCGACCTCAATGGCGGCTTGAGGCGCTGCGTCGCTCGGATAGGCGCGGCGGCTCAGCGCGGCGATGCGCGCCAGCAATTCACCGCTTCGAATCGGCTTGATCATGTAATCGTCGGCGCCGGCCGTCAGCGCGGCGACGACATCCGCTTCGAGCGAACGGCTCGTCATGAACAGGATCGGCACTCGTTCGCTGAGATTGGCGCGCGCCCAGATCGTCACCTGATGCCCGGTTACGCCCGGCACGTTCCAATCGAGCACCAGCAAATCGAAATGCTCGCGTTTCAAGCGGCGAATGAGCTGACTGCCGTCGCGGAATACCGCGCATTCGTGACCGTTCGAAGACAATATGGCGCCGACATGTTCAGCAACAACGTCGTCGTCTTCCAAGTAGGCGATCTTCATGTGTCTCGGTCCGAATGGATGAATGACTCGGCCTTTACCCCGGTGAAAGGCCAGCCTAGCGGCAATTTTGTCGGATTGTACAGCGCCGATGCGGGAAAACAAATTGTGGGAGGTTGCGGGTCAACAGGCAATTGACATTTGTTTGCAATTGCTTGAGGGGGCTGCATTCGTGCCGCTGTTTCGCTCAGTGGAAGGCGCGGCAGTCATGCGAAAGAAGACCAAAACAACGCATTTTCCGAGCACGGTCGCACAAATTTCGATATGCTCGCGGGTTATGTCATTCCGTGAAGATCGCGTCGATTATCCAACGTAAGACCGGTTTCGCTCACGCGAGCGATCGCCGTCAATCCCGACGCCGGTATCTATCTAGAACAACACAGCATTGATACATACGACGATGCCCATCCAAACGATGGTCTGCACCGCGGCTATGGGCGATGAAGCCGCCCGTTGTCGGAAAGCAGGCCGCCGCGGGCTGCGGAAAAGCTTGCGGGCGGCAGCCGCCGGTGCAGTGTTCGCACTGCTTTTCATGTCGTCCGCGCGTGCGCAAGCGCCCCTCGACCTGGGGGCGACGGCCGCGTATGTCACGCGGGCCGGGGATACGCTCTACGACGTCGCGCAGCGCTACTTGGCCGACGCTCGCGCGTGGCGCACGCTTGCCCACCTCAATCACGTGAGCGCACCGCGACGCTTGCCGCCGGGTATGACGTTGCGCCTGCCCCTCGCATTGTTGCGCCGAGATGCAATGCCCGTAAGCGTCGTCGCGCTGAGCGGGCTCGTGACGACCCGCGGGCGTCGCGGCGCGCCTGACGTGCCCCTGCTTCTCGAGCGAACGCTCGGCGAAAACGACACGGTCAGCACGGGGCCGGACGGCTTCGCCACGCTCGAACTAGCCGATGGTTCTTACGTCAGCCTGACGCCGAACACCCGCATCGTGCTGACGATCCTGCGCGAGATGGCGCTGACCGGCATCGACGAACGCGTCATCGAGTTGGAAAAAGGGGAAGTCACCAATGAGGTGACGCATGCGAAGCAGCCGGGCGATCGCTTCGAGGTCCGCACGCCGGCCATCGTCGCGGGCGTGCGCGGTACGCATTTCCGCGTGAACGTTCTGCCGTCGATGACGGCGGTCGAGGTGCTCGACGGCAAGGTGGCCGTGGGCGCCACGGCGAATGCGACGCCGGGCAAAGCGCAATGGCAGGCCAGCGCATCGCAGTTCGTCGAGGCCGGGCAAGGCAGCGCGACCCCGAACGACGGCGCGGTGGGCGCCGCTCGCGCGCTGCTGCCGGCGCCCCGGTTGCGCCATCCCTCGAAGGTGCAGGACGGCCGCGCCGTCGCGTTCGACATCGAGCCGGCCGCCGCCGCTGTCGGCTATCGCGTTCAGATCGCGCGCGATGCCGACCTGCTCGATTTGATCCGCGAGACGCATGTGCAAGCGCCGTCCGCCGAGTTTCCGGATCTGCCCGACGGCACCTATTTCGTGCGCGTGTCCGCGATCGACGCCGCGGGTCTCGAAGGCCTGCCGCGCGTGTATGCGTTCGAGCGCCGCGCGAACGAGGTCACGGCCAGTGCGGCCCCGCGGGCCGACTCGCACGACTACCGCTTCGTTTGGCGGGCGTCGCGAGGCCAGGCCGATGCGCGTTTTCGCTTCGTGTTGTCGCGCTACAGCGATCTGCACGATGCAATGGTCGACGCAGTCGATTTGACGGGCACCTCGCTCGTCGTTTCCGATTTGCCGGCGGGCGACTACTACTGGCGCGTCATCGCCGAACAATACGACCAGGGCCGCTTCTACGAAACGCCCGGCGCCGTCCACGCGTTTACGCTGGCCAATTGAAAGACGAGCGTATGACGCAGAAAGAATCGTTCGCACCGTTTCCGGGCGTGCATTCGATGCGTGGGCCGACGCTTGGCGTTTGGCGGCGCTTCGTATGCGAGTGGCTCGCCATCGGCTTCGTCGGCGTAGCGGTGGTGTTCGCTTGCGTATTTACCTCGTTGACGAAAAACCTCGATCGACTCGTCTACGACCATCTGGTGACGTTGCGCGCCGAGCCGCTCGCGAGCGAAATCGCGCTCGTTTCGATCGATGACGCCAGTATTTCGGACATTGGACGGTGGCCGTGGCCGAGGTCGACGCAAGCCCGGCTGATCGATGCGGTCGCGAACGCCGGCGCTGCCGCTATCGTCTACGACGTGCTGTTGACGGAGCCCTCGGACGAAGACGCCGTATTGGCGCAGGCGCTTCGCGAGGCCCCCACGTTCTTGCCGCTCTTTGTCGATCCCCGCACCCAGAGTCAGGCTGTCGGGCCCGTGCCGGTACTGGCTCAAGCGGCGGCGGGAGTGGGACATATCGACGTCGAGGCCGATCCCGACGGCATCGTGCGTGGCGTGCGGCTGCGTGAACGCGCGGGCGACGCAAGCTGGCCTTATCTCGTCGTGCCGCTGGTCGCCGACATCTGGAGCGGGAAAATCGCCGTCGCCGACGGTCGCTACCGTGGGCCCCCGGGGCGGTCCATCGCGCAAGCCGTGGCCTCGACGGATGCGGCGTTCGAGCGGAATCATTCACGCATTCTCATTCCCTTTTCCGGCGAGGTCCCCGGCGGGGGGCAAGTATCGGCCAGACGGCTGCTCGACGGACACGTCTCGCCGGAAGCGCTACGCGGCAAGATCGTATTCGTCGGCTTGACTGCCGCCGGGCTGATGACGCACCTGGCAACACCGATAGCGGGCCGATTCGGTCCGACTTCCGACACTTTGCTGCACGCCAACGTCCTGAGTACGCTGCTCAAGGGCAGTGCCATTCGCCCCGTGGAGCCGGCTTGGCGTTTCGTGATATCGCTCGCGCCGATTGCGGCGTTGCTGAGCGCGCTCTTTTTCTTTTCGCCGTGGCGTACGCTGCTGCTTACCGCGGCGCTCGGCCTCGCCTCGCTCGCGATGAGCGCCGTTTTGCTCGACGGTGCTTCGATCTGGATCTCGCCCGTCCCCGCGCTCGTTTCGCTGTTGACCGTCTATCCGCTGTGGAGCTGGCGCAGGCTTGAAATGACGATGTCTCGCCTGCAGCGCGAACTCGCGCGGCTGGCCGACGACGCCGACATCTTGCCGAACGTCGATATGGGTCCACGCACGGTCCGAGGCGATGCGCTCGAGCAGCACATTGGGCTCGTCGAGCAGGCCGCGGACCGCGTTCAAGACATGAAGCGGTTCGTATGGGACTGCCTTAACAGCTTGCCCGAGCCGATTTTGATCGCCGATCGGCAAGGGATGATTTGCATTGCAAACAAGGCGGCTCGCGACCACTTTGCTAGCGTGGGCGGCGTCCCGCCGGAAGGGCGACTGTTGACCGATGCCCTCGGCGAAATGAAGTTCATCAAATCGATAGGACCCGAGACTGTTTCGGACGACGAACTGAAGGCGCGTTGGCCCGAGGTCCTCGATCCGAGCGATGCCGAACGCGTTTGGACCGTCAAGCGCGGAATCGAGGTATGCGATCGCGCCGGGCGCGACCATCTGCTGCGTTATGCGCGCTGCCGCGATGCGCGCGGCGAGCCCTCCGGATACTGGGCCGTCGGCCTCGTGGAAGTCACCGCGCTCCATGCGGCGGAGCAGGCGCGAGAAGATGCGTTGAGACTGCTCTCTCACGACATGCGGTCGCCGCATGCTTCGGTGCTCGCTTTGATCGAGGAGGAGATGGCCGTCACGCGCTCCGAACGGGTGCGCACGTTGCTCCAGCATATCGAGCGCTACACGCGGCGAGCGCTCACGCTGGCGGACGACTTCGTGCAATTGACGCGCGCGGAATCGCAGACCTACCAGTTCGAACCCGTCAATCTCGTTGACGTCGTGCTCGATGCGAGCGACGAAATCTGGCCGCAGGCGCGCGCCAAACGCATTCGTATCGAGACGCATTTCGAAGGCGAGGCCTATTGGATTCGCGCTGATCGGTCGCTGATGACACGGGCGATAACGAACCTGCTGAACAACGCCGTCAAGTACAGCCCGAACGATACCCTCGTGCTGGTGTCGCTGACGGGCGACCCGCCAGGCCGCATTCACTGCACGATCGCCGACGAAGGCTATGGCATGGCCGAAGAGGCGAGGGCGCATTTGTTCGAGCGCTTTCGGCGCTTCCGCGTACCGGGGCAGCCGCAGACGCAGGGGGCAGGCCTCGGCATGGCGCTGGTGAAAACGGTCGTCACGCGTCACGAAGGCGAGGTGAAAGTCGACAGCAAGCCAGGGCGGGGGACCGTCGTGACGGTGTCCATGCCGTGTTGGGACGGCACGGACTAAAGCGGCGCCGCGAGCGGCCTTGCGTGCGCTTTTTCCGTGAAGAAGAACAACCGAAGAACCGAACAACCCTTTGCGAGAACGATGCGATGAAACCGATACTGCTGCTTGGCGCTTGCGCGATCGCTGCGATGCTGACAGGTTGCGCCGGTCCCGAGACGGCCGTGCGGGCGGGCTCGGCCCAGGATTTCGGCCAGGGGGCGCGCACTTATGCGTTCGCCCAAGGCCCGGAGGGCGCTGTCGGTGGCGACGATAGCCGTTTCACCTCGCCCATCGCGCGCCGGCTGGCGGAACTCGGCTTCGTCGCAGCGCCTGAAACTTCAGCGCACTATCGCGTTGCGCTGTCGCACGAGACCCGCCCGGCATCGGTCAGCGTCGACTATGCGGCTTGCGCCGGCGGCGCGCCATGCGGCGCAGCGGATACCGGGCGCACGCCGGGCTTCCCGTGGCCCGGCACGACCGCGTACGTTCACTCGCTGACCCTGCGTTTCTTCGATCGCACGGACGGTACGGAAGCCTATAGGGTCAGCGCCACTAAGCGCGACCGCGAACTCGACGACGGACAGGCGGCGGGCTATCTGGTCGCCGGGGCGTTGGCGCGCCTGCCCTTCGCAGGCGCCGCAAAAACCCGCGGAAACGCGGAGACGGCGAACGAAAGCGAACTGCGGGGCGATTGGAAAGTGACGCTGCAGGCGCCCGAAGGCGGAGCCGATATGTCCCCTCGAGTCACCGGCGTGTCGATACTGCGCAAGTGAAATCCCCGGCGGGTCCGGCCTCGAACGGCGGCCAGCGGCCGCTGTAAGGCTCGTACCGCGGGCTATTCGTGCGTAGAATGCGCCATACGTGTCGCCCACGGACAGGAGACTCACGATGAATACAACAATGACGACATCGGCAGACGACACCCCGCAGGCCGTGCGGCGTGTCACCACCTGGTACGCGAACTTCCTGCTGGCGGCTTTTGCGCTGCTGCCGGCTTACCTCATCGCGTATCTCCAGTTCTACCAAGACCCCCATCTGCTGTTCGAGAACCACGTCTTTCACGAATTCGCGATCGCGGCGGCGACGCTCGAAGGGCTGTTCGTCAGCTACGTGACGTGGCAGTGCTATCGCCTCTCCGGCGAACCGATCCTGCGCTGGCTGACGCTCGGCTTCATCGGCTTCGTCCTGATCTATGCCCCGCACGGTGCGTTCACGCCGCTCGCGCATCACAATATGTGGCTGTTCCTGTTGTACGGTCCGGCCTCGCGCTTCGTCATGTCGATTCTGCTGTTCGTTGGCCTGCTCTCGTACGAGGCGCGCGCCGATTCGCCCGAGCGACGCGGGGATCGATGGTTGTGGGGCATGTGGTTCGTCGCGTTCGTCGTCATCGATCTGCTCGTCGCGGTGCTTGCGAACTCGCCGATCGCGGGGGCGCTGGCGGTGCGGCTCTCGCTCGAAGGCGGTGCGATGGTCATCTCGCTGCTCAATGTCGCGTGCCTCGTGTTTCGACGCATCCGCTCGCCCCTGATGCAGATCTTCGGCATTTCGGTGATGGCGTTCGCGCTGTCCTCGCTCGCGTTCATCCTCGGCAAGCCATGGAACCACATGTGGTGGCTCGCGCATGCCATTTTCGCGGGCGGGTTCTTTTTGCTCAGCTTCGGTATCGTTCAGGCGTTTCTCACGACACGCTCGTTCTCGACGATCTACAGCCAAGCCGAGTTGTTGGCCCGGCTGCGGCAAGAGATGTCGCGTACGGAAGGCGCCCTGCAGGAGTTGCAGCGCAGCAATCAAAAGCTTGAATCGATGGCGGCCGTCGATCCGCTGACGGGCGCGACGAACCGGCGCGTCTTCGTCGAGCGGCTGGAGCTCGAAATCGGCGCGGCCAAGCGCGGCGGGAAGCCGTTCTCGCTGCTCGCGATCGATCTCGACAATTTGCAGCGCGTCAACGAGCGCTTCGGCGAGCAGATGGGCGACATCATTCTCAAAGCCGTGGCGACCACCTGCATCGAAGCGCTCAGGCCGTACCAGGGCGTAGGCCGAGTGGGCGGCGGCGAGTTCATGGCGGTGCTGCCGCAAGCCGCGCTCGACACGGCGCTAATGATCGGCGAACGCATTCGGGCGTCGATCCAGTCGCTGCAGTTCGAAGGCGGCACGGAGCGATTCACGGTCACGGCGAGCATCGGCATCGCGCAATTCGGCCCGGACGGTTCCTCCGCCGACGCCATCATGCGAGCCGCCGACGAGCGCTTGAAACGCGCGAAGACACACGGGCGCAATTGCGTCATCGCCGTTTGACGGGCGTTGCCGGGGCTGAAAGCATGCGCGGATAGCTCGGCGCCGGTCAGCCGGCGCGCGGCGCTCGCGTTCGTATGAACGTGCACATCGCGAGCGGCGCGGCCAGCAGTCCCGCGCCCGCGAAGAAGACGGCGCTCGCCCCGTACCGCTGCCACAGCCAGCCCGCGATCGCGCTCGAGAGCAGCATGGCCAAGCCGCTGATCAGGTTGAAAATGCCGAACGCCGTGCCGCGCAATGCCGCGGGCGCGGTGTCGGCCACCATCGCCGACAGCACCCCTTGCGTGAAGCCCATATGCAGTCCCCATGCGGCGACGCCGATGAACAATGTCCAAGGCGAGAGCCGAGCGCCGAGCAGCAGGTCCGCGGCGAGCAGCAGCGCAAGGCCGACAATCAGCAAGCTTCGTCGATCGATCGAGTCCGCGAGCTTGCCGATCGGGTAGGCGCACAGCGCGTAGGCGACGTTCATGACGACGAGAACGGCCGGGATCCAAGCGAAGTCGATGCCTGTCTGCTGCGCGCGCAGTACAAGAAATGCCTCGCTGAAGCGCGCCAATGCGAAGGTGCCGCCGATGGCCGCCACGAGCCAGTAGCGCGGCTCGAATTCGCGCGCGGCGCGCCAATGCAGCGGCGCTCTGAAGGGCCGGTGGGCGGCCGCGCGATCGGGCTCGCGCACGCCGGCCCAAAGCAGCGCGACGCATACGAAGGCCGGCGCCACCGCGAACCAGAGCACGGTTCGAATATGGTCGCCGAAATGCAGCATGAGCGGGATCGCGAGGAGCGGCCCGGCGATCGCGCCGATCGTGTCCATCGATTGCCGCAGGCCGTAGCACGCGCCTCGGATTTCGGCCGGCGCGACATCGGCCACGAGCGCATCGCGCGGCGCGCCGCGGATACCCTTTCCGACCCGATCCGCGATGCGCGCAAAGACGACGGTCGCGGGCGCGGATGCCAATGGAAACAGCGGTTTGGATAGGGCAGCGAGGCCATAGCCGGCCAGCAACAGGGCTTTTCGCTTGCCCATCCAATCGCTGATCGGCCCCGAAAGCATCTTGACGATCATGGTCGTTGCTTCGGCCGCGCCTTCCAACATGCCCAGGGCCGCCACGCTCATGCCCATCGTCGACACGAGAAAGACCGGCAGCAGCGCGTGAATGAGTTCGGAGGAGAGGTCCATGAACAGGCTGACGAAACCGAGGGCCCAAACGGTGCGGGGGATAGAAGGTCGTGCGGCGGGGGCAAGGGGCATCGTGACGTAGGATGGCGCAAGTTTGGACGTTGACGAGGGACGGCGAACTCGCTCGAACGCGCGGGCTGACCGATAATGGAGCGCAGGCAAGCACTTTGCAAGCCAGCGAGCCCGAGGGCCTGAGCGCGTTGGGTCCTTAAGGCTGCGTTAAGGCGAACGCCGTCATCCTAGATGCGCCCCATCCACCGCCATCTCGACACGAACGAATCATGCGCCTGCTGTTGGTCGAAGACGATCGAATGATCGCCGAGCCCGTGCTCGACGCGATGCGCCGAGCCGGATACGCGATCGATTGGGCCGAGGACGGCCGGGCCGCCGAGCTCTCGCTGGAGAACGGCGTCTACGATCTCGTGCTGCTCGATCTAGGACTGCCGAAAAAGGACGGCATCGCCGTGCTTCGCGCTTATCGCGATGCGGGCGGCGCGGCGCCGGTGATCATCCTGACGGCGCGCGATGCCCTGGACGAGCGCGTGCGCGGGCTCGACACGGGGGCTGACGACTACCTCGTCAAACCGTTCGAACTCGACGAGCTGGCGGCTCGCGTGCGCGCGCTGCTGCGCCGGCGCACCGGTCAGAAACAGCCTGTCTACACGCACGGCGAGCTAGCGCTCGATCCGGCCGCCCACGAAGTCACGAAAGAGGGCGTTCAGGTGCCGCTGGTGCCGCGCGAGTTCGCCTTGCTGCGCGCGCTGATCGAGGCCCCCAGGCGGGTGCACACGAAAGCCGAACTCGAGGAAAAGCTGTACGGCTGGGGCGAAGAGATCGGCAGCAACGCCGTCGAAGTGTATGTCCACAGCTTGCGTCGCAAGCTCGGTCCGGAACAGATCGTGACCGTGCGCGGCGTGGGCTACCGCATGAAACGCATCGAATGACGTCGATTCGCCACTGGCTGCTCGGCTGGCTCATCTTTGGGTTCGCGGCCGCATCGGGCATCGCCGCCTACGGTATCTTCCGCACCGCGCACGAAGAGGCGAACGAACTGTTCGACTACGAGCTGCGCGCCGTCGCGCTGTCGTTGCCGCCGGTGCCGACAGGGCCCGGCGCGTCGACGCACGTGCCGGGCACGCTAGGCGAAATCTCCGACGAGCGTATCGCGATCGAAGCGTGGGATGCGCAGGGGCGGCAGATCTACCGTTCGGTGCACGCGCCGAGCATCGAACGCCTCACCGAAGGCCTGCGTACGATCGAACGCGGCGAGATTCACTGGCGCGTGTACGGATTGCGGCAACCCGATCGCTTCATTCAAGTCGCGCAACCTGTCTACGTACGCGAGACGCTCGCCCTGCGGCTCGCATTGCGCACACTGTGGCCGTTGGGTTTGCTGCTGCCTTTGACGATCGCCCTCGTGCTCTTCGTCGTGGGCAGAGGGCTCGCGCCTATTCGCGCGCTCTCCCGGGCGCTGTCCACGCGCTCGCTCGATGCGCTCGAACCCGTGCATCCGGATGGCGCCGTGCCCGTGGAAGTCCTTCCGCTCGTCGACGCGCTGAACGATCTGCTCGCCCGGCTGAACACCGCGTCGAGCGCGCAACGCACGTTCGTCGCCGACGCGGCCCATGAGCTGCGCTCGCCGCTCGCCGCGTTGAAGCTGCAATTGCAGGCTGCGCAGCGAGACGGTTCGCTGACGGGCTCGGGCCCGACGTTGGCGCGGATCGAGGAGCGGCTGAACCGCATCATTCGGCTCGTTCAGCAACTGCTCGTGCTGGCGCGCGAAGATGCCGAGCCTGCCTCGGCTTTGGCGCCCGTCGCGCTGCGGCGGCTGGCCGAACAGGCGGTCAGCGATTTCTCGTTGCTGGCCGAGGAACGGTCGATCGATCTCGGGCTGGAACTCGTGGCGGCCACGTCCGCCGACGACGCCTTCGATGTCTTCGGCGAAGCGCACGGCTTGTCGATATTGCTGAACAACCTGCTCGACAATGCGATTCGGCACACACCCGAGGGCGGCCGCGTCGACGTGGTGCTGCGCCGCGAAGGCGGGCACGTCGCGTTCGACGTCATCGATACGGGCCCCGGTATCGCCGAGGCCGAGTTGCCGCGTGTGTTCGACCGGTTTTATCGCGGCGTCGATACGAAAGGGGCGGGCAGCGGGCTGGGCCTTGCGATCGCCTCGCGCGTGGCCCGCCGGCATCGCGCCGAGCTCTCGTTACGCAACAATGCCGACGGCCAGGGGCTGACCGTGTCGGTGTCGAGGCTGCGGCCCGTCTAGCCGATACGCCGCACTGCGTCTTCTATTTTCTATTGCCAGGTTTGCGGCTTTCCGCCCAGCGCGCTGCAGACGTCCACGGCGATCGCGCGCAACCTCGGTTCGGGTATCGCCCCCGACAAGGCATAGCCGGTTCGGTCATTGACCCAATAAAGCGTGTTGCGGCCGCCGGCGCGCAGCAACCGAACCGAAGCTTCGCCCGACGGCGAGCGCGTGACATAGAGCGTGACGCGCTCGCCGGTGCGGTTTTGGTACATGAACTGCGCCGCGGGGCTCGCTCCGTCGCCAGGCAAAAGCCGACCGCCCACGAGCGAATAGCCATATTCCTGCAGGCTAGGGGCCGATAACGGGCGGTCGAGCCGCTTCGACAACCAAGCGACCAGATGCGTTTCGTCGCTGGCGGCGACTTCGACGGGGTGACGAACCTCGGGCGTGTAGACCGCGAACGCGACGTCGGCGCGCCGCGCGAACGCCGCCGGCGCGGCGGACGCGGTCCATTGCGACGACAACGCCCCGGTCAATAAGCCAGCGCCGCCCGCCGTCAAGAGCCAGACGGCCGCCATGGCGAAACGGCGAGGCCAGGATGGCCGCGGGCGCAGTACGATGAACCTGGCCTCGGGCTCGCTTGCCGGCCCGCATAGCGCTTGAAGCGCGGCTTTCTGCGCTCGCCAGGCGCTCACGCATGCTCTGGCTTCGTCGTCATGTGCGAGACGCGCTTGCACGGCAGCGCGCTGCGCTTCGGGCAACTCGCCGTCGACGTAGGCGCCGAGCGTAGCGGCGTCGAGCGGCGACGGCTGCGTGCGATCGTTCGGAGCGTCGTTCATGGCGTCTTTCTCACGACTTTGAGCGGTGTGCTTTTTTGGGAAGGTTCGCCGCCCAGCAGCAAGCGCAAATGCTCGCGGGCGCGCGACAACCGTGACATGATCGTGCCGATCGGTACGCCCAGCACCGACGCGGCCTCGTGATAGCTGAGCTCTTCCACGCCCACGAGCAGCAGCACTTCGCGCTGCTCGAGCGGCAGATGGTAAAGCGCGCGCTGCACGTCGCGCAGCACGAGACCGTCGACTTCGCGATGGGGCGTCTCCATCGTGCGCCACGGCGCCGTCTCGTCCTCGACCGCGATCTCTCTGCGGGCGCGGAACTGATCGATATACAGATTGCGCGCGATCGTAAAGAGCCAGGCTCGAAGATTGGTCCCTTCGCGAAAGGCGCTTGCACGCGCGAGCGCGCGCTCCGCCGTATCCTGTACAAGATCGTCGGCCCAAGCGGGGTCGCCCGTCAGCGCCCTCGCGTAGCGGCGCAGCGGGGCCAGCCCCGCGATCACATCGGCTTCGAACGTCACACGGTCGTCGCCAGGCTATCGATGCACGTCAATATCCACCGCTGCCGCCACTGCCGCCGGAGCTGGACGAGTTCGCGGTATCGCCGGGCGAGGAGCATGCCGACACCGATAGCGAGGCCAGCGCCAATGCCAGCGTCACGAATAAGGTGGAGAGCACTCTGTACGGATTCATCTTCGATTCCTCCTGATGGACGGATGAATACAGCGACGGGCCGCCGGGAAACCTTGGCGGGCGCCGCACTGTACGGCCGCCCTGCCGCGCGGCATGAGCGGAACGCTTTCGTCATGCATAACGGGAGGGCTCGACGATTTATTCCATCGGATGCATGCCGAGCGCTAGAATTTTGTTTTTCGGGCGCTGGGCGCGGCTTTCCCGAGGATAGATCGGGGCGCACGGATGCGACAAGGCCAGCCAGCCGCCGGGGCGCCAGGGTTAAACGAGCCGAGCGCCTTGCCGGGGCACTTTCAACGGTAGCACTCATGAGGCATTGATTGCCGCACCCAGCCATGACGCCACGTAAGCGCCGCTTGACGATTCTATTGGTTATTCTCCTGATCGGTTGCTCTCCTTTCATTTCCGTGTCCATTGCCGGGGCGGTCGCCGACGCATACGGATGCCGCCTCGATGAAGCCGCGATTTACCCTTGCATCATCCACGGGCGCGATTTCGGCGACGTACTGGCGACGATGAGCATAGCGGGCTGGGCCGGCTTGATCACGGTCCCGGCCGCCATTTCCACGCTCATGTGGTGGGGCGTGGCTTTGCTGCTGCGCGCTATTTGGCGCAGGCGAAGCGTGTTTCGACGTTAGTTCGGCACTAGTCCTTTTCCGCCAGCAGTTTTTCTATCCACGCTTGGGTTTCGTCATAGTCGCCTTCGCCCACGTGCGTATAGACGATGCGGCCTTTCTTGTCGACTAGATAAAACGCCGGCCAATACTGATTGCCATAGGCATTCCACGTTGCATATTGGTTGTCCTGCGCCACGGGAAAGCGAATGCCGTACCGCTGGATCGCATCCTTTACGTTATCCGTGACGCGCTCACTCGGAAACTCGGGTGTATGAACGCCGATCACGGTCAACCCCTTTTCGCCGTACTGCTTGTCCCAAGCTTCGACGTGCGGCAGCGTATGGAAGCAGTTAATACACCCGTAAGTCCAAAAATCGACCAGCACGACCTTGCCGCGCAAGGCTTGCATCGTGAGCGGCGGGCCGTTCAGCCAGTGATCGATGCCGGCGAACTCAGGCGCGTTCCGGCCGATGACGGCGGGGCTGCGGGCCGTATCCGCGCCGTCGACTGCTTGGACGGCCGCGCCCGCAACGAGGAGCAGGCCGACGAAGATGCCGAGACGTCGTGTCGATGTGCGCATGATTCGATTCCTTCGAGGTAGGTGGCTCGTGCGCTAGATACGGACGAAAGGTGCGAACGGATGCATGCGGCGGGCGGCGCTAATATGTCGTCGCATTGGGCGGGAAAAAGCGCGGCGACGCCCGCTGGCCAAGCCATTTCAGGGGAATACGAGCATCATGCAGCGTCAATTCGAAGACCTTCAACTCGGCAGCATCGAATTGTTTTGCCTCGCGGCCGAAGCGGAAAGCTTCACGGTGGCCGCGACGGCGGCGGGCGTGAACCCGGCTGCCGTGAGCCGTTCCGTGGCTCGGCTGGAAGAGCGGCTCGGCGTGCGCCTGTTCGTCAGAACGACGCGTCAGATCCGCCTGACCGATGCGGGCCAGCGGTACTTCGAGCAGTGCAGGCAAGCCCTGACGCAGCTGGCCGAGGCGGAGCGCGAGGCGACGGGCCAGCAGACCACACCGGCCGGCGTACTGCGGATCAGCATGCCCACGCCCTATGGCCACTATCGCGTGCTGCCGCTGCTCGCCGCATTCCGGGCGCGCTACCCGCAGGTCAAGATCGAAGCCCACCTGAGCAACCGCAACATCGACTTCGCCGAAGAGGGATTCGACTTGGCGATCCGAGGCCGCGCGCCGCGCGAGTCCAATCTCATTGCCAGAAAGCTCGAAGACGCCGAGATCGTCGTCGTGGGTGCGCCGGAGTATCTGAGCCGGGCCGGCCGACTCGACACACTCGACGATCTTGCGCATCACGACTGCATCCAGTTCGAGCTGCCGAGCAACGGCCGCCACATTCCCTGGCACTTCAAGCAGGGGAACGACACGATCGAGATCGCCACGGGCGGCCCCTACGCCACGTCGGGCGATTTCCTGGCCGGCCTCACCCTGGCCCGTCATGGGGCGGGCCTGTTCCAGACCTACCGCTTCCTGGTGGAGCAAGACTTGGCCGACGGCACGTTGCGCGAAACGCTGGCCGAGTACGGCGGCTGCACGCGCCCATTCGTGCTGCTGTATCCGCACAGCCGGCATTTGTCCTCGCGCGTGCGCAGCTTCGTCGATTTCCTCGTCGAAAAGCTGCGTGCGTAGCCGGCGCCTCAGGTCGCTTTCGCCGCGCGTTGCTTGCGGTAGGCGTCGACGGGCATGCCGCCCCAGCCCCAGTTTTCGAGCGGCACTTCCTCGATGACGACGAACGTTGCGTCGAGCGGCTTGCCGAGGACATCGAGCAGCAACCGGCTTGCGCCTTCGATGAGCTGGGCCTTTTCCTCGGCCGTGACGGCGTCGGCGCCTGGGTGCGTCCCTTCGCGCGTGACTTGAATGGTGACGATGGGCATGACGTGCTCCTTATCGTTTCATTGGGTTTGCATCGAATCGCTTGGAGCGAACGAGCGGGGAGGGCGCAGGCGAGCCGCCCTCATGCTCGAATTCCCCATTCAATGACCGGCGCTCTGCCCGCCGTCGACATGCAGAATTTCGCCGGTCACGAATGGCGCGCCGTCGAGATAGAGGATGGCGTCGACGATGTCGCTCATCTCGCCCATGCGTCCAAGCGGGTGGAACGCGGCAAGGCTCGCGTGCGTTTCCGGCGCATGCATGGGCGATTTGATGATCCCGGGCGATACCGCATTCACGCGAATGCCGGTCTTGGCGTATTCGATGGCAAGCGATTTCGTGGCCGCGTTCAGGCCGCCTTTCGTGAGCGATGCGAGCACCGATGGCACCTGGCTGTTCGCTTGATCGACGAGCGTCGTCGTAATCGTGACGATGTGCCCGCTGCCTTGCGCTTCCATCCGGGCGATCGCTTGCTGCGTGATGTGGAAGAACCCGTCGAGGTTGACGCGATTGACGGCGGCGTAATCCTCGGCGCTATAGCGCGTGAACGGCTTGGCCATGAAGATCCCTGCGTTGTTCACGAGCGTGTCGATGCGGCCGAAGCGGCTCAATGCGGTTTCGACGATTCGTGTGGCCGTTTCCGGATCGCCGATGTCGCCGGCGACGGTTGCGAGATCTCGATCGTCCGACGGCGCGATCGACCGCGCATTCGCGACGACGCGGTGCCCCCTTGCGCGAAATGCTTTCACGGTTTCCGCGCCGATGCCTTGAGAAGCGCCCGTGACGATGACGACTTTGGATGTGCTCATGCTGTGCCTCGAAATTGAATGGTTTTCGGCTGCGTTGCCGACCGAATCGAAGATCCGATGGCGCAGACTGTAGGCGCACTCGCTTGCGCCTCGAAGACCCGACGAGGACAAACAGTCTTGCGTCGCAAGAACAAATCGCTTTGCGTCGCAAGGGGCAATCTTTTCCTACCGTTCGGCGCCTTCCTCGTGCCGCCGGTACAGCGCCGCCAATTTATCCTGCTGGTTGGGCGGAACGGGATCGTAGTGGCTGAGCTCGATGCTGTAATTGCCGTCGCCGCCGGCCATGGCGTTCAGCCGCGACTGGTACTCGCTCAACTCCGACAACGGCGCCTTGGCCGTGACGACCACCATGTGACCGTTCAGCGTGCGCGAGCCTTGGACCTGCGCGCGCCGTGCGGACAGGTCGCCGATGATGTCGCCCATCGCCGTTTCGGGCGCCGTCACTTCCAGATTGACGATCGGTTCGAGCAAGATCGGCTGAGCCTTGAGGACCGCATCGATGAAGGCCTTGCGGCCCGCGACGACGAAGGCGACTTCCTTCGAATCGACGGTATGGTGCTTGCCGTCGTGCACCGTTACGCGTACGTCTTGCATCGGGACGCTGGCGAGCGGGCCGCTCTCCATGACCTGAAGGATGCCTTTTTCGACCGCCGGCATGAATTGCCCCGGGATGGCGCCGCCCTTGACCGCATCGACGAATTCGTAGCCCGCGCCCCGCGGCAGCGGTTCGACACGCAGCATGACTTCACCGAATTGGCCCGCGCCGCCTGTTTGCTTCTTGTGCCGGTAATGCCCCTCCGCCGGCGCGCCGATGGTTTCCCGATAAGCGATCTTCGGCGGCCGCGTGACGACGGCCAGCTTGTACTGCTCGGTGAGCCGCTCGAGCATATGCCGAAGATGGAGTTCGCCTAGCCCGCGCACGACGGTTTCGTTCGTGCCCTCGGGATGCTCGATTCTCAGGCATGGGTCCTCGGCCGCCAGCTTCTGCAGGATTTCCCAAAGGCGCTGCTCGTTGCCGCGTCGTTCCGGTTCGATCGCGAGCGCATAGATCGGATTGGGGAATTCCAGCGGCGCGAGGTGGATGTCGCCGTCCTCGGGCGCATCGTGCAGCACGTCGTCATAGTCGATCTCGTCGACTTTCGCGGTCGCGCAGATATTCCCCGGCCCGGCTTGCGTCACGTCGACGTGATCCTTGCCTTGCAGCACCATCAGGTGCGACACGCGAAAGGGCTGGCGCGCACTGCCGATATAGAGTTGGCTGTCCCGGCGCACGGTGCCTTGATGCACCCGAAATACAGCCATTTTTCCGATATAGGGATCGATGACGATCTTGAAGACGTGCGCAAGCACATGCTTGTCGGCATCGGGCTGCGCCTCCACCGTTTCGCGTCGGCCGTCGACATCCCGGTAGAACAAAGGCGGGTTGCCTTCACGCGGGTTCGGCAGCAGGCGCACGAACACGTCGAGCAGCTCGGCGATGCCGGCGCCGGTCGCGGCGGAGGTGAAGCAGATCGGCACCAGATGCCCCTCGCGCAGCGCCTGCTCGAACGGCGCATGCAATTGCTCGGGCGCAATCGCCTCGCCTTGTTCGAGGTAGAGCTCCATTAATTGCGCGTCGAGTTCGATGACCTGATCGACGAGCGCGTCGTGCGCGGATTGAACGCTTGAAAAATCGGCTTCGCCGGACGGTGTAAAAAAGCAATCGACGACGTTTTGTGCCTGCTGCGAGGGCAGGTTGATCGGCAGGCAGATCGTGCCGAACGTTTCCCGAATATGCTCGACGAGCGCCGGAAGATCGACCTTTTCGCCGTCGATGCCGTTCACGACGATGATTGTGCAAAGCTTGCGCGCTCTTGCCCAGGCCATCATCCGGCGTGTGGTCATTTCGATGCCGGTCCGGGCGTTGACGACGATCGCGACGGTTTCGACGGCGGGCAGGGCGCTCATCGACAGGCCGCAGAAGTCGGGGTAGCCCGGCGTGTCGACCAGATACACGCGCGTGTCGCGATAATCGAGGTGGGCGATCTTGGACGTCAACGAGTGACGGTACTTTCGCTCCAGGGTGTCGAAATCGCACACCGTGGTACCGCGCTCGACGCTGCCCGCGGCGTGGATGGCGCCGCTGCGCGACAGCAGCGCTTCGATCAGCGAGGTCTTGCCGCAACCGGCATGGCCGACCACCGCGATGGTACGAATGGCTTCGGGTTGGGAGTCCATGGCCGCCCTCGTCCTGCGATCGCAATGCGGCCATTATTGGCGAAAACGTAGCGCGCCGCCACCGGCAAGGCGCCTGATCGCGGCCGCGGATGTTGCCCCGACCGCCTAAGAGGGACGATCTTACTTCACGCTGCATTATCGTGCGGCGCAGCACGGTTTCAATACGAAACTGAGCTGAATGCTATACCCGATTACTGGTTGGGCTAAAAAAAGCTTAGGTGTTCTAATTAATCGTCAATCGATCAACATCAAAACATAACAATTGTCACAAAGTCGACTCGGCATGATCGACGGGTCTGCGACATTCCGTGGTTCAAGGGTCACGCGGCAGTCGGCGATCCGTCTCGTATCTTCAGTACAAAGGGGGCGGATTCGGAGAATGTGGAAATTAAATCGTTTTCCCTTAATATCTCAGACTCTTAAATTTTCTCCGGTTTCTTGACATGCAATCTGTTAATCACTAGATTCGTCTTCAGCTCTTCATTCTAAAACGTTCCGCGGAATTGACACATAACCGCTAGCCGTCCGGCCCGATAACTGCCGTAGCGACTGGGAGGGGACCAGACATGTTTTGCGACTCGAATCCACCCGGCTATCGCGCAAGTGCGCGCGGGCGGGCGATGGAGCGGCAGGCCGCGCTGCATCGGCTCGACCCGAGGCTGCCGCGCCCCGTCGTTTCTCGTTCAATGGCACTGCCGTACCAATTGCTGCACCGCGAAAGGCCGAAATAGAGCACTTCGCGACGTGATCGTTTCTGTATGTTTTGCCGGTTGTCGGTGCATATGCCGAGGGGTGAGCGCGTCCTGAAGACGTCGATTCCGCCTTTCGCTGTAAGTCCGGCGGATATCACCGCGCAATCTCGAAGTTGCGGCACGTTGACTCATCCAAAACCCGGGGGGGCGAAAACATGAACGGCAATGTCGTGCGTTATGGTGATGCAATCGTCATGGAGAGCTGTGAAAGCAGCGAGCCGTTATTTTTAGGTATCGTGCGGCGATCCGAGGGGCGCCGAAACCCGTTACTGCTGTCGACCGAAGTATCCGAAGCGGACAAACATCCGGCCGGCGACTATCAGTGGCGAATTCTGCCTGTCGTGGGATCGAAACGAAAATGGGGCGACCCCATCTCGTTCGCCGACCGCGTGCGGCTGCAAATGGTCGACGATAAAGGCAACTCGCGCATGTTGTCGGTGAGCCATCTCGACAATCGGTCGGTCATGGCTGAACGCAGGCCGACGAAAATGGAAGCCTGTACGTGGTGGCTGACCTACACGAACGAACTCAAGGTTAGGCACGACGGACGCGCCGCGCCTTCCGGCGAGCTGGAGCCGCACTTGCAGTACGGCGATGCCAACTATGTCGGATTGATCAACGCCGCGCGGTACCTGGCGGCCGCGGACGACCAATATCGCATCTTGCGCAAGCGCGCCGTGCTGCTCGACGACCTACCGGCCAAGGGCACGGGACCGTGGTGGTACATCCACCGCTCGCTCAGGGACGTCGTGCCCGCCCCCGCTCGCGTATCGAAGGACGCTCCCGCACGCGAAACGGCCATGCGCTCGTTGTCGATCGCCTAGCCGAGTTAAAGTCCCGAAACGGCCCTTCGGCCATGTCGAATCGGCATCCGGTTACAAAAAACCGGATCCCGAACGCCTCTATCTTCAGAACGTGACAGTCGTGCGGACGCCGACGACGAACGTGTTGCGCAGCGCTTGCGCGGGCGCGTTGGGGTTTTGTCCCGCGCCGGCGTTGAACGTGTATTGGGCGTCGCCCTGTACGAGCCACCACGGCGTGACCTGGTACTGATACGTTGCCTCGACAGCGGTCTCGCTGCCGCGTACGGCGTTGCCGTTGTCGGCGTCGAGCCCGCGCGCGTGGCTGCCCACTTTCACGTACGCGAGGCCCAGGCCGACGCTGTCGTTGTCGCGCCCCTTGAACGGGGCCTTCATGACGACCCCTACGTTCGCGCTCAAGCTGATTAGATTGCGATCCCCGGGCGCGCCCATGATGCGCGCGAAAACGCCGATGCTGCGCGGCTCGTCAGCGTTCGGGCGCCAGACCATTTGATCGGCGACGGCGTAGAAGCTGTAGTCGCCCCGGTGCTGAGCCGCGCTGCCGGTCGAGGAAGGGCTGGCCAAGGATTGGCCCGTATTGTCGAAGCGTGGGTCGGCAAAGCGCTCGTTGTTGTACCAAAGGCCGATCTTGTACGTGCCGGGCAGGCCGCTCGGTTTTCCGGCGGCGGGACCGCTCCCGCCTTCCTGCGGCGGATTGACGGCGTATTGAAGCTCGCCGATGTACAGTGCGCCGTTGTGCAGATTGAAATTCGTGCCGCTGCCGTTCAGCCGCTGCGGATCGCCCGCGCCAGGCGCCGGATTGCCGTCGAACACGCCTACCAGCGCCGTGAGCGACGGCGAGAGTTGCGCACGTGCTCGCACGCCGAGCGCCGACAACGGATACGCAGGGCCGCCCGAGGGCAGATCGTAAGAGGGCACGCCCGCCCAGCCGAACATGGTGTTGACGAACGTGTTCGCATACGAGCTGACCATGAATTCCTGGTCGAGGCTTTGCTGCCCGACCTTGACGTCGACGCGGCCGTTGAACAACGACTGCTGGTACCAGAGCTCCCACAAGCGCGTGGTGTCGTCGGCTTCGATTCCGCTCGCCGTGTTGAGCGTGCCAAGGTTGTATTGGCTCAAGTTGCGGCCATGAATTTGCAAGCCGCTGACATTGAACGTGCCCCCGGGTATGCCCAACGCTTTCTGCGTATCGATGCTGAGCGTCATCGTCGTCAAGCCGTCGTACGCGCCGCCGCGCGCTAGGCCGCCACGCAGGTTGGCGAGATATTCGCTCGTCTCGGTCATTGCGAACGTCGCGCCGTATCGGTCGAGCCAAGGGCGCAGGCCGCCGATATCGCCGAGCAGGTTCTGGCGCGTGGCGATGCCGTTCGATTCATCGGACGGTTGGGTTTTTACGCCTTGAGGATCGGGCGGTGGCGGCGCGGCGTCGGGCGCGTCGGCGGCGCTCGCGGCGCCGGAGGCCAGCGCACCGCAGGCTAAAGCGGCGTAAATCGCCAGGCGTTGGACGACGGGTCCAGCGGCGAATTTCAACATCGAGGCTCCTACTTGGTGTCGGTGACGTGCGGGCAATACGTCGATGGGAAGCGGATTGTACTCAGCCTCGGTGAAGCTTGAAAGGCTGACCGCCGATCATGCGCGCCACCCTGGGCGATGCGCTCGCCACGCGCGGCATGCGTTTTCGTGCGGCCCGCCGTCGGGAAAGCACAATTTTTTTTTCTCCCTGGAATCAACCGCCCGTCCGAATCGTTCTACTCCTAGCCTTCGCGCGCTGGTGTTCGCGCGAAGGCGTCCGGAACATACGCTCTGACTTGAAAGGGGAGACTTTTATGAGCAAGCTCTTGCTATGCCTCGTCGCATGCGCGGTATCGACAGCCGCCTTGGCCGAAGCGCCGAAAGTGGCGAACGGCGTGGTCGTCGACGACGAGGGCATGACGCTGTACACCTTCGATCGCGATACCGCCGGGGCCAAGAGCGCCTGCACGGGCGGGTGCGCTACGCTGTGGCCCGCCGCGACGGCCGATTCCTATGACAAAGCCAGCGGGCAGTGGGGCTTCGTCGATGCCGCCGACGGCAAACGGCAATGGACCTACGAAGGTCATCCGCTCTACCGCTATTCCGGGGACAAAAAGCCCGGCGAAAAGAACGGCGATGGCTTCCGCGGGGTATGGCATCTCGTCAAGCCGTAGGCCCGCGGCGCTTGTCGCCGATGCGAGGTCGTGACGGGCGGCGCGCCGCTCGCGGCCCGTCAAGCGCCGGGCTCGCTCTCATCCGCGTCCGGAATGAGATCGAGTTCGGCCAGCCAGGCATCGGCCGTCGAATCGCTGGGCGCCCGGTAATCGCCGCGTGGCGAGACCGATCCGCCCGAGCCGACCTTCGGCGCGTTGGGCAAACAGCTGCGCTTGAATTGTTGCCCGCCGAAGAACCGCTGCAGGAAAATGCCGAGCCAATGCTTGATCTCGCCGATCTCGTAGCTATGCCGCTTCTCGTCGGGCAGATCGGGCCACGAACCTAGCGTGGCGTCATGCCAGGCGGACCAGGCGAGGAACGCGACCTTCGACGGCCGATAGCCGAAACGCAGCAGATAGTAGAGATTGAAGTCCTGCAGCTCGTACGGGCCGACTTTGTCCTCGGTACGCTGGACTTGTCCGGCTTCGTCGGCCGGAATCAATTCGGGGCTGATCTCGGTATCGAGCACGTCGAGCAATACCGCGCTAGCGGCCGCGCTCAGCGTGCCCCACTGCGCGCTGCGGCGGATCAGGTACTGGATGAGCGTTTTCGGCACGCTCGCGTTGACGCCGTAGTGCGACATGTGATCGCCCACGCCATACGTGCACCAGCCCAGCGCGAGTTCGCTGAGGTCGCCCGTGCCGACCACGAGCGCCCCGTATTGATTCGCCATTCTGAACAAGTGGCTCGTGCGCTCGCCGGCCTGGACGTTTTCGAACGTGATGTCGTGCACCGGTTCGCCGTTCGCGTAGGCGTGGCCGATGTCCTCGAGCATGCGCAGGCAGCTTGGGCGGATGTCGATTTCCCGCGCTTCGCAACCGAGCGAGGACACGAGCCGTCTCGCTTGATCGAGCGTGCGTTCGCTCGTGCCGAAGCCCGGCATGATGCAGCCGATGACTGCGGTGCTCGGCAGTTGGAGCGCCTCTACGGCGCGCATGCAGACGAGCAGCGCGAGTGTCGAATCGAGCCCGCCCGACACGCCGATCACGAGCCGAGACACGCGTGCGGCTCGCATGCGCGTGACGAGCCCCTGTACTTGGATGTCGTAGATCTCTTTGCAACGCTCGTCGCGCCGGGCGGGGTTGGCGGGCACGTAAGGGAAACGCTCGTACGTGCGCTCGAGCGGAAGGCGCATCGTGCGAGGCAAGATGGTGGGCACGGCTACGGTGCGAAAGCGCGCGACGGTATCGCGATGCGCATGCGCCGTATCGCCGAACGTCGTCTGCCGCATGCGCTCGCTGTGCAAGCGGTCCAGGTCGATGTCGGCCACCGCGTATTGCGGCGTATCGAGAAAACGGCGCGTTTCAACCAAGGCATTGCCGTTTTCATAGATCAGACCGTGACCGTCCCAGGCGAGGTCAGTGGTGGATTCGCCGTAGCCCGCCGCGCTATATGCATAGGCCGCTAGGCAACGGGCCGACTGTCCCCCCACGAGATCGCGACGGAAATCGGCCTTGCCTACGGTCACGTTGGATGCCGATAGATTGAGCAAGACGGTCGCGCCGGCCAAGGCCGCGTACGACGACGGCGGCACGGGCACCCATAAGTCCTCGCAGATCTCTACGTGAAACGTCAGTAGCGGCTGGCGCTCGAAGCGAAACAGCAAAGCGCTGCCGCAGGGAACGTCGGCTTGGCCGAGCAGCGACATTCGGTCGCGCGTCAGCCGGTTGCCGGGGGCGAATTGCCTCGGCTCATAAAACTCTCGGTAGTTCGGCAAGTAGGTCTTGGGAACGATGCCGAGTATCCGCCCACGGTGCAGCACGGCCGCACAGTTGAAGAGCTGGCCGCCGATGTCGAGCGGCACACCGACGATCGCGACCGATTCGAGGTCGCGCGATGCGAGCAGCACATCGTTGAGTGCGGCGAGGCAGGCGTCCAACAACGCGCGCTGATGGAAAAGATCGTCGCACGTATAGGCGGAAAGCCCGAGTTCCGGGAAGAGCGTCACCACTGCATGCCGCGCATCGGTCTCTCGCATGAGCGCGATGGTCTCTTTGGCGTTCGAAGCGGGGTCGGCCACATGGGTACGCGGCACCGCGACGGCAATGCGCACGAAGTTGTGGCGATAGAGGTTGAAGAAGTTCGGCGCATCGGTCATGGCGAAAGCCTCTTTTAAATTCTAAACGTCGTGTTCGGTCGATCAAGCGGCTAGCTTGACACACATCAACCGCCGCGCTTGCGGCGAGGGTCAAATGGACCCGGGTGCAGCTTTCCATCCTTTAGTCGCCGCCCGGCGTGCTGCAACGCGCCAGCGTCTATTCCTGCCCAGCCCGTATTGATAACAGATTGCGCCATCCACCGCCTATGAACGGGACCGCCCAAGCCCGCGCACCACGCGCCGCCGACCGTGTCGATGCGTCCGAGAACCAGGATGAAGGCCTGACCGACGAGCAAGCAGCAGAGAGGTTGACACACTATGGGCCGAACGCCGTCGACGAAACGTCGCCGCCCTATTGGCGTGTCGTGGCAAGCAAGTTTTGGGCGCCGATTCCTTGGCTGCTCGAAGCGGCGGTCGTTCTCCAATTGCTCGCCGGCGCCCAGTTGGAGGCGGCGGTGATCGCTGCGCTGCTCGCTTTCAATGTCGCGCTCAGTCTCGTCCAGGAAAAGCGCGCGGCGTCAGCGCTTTCGGCCTTGACGCAGCGGCTTGAACCGCAAGCCCGCGTCAAGCGCGGCGGACACTGGAAAAAGATGCCCGCGGCCGGGCTCGTGCCGGGCGATTTCGTCGAACTGTCGCTTGGGGCGGTCGTCCCGGCCGACGCCCGCGTCGGGGGGGGGGGGGGCAGCCACCATAAAAAAGCATTGACCGGGGGGTCCGAACCCGCCGACCCGCTG
>NZ_JBQCHR010000011.1:0-11429 GCF_051954495.1 Trinickia sp.
CAACTGCATCATGTCGACAGATGGGCTTGCCCACGCAAGCTGTGCCACCCAACGACCTAGCAAGCGCCGGCAATCGTCATTCTAAATATTTCCGGCGCCAGACTCACCAAGCATGGTGCCCCTTGCCTCGCGAACCAAGCCGGATCGTTTGCCGGTAAGCCGAAAGCGTTCGCGACGAAGCCTGACCGGCGCAGAGCAGTTCCGGCTGGCAAGTGCCGCTGATCACCCCGGCGTCTGAGGTATCCTTGCTTTTGGAACCGATGGAGGTCGGCCGGATTTGAGTGGGGAAGGCCAGTGGAAGCGCCGATCGTTTTGATAGTCGCTTTGCGAGTCGCCAGAAAACAAAAACCCCGTAAGTCCGAGAACTTACGGGGTTTCGCCGCCATCACTGGCGGAGACGGAGGGATTCGAACCCTCGATCCAGGTTTTGGCCCAGATGCTCCCTTAGCAGGGGAGTGCCTTCGACCTCTCGGCCACGTCTCCCAAACTTTTCGTTGCACCGGGAGGCAGCGCAACGAGACCAAGATAATAACGGGAACGGTTACGTAGGTCAAATCATGCGGCGCAATTTTTTTACCGCATCGCCCACCACCCGCCGCGACGGGCCAACGGTAGCGCCGCTCTTAAGCTTGATCGAGCTCGAACGCCTTGTGCAACGCGCGCACGGCCAATTCCATGTACTTCTCGTCGATCAGCACCGAGATCTTGATTTCGGAGGTCGAGATCATCTGGATGTTGATGCCCTCTTCCGACAGCGTCCGGAACATCTTGCTCGCAATACCCACGTGCGAGCGCATGCCGACACCGACGACCGACACCTTCGACACGCGCGGATCGCCGACGATTTCCTCGGCATTCACGTGGCCTTTCACGTGATTGACCAGAATGTCCATCGCGCGCTGATAGTCGCCGCGACCGACCGTGAACGTGAAATCGGTCTTGCCGTGCACGCTCTGATTCTGAATGATCATGTCGACGTCGATGTTCGCATCGGCCACCGGGCCGAGGATCTGGTAGGCGATGCCGGGCTTGTCGGGCACGCCGCGCACGTGAATACGCGCTTCGTCGCGTTGAAACGCGATGCCGGAGATGACTGCTTTTTCCATGGTCTCGTCTTCTTCAAAAGTGATCAGCGTGCCCGATTTCATTTCATCCTCGAGCGGAATCATCGGGTCGGTCAGGCTCGACAGCACACGCGTCTTCACGCGATATTTGCCCGCGAATTCCACTGATCGAATCTGCAGCACCTTCGAACCGAGGCTCGCCATTTCAAGCATTTCCTCGAAGGTGACGCGATCGAGCCGGCGCGCTTCCTCGACCACGCGCGGGTCGGTCGTGTACACGCCGTCCACATCGGTGAAGATCAGGCATTCGTCCGCTTCGAGCGCCGCCGCGACTGCCACCGCCGACGTGTCCGAACCGCCGCGGCCGAGGGTCGTGATATGGCCTTCGGGATCCACGCCCTGAAAACCCGTAATGACGACCACTTTGCCGGCATCGAGATCGCGCATGACGCGCTCGTTGTCGATTTCGCTGATACGCGCTTTCGTGTACGCGCTGTCGGTCTTGATCGGCACTTGCCAGCCGGCATAGCTCACGGCCTCCACGCCGATATCCTGCAGCGCGATCGACAAGAGGCCCACGCTGACTTGCTCGCCCGTGGACGCAATGACGTCGAGCTCGCGCGGGCTCGGCTGGCTCGAAATCTCTTTCGCGAGACCGAGCAAGCGATTGGTTTCGCCCGACATCGCCGAAGGCACGACGACCATCTTGTGCCCGGCCTTGTGCCATTTCGCGATGCGCTTGGCGACGTTCTTGATGCGCTCGACCGAGCCCATCGAAGTACCGCCGTATTTGTGTACGATGAGTGCCATTGTCGTTCTGAACTGGAAGAGAAACCGCGCCGATGCGTCCGGAGCAGCGCCGCAAGACTGCCGTTCGGTCTCGCGGCCTCGTGAGCGCTACGACGACGAAAGATGGCTGCGAAAGCGTGGGTGCAGCATGTGCGGATTTGCCCGGATGCGAAGCGCCTGCTGCGATTGCCTATCGCCGGCGCGGGTAGCGCGTGAATAGGCCACGGATGCGCAAAAAGCGCGCAAACGGCTGCGAAAGCGGATCGGGCGAGCCTTCGAGCGTACTTGATCGGGGGCGAAAAGACAAGCCTAAGGAACCACTGGTGTCAATCGGGCGCGACGCGAGGAAACGCAAGTCGCACCGCCGTCGGCGCCCAATATCGCGAAACCTTCGGCCGCTAGGCGATCAGCAAGTCCAGGCGCCATTCGAGCCGCCTGCGCTCGCCGTGTCGGCGCGACGCCGGCAAATCGCTGAGCGCCGCGCTGTTCAGGCCGACGAGCGGTACGAAAAGCAGCGTGTCGCCGATGTAGATGAGCGGCACGTCGCGCTCCCAGGCCGGCACGCCGATCTCCTGAAACAGGTTCTTCAAAGTCCGCGCCGGACCGGCTGCCGCACGCTGCATGCGCTCGCCGCCGGTGCGCGCCCGCGCGGAAAGCGGCGCGCTGGCGAGCAGCGCCGCGGGGACGGTGTCGGGGCCGATATCGTCGTCTGTCGTGGGTACGAAAACCAGCGACCCGCGCCATTGAGGCAGATGCCACACCTGCTGGCCGCGCCATGCCAGGTGCTCGGTCCGCTTCGCATCGCGCGCGCCGAGCAATTCATCGCCGTATGGATCGTCGCCCGCCGGCCGCTGCCCGGTGCTGGGCTGCAAGGCGCGTCCCCGCGGCGCCGCGCGTCGTCCGGTCGAAGAAGGCAGCTCCAACGCCCCCTTCTCCCAGTAGATCTTGTCTCGATAGAGTCGCAAGCGAGCGCCGCCGTGCATGACGCTTAAGGCATGCCCGTCGCGCGCCTCGCGCAATTGCCGCAACATGTCGCCCAAACGCGCCGCCGACGGCGTCGGCAACGCCACGGTGCGGATCCAGACACGCAAGAGATTCGTCGCACGCGCATCGTCGAGCGCCGTCAGCGACTTGCGCGACAGCGCGGCGCCCTCGTCCCGCCCGATCGCGCGCATGTCGATCCGCGCCAGATCGTCGAGCAGGCGCTGCGCCGTGGCCGCATGCCGAGCAGTCCTCGACAACGCGTCGCGAAATCCGGGGAAACGCGTCGCCAGCGTCGGCAACACCTCGTGTCGCAGCGCATTGCGCGCGTAGCGCGTATCGGCGTTCGATTCGTCTTCGATCCAGCGCAACCCGCGCAAGTGCGCGTAACGCTCGAGCTGAGCGCGCAGCAAATGAAGGAACGGCCGCACGCGCGGCGCCGCGGACGGTTCGTCGATACGCTGCGGCGCCATCGCGGCAAGCCCGGCCACGCCCGCGCCGCGCAGCAATTGCAGCAGCACGGTCTCGGCTTGGTCGTCGGCATGGTGCGCGAGCCACAGCGCCGCGGCGCCTTGCCGGGCGCACATGGCGTCGAGCGCCCGGTAGCGCGCGTCGCGCGCGGCGGCTTCGATGCTTTCGCCGTTCTCCCGCCTAATGCGCACCTGCTCCGCGTCGAACCGCACACCGAGCGCGCGCGCCGTCGCTTCGCAATGCGCGAGCCAGCGATCGGCGTTAGGGCTCAACCCATGATGGACGTGCAGCGCGACGCAACGCTCGGCGCCCGCCACGCGAACGGCCGCATCGAGCAGCACGGTCGAGTCGAGCCCGCCGCTATAGGCGACGGCGACGACCGCGTCGGGCGGGAGGCCGGAAAACACGCCGCCGAGCGCATCGAGAACGATGCGCTCGGCGGCGGAATCGACGGAAGTTTTCACGTCAGTGCGTGGGGATCGGGGCGGGACAAACGGGACGGCGGCTAGGCCTCGGCCGCGTTTGCCCCTCCAGGCTGCTTACGCGCCCGGAAGCGATTCCTTGAACTTGCCGTAGGCCATGAGCCTCTCGAACCGGCGCTGCCGAAGGTCCGGCACGCTCATGCCTTGGAATTGGCGCAACGTGTCGGCCAGCGCCCGACGCAGCAAGGCAGCCATGCCCTTCACGTCGCGGTGCGCGCCGCCGAGCGGCTCGTTCACGATCTTGTCGATCAGGCCGAGCGCCTTGAGCCGATGCGCCGTCAAGCCGAGCGCTTCGGCAGCCTCAGGGGCCTTCGCCGCGCTCTTCCACAAAATGGACGCGCAACCTTCCGGGGAAATCACCGAGTAAGTCGAGAATTGAAGCATCAAGACGCTGTCGGCCACGGCGATGGCCAGCGCCCCGCCCGAGCCGCCCTCGCCGATGACCGTGGCGATGATCGGCGTCTTGAGTTCGGCCATGACGTACAGATTGCGTCCGATCGCCTCGGACTGGCCACGCTCCTCCGCGCCCACGCCCGGATAGGCGCCCGGCGTGTCGATGAACGTGAAAATCGGCAGGCCGAACTTCTCCGCGAGCCGCATCAAGCGCTCGGCCTTGCGATAGCCTTCGGGACGCGGCATGCCGAAGTTGCGCGCCGCGCGCTCCTTGGTATCGCGGCCCTTTTGCTGGCCGATCACCATGCACGGATGGCCGTTGAATCGGGCCAGACCGCCGACGATCGACAAATCGTCCGCGTACGCACGGTCGCCGTGCAGTTCATGAAAATCGGTAAACAGCTCGTTGACGTAATCGAGCGTGTACGGGCGCTGCGGATGTCGTGCGATTTGCGAAACCTGCCAGGGCGACAAGTTCGCGTACAGATCCTTCGTGAGCTGCTGGCTCTTTTTCGACAACCGCTCGATCTCTTCCGAAATATCGACCGCCGAATCGTCCTGCACGAAGCGCAATTCTTCGATCTTCGCTTCAAGCTCCGCGATGGGCTGTTCGAAATCCAGAAAGGTCGTTTTCATATGTTCGTTCCTAGAATCTTGCGGCAGCGCGTATTCTAACCGCCCGTGCCTGCGCCAGAATCGAGCGAAACTATCGATATAACGCCATCAATAGTTTTACTCAACCACCCCGTCGAGACTGCGCCACATATACCACGTCGCCACCGTTCGCCATGGCTCCCAGTTGGCCGCCACTTCTCGCGCCTCGCTGCGCGTGACCGGCTCGCCGCTGAAGTAGTTGACGCTGATGGCTCGAATGAGCCCCAGGTCGTCCAGCGGCAAAACGTCCGGGCGCGACAAATTGAAAATCAGGAACATCTCCGCCGTCCAGCGACCGATGCCGCGAATCTGGGTGAGCTCGGCGATGACCGCCTCGTCGTCCATCGACATCCATTTATCGACGTGCAGCGCACCCGACACGAAGTGCTGCGCGAGATCGAGCAGATAGTCGGATTTGCGCTTGGACAGCCCGCAGGCGACGAGCTTCTCCTGCCCCAGTTTGCGGAACTGCTGCGGAGCGAGCTTGGGGCAAGCCGCTTCGATGCGCTCCCATACGGCCTGCGCGGCCTGCACGGAAATCTGCTGCCCGACTACCGAGCGCGCCAACGTGACGAACGGATCCGACCCGTTGACGAGATGCACGGGGCCGAACTTCGGGATAAGCCGCTTCAAGATGCGGTCGCGCTTGACGAGATCCGCGCAAGCGCGATCCCAATAAGCGGGGCGCGTCACCGCCGGCTCCAAGCCGCCGATCTGCACGGGCACCGCCGCTTCCGCGCGCTTGCCCGCGCGCGACTTGCGCACGATTTCGCCGTCGTCGCCCTCTCGGACCAGCGCTTGAATGTCGTCGGTCGATTCGGGCGCCGCGGCGCCGTTCATCTTGGTCGCACGCGCCGCTTTAGCCTTCGATTCGCCCGCTCCGCCCGATGCGCGCGCACCGGCGGATTGGGGCGAAGCCGGCCGCTTCGCGTTGACGGCGCGCTTAGCGGCCGCCTTGTCGTCCTTTTCAGCGGATGCCGCCGCTGCGGTCGCGCGCACGTCGCCCTTGCGACTAGCGCGCGCCGGCGCCTTTCTGGCCGTTGCCATCTTGCCTCCTGCCTGGCGAGTCGATCAGCGCGACGTGCGTTGCACGGTCGTCATACGCGGCGCCATTCGGTTAGCCCGCCCGGTTTGTCTTCAAGCGCAACACCGGCATCGAGCAACTGAGCCCGAATCCGGTCTGCCTCGGCGTAGTCTTTCGCTTGCTTGGCGGCGGCTCGCTGCGCGATCTTCGCTTCGATCGCGGCCGCATCGAGCCCTTGCGCGTCCAACGCGCCCGCCGCTTGTTGCAAGAACGAACGCGGCTCGCGGCCCAATATGCCCAAAGTGCCCGCCAGCGCGCGCAATTGACGCGCCAGCGCGGCATCGCCCGTGCGATTGACCTCGGTCGCGAGTTCGAACAGCACGGAGACGGCGACGGGCGTATTGAAGTCGTCGTTCATCGCCTCCCGGAAACGCCGCGCGTGCGCTTCGTTCCAATCGAGCGCGGCCGCGTCCGGCGCTACGTCCTTGAGCGCCGTGTACAGACGCGTCAGCGCGGCGCGCGCGTCATCCAAATGGACGTCGCTGTAATTGAGCGGCGAGCGATAGTGCGCGCGCGCAAGGAAAAACCGCACGACTTCCGGATCGTACTTCGCGAGCACTTCGCGAATGGTAAAGAAGTTGCCGAGCGACTTCGACATCTTCTCGTTGTCGATCTGCACGAACCCGTTGTGCATCCAATAATTGACGAACGTCTGGCCCGTCGCGCCCTCGCTTTGCGCAATCTCGTTCTCGTGGTGCGGAAACTGCAGATCCTGACCGCCGCCATGGAGATCGAAATGCTCGCCCAGCAACGCGCAACCCATCGCCGAACATTCGATGTGCCAGCCCGGGCGGCCCGGACCGTAATTCGAATCCCACGTGCAATCGGCGGGCTCGCCCGCCTTCGCATGCTTCCATAGAACGAAATCGAGCGGATCTTGCTTGGCGTCGTTCGCCGCGACCCGCTCGCCCGCGCGCAGGTCCTCGAGCGATTTGCCGGAGAGCGCGCCGTAGCGTGCGAACTTGCGCACGGCGTAATTCACGTCCCCGTCCGTCGCCTGATACGCATAGCCGTTCGCGACGAGCGTATCGATCATGCCGAGCATCTGGGGAATATAGTCGGTCGCGCGCGGCTCGATGTCGGGACGCTGGACGCCGAGCGCATCGGCGTCCTCGTACATCGCGGCGATGTAGCGATCAGTGACGGCCTTGATGGTTTCGCCGTTCTCGACGGCCCGCCGGATGATCTTGTCGTCGACGTCGGTAATGTTGCGCACGTAGGTCACGCGATAGCCGATCTCGCGCAGCCAGCGCTGCACGACGTCGAATACGACGAACAGACGCGCGTGGCCGATATGGCAGTAGTCGTAGACGGTTATCCCGCAGACGTACATCCGCACCTCGCCTGCTCGGCGCGGCACGAAATCTTGCTTGTCACGCGCGAGCGTGTTGTAGATGCGCAGTGATTCCATAGAGAAGATGCGTGAGCCTGGAGCGATCCGCACTGGGCGACGCGCGTTTCGCGGCATTTCGCGATGAAGCGCAAGCGGCTTGCGCGGTGCGAATGCCTTTGCGCCACGAATGCTTCGATGCGAGCGGCGCGAAAGGCGACCACGACTGGCGGAGGGCCGTTCGCCGTTCGAGGAAACCGGCAAACGTTTTGTTAGAATGGGCCGGAGTATAACACCCCGACTTGAGCCTATGAAACCTTCCAGCGGCCGCATGCACCGTACCGCGGCCCTCGCCGCAGCCTCCGTTTTCGGCCTTGCGCTCGCGGCGTTCGCGAGCGTGAGCGCGCATGCGCAAACGTCCCCGGCCGTGGCGGACGACACGCCGCAAATCGACGCATCGATCGCCGCACAGAACTGGAGCGGCGCGCTCGCCGAACTCGACACGCGCATCGCCTCGCACCCGCGCGATGCGCAGGCGAAGTTCAAGCGCGGCACCGTCCTCGCGCGCCTGAATCGCGACGACGAGGCCATCCGTCAGTTCACGGAATTGACGCAGACTTACCCCGAGCTGCCCGAGCCCTACAACAACCTTGCCGCGCTCTATGCCAAGCATGGCCGCTACGAGGATGCCCGCACCGCGCTCGAAACGGCCGTGAAGGCCAACCCGAGCTACGGCCTCGCATACGAGAACCTGGGCGACCTGTACCTGCGCCTCGCCCAGCAATCGTACCGGCGCGCGCAAGGGCTCGGCCAGGCGAGCGCGACGAGCACGCAGCGCGTGGCGGCGATCGACAAGATCGTCTCGCCGGCCGCGGCGGCGCCCGCGGCCAAGACGGCCGTCCGACCGAGCGTGCCGACGCCCCCGGCGCTCAATTCGCCGAGCGTCGAATTCGGCGGCTCGAACGGTCTCTTCCCCGCCCAGCCTTACATCGCGCCGTCGCGCTGAGCACGGCTCCATTCGATTTCTCCCACGCTGAGGACACCCATGAAAAGCTTTTGGTTGGCGCTCGGCAGCGCCGCTCTGATCGCGAACGCTCCCGCTTTCGCGCAAACGACGCCCGCTGGCGCGCACCCGCAAGTGCTGCTCAAAACAACCGACGGCGACATCAAGCTCGAGCTCTATCCGAGCCAAGCCCCCAAGACCGTCGCGAACTTCCTCGAATACGTGAAATCCGGCCAGTACAGCGGCACGATCTTCCATCGCGTGATCAAAGGCTTCATGATTCAAGGCGGCGGCTACACCGCGAGCTACGCGGAAAAGCCGACGCGCGCGCCGATTCCGCTCGAAAGCCGTACCGGGCTGAAGAACGCCATGGGCACGATCGCCATGGCGCGCACGAGCGACCCGAACTCGGCCACCGCCCAGTTCTTCATCAACACCGTCGACAACGCCGGCCTAGACTACCCGAACCCCGACGGCAACGGCTATGCCGTCTTCGGCAAAGTCGTTGCCGGCATGGACGTCGTCAAGAAGATCGAGGCGACGCCCACCACCACGCGCGGGCCGATGGCCGACGTGCCGCAGCAGCCGGTCGTCATTCAGTCGGCTACCGTCGTTTCGCAATAACGCTCTCCCCGCCGGCTGCCGCGCGCACGCCGGCTTGGCACTTTAGAAAGGAATTCATCATGATCGAACTGCATACGAACCACGGCGTCATCAAGCTCGAACTCGACGCCGACAAGGCTCCGAAGTCGGTCGAAAACTTCGTCAACTACGTGAAGAAAGGTCACTACGACAACACCGTCTTTCACCGCGTCATCGACGGCTTCATGATTCAAGGCGGCGGCTTCGAGCCCGGCATGAAGCAAAAGCCGACCGATGCGCCGATCGACAACGAGGCGAACAACGGCCTGAAGAACGTCAAAGGTTCGGTCGCCATGGCGCGGACGAACGATCCGCACTCGGCAACGGCTCAGTTCTTCATCAACGTCAACGACAACGACTTCCTCAATCACACGTCGCCCACGCCGCAAGGCTGGGGCTACGCGGTGTTCGGCCGCGTCGTCGACGGGATGGACGTGGTCGAGAAGATCAAGAAGGTGCGTACGGGTTCGAAGGGTTTCCATCAGGACGTGCCCCTCGACGATGTCGTCATCGAGAAAGCAGTCGTCGTCGATTGAATACGAGCGTCATCCGAGATGCCGGCATCTCGGCGCGGCAAGACACGGGGCCTCGCAACGTCGAGGCCAGCGTGCCGCACGAGCACGGCCGCACGCGCCCCCATGCGCCGCGGCCGCTCTTGCTCATCTCCGATTTGCATCTGAGCACAGCGATCCCACGCACGGTCGATGCTTTCGAGCATTTCATCCGCGTCACGGCCGACAGCGCCGATTCGGTCTTCGTGCTCGGCGATCTATTCGAATATTGGATCGGCGACGACATGCTGAACGCCGATCCCTTCGCGGCGCGCATCGCGGCCCTATTGCATACGCTGTCCGAGCGCGGTATCGCGTTGTACGTGATGCACGGCAACCGCGACTTTTTACTCGGCAAGCGGTTCATGCGGGCCGCGGGCGCCATCTGGCTGCCCGATCCGTTCGTCATGACGGCGTTCGGCGCGCGTATCGTCCTCGCGCACGGCGACGCGCTGTGCTCGGCCGATCGCAAATATCAAGCCTTCCGGCGCATCGCGCGCTGGCGTGCGCTGCAGCTGATGTTTCTTGCCTGGCCGTTCAAATGGCGCAATGCGCTCGCGCAGCGCATGCGCGCGTCGAGCGAGGAAGGCCGCACCCGGCCGCCCTCGCCGCTTTACGACGTCACGCATGAAAGCGTCGAGGCGTTGTTCCGTGCAAGCCGTACGACGACGATGATCCACGGGCATACGCACAAGCCCGCTCGCCATCAGGAGCGAGGCGGCACGCGCTGGGTGCTGCCCGATTGGGACTTGGACCACGGCATGCGCCGCGGCGGTTATTTGCGCATCGACGCCGAAGGCATCCACGCGCTGACGCTGGATTGACGCGCCGCGCCTTCACGGGCGGCCGTGGGGGTTAGCCGTCGCTCTCGCGAACTTCGAGATCCACCGCAAGATCGGCCACGGCCGCGCCTTGAATCGCGGCCGATAGACGCCGCAAGTCCACGGCCGCCCCGTCCACGCCCTGCAACGCATCGAGCTTCGCACCGAGGCTTTCGAGGGCGGCGACGATTTCGTCCACGCGCTGGCTTTCCTTGGCCGCGTGGTCGATCAGGCCGTGCAGCGCGAGCGACACCGGGTCTTCGGCGTTGGGCGTGATGCCGTAAGCGCAAAATCCGGCCCGCTCGGGCGTGCGCTTGACGTCCGCCGCCATGATCACGCGCGCCGGGTTACCTACGGCCGTGCCGCCCGCCGGCACCGGTTTCACCACGACAGCGTTCGAGCCGATCTTCGCATCGGCGCCGATCGTAAAACCGCCGAGCACCTTCGCCCCGGCGCCGACGATGACGCCGCGCTCGAGTGTGGGGTGGCGCTTGGCCCCTCGCGTGAGCAGCGTGCCGCCGAGCGTCACGCCTTGGTAGATCGTGCAGTCGTCGCCGACTTCAGCGGTTTCTCCGATCACGACGCCCATCCCATGATCGATGAAGACGCGCCGCCCGATGGTCGCGCCGGGATGGATCTCTATGCCGGTCAGAAACCGGGCGACCTGCGAGATGAAGCGCCCGAGCCAGCGACGGCGCGCACGCCAGCACGCATGCGCGAGGCGGTGCAAGACGATTGCGTGAAACCCCGGGTAGCACGTGAGCACTTCCCATGCACTGCGAGCGGCGGGATCCCGCTGGCGGATCGTGGCAATGTCTTCGCGAAGTCTCTGGAACATGGTGGGGCTCGCTGAAATAACGCCGCGAGGTAGACGCGCCGATGGGCGCCTATATGACCTGCGGCGATTTTCTTATGACGGAGGCTTCGATTGTATGTGGAACATGCCGATCGTGCTGAAGCCGTCCAATCGCCCCTGCGCGAATGAGGGGAATTGCGCTCCACCGCGCGAGGCGGTTCGCTCGCGCTCGCCGTCTAGGTCGAGGACGAGTCGTCCCTGCCGTGCGCCTTGAGCAGAATGTGCTTGGCGATCCCGCGCACGATGTTGACCTCTTCGCGTTCGAGCCCCGCGCGCGCAAACAGCCGCCGCAGCCGCGACATGAGCTT
>NZ_JBQCHR010000012.1:0-62005 GCF_051954495.1 Trinickia sp.
GTTTGCGGCGAGCCGACCTGCTCGATGCGTCCGTCACGCAGCACGACGATCTTGTCAGCCAGCGTCATGGCTTCCACCTGATCGTGCGTGACGTAGATCATGGTCGTCTTCAATGCGTCGTGCAGGCGGGCGAACTCCAGGCGCATCTTCACGCGCAGTGCGGCATCGAGGTTGGAGAGCGGCTCGTCAAACAGGAAGACCTTCGGCTCGCGGGTGATGGCTCGGCCGATGGCCACGCGCTGGCGTTGGCCGCCCGAGAGCTGGCGCGGCTTGCGATCGAGCAACGCATCGATGTGCAGGACTGCGGCAGCGCGGCGTACGGCGGTGTCGATGGCTTCGCGCTTCATGCCCGAGAGCTTCAGACCGAAGGCCATGTTGTCGTACACGCTCATGTGCGGATACAGCGCGTACGACTGGAACACCATCGCAATGCCGCGCTTGGCAGGCACCACGTCGTTCACGCGCGTGTCGCCGATCAGCAGATCGCCCGCGTCGATGCCCTCCAGGCCCGCGATCGTGCGCAGCAATGTCGACTTGCCGCAGCCCGAAGGGCCGACGAAGACGACGAATTCGCCATCGGCAATGTCGAGGTTGATGTCATGCAGGACGGTGTTCTGCTCGTAACGCTTCTGCAGATTGCGCAGGGTCAGGCTGGCCATGGCGAGGTCTCCGTGGGCGTGTTCTGTGTGCGGATCAGGCGGGCGTGGCAAGGGTCGACGTCAGCGCGTCGGCCAGTGCCCGCATGTCGGTAAAGACGTGGCGTGCGCCGGCGGCCAGCAGGCGCTGCGTGGCAACTGCCGGTACATGTGCGACGCCGGCAAAGCCGAATACGGTCAGGCCGGCGGCTCGGGCGGCGCGCACGCCGGTGTCGCTGTCTTCAATGACCAGGCATTGCGTGGGGCTGGCGCCCAGGCCCGCACAGGCGGCGAGGTACACATCCGGTGCCGGCTTGGGCCGCGCTGTTTCGTAGGCGCTATAGATGTGCGGGCCAAATACGTCGAGCAGGCCTGCTCTGCGCAGGCTTGCTTCAATGCGCGGGCGGCTGCTGTTGCTGGCGACGGCCTTGGGCTGCGGCAGCGCGGCCAGCAGGTTGGCAATGCCGGGCACGGGCTGCGATTGCGTGGCGCAGTCGTGCTCGACATCGGCCAGCACGCCGGCCAGTTGCGCATCGGATAGATGAAATCCGATGGTGCTCTGCAGCTCATTCAGCAGCGCCATCGTATTCATGCCCAGGCGCGGCTCAAGCATCTCTTCCAGCGCGGCGGACGAAAGATGCGGCACGTGCGGACCGAGCGTGCGGATCAGCGCGCGCAGCGCCACCGATTCGCTGTCGATCAGCACGCCGTCGCAATCGCAGATCAGCACGCGGTCGCGCCGCAATTCGGGCAACTTCGTCGTCGCTCCCGTCATTTGACGGCTCCGAACGTCAGCCCTCGTACGAGCTGCTTCTGCGACACCCAGCCCACGAGCAAGATCGGGGCGACCGCCAGCAACGAGGCTGCCGAGAGCTTCGCCCAAAATAGGCCTTCGGGGCTCGAATACGACGCGATGAACACCGTCAGCGGGGCCGCGCCGGAGCTCGACAAGTTGATGCTCCAGAAGGCCTCGTTCCACGAGAGAATCACGAGCAGCAGCGCGGTCGATGCAAGCCCGGGCAATGCCATCGGCATCAGGAGATAGACGATCTCCTGCCAGGTCGCCGCGCCGTCGATGCGGCCCGCTTCGAGGATATCGCGCGGAATCTCGTTGAAGTACGTGAACGCCATCCATACGGCGATCGGCAGATTCATCAATGCGTAGACGATGACGAGCCCCGTGACCGTATCGAGCAAGCCGGCGTTTTTCCAGAGCAGGTATATCGGCACGAGCACGCCCACCGAGGGCATCATCTTCGTCGACAACATCCACAGCAAAAGCTTTTGCGTGCGGCGGGTCGGAAAGAAGGCCATCGTGTAGGCGGCGGGCACGGCGAGCAGAAGGCACAGCACCGTCACGCCGGCCGAAATCAAAATCGAATTGCGCGCGAACAGGAAGTAGTCGCTACGAGCGAACACCTCGCGGAAACTGTCGAGGGTCGGCGAGAAGATCAGCGACATCGAGTAGGCATCGCGCTCGGTCTTGAATGCCGTGATTGTCATCCAAAAGATGGGGAAGAACAGCGCAAGCGCGATGAGCCAAGCAAGCGCGCCGGGCAGCACGCGCTTGACGGCGTCGAGGCCGGGCACGCGCGGCGCCTGCGTGGCAGGTACGGTCGGATGGCTCATGCTTCGTACTCCCCTTTGAGGTTCTTCGAGAGCATGCGCACGAGGAAGAAGGCGACGACGTTCGCGAGCACCACGGCGAGAATGCCGCCCGCCGATGCGAGGCCGACGTCGAATTGCTGCAACCCGAGCGCATAGATCAAGTAGGACAGAATCGTCGTGGCGTTGCCTGGACCACCCGAGGTCGTCGTGTAGATCTCCGCGAAAATCGACAGCAGGAAGATCGTCTCCATCATGACGACGACGGCGATCGCGCGCCGCAAGTGCGGCAGCGTGATGTAAAAGAACATGGCGATCGGACCCGCGCCGTCGATGCGGGCGGCTTCCTTTTGCTCTTCATCGAGCGATTGGATCGCGGTGAACAGAATGAGGAACGCGAACGGCAGCCATTGCCAGGCGACGATCACGACGATCGCCGAGAGCGGATACGTGGCGAACCAATCGATGGGCTGCATGCCGAGCGCGCGCATGGCGGCGGCCACGACCCCGTAGACGGGGTGCAGCATCATGTTCTTCCAGATGAGGGCGCTCACGGTCGGCATGACGAAAAACGGGCCGATCGCCAACAGACGAGCGATGCCTTGCCCCGGAAACTTCCGATCGAACAAGATCGCCATGAAAATTCCGCCGACGACCGTGATGATGAGCACGAAGCCGATCAACTCGAGCGTGTGAACGATCGACGGCACGAACGCGGGATCGGTGATGAGGTAGCGGTAATTGTCGAATCCCGCGAAGCCTTTTTCGTCGGGGTTGAGCAGGTTGTAGCGGGAGAACGAATACCAGATCGTCATCGCGAGCGGTATCGTCATCCACAACACCAGGACGGCGACCGAAGGCGCGGCGAGCCAGCGCGTCGACCCGGCGCGCCGCTCGGGAGTCGGCAAGGCGTCTTGCTCCGCTGGGTGAGAGAGCGGCATGTGAAGATGTCCCATCGTTTCGGACTCCTGATCGATTCTCCGTCATCGCAAAGATGACGTCGAGCGCGGGCCGCGTGCGTTGCATGATGCCGGCGGCCCGCAAGGCGGCGATGCGCGATGCCCGCGCATCGCCCGCCGGCTTGCCCTTACTTCTGGTAGCCGGCCTGCTTCACGGCGCGATTGGCGGCCGCATTGCCCGCCTCGAGCGCCTGATCGACCGTCATCTGGCCGGCGAGCGCGCCGGAGATGCTTTGCCCGACCACGGTCCCGAACGATTGGAATTCGGGGATGCCGACGAATTGCACGCCCGTGTAGGGCACCGGTTTGGCCGTCGGGTGGTTCGGATCGGCCGTCTTGATCGCGTTTTCCACGAATTCGGAGAACGGCGCCGCCTGCTTGTACTCGGGGCGGTTGTAGGTCGATTCGCGCGTGCCCGGCGGCACCGACGCCCAGCCTTCATCCTTCGCGACGAGTTCGATATAAGGCTTGCCCGTGGCCCATTCGATGAATTTCTTCGCATCGTCCTGCTTCTTCGATGTCTTCGGGATTGCCAACGACCATGCCCAGAGCCAATGCGAACCGTTGGGCGTCACTTCGGTCGGCGCCGCGGCGAAGCCGATCTTGTCGGCCACTTGCGACTGATTCTTGTTGTAAAGCATGCCGGCCGCGACGGTGGCGTCGATCCACATGGCGCACTTGCCCGAGGACATCAGCGTGAGGTTTTCGTTGAAACCGTTCGAGCTCGCTCCGGGAGGGCCATCTTTCTTCATCAACTCGACGTAGGAGCTGACCGCCTTCTTCCATTCGGGCGAAGTCAGCTGCGCATTCCATTTCTCGTCGAACCAGCGGCCGCCGTACGTGTTCACGCGCGTCGTCAGGTAGGCCATGTTCTCGCCCCAGCCGGCCTTGCCGCGCAGGCAAATGCCGTAGACGCCGGCCGATTTGTCGGTCAGCTTGTCGGCGAATTGCGCGATCTGGTCGTAGGTCGGCTTCGGCGGCATCGTGAGCCCCTTCGCCGCGAAAAGGTCCTTACGATAGAACGTCATCGAGCTTTCGGCGTAGAACGGCAAGGCGAACAACGTGCCGTTGTACGAAAGGCTGTCGCGCACGGGCTTCATGACGTCGTTGACGTCGTAGTCGGCCGGCAGGTTCGTCATCGGCGCGAGCCAGCCGCGTTTGCCCCACTGCGGCGCCTCGTACGCCCCGATCATCATCACGTCGAACTGGCCGCTGCCCGTCGTGATGTCGGTCGTCGCCCGTTGGCGCAGCACGTTTTCCTCGAGCACGACCCAGTTCAGCTTGATATCGGGATTGCTCTTCTCGAAATCGGAAGAGAGCTTTTTCATCTCGATCATGTCCGGGTTGTTCACCACGGCGATCGTAATCGTCGCGGCGGACGCCGGCAGCGCGGCCGTCGCCGTCAACGCGAGGGCCGCGGCGGCGGTCGCGCGCCGCGTCAGTCGAACGGCAAAGGGGCAATTGCGTTGCATCGCTTGTCTCCTTGAGTCTTGTACGTTGTGGTGGGAATACACGAGCGCTTCGCAACGAAGCGCGGTTCGAACTCAGCTCATCCAGTTGCCGCCGTCGACGTTCAGCGTCTGCGCCGTGATGTAGTCGGCGTCGCTCGATGCAAGAAAAAGCGCAGCACCCGTCAGGTCGGCCGGCACGCCCATGCGGCCGAGCGGCACCGCCTCGCCGACGAGCCGCTTTTTCTCCCCCGGAGCGCGGCCTTCGTAGCGCGCGAACAGCGCATCGACTTGGCCCCACATCGGTGTGTCGATCACCCCTGGCGCGATGCCGTTCACGTTGATGCGATGGGGTGCGAGCGCGAGCGCGGCCGACTGCGTGTAGCTCAGCACGGCGGCCTTGGTGGCGCAGTAGTGCGAGACGAGCGCTTCCCCGCGGCGGCCGGCCTGGGACGACATGTTGATGATCTTGCCGCCGCGGCCTTGCTCGACCATGCGCCGCGCCACGGCCTGCATCAGGAAGAACATCCCTTTCACGTTCACCGCGAACAGGGTGTCGAATATGTCCCACGATTCGTCGAGCAGCGGCCGCATGTCGAAGATCGCCGCGTTGTTGAACAGGATGTCGACGCCGCCGAAACGTTCGACGGTTTGCGCGACGATGGCTTCGATGTCGTCGCGCCGGGTGACGTCGGCCCGCACGACGTGCACGCGATCGGCATGCTGCTTGGCGAGATCGGCGCACACGGCGTCGGTGGGCTTGACGTCGACGAGGACGCAGCGCGCGCCCTCCTCTAGATAGCGTGCGGCGACGGCCTCGCCGATCCCGCTCGCGGCCCCGGTCAGGACCGCGACTTTGTCGTGCAATCTCACGAACTTGTCTCCAAGGGTGTAACGGAACCCGTCTTTGTTTCTGGTCTTGCCGCGCGTCGGTGCGCTTCGAGAGCGAACGCTCAGCAATAGAGCAATTGCTCAATCAGTGATCGAATGATCGGATACACATCGCTCACTGTCAAGGCGGCGCGTCCATTTTCGATGGTGCGATGCGAAAGATTGCCGTTGGCCATTCGGTCTATTGAAAGTTTCGGCTAAACTAACAAAACTTAGTCCACCTCAACGAACGCCATGGAAATCGTGAACATCCACGAAGCGAAAACACATTTGTCGCGGCTCGTCGATCGCGCCGCGCTTGGGGAAGCCTTCATCATTGCCAAGGCCGGCAAACCGCTGGTGAAAGTCGTGCCGCTCGATGCGCCGGTCGCGGGCCAGCGCCGCCGGCTAGGGTTTCTCGCGGGCGAAATCCGCGTGCCCGACGATTTCGATCAGATGGGCGCGGACGAACTCCCGCATTTGTTCGGGGGGGCGGACACGTGAAGCTGCTGCTCGACACGCATCTGTTGTTGTGGGCGTCCGGGCAGCCGGAACGTTTATCGCAGGCCGCACGCGCTCTGCTGGAAGACGAAGAGAACGCGCTTCTTTTCAGCGCCGCGAGCTTGTGGGAAATCACGATCAAGAGCGACCTGGGGCGGCCGGACTTTCAGGTCGATCCGCGGCTCTTGCGCCGCGCGCTGGTCGACAACGGCTATGTCGAATTGCCGGTCACGAACCGGCACGTACTGGCGCTGAAAGGGCTTGCGGCCCTGCACAAAGATCCATTCGATCGCATGCTGGTCGCGCAATCGATCGCCGAGGGGATCTCCCTCGTGACGACCGATCCGATGGTTGCCCGCTATTCGGGGCCGATCAAACAGGTGTGAGTGCGATCCTCACGAACGCTGCCCGAGCATGTCGTCCATCAGCGGGACAGCGGCGAGCGCGACGAGCAGGGTCGCCAGCGGCACGGTCGAGACGAAGCCCATGTGCTTGAAGCCGAGCGCACCGGCCAGTCCGCCGCAAAAGAACGCCGCCAACAGCGAGGCGAGCAGCGCGAGCCGTTGACGGTCGGCCCGTACCGGGTGCTCGCGGCGCCTTGTTCGGTTCCAGTACACGAGCTTGCCGAGTTCGATACCGATGTCGGTCACGAGCCCGGTCACGTGCGTCGTGCGAATTTCGGCCTTCGAGATCTTCGTAATCATGGCGTTCTGCAGGCCCATGACGAAGCACAGCAGGGCAACCGTCGCCGGCACGAACAGCACGCGGTGGCCTTCCAGATTCGAACCGAGAAAACCGAATATCAGCAGCAGCACGGCCTCGAGCATCAGCGGCATGGCGTAGAGGCTGCGCAATGCGTGTCGGCGGCCCCAGTTGATCATGACGGCGGACGTGGCGGCCCCGCAGAGAAACGAGACCAGCGACGCGAGTCCGGCGCTCGCCAGCCCGATTTCGCCGAGCGCGAAGTTATCCGCCATCGACGACACCACCCCCGACATATGCGACGTGTATTGGCCCACGGCCAAAAATCCGCCCGCATTGGCGGCGCCGGCGACGAACGCCAGCGAACGCCCGAGGCGGCGATTGGCCTCGTCGGTGCGCTCTGGCGCGGTGAATCCGCGCAGGTAATGGATAGGCATGCTGACTCGTTCGCGGCGTTCCGGGGCAAGCGGCGGACTCGTCTCCCGGAAACGATCCGAAAGGAACAAGCGGCCGTTGCACTCTCAAATGCGAGCGTAGCACGGCCGCCGACGCAGTCCTTACCCTAAGTCAAAGCGCGCGCATGATGCGCGATGTGATCTTCGATGAACGTTTCGATGAAGAAATAGCCGTGGTCGTAGCCTTCGTGGCGACGCAGCGTCAGCGGCTGCCCCGCCTCGAGGCACGCCTGCTCGAACACATCGGGGTGCAGTTGCTCGATGCGGAACTTGTCCGCCAAGCCTTGATCGATGAGGATGCCCTGCTCGAAGCGGCGCTCGGCCCGAGCGACGAGCTGGCTGGCGTCGTATTGCCGCCATGCTTCGACGTCCTCGCCAAGATAGCCCGTAAATGCCTTCTTGCCCCAGGGGCACTGGATCGGCGCCGAAATAGGTGCAAACGCCGACACCGACCGATAGATGTCGGGGTTGCGCAGCGCGAGCACGAGCGCGCCATGTCCCCCCATCGAGTGTCCGAAAATGCCGAGGCGCGCGCCGTCGATCGGCAGTTCGGCCGTCACTGTTTCGCGCAGTTCGTCTCGCACGTAGGAATACATCCTGTAATGGCGCGACCAGGGTTCGCGCGTCGCATCGAGGTAGAAACCGGCGGCGACGCCGAAGTCCCAATCGTCGGTTTCTCCGGCGATCCCCGCGCCGCGCGGGCTCGTATCGGGCGAGATCAACGCGATGCCGTGCTGCGCCGCGAAGCGCTGCGCCCCCGCCTTGATCGGGAACGTCTCTTCGTTCGAGGTCAGCCCGGCCAGGTAAAAGAGCGCGGGCACGCGACCGTGCTGCGCTTGCGGCGGCAGATAGGCCGAAAAGCGCATCGGCAGGCCGATCGCCTTCGAATCGTGCCGATAAATGGATTGGGCGCCCCCGTGGCAGAGGTGCGTTTCGACCAGCTCCAGCATGTGTATCTCCGGTTCGGTGTCATTCGGCTTTCGCTAGCGCCATCGTATTCGGCATGGCGCCGCTGCGCGGCATACGCGCGGAGAAATACACATCATAGCGGCTGCCGGAAACGGCGATCGCTCGCGCGGCCAGGCACGGCCCGTCCGCACCGATGCGCCGACCTCGCGCACGCGTGGCCGGCCGCGCCCATATCGGCGCAGAAAAGGACGGAATAGGCGGCAGCGTCTTGTGCGTCGCGCACCGAACGCCTACCGTGGAGCCACCCCGATACAAAGACGAAAATGGAGCGAGACACATGCGTTCGACCACGGTTCATCCGTGCGACGAGCAGCTGCCGCTTGGCCGCCTGCTTACGCTCGGCATTCAGCACGTCCTAGTCATGTATGCCGGCGCGGTGGCCGTGCCGCTGATCGTCGGCGGCGCGCTGTCGCTACCCAAGGACCAGATCGCCTTTCTCATCAGCGCCGATCTCTTCTCATGCGGCATCGCCACGTTGATTCAGACCCTCGGGCTGTGGATTTTCGGCATCCGCCTGCCGGTCATCATGGGGTGCACCTTCGCGGCCGTCGGTCCCATGGTGGCGATCGGCGCCAATCCGCAGTTGGGCATCCTCGATATCTTCGGGTCGACGATCGCCGCAGGCGCCATCGGCATCGTTCTCGCGCCGGCCATCGGCAGGCTGCTGCGCTTCTTCCCCCCTGTCGTCGTCGGCACGGTCATTTCGGTCATCGGCTTGTCGCTGATGGAAGTCGGCATCAACTGGGCGGCCGGCGGCGTCGGCAACCCCGATTACGGCAAGCCGCTGTATTTAGGCCTGTCGCTGTTCGTCCTCGCGCTGATCCTGCTCATCAACAAGTTCTGCCGCGGCTTTCTCGCGAACATATCGGTGCTCGTCGGCATCGTCGCGGGATTCGTCGTCGCGGCCGTTACGGGCCACGTATCCTTCGACGGTGTGCGGCATGCGCCGTGGGTCGGCGTCGTCGCGCCCTTCCACTTCGGCTTGCCGCATTTCGATCCGCTCGCGATCGCGACGATGGTCACGGTCATGTTCGTCACGTTCATCGAATCGACGGGCATGTTCCTCGCCGTCGGCGACATGGTGGGCCGTCCCGTCGATCGGGCCACGCTCGTGCGCGGGCTGCGCGTCGACGGGCTCGGCACGCTCTTGGGCGGCATCTTCAATTCCTTCCCGCATACGTCCTTCTCGCAGAACGTCGGGCTCATCGGGGTGACGGGCGTGAAGAGCCGCTTCGTCTGCGCGACGGGCGGGCTGATCCTCGTCACGCTGGGCCTGTTTCCCAAAATGGCGCAGCTCGTCGCCTCCGTCCCGCCGTTCGTTCTCGGCGGCGCCGGCATCGTCATGTTCGGCATGGTTGCGGCGAGCGGCATCAAATCGCTCTCGCGCGTGGACTTCACGACCGAACCGCACAATCTGTTCATTGTCGCCGTCAGCATCGGGCTCGGCCTCGTGCCAGTCGTCTCGCCGAATTTCTTCGCCCAATTGCCCCATGCGCTCTCGCCGCTGCTTCACAGCGGCATCTTGCTCGCATCGGCGTCGGCCGTCGTGCTCAACGTCGTCTTCAACGGCGTGTCGCGCGAGCGCGCAGCCGCGTGCGACGAGGAGCACGATCGGTCCTCGGCCGCGCTCGAGGGGCGTGCGATCGACCTGCATTGATTCGGCGGCGCACCGCCGGCTAACGCGCGACGGCGGCCAGGCGAAAGGGCGTGCTTCGAGCTACGGCTTGGAGCACGCCCTTGTCGTTTCGCACACGGCCGATCTCGATCCTTTCGAAGCGGCGCCGGCACGATAGGGACAGGAACGCAAAAGCGTGAGGCCGATGCGGCCCGTAGATCCGCAGCCCACTGTAGATCATTAGGAGAACTGATCTATCGTTTACACCTAACTTCGTATTAGTCGGATCATTGTTGCCCTTCATCGGCGCCGACTGCGAACCACTTCCCGCAAGGCTTCGAGGCGCTGCGGCAATCATCGGTCGCGAAAAAGTACGATAGATAAGAACAATCGAAAATTAGGCCTCCTACGAAATCTCCTAAAGCCGCGCAAACGATTGCCGTAAACAAATTTGGGAGCAAACGCCTCCCTCCCCCTGTTGCGAAAGTGGTCCAGCGGTCCCCTTCGTCATTAATTAGGAGTCCTTATATGTTGCATTTCCTCCGATTCCTTTCGCGCGACGAGCGCGGCGTCAGCGCCCTCGAATATTCCGTCTTGGCCGGCATCGTGGTGGTCGCCGTCGCCGCAGCGGGAGCGATCTTCGGTGGTACCGACGGTCTGCCCGCGTTGTTCCAAAACATGATCACGCACGTCACGAGCGTTCAGACCAACGGTCATTGACCTGTCGCGGCCGTTCGGCAAACAACGCCGAACGGCTTGCCTTGCTCGGCGGCGTAGATCGATCGAGAGACTCATGATCATGCACGTGATAGACGCCCTCGCCAGCGCGTTTTTGTCGATGCTGGCGCTCTCCGACCTGCGCCGGCGACGCCTGCCCAATGCGATCGTCGCCGCATTCGCCGCGCTCTACGTCGCGCATGCTTGGCTGTCCGGCGCAACGCCCATCGCATTCGAACTGCATCTCGTCACGGGCGTCGCGGCGCTCGTGCTCGCAGCTGCGCTGTTCGGATTCGGGTGGCTCGGCGGCGGCGATGCCAAGCTGTTCGGGGCCGTGTTTCTGTGGAGCGGCCCGGCCCACGCGGCCACCGTTTTCTTCATCGTCTCTCTGTTCGGATTGATGCTGGCCCTGGCGCAGATCGCCGTCGGCCGCATGCAACGCGACGCCGCGCCCCCTGGCGCCCTCGCCTGGCTCGCGCCCTCTCACGGCGTGCCCTACGGCCTTGCCTTGGCGGTCGGCGCAATTGCCGCGGTTTGGCTGCCCGCTTCGTCGACGCCGGCGCACACGCTCGCTTTGCTGCCCCACCTCTCGGTGTGGCCGCTTTCGGTTCACGTACGGCTCACATAACGGAACGCCGTCGTCATGCAAAACATCCTAAAACTCGCCGGCTTGATCGTGGTCGCCGCCATCGGCGCATTCGTCTTGCGCGCACTCTACGTCGCGGCCTCGCGCCCCGGCCCCGCGAAGCCGACGCCGACCGTGCGCGTTCGCGCCGCCGCGGCCGACTTGCCCGACGGCCTCTTGCTGCGCGACAGCGACCTCGTCTGGAAAAGCGTAGCCCGCGGCGATGCTCCGGCGGGCGCGCTCGTGGAAGGCACGCCGCAGGCGGCCGACTTAAAAGGCGACCTGCTGCGCCACGGTGTCCATGCCGGCACCGCCCTCGGGCCTGCCGATGTCATCTCGCCGAGCTCGCCCGGCTTTCTGGCCGCCGCGCTCAAACCGGGTATGCGGGCCATCTCGGTCGCCATCGACGACGTGTCGGGCAACGCGGGTCTCATCGAACCGGGCGACTACGTCGATGTTCTGCTGACGCAGCAGATTGCAACAGCGCCCGGCGCCCCCAATGCGGCGGCGAGCACATCGGATCGAACCGTCGAAACCGAAACGATCGCCGAGCGCGTGCGCGTGCTCGCGGTCGGCACCGCGTTCAAGCGGCCCAAGGACGACGATACGAAGCCGAGCACCGCCAATACCCGCGCGCGCACCGTCACCTTCGAGGTGACGCCGCGCAGCGCCGAAGTCGTGACGGTGGCGGCGCACCTCGGCTCGCTCTCGTTGGCGTTGCGCAGCTTCGCGACACGCGATCGTCACGCCTCCCAAGCCGAGGATGTCATCGAGCCGCAAACGCCGCCCATTTGGGCACGCGATGTCTCGCGAGGCCTGCGCGCCGTGACGCCGGCGCAGCAAACCGCCGCGCGCGCGAGCGGCCTGCATGCGAGCGTCGCCGAGCGGCCCGTCGTCATCTATCGCGGCTCGAAGCAAACCGATTCGTTCGGCATGAATGCGTCAGGGCTGCCGAACGGGCCTGCCGGCCTGGCGCCGCCCTTGCCGCCCGGTGCGCCCCCCACCGCGCCGGCCGCGCCGAACACGACTGCAACCGCGAGCGCACACCCCGCTGCTTAGGATTCTCGATGATGCTTCGCCCTCTTCGCTCCCTTTTGCGCCTTGCCTTCGCGGCGCTGTCGCTTTCGCTCGTCGCAGCGAGCGCGCTCGCGGCGGGCGACGACACGGTGCTGACCGTCCCCGCCGGCGGCGGTGAAATGGTGCAATTGCCCGAGGCGGCCGTCGCCGTCTTCGTGGCCGATCCGGATGTCGCCGACGTCCACGTGCCGACGCCGCAAACCGTGTTCGTCCTCGGCAAGAAGGCCGGCACGACGACGCTGTTCGCGCTCGGCGCGCACAATCGCCCGATTCTGCGCAAGACGATTCTCGTCGCCCTGGACACCGCCTCGATTCAGCGGCTGCTCGACGCACGGTTTCCCCAATGGCGCCTAACCGTCGCCAGCGCGCCAGGGTCGCTGATGGTGAGCGGGCGCGTGCCGAGCCCGGCCGATGCCGACGCCGTCGTGCAAACGCTGAAGCCTTATCTGCGCGATCAGGAAGCGCTCGTCAATCGGCTCACGCTCGAACAGCCTATTCAAGTCCACCTTCGCGTACGCATCACCGAGGTAGACCGCAACGTCACGCAGCAGTTGGGCATCAACTGGGGCGCGCTCGGCGCGAGCGGCAATTTCATCGGTGGGCTCTTCAACGGCCGCGCGTTCCTCGATCCCACCTCCAAGCTGTTCAATCTGTCCTCCTCCGGCGCGTTTTCGGTGCTCGGCGGCTTCCACACCTCGCGTTATTCGATCGACGGCGTCTTGGATGCGCTCGATCAGGAAGGCCTGATCACAATGCTGGCCGAGCCCAACCTCACGGCGATGTCGGGACAGACGGCCAGCTTCCTCGCCGGCGGCGAATTCCCGATTCCCGTCGCGCAGGACACCACCGGGGCAATCACGATCGAATTCAAGCCCTACGGGGTCTCGCTCGACTTCACGCCGACCGTGCTCGCCAACAATCGCATCAGCCTGAAGGTGCGGCCGGAGGTGAGCGAAATCGATCCGACCAATAGCGTGACCACGGGCTCGATCAAGGTGCCGGCGCTGACGGTTCGCCGCGTCGAGACGACGGTGGAGCTCTCGAGCGGCCAAAGCTTCGCGATCGGGGGCCTGCTGCAAAGCAAGAGCAGCGACGTGCTGTCGCAACTGCCCGGCCTCGGCCGCCTGCCCGTCCTCGGCAAGCTGTTCTCGTCGAAGGACTATCTGAACAACAAATCGGAAGTCGTCGTCATCGTTACGCCCTACATCGTGCAGCCGGTCGGGCCCGGCCAAGCGCATGACGTGCTGGACAGCGTCACGCACCCGAGCAGCGACGTCGAGTATGCGTTGCAACGCGCGCTCGGAATCGACCCGCTCGCCGGCGACGCGCCGCGCCTCGTCGGCGCAGCCGGCTTCGTCTATTGATCTGGAGTCGCGCGATGAACCATCGATTCGCAGTCCTCACCCGCTCACTCTCCATGTTGCTGGCCGCCTCGGCGCTCGCCGGTTGTATGTCGACTCATCCGCCGCTCGGCATGCCGAACGATTCCGTGATCGGCTTCAGTTCGGAAGACGGCGGCCGCGCCCTGGCCCCGCAATGCGATCAGTTGAATCAGCCGTCGCACATGCTCGACGCGGGCCGCGCTCGCCCCGGCGTCGCATTCGGCTGCGCGACGTATTCGAACCTCGCGGCCATGCTCGCGCGGCCGGCCGACCTGGTCGCCCCCTTGCCGTATGCCGGGGCCGACGCGACGCTAGGCGCCGGGGCGGTCCGCGCTTACGAGGAAGGCCGCACGCAGGCGCTCAAACCGACGTCGACCACGACGTCGGTCTCCCACTGAGGACGGACACGCCATGGGTGCATTCGAATTGCGCTCCGCCAACCGCCGCGCGCAGCCGCTCGCGACCGATCGCATCATTGCGGTCGTCGCCGACGCGAGCAGCGAAGAGGTCGTCAAAAACCTGATGCTCGATCAAGGCATCGCGCACGCCTATGTCACGCGCGGCGCCATCGACGACGCGATCGAACTCATGCGTGGTTTGCCGCATTCGCCGCGCCATATGCTCGTCGATGTCTCCGGCTCCGCCATGCCCGTATCCGACCTGATTCGGCTCGCCGAAGTGGTCGACCCGTCGGTCAGCGTCGTCGTGATCGGCGATCGCAACGACGTGGGGCTGTTTCGCTCGTTGCTTCGCATGGGCGTACAGGACTATCTCGTCAAACCGCTCACGGTCGAGCTCGTACAGCGTGCGCTGGCCGCCGCCGATCCGTCGGCGTCGGCACGCGCCGGCAAGGCCATCGGCTTCATCGGCGCGCGCGGCGGCGTGGGCGTGACGACGATCGCCACCGCACTCGCGCGGCACCTGGCCGATAAGACGCGCAGGCGTATCGCCTACGTCGATCTCGATTTGCATGGCGGCGCCGCGGCGTCGATGCTCGGCATCGTCCCGAACAACGGCCTCGCCGAGCTGCTGCAAAACACGCAGCGTCTGGACCCGCAGCTCATTCATCAAACGGCCGTGGCGCAGAGCGATCGCCTTTTCGTGCTCGGGGCGGAACTCGCCTACGATCAGCCGCTCTCGCTGCGCCCGGGTACGGTCGGGGAGCTCGTCGCCGCGCTCAAACGTCATTTTCACTATGTCGTGCTCGACTTGCCGCAACGTGCGGGAGGGTTCGTCGATGAAACGCTGGATGCTTGCGAGACGATTCACGTCGTAGCCGACCGGTCGGTTCACGCCGCGCGTGAGACGGCCCGCCTGTGTCGCTTTGCCGAGGGGCGCCCCGCCGATGCGGCCGTCTCGGTTTTGCTGAACAACGCCCAGCAGCCGGTGCGCGGTCGCGTCGCGCAAAGCGATTTCGTCCACGCGCTCGGCCGCGCCTCGGTGCACGAATTTCCTTACGAACCGCACACGCTCGCCGTCGCCGAGAATCTCGGCGAGGCGATCGACGAGAACAAGCACTCGTCGTTCGCGCGCGCTGTCGCGGCGCTCGCCGATGCGATCACCGGGTCGGATGCACCGGCTGTGGCGAAGCGCGGGCCCTGGTACGCGCGCATGTTGGGCAAGCGGAGCGCGGCATGATGTTCGGCCGCCGCAGCCACGCCCCCTCGTTCGCACCGCAATCGAGCGCGGCAAACGAGGCTCGGCACGCCGACGCGCCCGCTCGGCCCGGAACGAACGACGCGGCGGCGCAGGGCAATGCGCGGCAAGCCGCGGCGGAACCCATCGAGGCGCCGGCCGCGTATCCATCGCCCAATGCAACGGAGGCCGAGCACCGTTCGCCGGGATCGAACGGCCCGAACGGTCAAAGCGCTTCGAACCACTCGGCGCCGCCGGCGCCCGACCGTCATGAGGCGCTGATTCGATCCGATACGTTCAAGACGATCCGCTCCGCGGTGTTTTCGTCGATGAACATGTCGGCCGCGCTGATGATGTCGCGCGCGCAGGTGCGCGAAGGCATCGAGCAGATCGCAGCCGAGACGATCGCGCGCGAACGCCTCACGATCGCGCTCACCGAGCAAGCGCTCATCGTCGACGAGATGCTCAACGACATGTTCGGCGTCGGTCCGATCGAGCCGTTGCTCGCCGACGAGAAAGTCACCGATATTCTCGTGAACGGCCCCGATCAGGTCTACGTCGAACGCAACGGGCGCTTGGAGCTCACCGCGCTCAAGTTCCGCGACAACGCGCACGTCGTCAACGTCGCGCAGCGGATCGCCGCGGCGGTCGGCCGGCGCGTCGACGAAAGCAGTCCGCTCGTCGACGCTCGCTTGGCCGACGGCAGCCGCGTCAACGTCGTGCTGCCTCCTATCGCCTTGCGCGGCGCGTCGATCTCGATCCGCAAATTCGCCAAACGCAACATCACGCTCTCGAAGATGGCGCAGCAGGGCAACCTCTCTCCCGCCATGGTCGAGGTGCTGCGCATCGCGAGCGCGTGCCGCCTGAACATCGTCATTTCGGGCGGCACGGGCTCGGGCAAGACGACGCTGCTCAACGCGCTGTCCAATTTCATCGACCCGCACGAGCGCATCGTGACGATCGAGGACGCAGCCGAGCTTCAACTTCAGCAGCCGCACGTCGTCAGCCTCGAGACGCGGCCCGAAAACAGCGAAGGGCTCGGCGGCATCTCGCAGCGCGACCTCGTGCGCAACGCACTGCGGATGCGGCCCGACCGCATCATCCTGGGCGAAACGCGCGGCACCGAGGCGTTCGATGTGCTGCAGGCGATGAACACGGGCCACGACGGTTCGATGACGACCATCCACGCCAACACGCCGCGCGATGCGATCACGCGGCTAGAGAGCATGGTGATGATGGCCAACGGCAATCTCCCGCTCGTGTCGATCCGCCGCCAAATCGCGAGCGCGGTTCATATGATCCTGCAGGTCGAACGCATGCGCGACGGCATGCGGCGTGTGACGCGCGTGACCGAAATTTCGGGCATGGAGGGCGACGTCGTCATCACGCAAGACCTGTTCGCCTTTCGCTTCAACGCCAGCGCCTATGAGGAACAAGTGCGCGGCGCTTTCGAATCGTCATCGCTGCGGCCGGCCTTCGCGCAGCGCGCGGCGTACTACGGCTTCGAAGAGCAATTGATCGGAGCGATGCAATCGTGACGCCCGCCGATGTCGTCGCTGTCGCCGCCTTCTTCGCGATCGTCATCGCGGGACTCATCGCGCGCTCGCTGCGCGAGATGGCCCGGCGTCGGCCTGCGCAGCGTATCGCCCTGCGCGTCCGGGCGGTGCGCGTTTCGCGCGAAGCGCGCCCAAAGGTGCGCAGCGACAAGCCGTCTCATCAGCTCGTGAGCCTTGAGCGGCGCAACGGCGATGAGCCTGCCTGGCAAGCGTGGCTCCATGCCAAGCGGCAGCGCATCGAGACGATCGCCGGTCGCGCGGGGGTGCGAGCCATCGTCGCGGTGGGCGTGGCCGTGGGCATCGCATCGTTTGTCGCCGCGTCGCTCGCCGGGCTGCCGCTTTGGATGCGCGCACTCGGAGCTGTCATCGACGCGCTGATCGCCGTGCGCGGCACGTACGCTTTCATCATCGCCCGCTTCAAGCAACGCTTTTTGGCCGTGTTTCCGGACACGCTCGATCTCATCATCCGCGCCGTGCGAGCGGGCATTCCGGCCGTGCAGGCCATCTGCACCGCCGGCGTGGAAAGCGAGGAGCCCGTGCGCTCGACGTTTCGCACGATGGGCGATGCGTTGCTCGTCGGCGCTGAAGTGAAGGATGTGCTCGAACAAGCCGCCGAACGCCTGCAGCTAGCCGATTTTTCGTTCTTCGCCGTCTGCCTGGTCCTGCAGCGCGAAACGGGCGGCAATCTTGCCGAGACGCTCGAGAACCTCGCCGCGATCGTCCGCACGCGCCGCGACATTCGCTCCAAGACGAAGGCGCTGACGGCCGAAGGGCGCATCTCGAGCAAGATCATCTCGGGCGTGCCCTTCTTCATCATGGGCTTTCTCTACGTCGTCAATCGCCCTTACGTGTCGCTGCTGTTCAATACGCGGGCAGGCCACAAGATGCTCGTGCTCGGGGCCGTGCTGTTGACGATCGGCCTCGCCATGATTCGCAAGATCGCCAATTTGGATACGTCGCGATGACCATGACCGCAACCGACCTCTGGATGAATCTCGCGCTCGTGGCGCTGCTTGCCTGCGCGACGCTTTGGCTCGTGCTGCGGGGCCGTGGCACGCGCTCGCGGATCGCACAGCGCGTGCGGCATGGCGTCGCGCAAGCGAGTGCGCCCGGACAAGCGCGCAACGTTCCGCAGCAGCTCGCCCGCAAAGTGGCGACGCTCGGCGAGCGCTTGCCGATCATCGACGCGGCCGAGCGCGGCAAGCTCGCCGCGCGGCTTGCGAGCGCGGGGTTCCGCGAGGCGCGGGCGGTCTCGATCCTCGCGGGGCTCAAGATCGTCTGCGGAGCCTGCTTGGCGCTGGGTGCGATTGCGCTCGCGCCGCATATTCCTCGGATCGGAGGCTATTTCGTCATGCGCCTGCTGGCGATGGCGGCCGCATTCGTCATCGGCATGATGCTGCCCGAGTACGCGCTCGGCTACGCCATCAAACGCCGTCAGCGGGCGATCGCGACCGCCCTGCCCGACGCCCTCGATCTGCTCGTGATCTGCACGAACGCGGGCAACAGCCTCGTCGTCGCCATCAAGCGCGTGGCCGCCGAGTTGCGCACGATCTGTCCACCGCTCGCCGACGAGTTTTCCGTGACGGCCGACGAGCTGCAGATCGGCGGCGACAGCGCGCGGGCGCTGAACGCCATGGCCGCGCGCATCGGCCTCACCTCGATGCGTGCGCTGGTGACGACGCTCGTGCAGTCTCAGCAGTACGGCACCCCCATCACGCAGTCGCTGCGCATGCTTTCCCGCACCGAGCGCGCCATGCAGCTCATCGCCCTCGAGGAGAAGGCCGCCAAGCTCGCGCCGAAGATGACCTTGCCGATGATGCTGTTCATCATGCCGACCGTTGCGCTGATCGCGGCCGGGCCGGCCGTCATTCGGCTCATCGCCGTGTTTCATCATTGAATCGACCGCCCGGTCGACCCTGGGAGGTTTTATGCACTCGATCCCTCTGCCGTCGCGAGAACGGCTTGCCGTCGTCATGGCGATCCCCGTGCTGGCCGCGTGTTTGCTGACCGGATGCGCCGGCGGCCCTCGCATCGAAACGCGGCCCGTGCTCGCACAGCGCGGCGCCGATACGAGCACCGACTTACGTATCGCCGAGAGCGCGCTGGAGAGCGGGGACAACCAACTTGCGTTGTCGCTGTTCGAGCGCGCGCTCAAGGCCGACCCGCAATCGCTGTCGGCCGAGCTTGGCATGGCCGACGCGGTTTATCAAACCGGCGACCTTGCACGGGCCGGGGTCCTGTACCGGCGAGCAGCCGCGGCGGCGCCCATCGATCCGCGCGCCCAGCTCGGGCTCGCGCGCGTCGCACTGCGCGAGCGGCGTCTGGACGAGGCGGTGGAACGCTATCGACGCCTCGTCGCCACCCATCCCGAGAACGCCGTAGCGGCCGAGGGCCTCGGCGCCGCGCTCGATCTGCAGGGCCGGCATGGGCAAGCGCAGGCGGTCTATCGCGCGGCGCTCGCGCGCCATCCGGAAGCGCAGGGCTTAAAGACCAACCTCGGCCTTTCTCTGATCCTCGAGCAGCGCGCGCGCGAAGGCGCCAACGTGCTGCTCGATGTCGCCGGACTGCCCGATGCGCCCCCGCAAGCGCGCGAAAACCTCGCCCTCGCATACGGCGTGCTCGGCAACGGCGACGCGGCCAAGCGCATTTTGACGGCGGATATGCCGGCCGCGTCGGCCGAGGACAACTTGCGCTTCTATCAGAACCTGCGCGCGCGTTGGTCATCGGCCCAAACGGGCGCCGGGGCCGATGAGGCCCCGCGCGTGCAGCCCGTACCGGCCGCGCAAACCGCGCACCCCGGAGCGGTCGATTGAATCGCCCCGCGCGCTTCGCCTCCGACGAGCGCGGCGTCGCCGCGCTCGAGTTCGTGCTCGTCTTTCCGTTCTTGATGACGGTCCTGTTCGGTATCGTCGACACGAGCCTGCTGCTGTGCGACAAGGCGGTCATTACGAACGCGAGCCGCGAGGCGGCGCGCGCCGGCGTCGTCGTGCGCGTGCCGCAGATGGCTGCGAGCGACATCGCCAACGTCGCGCTCGCCTACGCCCAGAACAATCTCGTCACGGGCGGCTCCGCCACGACGCCGACCGTCAACGTCGATCAGTCGTCGGGCACGTCGCCGGGCAGCCCGCTCGCGGTCACCGTCACGTACACCTACGAGGGGCTCGTGCTGGGCTCGGCGTTCAGCGCGTTGACGGGCCCCGTCACCGTCAGCGCGACGACGGTCATGAACTATGAATAAGCGCTTACGAACGTCGCTCGCGTCGCAACGCGGCTCGGTGCCGCTTTGGTTCTTGCTCACGATGCCGATCTTGCTGACGTTCGGCGCGTTCGCGGTCGATCTGCCGCGCGTCGCCACCGTGCGCAACGAACTGCAGAACGCGGCCGATGCGGCCGCCCTTGCCGGCGCCGCCAAGCTGCTGCCGAGCGGCAGCGGGCCAGATTGGCCCAGCGCCGCCAGCACGACGAGCACGGCCGTATCGCTCAATGCGTCGGACGGTGCGGCGCTCTCGGTCGCCGGCGTCCAAACGGGATTCTGGAATCTGACGGGGTCGCCTTCGACGCTCCAAGCACAGACAATCACGCCGGGCGCTTACGATGCGCCCGCCGTGCAAGTCACGGTCACTCGCAGCGCAAGTCTGAACGGCGGCGCGGTGTCGCTGCTGCTCGGCGGTTTCCTCGATTTGCTGAGCACGACCGCGAGCGCCACGGCCGTCGCGGTCGCGGCCGCGCCCTCCACGGTCGGCGCTGGCGGCCTGTTTCCGATGGTCGTCGATCAATGCGTGCTCAATCAGTACTGGGACGCGCAAACGAGCGAGCCCGCGATCGATCCGTCGACCGGGCAGCCCTACGAGTTCCAGGTCGGCAATGGGCACCTCTACGGCGCGAGCTGCGAAGCGGGGCAATGGACGTCGTTTCTCGTCAATGCCAACGACGTACCGACCGTGCGCGGCCTCATCGCCTCCGGCAACCCCTCGCCGCTTTCGATCGGCGACGACATCTGGATCGAACCGGGGGTGAAGACGACGATCTACAGCGACGTGCCCGTCGGCGTGACGATCGTCATTCCCGTGGCTGCGCAAATCGACACGCACAGCTACGTGCCGATCGTCGCGTTTGCCGCGTTCCACGTCGACGGTTCGTACGGCGGCAGCCAAAAGTACATCGAAGGCCATTTCGTCGGCGGCTACCGAATTCCCGTGCAGTCGTGGGGCATCGGTCCGCAGTACGGCGCCTACGTGGCGCCGCGCCTCGCGCTGTGATTTACCCCGCTGCCTTCGCGGGCGTCGCACTTGACGCAGCCGTGGGCGCCGACGGCGCGCCATCCATCGCGGGCGCATCGGCCGGCCGCGGCGTATCGCCTGTATTGGCGATCCAGCCGCCGCCGAGCGCCACGTAGAGATTCACGAGGTTCTCGAGCCGAGCCGCACGCGCGTTGATCAGCGATTGCTGCACCGTGTAGAGGTTCGTCTGCGCGGTCAAGACCTGCAGGTAGCTGTCGACGCCGTTCTTATATCGCAACTGCGACAAATCGAGCGTGCGCGATTGCGCGAAGGTCGTGCGCTCGAGCGCGCCGATCTGCCCATCGTAGGTTGCCCGAGCGGCGAGATCGTCGGCCACTTCGCGGAACGCCGATTGAATCGTCTTCTCGTACTGCGCCACCTCGATGCGCTTCTGCACGTTGGCGAGATCGAGGTTGGCGAGGTTCTGCCCGCCCTCGAAAATCGGCATCGTGATCTGCGGCGCAAACGTCCAAGCGGCCGAACCGGCCTTGAACAATCCGCCGAGCGTCGGGCTCGCGGTGCCGAACGAACTCGTCAGCGAGATCTTCGGGAAGAATGCCGCGCGCGCCGCGCCGATGTTCGCATTGGCCGCCCGCAATGTCGCCTCGGCCTGCATGATGTCGGGCCGGCGCGTCAGCAAGTCGGACGGCAAGCCCGCCGGGATGTCGGTCAAGAGCCGCTGATCGTCCAGCGAGCGCCCCGCCGGCAGATCGTCGGGAAGCGGCTCGCCGACGAGCAGCACGAGCGCATTCTCGGCCTGCGCCCGCGCACGCGCTTGCGCTTCGCGATTGGCGCGCGCCTGCTCGACGACTGTTTCCGCCTGGCGCAGATCGAGCTCCGACCCCGTGCCGTTGTCGAACTGCAGCTTCGTGAGCGAGTACGACGCTTCGGCGGTCTTCAGCGTGTCGTCGGTGATCTTGAGCAGATCGTCGACGGCCAGCATCTGCAGGTACTGATTGGCCACTTGAGCGACGAGCGAAATCTCGGCCGCCTTGCGCGCTTGCGCGGTCGACAAGTACTGCTCGAGCGCCTGATCCTTCAAGCTGCGGATACGCCCCCAGAAGTCGATCTCCCAGGAGGCGCTCAGGCCTACCTGGTATTCGCGCGAGATCGTTTGTCCGCTCGGCGACAAATCGAGCGGCAAGCGCTGTACCGAATTGCTGCCTTTCGCGTCGATCGCCGGGAACAATTGCGCGCGCGTGATGCGGTATTGCGCGCGCGCGGCATCGACGTTGAGCACGGCAACGCGCAAATCGCGGTTGTTGACGAGCGCGATGTCGATGAGCCGCTGCAGGCGCGGGTCGGCGAAGAATTCGCGCCAACCGATATCGACAGCCGCGCGGCCGTTCGCGCTATCGCCGGCCGCGGCGGCCGGCTGCGTCGCATAAACGCCCGAAGCGGGGAACGCAGCCGCCACGGGGGCGACAGGACGTTCGTAGTTCGGCTGGAACGTGCAGCCCGCCGCCAAGCACGCGACGGCGATCGCAATGAAAGAATGATTGATCTGCATCTTCAGTGTCCTTCGTCGCCGTTCGTGTTCTCGCCTTGGCCGGGCAGATGCGGCGCCGAATGATGCGCTTGCGCCTTGCGCTCCGCTTCGTCCGCGTCCTCCTTTTCGCCCGAGAATTTCGCCCGGATCACGACGAAGAACATCGGGATGAAGAAGATCGCGAGGAATGTGGCCGTCAACATCCCGCCGATTACGCCCGTGCCGATCGCGTGCTGGCTGGCCGAACCCGCGCCGTTGCTGATCGCGAGCGGCAGCACGCCGAGAATGAACGCCAGCGACGTCATCAAGATCGGGCGCAGCCGCAGCCGCGACGCTTCCATGGCGGCTTCGACCGGACCCATGCCCTGGCTTTGCTGCAATTCCCGCGCGAATTCGACGATCAGAATCGCGTTCTTGGCCGACAAGCCCACGGTCGTGAGCAGGCCGACTTGGAAGAACACGTCGTTCTCGAGCCCGCGCAGCGTCGCGGCCAAGAGCGCGCCGATCACGCCGAGCGGCACCACCATGATGACCGAGAACGGGATCGACCAGCTTTCATAAAGCGCGGCCAAGCACAGGAACACCACGAGGATCGATACGCCGTAGAGAATCGGCGCTTGCGAACCCGATTGGATTTCCTGGTACGACAGCCCCGTCCACGAATAGCCGATGCCCGCAGGCAGCTTCGCCGCGATTTTCTGCATCGCCTGCATGGCCTGCCCCGTACTCTTGCCTTGCGCCGCGGCGCCCTGAATTTCCATCGACGATACGCCGTTGTATCGCTCGAGCTTGGGCGACCCGAAGGTCCAGTGCCCCGAGGCGAACGACGTGAACGGCACCATCGTGCCCGACGCGTTGCGTACGTACCAGTCGCTCATGTCCTCCGGCTTCATGCGGAACGGCGCATCGGCCATGACGTAAACCTTCTTGATCCGGTTGTCCGTATCGAGAAAGTTGTTCACGTATTGCGACGCCCAGGCCACCGAGAACGTCTGATCGATCGCTTGCGGCGACACGCCGAGCGCCTGCGCCTTTTCGCGGTCGATATCGACCTTGAACTGCGGCGTATCGTTGAGCCCGTTGGGCCGGACCAGCGCGAGCGTCGGGTCCTTCGACGCCATCCCGAGCAGCTGATTGCGCGCGGCCATCAGCGTGTCGTGTCCGAGGCCCGCATTGTCGGTCAGCTCGAAGTCGAAGCCCGACGCCGTTCCGAGTTCGGGGATCGACGGCGGATTGAACGGAATGACCATCGCGTCCTTGTAACGCGCGTAGTGCATGAACATCCGCTGGATGATCGCCTGCACCTTCTGGTCGGAGCCCTGGCGCAGCCCGTAATCCTTCAACCGCACGAATACCAGGCCCGAATTCTGGCCGCGGCCCGCGAAACTGAAGCCGTTCACCGTGAACACCGATTCGACGAGCGACTTTTCTTGTGTCAGCAGGTAGTCGGAAATATTCGAGAGCGTGCGCTCCGTGGTTTCCTGCGTCGACCCAGTGGGCGTCTGCACGAGCACGAACATCAACCCTTGGTCTTCGTCGGGCAGGAACGACTTCGGCAACCGCACGAACAACAGACCCACCGCCACGATCACGGCAAGGTAGATCACGAGCCAGCGGCCCGAGCGTCGAATGACGTGATGCACGCCGCTGTGATACTTGTCGCGGCTCTTGTCGAAGGTTCGGTTGAACCAGCCGAAGAAACCCGTCGTCGCCGCATGCTCGCCCGGTGCGATCGGCTTGAGAATGGTCGCGCACAGCGCCGGCGTCAGCACCAGGGCGACGAGCACCGACAGCACCATGGCGGACACGATCGTCAGCGAGAACTGACGATAGATCGCGCCGACCGAACCGCCCGACAGCGCCACCGGCACGAACACGGCCGAGAGCACGAGCGCCACGCCGACGAGCGCGCCCGTGATCTGGTCCATGGCCTTGCGGGTCGCCTCTCGTGGCGAGAGACCCTCCTCGCTCATCACGCGCTCGACGTTTTCCACCACGACGATCGCATCGTCCACGAGCAGACCGATCGCGAGCACGAGCCCGAACATGGACAGCACGTTGATCGAGAAGCCCACCACGTTCATGATCGCGAACGTGCCGAGCAGCACCACCGGCACGGCGATCGTCGGAATCAACGTCGCGCGCAGGTTCTGCAGGAACAGATACATGACGAGGAAGACGAGCACGATGCCTTCGAGCAGCGTCTTGATCACTTCCTCGATCGACAGGCGAACGAACGGCGTCGTGTCGTACGGGTATTTCACGACGAGACCGTGCGGGAAATACTTCGACAGTTCGTCGATCTTCGCGCGCACTTCCTTCGCCGTCTGCAGCGCATTCGCCCCGGTCGCGAGCTGGATGCCCATACCGGCCGTCGGCGAACCGTTGTACTTCGTGTCGAAGTTGTAGGTTTCGCCGCCGAGTTCGATGCGCGCGATATCCTTGATTCGCACTTGCGAACCGTCGGGATTCACCTTGAGCAAGACGTTGCCGAAATCCTGCGTCGTGCGCAGCAGCGTCTGTTCGGTAATGGTCGCCTGGAGCATCTGCCCCGGCACGGCCGGCGTGCCGCCGAGCTGGCCGCCCGCGATCTGGACGTTCTGCTGCTGCAACGCGGTGACGACGTCGCTCGGCGTCAAGCTGTAGTTCGTCAGCTTGGTCGGGTCGAGCCAGATCCGCATCGCATACTGCGTACCGAACAGCGTGACGGTGCCGACGCCGTCTTGCCGGCTGATGGGATCCTGAATGTGCGAAGCGACGTAGTTGGCCAGGTCGTACCGGCTCATGCTGCCGTCTTCGGAAACGAAAGCGAGCACGAGCAAGAAGCTGCTGCTCGACTTCGTCACCTTCGTGCCGAGCTGCTGCACGGCGGTCGGCAGGAGCGGCGTCGCGAGCGACAGCTTGTTTTGCACCTGAACCTGCGCGATATCGGGGTTCGTGCCGGCCGCGAACGTCAGCGTAATGGTGGCGGTACCCGAATCGTCGCTCGTCGAGGAAAGGTAGAGCAGATGGTCGAGCCCGCTCATCTGCTGCTCGATGACCTGCGTGACCGTGTTTTCGACCGTCTTCGCCGACGCGCCCGGATAGCTCGCCGAAATCTGGATCGACGGCGGCGCGATCGTCGGGTATTGCGCGATCGGAAGATTGAAGATCGACGCGACCCCCGCGAGCATCAGGATGATGGCGATCACCCACGCGAAGATCGGTCGATCGATAAAGAACTTAGCCATGTAGCGGGCTCTCCGTGATCAACCTGCAGACGCGCCCGAGGCCGGCGCGGCCCCGCTGCCGGCGGCCGGCGCCGAGGCGCCGCCCGCGACCGCGGGCAATTGCGCCGGCACGGCCTTCACTTGCATGCCGGGGTGCGCCTTCTCCGTGCCCTGCACGATCACGCGATCGCCGGGCTGAAGGCCGGCATCGACGATCCAGTTCGGACCCTGCATGCCGGCCGTGGTCAGCGTGTGCGGCACGACTTTGCCGTCGGCCCCGACCACGAGCGCAATGGCGGCGCCCTTTTGATCGTGCGTCACGCCCACCTGGGGCACGAGCATCGCCCGCTCGTTCACGCCTTCCTCGATACGCGCGCGAACGAACATGCCGGGCAGCAAGACGCGGTTCGGGTTCGGGAACGTCGCGCGGATCGTCACCGAGCCGGTCGACTGATCGACCGTCACGTCGGAGAACTGCAGCTTGCCCGTGATCGGATAAGGGCGGCCGTCTTCGAGGATCAGCGTGACCTTCGCGGCGCCTGGGCCGTTCGTCTTCAGGCGGCCCTCTTGCACTTCGCGGCGCAGCTTCAGGCCGTCGAGGCTCGATTGCGTGAGATCGACGTACACGGTGTCGAGCTGCTGAATCGTATCCATCAGCGTCGCCTGGCTCGCCTGCACGTAGGCGCCCGGCGTCACTTGGGACACGCCCGTGCGGCCCGAGATGGGCGCGACGACGTCGGTATAGCCCAAATTGATTTGCGCCGTCTCGACACTGGCCTTGCCGGCGGCGACGTCGGCCTCGGCCTGGCCTTGCGCGGCCACGGCGTTGTCGTAGTCTTGCTTGCTGACCGCGTTCGCGGCCACCAGCACCTTGTAGCGGTTCGCCTGTGCAGTCGTGGTGGCGAGATTGGCCTGCGCCTTCGCGAGCGTCGCCTTCGCGCTATTGAGCGCGGCTTGGTACGGCGCCGGGTCGATCTTGTAGAGCCGCTGGCCCGCCTTCACTTCGCTGCCTTCCGTGAATTCGCGCCGCTGCACGATGCCGTCCACGCGCGCGCGCACCTGTGCGACGAGAAATGCGCTCGTGCGGCCGGGCAATTCGGTGACCACGGGCACGGCGCTCGGCTGCACGGTAATGACGCCGACTTCGGGTATCTGCTGCGGCGGCGCCGACTGTTTTTGTCCGCACGCCGCGAGCGCCACAGCCGCGGTCGCGGCGCAGATTAAGCGAAATGGAACCGGTTGGACACGCATGGAGCGACCTCTGGTCTATGACTGGGAGCAAAATGATCCTGCCGCGCCTCTTCCCACGCGAGGCGCGCAGCGCGACGTTCGTCGCGTAACGCGTGATGCTCGACGCTTCAGGTAGTGCGATGAATGCCGGCGCGGGCGCACGCCGCCCGCGAGTAGGCGCGGCACGAGAGGCGAGGCTGCGAGCGGCATGCAATGGCCCGGCTCGCGCGCAAACGACTGCCGATATTACCCGCGAATTCGCTTTGGGCACTTCAAACGTCGACGCGTATTGTATATACATACTCGGCTGTATGTAAAATGCGAACTGTTACACCGTATTCAGGCCCGCGCGCGCCTTGCCTTTATTGGCTGAATTCCCATTAATTGGGCAGGACGGCGGCTCGAAGTCCCCTCACTCGCTCGCTTCGCGGGCGGCACGAACATGGTCAGACGCACGAAGGAAGAAGCCCTGCAGACCCGCGACCGCATCCTCGATGCGGCCGAACAGGTGTTTTACGACAAGGGAGTGTCGCGCACGTCGTTGGCCGACATCGCCACCCAGGCCGGGGTGACGCGAGGCGCGATTTATTGGCACTTCGCGAACAAGGGGGACTTGTTTACGGCGATGTTCGACCGTGTTCTGCTGCCGCTCGACGAGCTGCGCGCCAGACCGGCCGACGAGAATGGGAACGGGGACGACGCGCTCGCGCGCCTGTCCGCGATGCTCAAATGGTGCCTGCACGCCGCCGCGAGCGACGCGCGCCGGCGACGCGTGTTCGACATTCTGTTTCTGAAATGCGAATTCGTCGACGAGATGGGTCCCGTCAAGGAGCGCCACCAGACGAGTATGAACGAGGGCGTCGGCAAAATCGAAGAAGATCTGATGCTCGCGGTTCAACAGGGCTCGTTGCCGGCCGATCTAGATACGCGCTGCGGCGCGCTCTACCTGCATGCAATGATCGGCGGCTGCTTGCGCGATGCGCTGCTGCTGCCCGAGCGCGAGCGCTTCGGCTCGCGCAGCGACGCGTTCGTCGATGCCAGCATCGATGCGCTGCGTACGAGCCCCGCCATGCGCAAACCGAAGCGGGCGAAGAGCGAGTGAAGGCCCACGCGCCCGAACCTCAAGCGGTCATGACCGCGCGGGCGCGCGCCTTCTTGTTCGATGCCCCGATCGAGCCGCCCTCGAGCGGCTTGCCCGCCTGAACCGCGGCGATCCATGCATCCGTGTCGACGACCGCCGCGAATCGCGAGTGCATGACGACGGTGAACACCCGATGGATCTCCTCGGCGCTCGCATAGCCGGCCGCGTTCTCGTACGGGACGGCGCCCGTCGCATCGCTCAGGTATTCGACCTTCATGCCGGCATGCGACGCATGTAGCACCGTCGACACGTTGCAGTTGTGCGTCATGTAGCCGACGACCGCCAGCGTATCGATCTCGTGCGCGGTCAGCCAATCGGCCAAATCAGTCCCGGCGAAGGAGCTGGGCAATTCCTTTTCGATGAAATGATCGTGCTCGCGCTCGGCCACGACCGGGTGCAGCGCCCCGCCATGCGAGCCGCGAGCAAACAGCGACGCATCCGCCGGCGACATGTGCTGGACCACGATGACGGGCACGGCCTGCGCGCGCGCCGCGTCCATCGCGCGGCCGATATTGGCGAGCGAGTCCTGCATGCTCGGGTATTCGATCGGTAAATCGCCGGTGACGTATTCGTTTTGGACGTCGATGACGATCAATGCGCGGCGAGGGGACGTGTTCATGGCAGGGCTCCTTTCGATGATGGTCGTGACCGACGTCGCAGGTGCCGAAGGGCATGGGCGTTTTTTGCTCTGCCGGCCGAAGCGACGACGGGATGAGTCGCATTCTTCCCTGATCGCGGCCGGCTCGACAGCGGCCCTAATGCCATATATCGATAGAATCGGGCCAATCGTTATGCCATCCTTTCTCTTTCACGCCGACATGACGCTCGCCATGCCATCGCCCGATCGTCCGCCCATCGTCGCCGTCGTCGCGTTCGACGGCATCAGCCCTTTTCATCTATCGGTGCCGTGCATCGTCTTCGGCGACGATTACAGCGCCGGCGGCCTGCCGCGCTTCGACCTGCGGGTATGCGCCACCGCACCGGGCATCCTGCGCACGACGGCCGGCTTCACCATGAACGCGCCGCACGGGCTCGAGGCGATCGAAGCGGCCGACATCGTGATCGTGCCCAGCTGGTGCGACGCGCTGCAATCGCCGACCGATCCGCTCATCGATGCCCTTCGCTCGGCTCACGCGCGCGGCGCGCAAATGGTCGGGCTATGTCTGGGCGCATTCATCCTGGCCGCGGCAGGCATCCTCGACGGGCGCCCGGCAACGACACACTGGGCATGGGCCGAGCGGTTCGCTCGCCGCTATCCGGCCATACGCGTCGACGCGGCCGTCCTCTACGTGGACGACGGCGACGTGCTGACCTCCGCGGGCACCGCGGCCAGCCTCGACTGCTGCCTGCATCTGCTGCGTCGCCGCTATGGCGCGCGCGCGGCCAACTACGTGGCCAGGCGTCTCGTCGTGCCGCCGCATCGTCAGGGAAGCCAGGCGCAATTCGTCGAGCAGCCGGTCGGCATCGACGCGCGAGACGAACGATTGTCAGCCCTGCTCTCGTGGGCCCAGCAGAACCTTGGCGAGCCGCATTCGCTCGATTCCCTGGCCGAACGCGCGCTGATGAGCCGGCGCACGTTCACGCGACGCTTCAAACAAGCGACGGGTACGACGGTTGGCGCGTGGTTGCTCGGGGCACGCCTAGCGCGCGCCCAGCACTTGCTGGAAACGACCGACGACAGCGTCGACAGCGTCGCCGAAACAGCCGGCTTCGGTTCGGCCGTTTCCCTTCGGCAACACTTCGCGCAGGCGTTCAAGACGTCGCCGACGGCCTATCGGCGCGAGTTCCGCGGCGTTTGAGCGAGCGTGGGAAGATGGCCGAGCGGCCGAGCGGCTCAGCCGAACCAGTGCGACGCGTAGAGCAGCGCGGCCACGACCAAGACGACGGCCACCCACGCCCAGGTGGGCATGGCCTGAGGAGACGATCCTCGATGCAGCCCATGGGCGCCGCGCAGCGACGCGAGCGTGCCCGCCGCCCGGCCGCCGAGCGCAGCCGCGGCATCGTGGTCCCATGATTTGCGGCCGAGTCCCGCGAGATTGATCGGCCTCAAGAACACGTGCTGGCGCCGCGAGCCGCCCTGAGCGCGGTTCGCACGCTTGCCGTGCTTGGCTTCGACGACGGCGCAAAACTCGGCGAAGAAATCGTCGGCGAGTTCGTGCAGCGCGTTTTCGATCTGTCGCGGCGGCAACTCGGCCAGCGGCCCCGTCAACGTCGCCCAGACCGAATAATCGATCCGCGTTTCGCTGGGCTCGCTCGGCGCTTCGGACGCTCCGTCCCGCGCGCTCTCGCCGCCGAGCATGATGTCGATCTGCCCGCGCAAGGAGCCGACGCCTGTCGCGCAGGCCTTGAAATTCAACGTGCGATGCAGTGCCGCCTCGGCTTCGCTTTTAGATTCCTCTTCGGCGAGCCGCGCCTGCGCGCTCGCCACATGCGCACGCACATCGTAGCGCGCGCGCAACGGCCCGAGCGGCACCGTCAGCGTGAGTGCGTATTCTCCGCTTGGCAGCCGGCTGAACGCCTCGCAGTTTTCAAGGCTCGCACGCAGCAGCGCGATGTCCTGCAGCGCGTCGCGAACCGACGACGGAGGGAGCGGGATACGCAGCGCATCGGTCAGTTCCATGGCGGTGTCCTCGATGCTCCTTTCGTCGCCCTACGAAGTCTGGTCGATGCGGTCGACGCGCGACGAATAGAAGGCGAGGCAATCCTTGATTGCCTCCGCGCCCGGCAACGGAGCCTCGTAGCTCCACGCGGCGTCGCGCACGGGGCCGTCTTCCTCGGTGAGCAAATGGAAGTAGGATGCGTCGCCCTTGTAAGGGCAGTGCGAGGAGGACTCGGACCGCTGGAGGCGCGTCATGTTCACGTCTTCGCGCGGAAAGTAGAAGACGTCCGGCAAGCCCGTTTCCTTCAGCGTCAACCCACGGCTCGTGTCGGCAATGGTGATGCCGCCGTGAATGACGCGCAAGCGATGGCGGTTGGGCTCGATCGCGATACGGTGTGTGGCATCGGCATTCGTCATGGCAAAGTCCTCTGGCAAGGCGTATGCCGGGTGCCCGTGTGCACCGCACAAAAAAAGCCACGAGCGGGCGCCCGTGGCTTCATTATCGACGAAAGTCGCGCTGCGTGCGCAAACCTGCCGTGCGCTACTGCGTATTCCAGTGAAAATCCGCGCGTGCGCCCGGCGACTTGGCGACATTCACTTCACGCGTCTGATCCTCGTCCTTGTAGCGGGCGTGCACCGTATAGCGGCCCGGGGGCAGCTTCACGAGCATGTACGGGCCGCGCGCATCGGCTTTCAGCACGTCGGCGTCGTGCGGACCGACGATGCGGACATGGACGTCCGCCAGGTTGTCGGCGCCCGGGCCCGTGAAGCGATTGGCGTGGGGCCATTGGCGTTCGGCGCTCTTGAGCGCCGCGGACTCGTCGCTGCCGACGCCGCCCGATACGTAGGCGATGTCGCCCTGATGCTGAATCTGCGGCATGCCGCCGCCGTTTTGATTGCCCGCGCTCGTCATGTCCGTCGTCGTGCCGCCCACCGTGCCCGAGGCCTGCGCAAAGGCGCCGGCCGTCATACCAAGCGTGAGCGCCGCAGCCGCCGCGGCGAGCATCGTTTTCTTCTTGCTGGTTCGCGTTTGCATGTTCATTGCATCGCTCCTTCAAGTTGCGCGCCCGCCGCATTGCGACCGCGGCGCCACGGGGAACAGGTGAGCAAAGGGCGTTCCCGCCCCGCCGGGCTGTACCCAGCGGGCGCTAGGCGCGCGTAAGACTACAGGCGTCAGCTCAGATCGACCGGTACGAAGATTTGCGCGTTGTCGCGCTGAATCAACAGCGCCACGCTGTTGCCCGACTTCGCGATGACCTCGCGGAACTGCTGCACCGAGGTCACCGCACGGCCGTTGACCGCCAAAATCACATCGCCCGGCTGAATGCCCGCGCTGGCGGCAGGACCGCTCGACTGCTGCACCAGCAGCCCGTGCGAGAGCGACGTACCGTTGCGCTCCTGCGGCGTGAGCGGCCGCACGGCCACGCCGAGACGCCCTTGCTCCGACGCTTGCGCGCCGTTGTCCGCCACCTTCGTGTCGGATAGCGCGCCGAGCGTCACCGTCACCTGCTTCTTGCCCTTGTCGCGCCACACGTCGAGGGTCGCCTTCGCGCCAGGCTTCATGCTCGCGATTTGCGAGGGCAGATCGGTGGAGTCGTTCACCGGCGTGCCGTTCACGGCCAAGATGACGTCGCCGGCCTGCAAACCGGCCTTCGCGGCGGGGCCGCCCGGATCGACCGAGCTCACGAGGGCGCCGGCGGGCTTTTGCAAACCGAACGAATCGGCAAGCGTCTGATTCACGCCCTGCACGGCCACGCCGAGGCGGCCGCGGCTCACATGGCCGGTTTTCACGAGCTCGTCCTTCACGCGCATCGCTTCGTCGATCGGGATCGCGAAGGACAAGCCTTGGAAACCGCCCGTCTGCGAGTAGATCATCGAGTTGATGCCGATCACCTGACCTTGCAGATTGAACAGCGGGCCGCCCGAGTTGCCGGGGTTCACCGGCACGTCGGTCTGAATGAACGGCGTGTAGTTCTCGTTCGGCAGCGAACGCGCCTTCGCGCTGATGATGCCCGACGTGACCGTGTTGTCGAACCCGTACGGCGAGCCGATCGCGACCACCCACTGGCCGACCTTGCTTTGGTTCGGATCGCCCACCTTCACCGTGGGCAGATTCGACGCGTTGATTTTCAGCACCGCGACGTCGGACTGCTTGTCGGTGCCGACGACCTTGGCCTTGAACTCGCGCTTGTCGGTCAGCTTCACGGTGACGACGTTCGCCCCGTCCACCACGTGGGCGTTCGTCAGGATGTAGCCGTCGTTGCTGATGATGAAGCCCGAACCGAGGCTCGCGCTGGGCACGTCTTCCTGTCCGCCGCCGCCTTCGTCGCCGCCGTTGAAGCCCGGGAATTGACCGTAAAAGCGCTTGAAGAACTGATAGAACGGATCGCTCGGATCGACAGGCAGCTGCTGCATCGAGCGCCGCGACGTTTGCTTCACGACGTGCTTCGCGCTGATGTTGACGACCGCCGGCCCGTAGGTTTCCACGAGCCCGGAGAAGTCGGGGACGCCCGTTTTCGCAGCGGCCTCGGCAGGCATCAACGCGGCCGCCTGAGCGGACGAAATGATCTGAGGATCGGTGTGACGCGTGCCGGCCACGTAGCCGGCCGAAAGCGCGGCGGCCACCGCAATGGCCACGGCGCTGCGGGAAAGCGTTCTTGCGTTCATGGGAAAGGGCCTCCTTGCTTGATGTCAGCCAGAGTAAAAGCGCTGACTTAAAAGAGACTTAACGGTGAAAGGGTCCGACTAGAGCGCCGCGACCGCATCGGACCGGCGCTCGCCCCGAAACCGCACCGTGACGAGCAAGCCGCCGAGCGGCGCATCGGCCAACTCGACGTCGGCGCCATGCTGCGCACACACGCGTTTGACGATCGCGAGCCCGAGCCCGCTGCCCGACACGTCGGTACGCGCGCGCGCGGATGCATCGCGGTAGAAGCGATCGAACACGCGGGCACGCTCGTCGGCGGGAATGCCGGGGCCGCTGTCGGCGATCTGCACGCATGCTCCGCCGTCGGCCTGAGCCGACAACATCACGTCGATCCGCCCGCCAGGCGGCGTGTACTTGACCGCGTTGTCGAGCAGATTGCCGAACATCACACGCAACGAATCGGCGTCGGCGGCCACCGTGGCCGGCTGCGCCTCCCCGAAGCCCAGATCGATCCCGCCGCGCGCGGCAAGCGGCGCATGGGCCGCGACGCAATCGGCGAGCAACGCACGGAGATCGACAGCCTCCTTGACGGCGCTCGCATCGGGTTCCGCCCTTGCGAGCGCGAGCAGCTGTTCGGCCAAGCGCGTCGCGCGCGTGATGCCGGATTGGAGGTCGGCCAGAGCCTCGCGCCGCGCATCGGCGTCTTGCGCGCGCGCGACGAGCTGCGATTGAATCTGCACGGCGGCCAAGGGCGTGCGCAGCTCATGCGCCGCATCGGCGACGAAGGCGCGCTGCGTGTCGAGCGCCGCGGACAGCCTCGCCAGCAAGCCATTGAGCGCGCGCACGAGCGGACGCACCTCGAGCGGCAGACGCGCGTCGGGCAGCGGATCGAGCGCATCGGGCCGGCGCGCGTCGAGCGCGCGCGTAACGCGCGCGAGCGGCGCGAGCCCGCGCCCGACGATGCCCCATACGGCCACGCCGAGCAGCGGCAATAAAACGATGAGCGGCCACAACGTACGCAACGCGACGTTGGCGGCCAGGCGGTTGCGCACGGACAGCGGCTGCGCGAGCTGCACGACGTTGTCGCCCACGATGGCGCCGTACACGCGCCAATCGCCGCGATCGGTGCGCTCGGTCGAAAACCCGAGCTCCGCGCGCGGCGCGAGCGGCGCCCGCGGGTGCGAGTAGTACATCAGCGCGCCCGTGCGGCTCCAGATTTGGATGACGATCCCCTCGTCGGCGTCGTTGTGCGCGCCGAAAATCTGGGCGAACGGCTCGGAAGGCAGCGCCGCGGCGATCTCTTGCAGCTGATAATCGAAAAGCTCGTTGGCTTCGGCCAGCGCCTGCCGGTAAATGAGCCAGCCGGCCATGCCGACGCCGGCGAGGACGATTCCGAGCAGCCAGAACAGCAGTTGACGACGAATGGATTGCATCGATGCGTAGGGTTCCTTGCTTCTAGCGCGGACGGGGCATGGATCGCGCGGATCGGCGCCTCCTGCCTTTCATGGCCTTATTCCTTGGCGATCATGTAGCCGAGGCCGCGCACGTTGCGGATCAAATCCGCGCCGAGCTTCTTGCGCAGCGCGTGAATATAAACCTCGACCGTGTTGCTGCCGATCTCCTCGCCCCAGCCGTACATCTTCTCCTCGAGCTGAGTCTTGGACAGCACCGCGCCCGGCCGCGCGAGCAATGCTTCGAGCAGGGCGAATTCGCGCGCCGACAAGGCCACCGGGGCACCGTCGAGCGTCACTTGATGCCCGGCCGGATCGAGCGTGAGCGGCCCATGGCGTATCATCGATTCGCAGCGGCCCGACTGGCGACGAATCAACGCGCGCATACGGGCGCCCAGTTCGTCGAGATCGAACGGCTTGACGAGATAGTCGTCGGCGCCCGCGTCGAGCCCTTTCACGCGGTCGGCCACGGCGTCTCGCGCCGTGACGATCAGCACCGGCAGAGTGTTGCCGCGCGAGCGCAACGCGCGCAGAACGTCGAGCCCGTCGCGCTTGGGCAGCCCCAAATCGAGCAGAACGAGATCGTACGTCTCGGCGCCCGCCGCCGTCAGCGCCGCTTCTCCGTCCTGCACCCAATCGACGGCGAAACCGTCCCCGCGCAGCGCCTTGCGCACGCCTTCCGCGATCATGCGGTCGTCTTCGACTAGCAGTATTCGCATCGCCTCACGCTCATTTCCATTGCGTCCATGGCGGACTCACACGCGCATTCTAGCGGGTCCGGTTTGCCAAGTTCGCGCGCAGCGCTCGCAAGGTGGGCTCTACAATGTGCGCTTGCCGCGCCCGTTGCCGCGCGCCACCGCTTTCGCCCTTGCTCCAACCTGCATTTTTTCATGACGATCCACCCGCTCTTTCCGTCGCTTCGGCGAAGTACGACTCACTGGCGCACGATCTGCGCGACGCTCGCGGCAGCCGCGCTCGTCGTCGCCGCGCCCGCGGACGCACGCAAACCGCGCCGTCACGCTCATCAGGTCGTCACCGCGCCGCTTCCCGCTTCGGTGATGCACGCGCTCAGGCGCGCCGACGTGCCGCTGTCTTCGGTCAGCGTCGTCGTCGAGCGCATCGGCGACCGGACGCCGATCGTCGCCCTCAACGCCCAAACCCCGATGCTGCCGGCCTCGACGATGAAGCTCGTCACGACCTACGCGGGGCTATCGATCCTCGGCCCCGACTACCGTTGGCGCACGAGCGCCTATGCCGACGGCGACGTGGACCGCAACGGCGTGCTGCACGGCAATCTCTACATCCAAGGCACCGGCGATCCGAAACTCGTGCCCGAGGAGTTGATCGACCTGGTCGACAAGATTCGCCAAGCCGGCATTACGGGCGTCGACGGCGCGCTCGTGCTCGATAAACGCTTCTTCGACCCGTCCACGCGCGATTTGCCCCCCTTCGACGACGATGCCGAGGCGCCCTACAACGTCGGCCCCGATCCGCTGCTCTACGCGTTCAAATCGCTCTCGTTCACGCTCACGCCGTCGCCCGACGGCAACGTCGCCGTCGAGGTCATTCCGGCCCTCGCGCAATTGCAGATCGACAACACGCTGCATGCGAGCGCCGGAGCCTGCGTGGGGGTCGACACCGCGCTGACGCCGAGCGTCACGCCGCAGCCCAACGGCACCGTGGAAGCGCTGTTCTCGGGCGAGTATCCGCTGCGATGCGGCCCGCGAACGATCAACCTCGCCGTGCTCGATCACACCGCATTCTTCGCGGGCGGCTTTCTCGCGCTGTGGCGCTCGGTGGGCGGGACGCTCAACGGAACGACGCACGAAGGCGCCGTCCCCGCCGGCGCGCGGCTTCTGGCCGTGCACCGCGGGCCCGTGCTGGCCGACGTGGTTCGCGACATCAACAAGTTCAGCAACAACGTGATGGCGCGCAACCTGTTCCTGACGATCGGCGCCGTCGCGGACAAGCCGCCGGGCACCCCGGCGAAATCGGTGGACGTCATCGAAAGGTTCTTGCGGACGCAGGCGCTTTCCATGCCCGAGCTCACGCTCGCCAACGGTTCGGGCCTCTCGCGCGCGGAGCACATCAGCGCGAATTCGCTCGCCGATCTGCTCCAAAACGCGAATGCGAGCCCCGTGGCGCAGGTTTTCGTGGCCTCGCTCCCCGTCGCGGGCGTGGACGGCACGATGCGTAACCGGCTGCGCACCGAGCCCGTGCTCGGCAACGCGCACATCAAGACCGGAACGCTGAACGACGTGCGAGCGATCGCGGGCTACGTCGCAGCGGCCAACGGAGAAAGCTACGTCGTGGTCAGCTTCATCAACGACCGGCACGCAGCCGGTGCGCGCGCGGCGCATGATGCGCTGCTCGAATGGGTCTATCGGGGATTGCGCTAAGCCCCCGGTCGCGCGCGTGCGTGCGGCCGGGTGTCACCGCGCGGGCGCCTGGGCCACGCCCCCGCGCGCCGCCCCCATCGAGTATTTCTTCTACGATCGGATGAGGCCGTAAAAGGCGCAAGCGTGTACGCTGTCGGGCAACGACCGGTGCATGAGCGGATGGATACGTTTATCCGCGCACCCGGCGCGACCGCCCAAGCGGCGCCCGCTTGCGCTCGCCGGTACGCGCAGTGCACTCGCGCTGCCGAGCGAATGTCCGCGCGCGACGCGACAAGGACCCATAACGACGAGACACGAAGGAGGAAGCCGCCATGCAATTCGACGCCGAATTGCTTCTGCTCGCCATGGCGCCCCTCTTTCTCGCGTGCATCGGCTGGGAGGCGTGGCATCTCACGCGGACACGCGGCGCCGATCGCCTCTACAGTTGGCCAGACACGCTGTGCAATGCCGCGCTCGCGCTCATGCATCAGGGCGCCGACAAGCTCGCCTGGCTCGCCGTCGTTCCCGTCTATGAGTACGTCTACGCGCATTGGCGACTTTTCACGTGGGACGGCGGGTGGCGCTCGTTCGCGGTCCTGTTCGTGGCCCAGGACCTGCTCTACTACGTGTTTCACCGTTGCAGCCACCGCATTCGCTGGTTTTGGGCGGCGCACGTCGTCCATCACTCTTCAGAACGCCTAAATTTGTCGACCGCGTTTCGGCAAAGTCTCATGTACCCGATCGTCGGCATGTGGGCGTTTTGGACGCCGCTCGCGCTGCTGGGTTTTCCGCCCAAGCAAGTCATCGCGATCGTCCTCATCAATCTCGCGTTTCAATTTTTCGTTCACACGCAGGCGGTCAAGCGCCTAGGCTGGCTCGAATATGTGTTCAACACGCCGTCGATCCATCGCTGCCATCATGCGCGCAACCCGCGGTACATCGATTGCAACTTCGCGGGCGTGCTCGTGATCTGGGATCGGCTGTTCGGCACCTATGTGCCCGAGGACGCGCTCGACGCGCCGCGCTATGGGATCGTCGAGCCGCTCGATACCTACAACCCTTTGACGGCGACGTTTCACGAGTGGCGCTCGATGCTCGCCGACGCCCTGCACGCGCCGCGCTTCAGCGATAAGCTGCGCGCGGTCTTCGGGCCGCCCGAGTGGGCGGCTGCCTATCATGCAAAACAAGCGGATTACACGTCACATCACGGCCATGCGGCATATACGAGGAGATGAAGTCGATGGAACACGGTAAGAAAACTCAAAAGAACACCTGGCTGCGCGTGGCGCAAGGCTCTATCGCAAGCGCGGCGTTCGCGTTGCTCGCAGCCTGCGGCGGCGGAGGCGGAGACTCGGCCCCGGCAAGTTCGACGCCCGCGGGCGGCGTGACCCTGCAGGCCGTCTCGTTCGGCGACAGCCTCTCCGATGTCGGCACCTACGCGTGGTACGCGAAGGCGAACTTCGGCGGCGGCGAGTTCACGACGAATCCGGGCAAGATTTGGACGGAAGACGTCGCGGCCTACTATGGCAGCTCCCTCACGCCCGCCTACTCCGGCGGCTTCACGATGGCGACGCCGACAGCGCTCGGCGGCTTCGGCTATGCCCAAGGCGGCGCGCGCGTCGCGCTGCAGCCCGGCATCAGCAACCCGACACTGAGCACGGTGCCGGTTACGACGCAAATTCAAAATTACCTTACCGCGCACGGCAGCTTCAATGCCAATCAGCTCGTGATGATTCAAGGCGGCGCCAACGACATCTTCACGGCTGCCACGATCATCGCCGCCAACCCCGCCAGCGCGGCGACGCAAGTCACGGCCATTCAAAACGCGGCGATCGCGCTTGCCGGCGCCGTCGGCACCTTGCTGCAAAACGGCGCGACGAAGGTCGTACTCGTGAACGTGCCCGACATCGGCAAGACGCCGCTCGGTTTGTCGTCCTCGGACGGCGGCGCGCTGCTCACGCAGTTGAGTCAAGCATTTAACCTCACCCTCACCACGGCCTTGACCCAAGGCGGCATCTTGAACAAAGTGATCTACGTCGACGCCTACACGTTTATCGACAACATGTCGGCCGCCGCGTCCGCCAACGGCTTCGCCGTAGGGAACACCGGTACGGCCTGCAACCTGACGCAGATGGCGACATCGGCCACGGCGTACGGCACGGCCAACCCGAGCGTGCTCAACGGCATGACGCCGCAGCAATTCGGCCAATCGCTGGCGTCGTCGCTGTTCTGCTCGCCGCAAATGTACACGACGGCCGGCGCGGATCAGAGCTACATGTTCGCCGACAGCGTGCACCCGACGACGCGCCTGCATGCGCTGTTCGCTCAACAAGTCGAGAAGCAAATCGCAGCGGCCGGCATCGGCAAGTAATGCGGCATGCCTGACCGAGGTGCGCGGCTCCTAGCGCCACGCACTTCAAAGCGAAACGCCCGGTTCGCTGGAGCGACACCGGGCGCTTTGTTCAAGCTCCACTCGAATCAGCCTTGCTTTAGTGCTTCTCGATGCCTCGCCGGCCCGACGGACGCGCTAAGCCTGCGCCTCGAATGCCGCGGCGGCTCTCCCGAGCCGGTCGTTGACGGCGACCCATTCGGGCGTATCGGGCAACCTTTCAACGAAGATACGGGACACATCGGCGCGGTCGAGCGCACGCAAAAATCCGTACAACTCGCGCGCGTAAACATGCGGATCTTCCGGCGCCGCCACGAAATGGACATTGCTCGCGTCGGCCCACGCGCCGGCGCTCGATGCGCGGGCAACCAAAGCGACACGCATGCCGTTAGCCGCCGCGACCGCCAACATCGGCTCGAGCGAATCGAACGGCAACAGAGCGAGCGGCGTACGCGGCGCGTAATGCGCCTTGAGCGTGCCCGACGCACGGGGCGCCGTCGCATCGCTGCCATCGGGCAGCCGAGGCGCGACGCCGAGCACATCGGCAATTTCGTGCGGCGTCACCCGCCCCGGCCGCAGCAGTGCCGGAAAACCGCGCGAAAGGTCGAGGATCGTCGACTCGATTCCCACTTCGCAGGCGCCGCCGTCGAGCACATGGATCGCGCCGCCAAATTCGTCGCGAACGTGCTGGGCCGTCGTCGGACTGACATGGCCGAAGCGGTTGGCCGATGGCGCCGCCACGCCGCCGTGCCCGCCGCGACGCGCGCTGAACGCCTCGAGCAGCCGCTGAGCAACCGGATGCGACGGACAACGAAGGCCGACGGACGTCTGCCCGCCGCTGACGGCATCGGGAATGCGCGCCGCGCGCTCGAGAATCAGCGTCAACGGCCCCGGCCAAAACGCGTCGATGAGCTTTTGCGCGTCGGCCGGCATGTGCGCGACCCAGTACTGCGGATCGCCATGCGGCGCCAAATGCACGATGACGGGATGGCTGGCCGGCCGGCCTTTCGCCGCGTAGATGCGCGCGACGGCCGCGGGGCTCTCGGCGTCGCCGCCGAGCCCGTAGACCGTTTCGGTCGGGAACGCAACGAGTTCGCCCGAATCCAGCAGCGCGGCGGCCTCGTCGATCTGCGCGTCGGACACCATCGGCATGCCGGACGTGGCGGGTGAAGTGGGACGTTCGGACATCGTCGTCGAGCCTTGAAACCTTGCCTCGCTTTTGACCTTGCCCGCTCAGGCGAGCGGGATATGCAGCAGCCGCGCGCAGTCGCGAGCGGCCGTGCGCGCTTCATCGAGCGTGGCGGCCGTAAAGTTCACGTGCCCCATCTTGCGCCCGGGCCGCGCCTCTTCCTTGCCGTACAGGTGCAAACGCGCGGCCGGCATGGCGGCCACTTCATGCCACGGCGGCGTGACGGGTGCGGCGCACGCCGAGCCGTTGGGGCTGCCCGGAAACCAGACGTCGCCGAGGATATTGAGCATCACTGCGGGCGAATGTTGGCGCGTGTCGCCGAGCGGCATGCCCGTCATCGCGCGCACTTGCTGCTCGAACTGGCTCGCCGCGCAGGCGTCGACGGTGTAATGCCCCGAATTGTGCGGCCGCGGCGCCATTTCGTTGGCAACGAGCGAACCATCCTCGAGCACGAAGAACTCGACGCACAGCACCCCCACGTAATCGAGCTTCTCGGCAATGCTGACCGCCGCCAACTGGGCCCGTTCGACGAGGGCCGGCGATGCGTCGGGCGCCGGCACGACCGTGAGCGCCAGCACGCCGCCGCGGTGCAGATTTTGCGCGAGCGGATAGACGGCGGCGGCGCCGTTGGTGCCGCGCGCAATGAGCGCCGAGACTTCGAACTTCAACGGCAGACGCTTTTCGAGCACGCACGGCACGCCGCCGAGCGCGCTGTAGGCGTCGCGCACTTCATCGGCGCTCGCGACACGCACCTGGCCCTTGCCGTCGTAGCCGAGCCGCGCCGTTTTAAGGATGCCGGGCAACACGGCCGCCAGCGCCTCGTCGTCGATCGCGGCAAGCGCATCGGACGATTCGATCACGACGTGCGGTGCGACGGGCACGCCGGCTTCGGCGATAAAGCGCTTCTCAGCGATGCGATCCTGCGCGATCGCCACGCAGCGCCCGGCCGGGCTCACGAACGTGGAGCGCGCCAAAAAATCGAGGCTTGCCGCCGGCACGTTCTCGAACTCCGTCGAAACGGCCGCGCATAGGCGCGCGAGTTCCGTCAGCGCGGCTTCATCGGTGTAGGCGGCGCGCAGATGCCGGTCGGCCACGCTGCCGGCGGGGCTCGACTCGTCGGGATCGAGCACGGCCACGCGATAGCCCATCGCCTGGGCAGCGAAGCAGAACATGCGGCCGAGCTGGCCGCCGCCGACCATCCCGAGCCAAGCGCCGGGCATGATCGGTGAAACGGGGGTGTTCTCTTGGTTCATCTTAGTGGTCGGTCACGGCAAACGGGCGGCAATGCCCGTGGAACCGGAAAACGGTCGCGAAAACGGGACCAGCGAAAAGGGCCGCCCGAGCATCGCGGCGGCCACCATTCTTACAGCGGCGGCAGCACCATCGCGTGAGCCGCCTCGTTTTGTCGGACGCGGAACGCAGCAAGCCTGTTCGCGTAGTCCGGCGAGGTACCCGCCAGCATCGATACGGCGAACAGCGCCGCATTGGCCGCGCCCGCCTCGCCGATCGCGAACGTCGCCACGGGCACGCCCTTCGGCATCTGTACGATCGAGTGCAGCGAATCGACGCCCTTCAGGTACTTGCTCGCAACCGGCACGCCCAGCACCGGCACCGTGGTCTTCGCGGCAAGCATGCCTGGAAGATGCGCCGCGCCGCCGGCGCCGGCGATGATCGCGCGCAGGCCGCGCTCGCGCGCGCGCTCGGCGTAGTCGAACATCTCGTCGGGCATGCGGTGCGCGGACACGACCTTCGCTTCGTACGGGACTTCGAACTCCTGCAGGATCGCCACCGCATGCTTCATGACGTCCCAATCGGAACTCGATCCCATCAACACGCCGATGAGCGGCGCGCTATGCGTGTGGGCGGATTGGACTACTTCGCTCATCGTGCGGATTCCCTTGTTCGCCGATTGAATCGCCCGCTTACGCGAGCTTTTGCCCAGTCAGCCGCTCGAGCGCTTCCTGGTACTTTTCGCTCGTCTTGGCGATGACGTCCTCGGGCAGCTTCGGCGCCGGCGGCGTCTTGCCCCAATTCTGGGCTTCGAGCCAGTCGCGCACGAACTGCTTGTCGAACGACGGCGGGTTCGTGCCGACTTGGTACTGATCGGCCGGCCAAAAACGCGACGAATCGGCCGTCAGCGCTTCGTCCATGAGGAACAGCTTGCCGTGGCTGTCGAGCCCGAATTCGAACTTGGTGTCGGCGATGATGATGCCGCGCGTGGCGGCATAGTCCGACGCTTCCTTGTACAGCTTGATCGAAATGTCGCGAATCGTCGCGGACAGCTCGGTGCCGATGCGGCGCTCGCACTCCTCGAACGTGATGTTTTCGTCGTGGTGCCCCATCTCGGCCTTAGCGGCCGGCGTAAAGATGGGCTCGGGCAGCTTCTGCGCGTTTTGCAGGCCGGGGGGCAACTGCACGCCGCAGACGGCGCCCGTCGCTTGATAGTCTTTCCAGCCGCTGCCGGCCAGATAGCCGCGCACGACCGCCTCGACGAGGATCGGCTCCAGCCGCTTGACGACGACTGCGCGCCCCTGCACTTGCTCGACTTCGTTCGGCGCGACGACGCTTTCGGGCGCCACATCCGTCATATGGTTCGGCACGATGTGCTGCAGGCGCTCGAACCAGAAATTGGCCATCTGGTTCAGCACTTGGCCCTTGCGCGGAATCGGCTCGCCCATGATGACGTCGAATGCCGACAGACGATCGGTCGTGACGATCAGCAACTTGTCGTTGCCGACGGCGTAGTTGTCGCGGACCTTGCCGCGGCCGAGCAGCGGCAGCGAGCGTAGCGAGGATTCGTAGAGGGTAGACATCGTCGTGAGCCGTCAGTCGAGAGTGATGAACGAATGAAACGAAAGGCGCTTCGTGACGCTTGAGCCACGAGCCGCCAAACCACAAATTCTACAAAACAACAAAAGGCAAACGCCGTTCCCATCGATAGATCGGAACGGCGATCGCCCTTCACACCGGCCGCGCAGCCCTCGCGCGGCCTTTCGTGCGGCCTAGCGGCGGGTTAGCGAACGACTTGCGCCAGCTCGCCCGCCTTGTACTTCTCGGCCATCTTGTCGAGCGAGATCGGCTTGATCTTGCCCGCCTGGCCTTCGCAGCCGAACGCGACATAGCGATCGACGCAAATCTTCTTGGCCGCTTCGCGCGCGGGCTTCAGGTAGTCGCGCGGGTCGAACTTGCTCGGATTTTCGAACAGGTAGCGGCGAATCGCACCCGTGATCGCCAGACGCAAATCGGTGTCGATGTTGATCTTGCGCACGCCGTGCTTGATCCCTTCCTGAATTTCCTCGACCGGCACGCCGTACGTTTCCTTCATGTCGCCGCCGAACTCGCGGATTTCGGCCAGCAGATCCTGCGGCACCGACGACGAGCCGTGCATCACGAGGTGCGTGTTCGGGATGCGCGCGTGAATTTCCTTGATGCGGTCGATCGCCAGGATGTCGCCCGTCGGCTTCTTCGTGAACTTGTAGGCGCCGTGCGACGTGCCGATGGCAATGGCCAACGCATCGCACTGCGTCTTCTTCACGAAATCGGCGGCCTGCTCGACGTCCGTCAGCAGCTGCTCGCGCGTCATCGTGCCTTCGGCGCCATGGCCGTCTTCCTTGTCGCCCTTCATCGTTTCGAGCGAGCCGAGCACGCCGAGCTCGGCCTCCACCGTCACGCCGATCGAATGCGCCATCTCAACCACCTTGCGCGACACCTCGACATTGTATTCGTACGACGCGACGCTCTTGCCGTCGGCCTCGAGCGAACCGTCCATCATGACGCTCGAGAAGCCGCTGCGAATCGCCGCCATGCAAACGGCCGGCGATTGGCCGTGATCCTGGTGCATGACGACCGGGATATGCGGATACGACTCGATCGCCGCCTCGATTAGGTGGCGCAGGAACGCTTCACCCGCGTATTTGCGGGCGCCGGCCGACGCTTGCATGATGACGGGCGCGCCGACCTGATCCGCCGCGGCCATGATGGCTTGCACTTGCTCGAGATTGTTCACGTTGAACGCCGGCAGGCCGTAGCCGTGCTCGGCTGCGTGGTCCAGCAGTTGACGCATTGATACGAGAGGCATGCTGTACTCCTTGGATTGAAATCTGGGGTGCTCGGTCGGCACTTTTCTGTGCGAATGCACGATTTTATCGCGAAGCGGGGGCGCAACCCTCGCTTTGGGGGCGCCCATGCCCCGCGGCGAGCGCCAAACATACGGCGATGAGCGCCGGCCGAGGCCGGCGCGCCGCGTTCAATCCGGCGGTGCCGGAAGCCTTCCGGCATCGCTCCGAGCCTCGACAGCGATCAATAAGGATCGCCGACGCGCACGATCTTGAGCGTGTTCGTGCCGCCCGCCTGCCCCATCGGCTCACCGACCGTGAGCACGACCATGTCGCCGCGCGAGGCGAAGCCCTTCGAGACGACGACTTCGACTGCTTGCTTGAGCGCCTGGTCCCGATCGCTGTTCGACTCGACCGCGAGCGGCGTGACGTTGCGGTACAGCGCCATGCCGCGCTCGCTCGTCACGCGCGAGGTGAGCGCGAAAATCGGCACGTGCGACCAGTGGCGCGAGAGCCAAAGCGCCGTGGCGCCCGACTCAGTCAGCGCCACGATCGCCTTCGCGCCGAGGTGATAGGCCGTAAACAGTGCGCCCATCGCGATCGATTGGTCGATGCGCGTGAACGTGCGGTTGAGGAAATCCTTGTCGAGTTCGACGTGTTCCGATTTTTCCGCCTCGATACAGATGGCGGCCATCGCCTCGATCGTCTGTACCGGATACTTGCCGGCGGCCGTTTCGGCCGACAGCATGACCGCATCGGTGCCGTCGAGCACGGCGTTCGCGACGTCGGACACTTCCGCGCGCGTCGGCACGGGCGCGTGGATCATCGACTCCATCATCTGCGTGGCGGTGATGACGAGCTTGTTCGACTCGCGGGCCATGCGGATCATGCGCTTTTGCAGCGCCGGCACGGCCGCGTTGCCGACTTCGACGGCCAAGTCGCCCCGGGCGACCATGATGCCGTCCGATGCGTCGAGAATGCCTTGCAGCGCGGGAATCGCCTCCGCGCGCTCGATCTTGGCGATCATCTTGGGCTTGTTGCCGTACGGCATGCCGGCGATGTTCGCGAGCTGACGCGCCATCTCCATGTCGGTGGCGTTCTTAGGGAACGACACGGCAATGTAGTCGACGCCGATCGACATGGCCGTGCGGATGTCTTCCATGTCCTTGGCCGTCAACGCGGGCGCCGTCAGGCCGCCGCCTTGGCGGTTGATGCCCTTGTTGTTGGACAGATCGCCGCCCACTTTGACGATCGTATGGATTTCCTCGCCGATGACGCGCGACACTGTCAGCACGATGAGGCCGTCGTTGAGCAGCAGCACGTCGCCCGGCTTCAAGTCGCGCGGCAAGTCGCGATAGTCGAGGCCGACGCGCTCGTCGTTGCCGAGTTCGCAGTTCGCATCGAGAATGAACGGCTGTCCGGGCTCGAGCGTCGTCTTGCCGTTTTCGAACCTGCCGACGCGAATTTTCGGCCCTTGCAAATCGGCCATGATGGCGACTTCGCGTCCCGTTCGACGCGCCGCCTCGCGCACGTGTTCGGCGCGTTGGCGATGATCGTCGGCCGTGCCGTGCGAAAAATTCAGGCGGACCACGTCGAGTCCCGCTTGCATCATCTGCAAGAGGATTTCGGGCGAACTCGATGCCGGTCCGATCGTGGCGACAATCTTGGTGGCGCGATGCATGTATCTCCTCGTCTGAGTAGTGTCGCTGGGGTGCGGGCTGCGAGACGATGCGTCGGGCGCCTGGGGCTGGGGCAAAGCGCTCGTGCTGGACTGCGCGCCGGATCGTGCCGGCGTCGTTTTGTTGAGAACTGCTGGGTTGAGAACGGCTGGGTTCGAAACCGCTAACACTTCGGCAGCCGCGCCGGTGAGCGAGGCGGCCTCGGGCTCGAGAACCCCTGCCGGTGCGGCAGGCTCACCGAGCGCCGTCGGCCCGAGGTCGCGGGCCCGCGCTTCTCCGGCGCCCTCGGCCGCGGCTCGGCGCGCCGAGCGCGCCGACCGAGCCGGGCGCTTGTCGGACTTCGGAGCGCGCGCGCCCACGATCAGGCCCGCGATTCGAGCACTTCGACCGCCGGCAGCTTCTTGCCCTCGAGGAACTCGAGGAACGCGCCGCCGCCTGTCGAAATGTAGCTGACTTTGTCGTGAATCCCATACTTGGCGATGGCCGCGAGCGTATCGCCGCCGCCCGCGATCGAAAACGCCGACGAACTGGCGATCGCCTGGGCGAGCGTTTTCGTGCCGTTGCCGAACTGATCGAACTCGAACACGCCGACGGGGCCGTTCCAGACGATCGTGCCGGCGCTCGACAGCTGCGAGGCGAGCGCCTTCGCCGTTTGCGGGCCGATGTCGAGAATCATGTCGTCAGGTTCGATGTCGGCCACCGCTTTCGTGACCGCCGCGGCCGTGGCCGAGAACTCCTTCGCGACGACGACATCGGTCGGAATCGGCACCGACGCGCCGCGGGCGCGGGCGCTGTCGATGATCGCCTTGGCTTCGTTCACGAGATCCGCTTCGGCCAGCGACTTGCCGATGTTCAGACCCGCCGCCAGCATGAACGTGTTGGCAATGCCGCCGCCGACGATCAGCTGATCGACCTTTTCGGCCAGCGACTTCAAAATAGTGAGCTTGGTCGACACCTTCGAGCCGGCGACGATCGCCACGAGCGGGCGCTTCGGATTGCCGAGCGCCTTGCCGAGCGCGTCGAGTTCGGCCGCGAGCAGCGGACCCGCGCACGCGATCTTGGCGTATTTGGCGATGCCGTGCGTCGTGGCCTCGGCGCGGTGCGCCGTGCCGAATGCGTCGTTCACATACACGTCGCACAGTTGCGCCATCTTCTGCGCGAGCTCGTCGCTGTTCTTCTTCTCACCCTTGTTGACGCGGCAGTTCTCGAGCAGGACGACCTGCCCCGGCGCGACGTTCACGCCGTTCTCGACCCAATTGGCGACGAGCGGCACTTCGCGGCCGAGCAGTTCGGCCAGGCGCTTGGCGACGGGCGCGAGCGAATCCTCCGGCTTGAACTCCCCTTCGGTCGGGCGGCCGAGGTGCGACGTCACCATGACCGCCGCGCCGGCCCCGAGTGCGGCCTCGATGGCCGGCACCGAGGCGCGCACGCGCGTGTCTTCGGTGATATTGCCTTGCTCGTCCTGCGGCACGTTGAGATCGGCACGGATGAAGACGCGCTTGCCGGACAGCAAGCCCTTTGCGATCAGATCGGAGAGACGCAACACTTGGCTCATGGGAATGTACGCATGCAGGTTGATTGGCGGGCGAGTGCGCGCGCAGCGAGCGGGTCTGCCCGGCTCGCGGCACGGCGGCAATCGTGCATTTTAGCCGATCGCACCCGGGACCAAGCCGTTGCGCGGACGAATGTCGCGTATTCGGGGAACGTATGTCGCAATTCGGTGAATTCCGCGGCCCTTGCCTGCATTCGTCAGGCCAAGAAGCGAAGCAGCGTGTACGCGATCATGCCGACGATGATCGTGCCGAGCATGCTGCGGCGCCATAGGAACCAGGCGAGGCCGGCCAGCGTGCCGTAGAACGCGTGGTTCGACAGCGCGAACGAAATGCCTTGCGGCGTTTGCAGCACGTCCGGCAGCACCACGGCGACGAGCGCGGCGGCCGGCGCATAGCGCAGCGCCCGTTGCACCCGCTCGGGCAAGACGGCCCGCTCGCCGCCGAGCAGGAAGAACGCGCGCGTCGCGGCGGTGACGAGCGTCATACCGAAGATCGCGAACCAAATTTGCATGGCCGACATCGTTTAGGGCTCCTGACTGAGATCGGCCGGCCGGGACTCGTGGGGGTCTGCGGCGTGCGGAGTGTCTTGCTTGCTGCCGGTTTTGCCGGCCTTGCCTGCCGCGCGGATGCGGCGCAGATCGGCGCGCTCGACGAGTACGTCGGCGAAGCTGCCGGCCGCGATCGCCGCGAACACGGCAAGCGGCAACGCCAGCCGGTACGGCAAGTCGATTGCCGCAAGCGCCACCACGCCCGCCACCGACACCGAGGCGAGCGCCGACCGGCTGACGACCGCGCTCACGATCAGCGGCAAGAGCACGAGCGTACCGGCCAAGGCGAGCCCCCAATCGTCGGGAAAGACGCTGGCGAGCAAGATGCCGGCGATCGACGACACTTGCCAGGACACCCAGCTGAGCACCGACATCCCCCAGAAATAGGCTTCCTTCCCGGGCACATAGCCGTGCGCGAACGATTTCTTCTGAAACAGCAGGTAGATGATGTCGCCGTTGAAATACCCCAGCAGCAGCCGACGCCAACCCGGCAAATACGAAAAATGCGGCGTCAGCCCGGCGCTGAAGATCACGAAGCGGGTATTGACCATCGCGGCAGTGAGCAGCACGGTCCAGATCGGCAGCTTGGCTGCCATAAGCGGCAGGACGGCGAGCTGCGCCGAGCCGGCGTAGACGAGCAGCGACATCCCGATGGCTTGCGGCACGGTCAAGACCGACTTGCTCATCGCGATGCCCGTGACGAGCCCCCACGAAAACATCGCCATCAGCATGGGCGAATAGTCGCGCACGCCGCTCGTAAAGGCGGCGCGGTCAGCGGAGCTGAGGCGAGAGAGCATGTGGGCGGCGCGCGGCGGCGCTTTGCGGGCGCTCGACCGCTTTTTCTAATCGGAAGGTGTCCGATTATAGAGGCCGATCGACCCAAAACGGGTAGACCGTGCCCGGGTTGAGGGCAAAAGACGTTAAAATGGCGAACTCAACGGGAACCGGGGCAAACCCCGCCGCACCCACCGCACCGCTAGGAGATACGTATGTCAATGGCCGATCGTGACGGCAAGATCTGGATGGACGGCGAGCTGATCGACTGGCGCGACGCCAAGATCCACGTTCTCACGCACACGCTGCACTATGGCATGGGCGTCTTCGAGGGCGTGCGCGCCTACAAGACGGTCGATGGCGGCAGCGCGATCTTCCGCCTGAAGGAACACACCAAGCGCCTTTTGAACTCGGCGAAGATCTTCCAGATGAACGTGCCGTTCGATCATGAGACGCTCGCTCGCGCGCAATGCGAAGTCGTGCGCGAGAACAAGCTCGAGACGGCCTATCTGCGCCCGATCATCTGGGTGGGTTCGGAGAAACTCGGCGTGTCGGCGCGCGGCAACACGATTCATGTGGCGATCGCCGCTTGGCCGTGGGGCGCGTATCTCGGCGAAGAAGGCATGACGAAGGGCATTCGCGTGAAGACGTCCTCGTTCACGCGCCATCACGTGAACGTGTCGATGGTGCGCGCCAAGGCGTCGGGCTGGTACGTCAACTCGATCCTCGCGAACCAGGAAGCCACGGCCGACGGCTATGACGAAGCGCTGCTGCTCGACGTCGACGGCTACGTGTCCGAAGGCTCGGGCGAGAACTTCTTCCTCGTGAACAACGGCAAGCTCTACACGCCCGATCTGGCCTCGTGCCTGGACGGCATCACGCGCGACACCGTGATCACGCTCGCGCGCGACGCCGGCATCGAAGTCATCGAAAAGCGCATCACCCGCGACGAAGTCTATACGGCCGACGAAGCGTTCTTCACGGGCACGGCGGCGGAAGTCACGCCGATCCGCGAACTCGACAATCGCACCATCGGCGCCGGTTCGCGCGGCCCCATCACAGAAAAACTGCAAGCGGCGTTCTTCGACGTCATTGCGGGCAAGAACGCGAAGTACGCGCACTGGCTCGCGAAGATCTAAGCGCCGCACGCCATACCGCCAATAACGAGAATCCGTCTCATGAGCGAAACGAAGGAAATGCCGGTGGTCGAATTGTCGGCCAAGGATTTGCCCGCCTACTGCCCGAATCCGTCGATGCCTCGTTGGAGCACGCATCCGCGCGTGTTCATCGACGTCACGCACGGCGAGGCGCGCTGCCCGTATTGCGGCACGCGCTACAAGCTGCGCGACGGCGAAGTCGTCAAGCACCACTGAATCGTCCCGTCCCCGACGCGCCGCCCGGCGCGGGCGTCCGGCTCGACCGGGCGTCCGGCCGTGCGGCGCGTGCGCGTCCGAGCGCCGTCGGCAGACGGACCGGACGCTTGCGGGCGACGGCCATGGCCTCACCGTCGGATGCGGCGCGCCTCACGCGCTGCATTCGCGACCCTCTCGGATACTCACACTGATGCGTCGCGCGTTGGTTATCGCACCGAATTGGATCGGTGACGCATTGATGGCGCAGCCGCTGTTCACGCTGCTCAAGCAAGTCCATCCGCGCATCGTCATCGACGCGGTCGCCCCCACGTGGGTCGCCCCCGTGCTCGAACGCATGCCCGAGATCGGAACGGTACACGCGACCGATCTCGCGCACGGCAAGCTGCAGCTCGTGCGGCGCTGGCAACTTTCCAGCGATCTGCGCGAGAACGGCTACGACGCCGCCTACGTCCTGCCCAATTCGCTGAAATCGGCGCTGATTCCCTGGCTGGCAGGCATTCGCCTGCGCATCGGCTATACGGGCGAAGGGCGCGTGGGGCTGCTCAACGTCCGCCATCCGAATCCGAGCAAGGACAAACGCGGCCCGATGGCGCTGCACTACGCGGCGCTCGCCTATGCGCCCGGCGCGAACGTGCCCGACCTCGAGGCGCGCCTGCCGATGCCGCGCCTCGAAGCCGATCCGAACGAATCGATACGCGTGTGCGCGCGCTTTCACCTCGATACGCGGGTGCCGCTGCTCGTGTTCTGCCCCGGCGCCGAATACGGCGTCGCCAAGCGCTGGCCGGTGGAGCATTTCGCGGCGCTTGCGCGGATGGTGGGTCAATCGTTCCCTTACACGCAAATCGTCGCGCTCGGGTCGAACAAAGACGCGCCGCTCGCCCAAGCCATTGCCGAACAGGCGCCGAACGTCCGCAACCTGTGCGGGCAGACCTCGCTCGGCGAGGCCTGCGCCCTGATCGCGCGTGCGGGCGCCGTCGTCAGCAACGACTCGGGGCTCATGCATGTCGCGGCGGCGCTGCGCCGTCCGCTCGTCGCGATCTACGGATCGAGCGATCCGCGCCACACGCCGCCGTTATCGGACGTAGCGAAGGTACAATGGCTGCATCTCGAGTGCAGTCCTTGCTTCGCGCGCGAGTGTCCGCTCGGCCATTTGCGCTGCTTGCGCGAGCTGTCGCCCGAGCAGGTGTTCGGCGATCTGCGCACGATGCTGCTCGGCGAGCGCTGACGCACGGAAGGCCTTGCGCCTTTATGCGTTCATTGTTCGTGGACGCCGCTCGCCGAGCCTGAACGACCGAACGTCGGCGCACCGCCCGGATGCCGTGCGGCGCGCCGAGTATGCCTGACCGTGAATTTTTCAGCGCTACCTACGAGCCCAAAGAACCATGCCACGTTTCGCCCGCTTGTTCGAAGCCGCAGCCGACACGCTCAACGCGTTCTATCAGACCGTCTCCGACGGCAGCATCGACGCGCTGATGGCGCTTTGGATCGACGAGGAGTTCGCAAGCTACGTCAACGCGGGAGGCGCGCATTGGCATGGCGTGGATCAGATCCGCGCGGGCCTCGTGGCGCTCGCGGACGCGCATGCGTTGCCGGCGGCGATCGAGCCGCTCGACGTGCGTGTCTACGACAGCCTCGGCACAGTCGTCTATACGGTCGCGGAGGCGCATCGGTCTAAAGAGCCGCTCGCGCCGCCGCGGATGATCTATGCAACCTACGTGATGGTTCACGAGCGCGGCGAATGGCGGATTGCGCACATTCACGCGAGCCCCATGCCGGAAGCAACGGCCAGCGAGTTCGCCGCCAAGATTCGACACGGACAAGGCGCATTGCACTAAGGTCTGCCAAGCGGGCACACGATGCCGGCTACGGCCAGATCGGTTCTTGGGGACGGTCATGAGCACGACACATGACAAACCGGCTTCGTCACCGGCCGCGGGCTCCGCGGCTTCCGACAGGCTCGTCGAGCTGCTGTACAACCCGCCCCGATGGCTGCCCACCAGCCACGCCCAAACGATCGTTCCGGCCCTTTTCGCGCGACGCCCGACCGTCGAGTATCGGCGCGAGCGCTGGGACACCCCCGACGGCGATTTCATCGAACTCGACTGGCTCGCGTACGCGGGCGGGCCTGGCGGCGCGCCGGCGCTCGACGCCCCGCTCTTCGTGTTGTTTCACGGGCTCGAAGGCAGCTCCGATTCGCACTACGCGCGCGTGCTCATGGCGTCGGCGCGCGCGCTCGGCTGGTACGGCGTCGTCCCGCACTTTCGCAGTTGCAGCGGGCCGCTCAATCTCGCGCCGCGTTTTTATCATCTGGCGGACAGCGCGGAAGTCGATTGGGTGCTGCACCGCCTCCATGCCATGCACCCCGGGCCGATCGTGGTCGCGGGCGTGTCGCTGGGCGGCAACGTTCTCTTGCGCTGGCTAGGCGAGCGCGGCGCGGACGCATCGTTCGTCGCGGCGGCCGCCGCCATTTCGACGCCGCTCGACGTCCACGCCGGCGGCCGGGCGCTGTCGCAGGGTTTCGCGCTCGTCTACACGATGAGCTTCCTGAAAACGCTCAAGCGCAAGGCTCTATATAAACTCGAACAGTATCCGGGGCTGTTCGATCGCGAAGCCGTGCTGGCGTGCCGGACGATGTACGAGTACGACAACGTCGTCACGGCGCCGATCCACGGCTTCCGGAACACGGAAGAGTATTGGACGCGCGCGACGACCCGGCCCCTGCTGCCAGACGTCGTCGTGCCGACGCTCGTGCTGAACGCGCGCAACGACCCCTTCTTGCCGAGCGCCGCGCTGCCCACGCGCGCCGAAGTGTCGGCCGCGATCGAGCTCGATCAGCCCGAGGCGGGCGGTCACGTCGGCTTCATGACGGGGCCGTTCCCCGGCCGCATCGACTGGCTGCCGCGGCGCATCTTTAATTTTCTGGAACCGCACGCGCGCAATGGATGACATCGTCAAAGCCGCACTCGCAAAATGGCCGAACGTGCCGCATTGCACGGGCTGGCTGCTGCTCGACCGGCGCGGCCAGTGGCGCATGCGTGACGAGGGTGCGCAGGCGCGGGGCGAACTCGGCACACCGATCCGCCATGCCGCACTCATCGGCTTCATCGAACGCAATTACGAACGCGACGAGAACGGCCGCTGGTTTTTTCAGAATGGTCCGCAACGCGTGTTCGTCGAATTGGCCTATACGCCGTGGGTCGTGAGGCTTGCAGTCGATGCGGGTGGGGAAGCGACGTTGACGGACCATACCGGCGCGCCGTTCGAGCCCGCCGCTGCGTTCATCGACGATGAAGGAGGCGTGCTGTTCGCGGATGCGTCGCAGCCGCCCCGCGTGGCCGTGCTGCACGATCACGACCTGGATCTTTTTGCGGAACTCGCGACGCTCGATGCGGACGGGACCGCCGGCAGCCTCGCTTGGCGGCCCGGAAGGCCGCTGCAGATCGGCACTGTGCGGCATGCCGACGTGCCGGGGCGCTTCCAATACATCGCTAGCCCGGCGGGCGCGGACGCTCACGAGCGTTGAGTTCCTTTCGTTGATGTGCAACCCAGACGCCTTGGCGTCGCGCTGGCGATCGATACCCCTATCACATCGATATTAGGCGGCGCATCAGCATGGGCACCGCGGCGAAGGCCTGCGCTGCGACGGCGTGCAGGCAGTGACTGTTAAGATAAGCGCCCCTCGAAGGAGCACGACATGCCTGAATTGACCCATTTCGATGCGGCCGGCCAAGCACACATGGTTGACGTCGGCGGTAAAGACGAAACGAAACGCATCGCCGTGGCGCGCGGTTCGATTCGGATGAAGCCCGAAACGCTTGCCCTGATTCGCGACGGCAACGCCAAGAAGGGCGACGTGCTCGGTGTCGCTCGGATCGCCGCCATTCAAGGCGCGAAGCGCACGGCCGATCTCATTCCGCTGTGCCATCCTCTCGCACTCACGCGCGTAGCGGTCGAATTCGCGCTGGACGAAACGCTGCCAGGCGTGCACTGCACGGCCCAAGTCGAGACGCTAGGACGCACCGGTGTGGAAATGGAAGCGCTGACGGCCGTGCAGGTGGGCCTGCTGACCATTTACGACATGTGCAAGGCGGTGGATCGGGGGATGGTCATCGCCGATGTGAAGGTGATGGAAAAGCATGGCGGGAAGTCGGGGGATTGGGTGGCCAAAGGCTGAGTCATTGTTTTTCAATGATTTTCATCACTTATCCCACCGTCTGCTTGCCGATCGGTGATGCCATCCTTAGGTAAATGGCCATTGGCATGATCTCCGGCACACGGCCATCACTCGCCTTTGTTGGAATGTTCTGCTTTCCACCTCGCGCAGCCAGCGGGAGGACTGCCGGAGGCCCTTCGTCGGATAAAATACCAAGACAAAAATATCCGAGGACCAATATGCCAATAGCTTGCCCAAGCTTCAAAGCGGCGTTTCAGAAAAACATGGCCGCGCTCAACCTCCCTGCGCCTGACAGCCTGTTCTCGACGTACACAACGGCGATGACGAATCTTTCCGCAATGCTCGGTGCACTGTCGAAGCTCGGCGCGGACGCCACGGTCGCCGAGATGATGGGGGCAACCACTGGATTGGAAATGCTCGCGGCAATAGCTGGAATTAGCGCCGCGGCGTATACCGGCGCTGTTATCGGAAGCCTCATGGTTGCGGCCAGCGATTCAATGGTCTGTACGAACAGCGCACAGGTATCGTCGTCGGTCACACGATGGGCTGCCCGCAACCGCGTAAGCGTTCCCGCGCCGATGCTGGCCTTCCTGCAGCGCAACCCCGAAGTCATCGTCGACTCTTCTGCGCGAAGCGGCTACGCGTCCCGCCATCGCGCCGCAACATCGCGAAAGCAGGCGGCACTCGCATGAACTGGATTCTTGACCGTATCGCCCTGGTCCTGACCGCCATTGCGTGCGCATTCGGTGCATGGGCCTTCTATCATTACACCGGCCAGTGGTCGGGGCCCATCATCATGACTATCGTCATTGTCGGGCTGTTCGCGGAGAATCATCGGTTGCGGAAACTGTTAGCGGCGAATGGCATCGCGTCTCGGCCTCGTCGGCGTCGCAACACCTGAAGCCGCCGATCTCGGCAAACCGTATCGTGGCGTCGGTCTCGAAGCGTGAATCGCTGCTATCGGATGTAATTGCTGGCGCGGTCCGGTATCATCCGTCTCGGACCATAAACTTCATAACGAGAAACGATCATGCCAGTGATTAAGAATTTTGGATTTCTCTGGGAGAGAAAATACCTTCATCGGGGCGCTGGAGGCAACGGCAACGCTGGGCATCTGAAGGGCTTTACGGGGCGATTTACAGCTGATTTTCGAGATCAAATCGGCGTATATGTTTTGTATGACCGGAACCAATCCATAGTGTACGTCGGTCAAGCCGGGAATGGTAACGCGACGCTATTCACACGACTCAAGAATCACATGGATGGCGCTCTCTGGAATAGGTGGGAATACTTTAGTTGGATTGGCTTCCGAGACGTCAACGCCAACGGGGCGCTGAGCAACCAGCAATCCGTTGATTCCGGCGTCGCGGGATTCAAGTATTCTGACGCACTGAATGAGATCGAAGGCATCCTCATTGAAATCATCGAACCAAAACTCAACAAACAAGGCGGAAAACTGAAAGGCGCAACCGAATACTATCAGTATGTTGACGAGAGAATGGGCGAGGTATCAAATGATGATTTATACAGAGAACTGATGAATTTATCAAAAACCGTAGAGTCGATCAATAAATAGCGCCGACTTTGCCCCAAGTTCCCAGCCGCGGCCACAGCCCATGATCGTGCATGGCGCACACGGCTAGTCATTCATGCCGTATGCATCGACATGGCCACCTTGTTGCGACCCGTCGCCTTCGCGCTATACAGGGCCTGGTCGGCAGCCCGAATGATGGCGCTCACATCCGAGTCGCGCTCCGGTGTCCAGGCGGCTGCCCCTATGCTGGCGGTGACACGACCGAACTCACTGCCCGCGTGATCGATCGCAAGATCGCTGATCGCCGCGCGAATTTTCTCTGCCATGGACGCCGCACCTTGCTGCGTGGTGTCAGGCAGCACGACAATGAACTCTTCTCCGCCATACCGCGCCGCACTGTCCGCGGGCCGGCGGATGTTTTCGCCGATACACCGCGCAACGGCGGCCAACGCATCGTCGCCGGCCTGATGGCCGTAAGTGTCGTTGTATGCCTTGAATCTATCGATGTCGACGAACAGCAGCGAGAACACGCTGTGCGTTCGCCTCGCCCTGCGCCACTCGTGATCGAGGATTTCCCCCAAGGTGCGGCGGTTGTTCAGGCCCGTCAGCCCGTCAGTGCGCGCGAGCAGCGCCAACTCCGTCTCCGCGCGCATGCGGCGTCGCTGTTGCGCCGCGAAGGCGATCGAGAGCCCGATCAGCGCCGCCGCGAAAACGGCCATGGTCAGACCGATGACAATGGCGCGGCGTTGCCACGCGGCATAGATGTCGGATTCCGCCTCGGCGACCATCACGATAAACGGTAGCTTCGGCAGGTTCCTGAAGTAATACAGCCGCCGAACGCCATCGATGATCGCCGTATCCGAGAAGCTGCCTTCGGGCTCGGACAGAAAGTGCTTGAACGTGCTGGCATGGCGGATGTTGCGCCCGATGACCTTCGGATCATAGGGTTGCCGCATGATCATGGCGCCATCGCGCGAGATCAAGGCCACCGAGCCATGCGGCCCGAGCGAAAGCGAACTAAAGAGCTTGCGAAAGTAGTCGAGCTCGACCGCGATCACGGCGACACCGGCGAACGACCCGTCCGGCCGCGAAATCCGACGGCTGAGCGCAATGCTTGCGGAATTGCCGCGAAGCCGCGAAAAGTAAGGGCTGCTAACGTACAGGCCTAGGCTAGGATTGTCCCTTTGCGCCTTGAAGTAGTCGCGATCAGCAAAGTTGCCTTTCCTCGGTGCGAGGTTCGCCGAATCGAGGACGATATCGCCGCGGGGATCCAGCACGAACATCGATCCCAGGTAGGAGGCGGTCGCAGCCTGATCGAAAAGGGCTTCATTGCGCACTTTCGGGGCTGCCGCCATGACCTCCGGGTCGTTCACTCCGTCGGCGACGGCCTGAAGCGACAACGCATAGAGTTCGAAATTTCGCTCGATGTCCCGCTCGGCAATAAGGGCGAGATTGCGCGAGGTTTCGGTTGCGCGGGCCATGGCGTCCAGCCGCCCTTGGTAGAGGACGTACGCGCAAATCGACACCATGAAAAGTGCGACGAAAGCACCGGCGGCCACGATCGCCGAAGGCGCCGCAAGCCAATTGCGACCATTAAAAGAAAACCAGCGCTCCATTTCCGTCTTTTTCACGTCTTTCAAGGCGTTCTCACAGCTGCCCGCACCCATCACCGGAACGAACGAACCCCGCGAGGTGCAACGGTGCCGCGGCGGCCGCTCCCAAGCGGCCAAATAGCCGCAAGCGTGCGGCAGTTTAATGCAAGCAATATTGATCAAGATCAAACCGGGTGGCAGCAACCGCGCACGAACGTCGCATGCGCGCGCCGGCTCGAGCGTTCAATCGTCGTCCCCTTCGCCGTCGTCGCCGGCTGCCTTGGGCGCCGGCCCGTAACGCTTGAGCAGTTCCGCCTTGAACCCCGCGAGCTTGGGCTCGTCTTCGCATAGGTCGTATAGCGCCGACAACTGCGCCGGCCAATCGTGCAGCACTTGCGCGAAGATCTTCAGCCGCTCTACCGTATCGAACGCCTGATCGGGCTTTCCGTCGAGCGCCTGGAGCACCGCATAGCGCCTGAGCACCGTCTCGCCGGGCAACAGCGCGAGCGCCTTTTTGTGCATGGCGAGCTTCATCGGCAGATCGTTGCCGTCGATCGGCAACAGGGTGGCCATGCCGTATTCGCCCCACGCCCCGAACAGCACAGACGGCGCCGCGCGATACTCGTCGGCCGGATGAGCGCCGTAGTAGAGCACTTCCGCATGGGTGTAATCGCGATAGATCGGATGCAGCGCGGCGAACCCGCCGGCCACGAGCAGCATCTGCCATCCGAGCGCCACGCGCGGCGGCACGAAGCTCAAGGGCTTCGTCTCCAAAATACCGAAGATGAACATCGCCGGCAGCAGAAAAAACATGTACTGCTGCGGATACTCGACGAGCGCATGCATGAGCAATGCGCCGATGAGCGCCAGGCCGAACACGCGCTCGGCCGTGTGCGGTGCGCGCAGGACGCGCCACAACCAAGCCAGCAGGCCAAGCAGCACGATGGCAAGGCCCACCGCGCCGGTCTTGGCGAGCAAGTCGATGACGATGTCGTGCGAATTGTTCGCGATTTCGACATCGCCGAGCTGCTTCACGAGCTCGAACTCGTAACGTGGAAACTCGCCCCAGCCGACACCGAGCAGCGGATGCTGCGTGAACATCGTCCAGCCGTACTTCCACATCGCCAGACGCAGCACGAATTGCCCTTTGTCCTGAAAGCGATGCGCCGCCGATACGTCCAAATCGAGCTGGAACCGCGCGTTCGCCCAGCGCACGGCCAGATTCACGCCGAAGAAGAGCACGACGAGCCCGACCGGCATCACCCACTCGCGCAAGCCGCGGCGCTGCCCGAGGCCGCGGCGCGGCGCGACGAACGCCATCCAGAAGCCCGCGACGACGATGACCGCCGTCTGCAGCCACGGCCCGCGCGAGACGGTCAGCGCCTGCCCGAGCACGCACACCGCCGATACGGCCGCCCAGACGAGCACGGGCAAGCGGCGCGTCTGGACGAGATACATAGCCGCGGCGAGCCCGAACGCGATGACCGTGGCGAGGTGGTTGGCCTGCGCCATGTTGCCGAATGGGCGCCGGTCGGTCGTCACGTTGTAGGCCACGACGAACGGCGCAAACCGCGTTTCAGCGTGAAAGAGCTGCACCAGCTGACAAAACACCGCGAACAGCGCGCCGACGATCAAGGCCCCCGCAACCCAACGCAGCGCGCATTGCGCCGCATCGGCGCGCACGAATCCGTAGCCGGCCTGCGCGGCCATGACCGCAGCGAGCAGAAAGCCCGCCCCGAGCCAATTCATCGACGGCTGGGCGACCGGCAGCACGAAGGTTTGCACCGCCAGCAACGCGCCGAAGGCAAGCGGCACGAGCGCGACGGCCGGGATGGCGTATGGGATGCGCGGCCGGGCCGACACCGCCATCAGCAATACGCTGGCGCCGACGAGCAGATAGAGCGAGAGCGCCGTGAATTCGGCGTAAAAGGTTGGAATCGGGTACGTGTGATTGGTGACCGTATAGGGCAGCAGCACCGCGAAAGCCAGAGATGCGAACGATAAATGGCGAGCAAATTGAGTGGTCATGAGGATAGGGACCGGCGGCAACCGGCGCACTATACAAAAGTTTTCTTTCAGTGTGCGCAGCCGTCGGTCTTCGGCACGCATTCAGGCGCGACATTCCGGCGGCGCGAGCTTGCCCGGCAATGTCGCCGCGGCGGTCGGACCCGGCCCCGACCCAGGAGCCGGCAGCGAGGACGACGCCTTGCCCGAAGCGAAGCATTCCCACGTGAGCGTGCCGCCCTGCACGATACCGGCTTCGAGCGCGATGCGCGACGTGGGCGGATCGGATGCATCGGGCAATGACGGCACCATCACGAGCGTATCGCTCCCGGTCGGCGCAACACGCGCCGTATAGCGGATCGCGATTTCACCGGTGTCGTCGTCGATCGTAATGGCGTCGACGTTGCGCGTGCCGGCGGGTGCGGCGTATCCGCTGCCGAACGCGACGCCGCCCGCGGCGTTCTCCGCCACCGCAAGCCGCGCGCCCGAGGCCAGTGACAGGCCCTCCCCGACGCGGCTGCGCGCCATGTAATCCTGATAAGCCGGCACCGCATACGCGGCGACGATACCCACGATAGCCAGCACGATCATCAGTTCGATCAAACTGAAGCCGCAGCGAACCGAGCGCCAAGCGCCGTGCGACGAATAATCAACGGGGCCGCCCGTGTGGCGGCGACGGGCTGGATAGACGGTTGCGACAGACATCGACGAATACGCTCCTGAACGACGGCCCGCCGACGAAGGGGCGGACAACGTGTTCCTAGCGTACCGACGCTCGCCTGCGCCGGGCAGTCGGCCGAACGGCCAACGCGGGCGAAGCCGCGGGTTCGCCCAACCGGCAGCAACATTTAATGTGTGTGGCGCTGCCCGGAAGGCCCGCTTGCGTCGCGCCGCTGCGCGCGCCGTCTGAGCCAATAGCCGACGGCGACGACGAGGAGCGCCCCGCCGATTTGCGCCCCGTACACGGCCGCCGGCGTGTCGAGCAGCGGCCAGCGATCCCCGGCCGGATCGTTGACGATGAGGCCGCCCGCGATCCAGCCCAGCAAGGCGGCGCCGAGCGTCACGATGACCGGGAAGCGATCGAGCATGCGCAGCACGAGCGTGCTGCCCCAAACGATGAGCGGGATGCTGACGACGAGACCGAAAATAACGAGGGCGATTCGATGATCGGGATCGGCCGATTCTGCCGCGCCCGCAATCGCGATGACGTTGTCGAGGCTCATGACGGCGTCGGCGACGATGATCGTCTTGATCGCCGCCATCAGCTTGTCGGCCGGCTTGATGTTCTCGTGCGCGTCGTGGCTCGGGGCCATCAGCTTCACGCCGATCCACAGCAGCAGCAGACCGCCGCCGAACTTGAGGAACGGCACGTCGAGCAGCGCCACCGCAAAGACGATCAGCACGACGCGCAAAATGATCGCCCCCGCCGTGCCCCACAGCACTCCCTTCATCCGTTGCGCGGCCGGCAGCTTGCGGCACGCGAGCGCGATCACGACGGCATTGTCGCCGCCGAGGAGGATATCGATAACGATGATCTGAAAAACGGCTCCCCAATGGAGCGTCGTGAAGAATTCGAGCATAACGTCGAGCATATGGGCAAGCGCCGTTCCAGAGTCGGCCGCCCCCGGCGATAAAAAAGCGAGGGGGCCGCATTGGCGCCCTCGCTTCTTTTCGCCCTAGGCAACCTTACGAAAGAATTTCACAAGGATACCAAAAACGACTTCGGTCGCGCGCCGGGGCGCGCGTTGCCGCTTTGTTTACAGGATCGACTTCAGCAGCCGGCCCATTTCCGACGGGTTGCGCGTCACCTTGATGCCGCAGCCGTCCATGATTTCGAGCTTCGCATCGGCCGTATCGGCACCGCCCGAGATCAGCGCGCCGGCGTGGCCCATACGCTTGCCCGGAGGCGCCGTGACACCCGCGATGAAGCCGACGACGGGCTTCTTCATGTTGTCCTTGATCCAGT
>NZ_JBQCHR010000013.1:0-31784 GCF_051954495.1 Trinickia sp.
CCCTGACCCGCGAGTTGTGCCGAGCACTGGCCCTGCTCGACGTGATCGTCTTGGATCACATGATCGTCGGGCGCAGCCATGTTTATGGCTTCATGGAACACGGCAAAATGTAGTGCCGACACCGCATCGCACGGTGCCCAACAGCAATCCATCGATCTCGTTGATTTGTCAGCAGTTTTGTGTGTATAATCCGCGTTTCGCTGAAGTCCCACCTCTACAGTGGCGCTGCGCTTGGTTTTGGTCCCAGCGCCCGGTCGCAAACTGTAGCCAACGAATTTAGTTAGGAGTGCTCCATGGCACGCGTCTGTCAAGTGACCGGGAAAGCGCCGATGGTCGGCAATAACGTTTCCCACGCAAACAACAAGACCAAGCGCCGTTTTCTGCCGAACCTGCAGAATCGCCGCTTCTGGGTCGAATCCGAAAACCGCTGGGTGAGCCTGCGCGTCTCGAACGCTGGTCTGCGCCTGATCGATAAAAAAGGCATCGACGAAGTGCTCGTGGATCTGCGCGCACGCGGCGAAGTCTAATTAGGAGTTAAACATGGCCAGCAAAGGCGGACGCGACAAGATCAAGCTGGAATCGACCGCAGGTACGGGTCATTTCTACACGACCACCAAGAACAAGCGCACCAAGCCGGAAAAGATGGAGATCATGAAGTTCGATCCCGTCGCCCGCACGCACGTGGCGTACAAGGAAACGAAGATCAAGTAATCGTTTCCTGCGAGCCTGAAGACATGAAAAGCCCCGCCTTGTGCGGGGCTTTTCGTTTGGCTCGCTACCGGTTGTGTCCCCGGCGCGGTATCCTCTTTGGCTTGACTCACGCGTTTTTTCATACGGCTGCAATCTTCGCGATGGCGTCGGGGGCTCGGGACAAAGGAAACAAGATGAATTTCGACGTCGTAATCGTAGGCAGCGGGCTCGCGGGCCTGACGGTCGCACTGAATCTGGCGGAAGAGCGGCGCGTGGCGGTGATCGCGAAGCGCTCGATGACCGAGGGCGCGAGCGACTGGGCGCAAGGCGGCATCGCCGCCGTGCTCGATTCGGCCGACAGCGTCGAAAATCATGTGAGCGACACGCTCGTCGCGGGCGGAGGGCTGTGCGACGAAGCGGCCACGCGCTTCATCGTCGAGCACGGGCGCAGGGCCATCGAATGGTTGATCGCGCAAGGCGTCCCGTTCACGCGCGACGACGCTGCCGAGCTCGGCTTTCACCTGACGCGCGAAGGCGGCCACAGCCACCGCCGCATCATCCACGCCGCCGATGCAACGGGCCATGCGGTTGTCGCCACGCTTTCCGAGCGCGTGCGCACGCACCCGAACATCACGCTGCTCGAAGATCACTGCGCGATCGATCTCATCACCTCGGATCGACTCGGTCTGCCGGGCCGCCGCTGTCATGGGCTTTACGCGCTCGATCTAGCCAGCGGGCGGACGGTCACGCTCCAAGCCCCGCATACGATCCTCGCCACAGGCGGCGCGGGCAAGGTCTATCTGTATACGACGAACCCGGACACCGCCACGGGCGACGGCATTGCGATGGCCTGGCGAGCCGGCTGCCGCGTGTCGAACATGGAGTTCATCCAGTTTCATCCGACCTGCCTGTTCCACCCGTATGCGAAGTCTTTCTTGATCACCGAGGCAGTGCGCGGCGAAGGCGGCAAGCTCGTCTTGCCCGACGGCACGCGCTTCATGCCGGCGCACGACGAGCGAGCCGAGCTCGCCCCTCGCGACATCGTGGCGCGCGCCATCGACTTCGAAATCAAGAAGCGCGGCATCGACTGCGTCTATCTGGACATCAGTCACCAGAGCGCAGCCTTCTTACATGAGCACTTCCCGACGATCCTCGCCCGTTGCCTCGAGTTCGGCATCGACATCACGAAAGATCCGATTCCCGTCGTGCCGGCCGCGCACTACACCTGCGGGGGCGTCGTCACCGATCTGGCGGGCCGCACCGACTTGGCGGGCCTGTACGCCGTTGGCGAAACGTCGTGCACGGGCCTGCACGGTGCGAACCGCCTCGCAAGCAACTCGCTGCTCGAATGCCTCGTCATCGGGCGCTCCGCGGCGGAAGCGATCGAGCACGAAGGCTTCGACGCAGCGGCTCACGCGCCGCTGCCCGACTGGGACGAAAGCCGCGTTTCCGATCCGGACGAGGAAGTCGTCGTGGCCCACAACTGGGACGAGCTGCGCCGGCTCATGTGGAACTACGTCGGGATCGTACGCACCGACAAGCGCCTAGCGCGCGCCAAGCACCGCATTGCGATGCTGCGCGACGAGATTCAGGAGTATTACGCGAATTTCAAGGTGAGCCGAGACTTGCTCGAACTGCGCAATCTCGTCGATGTGGCTACGCTGATCGTCGATAGCGCACGTTCGCGCCGCGAAAGCCGCGGGCTGCATTTCTCGCGCGACTGGCCATCCGCCTTGCCCAAGGCATTGCCCACCGTCCTCTCGCCCGAGCGCGTACGCAATCGGCAAGTTTGAGTGCGTTGCTGGCGGGCGGGGCCCCGCCCGCCAACGAAGACGCCGGTGCTTTTAGACGAGCCGCATCGAATAGTCGGTCGCGCGCACGTCCTTCGTCAGCGCGCCGATCGAAATGCGGTCGACGCCTGTCTCCGCGATCGCCCGCACGGTATCGAAGTTCACGCCGCCCGACACTTCGAGCAACGCACGCCCCGCGTTCAGTCTGACGGCGTCGCGCATGGCGTCGAACGAGAAGTTGTCAAGCAGGATCGAATCGGCGCGGTGCGCGAGCGCCGACTCCAGCTGCTCGAGGGTTTCCACTTCGATCTGGATCGGTACGCCGGCATTGAGGGCGTAGGCCGCATCCAATACCGGACCGACGCCGCCGGCCGCCGCGATGTGATTTTCCTTGATGAGGATGCCGTCATAGAGCGCGAGCCGCTGGTTCGCCCCACCGCCCACGCGCACGGCGTATTTCTGCGCGAGGCGCAGGCCGGGCAGCGTCTTGCGCGTATCCAGGATACGGGCGCGCGTGCCCGCGACGGCATCGACGTAACGGCGCGTCGCCGTCGCGACGCCCGATAGCAGCTGCAGGAAGTTCAAGCCATTGCGTTCCGCTGTCAGCAGTGAACGCGCCGGGCCGCGCAGAAAGCACACGGGCGTATCGGCTTTCATGAGCTCGCCCTCGCGATAGCGCCAATCGATCTCGATCGTCGGGTCGATCTGCCGCATCACCGCGATGAACCACGACACCCCGCAAAGCACCGCATCTTCGCGCACGAGTATGCGCGCCTCGCGAATCGAATCTTGCGGGACGAGCCGCCCGGTGAGATCCCCGTCGCCGACATCTTCCGCCAGCGCATCGGCCACGTTGCGGGCCAGCGCCGCATCGAATGCCGCGCCGTACTGAGCGCGAATTTCAGCAAAAAGCGGCGATACGACGTCCGAGGCCGTCGTGACTTGGTGCGCGGTCATATGCTCTGTTGTCCTTTTCACCGCCGGCGGATCGAGACGCCGCCGCGGTAGTCGAATGGAAGAATGCGCGCCGATGCTCCGGTGTCGTGCGCGAGACGTGCAGGCCGGCCGTCAGGCCGCGCCTACGTTGGCGAACAACGCGGTGTCGCGGGCGAGATCGCCGCTCGCCTGCACGCGCTTCTTATGCTGCGCGGCGAACTCGAGCATCCGGTCGATCGGCAAGCGCGCTCGCTCCGCGATAGCGGCATCGACGAAAATCTCGTTGTGCCCCCGCTCCAGCACGTCCACCAAATTCGCCAGCCCGTTCATGGCCATCCACGGACAATGCGCGCAGCTTTTGCACGTCGCGCTGTTGCCGGCCGTCGGCGCCGCGACGAACGTCTTGCCGGGCGCCGCCAACTGCATCTTGTGCAGGATGCCCAGATCGGTCGCTACGATGAAATGGGTCGCGTCGAGCCGCTTGGCGGCGTCGATCAGCTGCGTCGTCGAGCCGACGACGTCGGCCTGCGCCACGACGCTCGCCGGCGATTCCGGGTGCACGAGCACCTTGGCCTGCGGATACTCGGCCTTCAGCAGATCGAGCTCGACGCCTTTGAACTCGTCGTGCACGAGACACGAACCTTGCCAAAGCAGCATGTCGGCGCCTGTCTGCTGCTGGATGTAGCTGCCCAAGTGGCGATCGGGCGCCCAAAGGATTTTTTCGCCGCGCGCGTGCAGATCGGCCACGATCTCTAGACCGATCGACGACGTGACCATCCAATCGGCTCGTGCCTTCACCGCCGCGCTGGTATTGGCGTAAACGACGACCGTACGATCGGGATGCGCATCGCAGAAGGCCGAAAACTCATCGGCGGGGCAGCCGAGATCGAGCGAACAGGTTGCATCGAGATCGGGCATCAGAATGCGCTTGCCCGGGCTCAGAATCTTGGCCGTCTCGCCCATGAACCGTACGCCGGCGACGACGAGCGTCTGCGCGTCATGATCGCGGCCGAACCGCGCCATCTCGAGCGAATCGGCCACGCAGCCGCCCGTTTCGTCGGCAAGCTCCTGAAGTTCGGCGTCGACGTAGTAATGCGCGACGAGCACGGCTTTTTCTCGCACGAGCAATTCACGCACGCGCGCCTTCAATTGCGCGCGCTCCTCGGGCGTGGGCGCCGCAGGTACTTTCGCCCAGGCCTGCCCCACGCCGCACACGGCGCCGGCACCCGGCTTGTCGAATTCCACGGGTTTGATGGCCGCATCCATCCTGTTCTCCTCTAATCCGCCTGGCGGCGTGGGCCTTGCGCCCCGCGATCGAGGTGAGCCGAGCGCATCACAAGGGCCCCAAAAAGCAACACCCCGCCAACGCGGGGTGTCTGACGTAACGAAAGTTTAATGGATTTCGCGTATCGAGGCGTTCAGGCGTACCGGCGCAAACGCGTCGCGAATTCCTGCAGCGCCTTGATCCCGCTTTGTTCCGCCCGATGGCACCAGTCCTGCAGCTGCACCAGCAGTTGTTCGCGAGAAGCGTTGGACCGATCCCAGATCGCGCTCAGGTCGTTGCGCAGTTCGATGAACGTGCGCAGCGTCTGGCTGTTCGCGAAGATTTCGGGCAATTGACGCTTTTGCGGCTCGTCCAGGCCGGCTTCGTCCTTGTGGAACCATGTGCGCGCGCTGCGCATCAGCTGATACTTCTCGCGTGCGCCGATCTCCTTGAGCCGCACGAGTTCTTGGCGGTAAGCGCGCTTGACGGTCTTGGCGTAACGCGCCATGACTTCGTAGCGGTTCGTCAACACGGCTTGCAGCGTTTCTTGATCGAGCACGAGCTTGCCCGTCGTGAGCCGCGGCGTGGGTGCGACCTTCTTCACCTTGGCGAGGCCGACGGCCGACATCATGCGGATGTAGCACCAGCCGATGTCGAACTCGTACCACTTGTTCGACAACTTCGCCGACGTCGCGAACGTGTGGTGATTGTTGTGCAGTTCCTCACCGCCGATGATGATGCCCCACGGGAAGATGTTCGTGCTTGCGTCCGCCGAATTGAAATTGCGGTAGCCCCAGAAGTGCGCGAGGCCATTGACGACGCCGGCCGCCCAGAACGGAATCCAGATCATTTGCACGGCCCAGACGGTCAGGCCGACGATGCCGAACAGCGCGACGTCGATGACCATCATGAGACTGATGCCCAGGATCGGGTAGCGCGTGTAGACGTTGCGTTCGACCCAGTCGTTCGGCGTGCCGTGGCCGAAGCGGCGCAGCGTTTCTTCATTCTTGGCCTCGGCGCGGTAAAGCTCGGCGCCTTCGAGCAGCACCTTCCAGATGCCGCGCGTTTGCGGGCTGTGCGGATCTTCCTCGGTTTCGCACTTCGCGTGGTGCTTGCGGTGGATCGACGCCCACTGGCCCGTGAGCATGCCCGTCGTCATCCACAGCCAGAGCCGGAAAAAATGGCTCGCGACCGGGTGCAGATCGAGCGCGCGGTGCGCCTGGCACCGGTGCAGATAGACAGTGACGCCAATGATCGTCACGTGGGTCAAGGCAAGCGCGGACAGCACGATTTGCCACCACGAGAAACGCAGGAAACCGTGTGCGAGAAAATCGAGAAGGGAATTGAGCAAGGTGTTCTACCCGTATTGCGGCGACACCCGCGCGGGATGCGGGCGCCGAAAAGATGAAAGCTCGCTTTCGAAGCTGAACGGCATTTTACTTCAACCGCCGCAAGTATTTGTAACAAATGAGGTTTTTTGCGATGCACGTTCGCAACGGCGAGCGCTTTTTACCGATTTGCGGGGCCCTTGGCGCGGCTGCGGCGAATCGCCGCGGCCACCGTCAAGCGCCTGCCGACGCATCGCGAGCGATTCCCGTGCCCGAGTCGTCCGCGGGCTTCGGGGCCGGAGCAGGTTCCATCGCAGGGTCCTGCGCGATCTCGACCGCCCCAGCGACAGCGGTCGGCCAGCCGCCCACAAGACGAACGTCGCGCCGAGCGTAGGGGATCGAGATGCCGTGTTCGTTGAACAGCCGCCAAACATTGCGGTTCACCGTGGACCGGGTGCCGGCCGTGCCCTTGGCGGCTTGTTCAATCCAGAAACCCAGTTCGAGGTTGATACCGTCCGCGCCGAAACCGACGAGATAGGCCGCCGGCGCGGGATCGTCCAGCACGCGCTCCACGCCGTGCGCCGCTTGGGCCAGCAACGCCATGGCCTGCTCGACGTCCGTCGTATAGGCGACTTGCACGGCCACCTTCGCATAGCCGCGCGTCAGATACGAGGAATGGTTCTGAACGACGTCGGTGATGAGCTTTTCGTTCGGGATCAGCGTTTCGATGCCGTCCAGTCCGCGCACGGTCGTATAGCGCGTCCTGATCTCGGTCACCATGCCCTGCAGGCCGGCAACGTTGATCGTGTCCCCGATCCGCAGCGACCGGTCGATCAGGATGATGAAGCCCGACACGTAGTTGCTCGCGATCTTTTGCAAACCGAAGCCGAGCCCGACGCCCAGCGCGCCGCCGAACACGCCCAGCACCGTGATGTCGATGCCGACGAGCGAAAAACTGATCAGCACGGCCGCGAGCAGCAGCAGCGCACGCCCGACGCGCGAGAGCACGACGCGCAGGTTGGCGTCGAGCGAATGCGCGCGCATCACGCGGTCTTCGTACATCGAGCCGACCCAAAGCGCCGCGATCACCGTGGCGCAGACCCACATCAAGCCCGTCGTCAGCGAGAGCAACGTCATATGCGCGTTGCCGACGCGAAAGCGCACCGACGCCATCCATCGCAGCACTTCGTCCTGAATGCCGAGCACGGTGACCACCATGCCCACCCAGACGAGCGCCGACACGAGTTTCTCGGCGATCGAAAGCCAGGCGTGAGCCTGCCCGGTCCGCCCGAACACGCGTCTTGCGACGAAAAAGACGATATAAATCAGTGCAATACCGATGAGCGGCACCAGCGCGAGCTCGAGCAGCGACGTCGACATGTAGTCGTCGAGCACGTTCAGCTCGATCCACACGAGAGCGCCGCCGAGCAGCGGGAATAGCGCCTTGCGCAGGCTCTCGGCGCCGAAGCGCGCGGCTTCGTGGCGGGCGCGCCAACGCGAATCGAGCTTGTAGCGCAAGAGCCGCGCGAGCAGCCACGCAACGAGCAGCGTGCCGAGCAGCGTGCCCACCTGCCAGATCATCACCGGCTGGCCGTAGTCGCGCGCGATGCCGGCCAGCATGTGCGAAAGGATGCGCTCTTGCGTCACGTCGATGCTTGCGCGGGTGAGGGGGCGGGCGCCGGGGCCGCCGAGCGCTCCAGCACGGCGGCGAAAAATCCGTCGGTCGCGTGCCGATGCGGCCAGAGCGAGAGGTAGTCGCCCATTTCGAGCTCGATGCGTTGCTCCGCGAGCACCTTGCCGGCCGGCACGAGCGCGAAATCGGGATGGTCGGCGAGAAACTGGCCGACGATCGCTTCGTTTTCCGCTTCCAGCACGCTGCAGGTCGCGTAGACGAGGCGCCCGCCCGGCTTCACGAGCCGCGCCGCGCTCGCGAGGATCGACGCCTGCTTGGGCGCGAGTTCCTCGACCGAGCCCGGGCTTTGGCGCCATTTCAAATCGGGATTGCGGCGCAGCGTGCCGAGGCCGCTGCAAGGCGCATCGACGAGCACGCGGTCGATCTTTCCCGTCAGGCGTTTGATCTTGGCGTCGTGCTCGCTGTCGATGAGGACGGGATGAACGTTCGACAGCCCGCTGCGCGCGAGACGCGGCTTGAGCTTGGCCAAACGCTTGTCGGACACGTCGAACGCATACAGCCGCCCGGTCGAGCGCATGGCCGCCCCCAGCGCGAGCGTCTTGCCGCCGGCCCCAGCGCAAAAATCGACGACCATCTCGCCGCGCCGCGGCGCGACGAGTGCGCACAGCAACTGGCTACCTTCGTCCTGCACCTCGATCCATCCGTCCTCGAACGCCTTGAGCTTGGTCAGGGCCGGCTTGCCCACCACGCGCACGCCGAAGGGCGCGAATGGGGTGGCGCCCGCTTCGATCCCCGCCGTGCGCAGGGCATCGAGCACTTGATCGCGGCTCGCCTTCACCGGATTGGCGCGCAGATCGAGCGGCGCCGGGTAGTTGAGCGCCGCGGCCAAGCTCGCGAGTTCCTGCGCATCGAAGCGCTTTCCGAGCGCTTCGACGATCCAATCGGGCAAGTTCGTGCGCACGCGCAGCGGCAGGCTGGCCGGATCGATCTTCGATACATGTTCGAGCCAGGCGCCTTCCGCCTCGGACACGAACGGCGCAACGGCCGCCCGGCCCGCCGTCTGCATCAGGCCGAGCAGCGCGAGCCGCCGCGTGGGGCTGCCGCTGCCGCTTTCCGCCAAGTGCGCGAACTCCATGCGACGGCGCAGGACGGCGAACACGGCCTCCGCGATGACGCCGCGCTCCGTGTGCCCGAGCTTGGGGTGCGCCCGGAAAAAGCGGCTCGTCGTGGCGTCGGCCGGGCCGGTGAACTTGAGCACGTCGGCCAAGAGCGTCTCGGTCTGGCCGATCAAAAAGCCGTGCACGGCCGAATCGCGCTTGCCGCCCGCGCGTTCGCGCCCGGCCCCCTGCGCGCCTCGGGCGCCGCCACGCGGCGCGCTGCGGAGCGGACCTTTCGATGCGCCCTTCGGCGAGCCTTGCGGCGAGCCTTTCGGCGAGCCCTTGTCTTTCTTCTTGATGTTGTTCATGCGGCTGCCTCGTTCGTATCGGAGAAGTACCATTGCGGCTCTGGCGGCGTCACGACGACGCGCAGCCCCGAGAGCGCCAAGCGGCCCTCGACGAACCAGCGCACGGCGCGCGGGTAGATCACGTGCTCGACCGCGAGCAGCCGCCGAGCGAGCGCGGCCGGATCGTCGCCGGGCCGCACGGGCATCGCGCCTTGCACGACGATCGGACCGTGATCGAGCTGGGCCGTGACGAAGTGAACGGTCGCGCCGTGCAGCGCCACGCCGGCCTCGAGGGCGCGCTCGTGCGTGCGCAGGCCCGGAAAACTCGGCAAAAGCGAAGGATGGACGTTCAGCATGCGACCCGCGTAGCGTTCGACGAAGCCGGTGGTCAACACGCGCATGAAGCCCGCGAGCACGACGAGATCGGGGGAAAAGCTGTCGACGAGATCGGCGAGCGCGGCGTCGAACGCCTCGCGCTCGGCAAAGCCGCCGTGCTCGAGCACGGCCGTGGCGATGCCTTGGGCGGCCGCGAACGCGAGCCCGGGCGCATCGGGCCGGTTCGAGACGACGGCCGCGACGCGCGCCGGCCAGCGCTCGGCGGCGCAGGCGCGTACGATCGCTTCCATGTTGCTGCCGCGCCCGGAAATCAAAATCACGATATTTTTCATCCGGCGATTTTATCATCCGGGGACCGCTCAAAAGCCGCGCGCAGCCGCGTCGGGCCCCGAGCGTTTATAATCTTCTGCTTTGCGGCATTTGCCGTCCGTTCATCGATGATCGGCTTCGCGCAACTGCGCCGCCCACCCCAACGGCTATCGTGAGAGTCTTCCGCGGTCTTCCCAACGCTGAAAGCCGCGCGCCCTGCGCGCTGACGATCGGCAACTTCGACGGTGTCCACCGCGGCCACCAGGCGCTGCTCGCCCGCGTGAGCCAGGCGGCGCACGCGCGCGGCCTGCCCGTGTGCGTCATGACCTTCGAGCCGCATCCGCGCGAATTCTTCAATCCGGCCGGCGCGCCGCCGCGCATCGCCATGCTGCGCGACAAGCTGGAAGCGCTGCGCACGAACGGCGTCGACCGGGTCGTCGTCGAGCACTTCAATCACACGTTCGCGAGCCAATCGCCCGATGCGTTCGTCAAGCGCATCCTGGTCGACGGCCTGCACGCGCGCTGGGTGCTCATTGGCGACGATTTCCGCTACGGCGCCAAGCGCGCCGGCGATTTCGCCTCGCTGGAGGCGGCCGGGCGGCAATACGGGTTCGAGGTCGAGCAGATGCAGACCGTCGCCGATCCGAGCGGCGCGCGCATTTCGAGTTCGAGCGTGCGCGCCTCGCTCACCGCCGGCGATCTGGACGCGGCGCGCGCGGCGCTGGGGCGCGCCTACGCCATCAGCGGGCACGTCGTGCACGGCCTGAAGCTCGGGCGCGACCTCGGCTTTCCCACGTTGAACCTGCCGATCGCGCACAAGCGCCCGGCGCTCGCCGGCATCTTCATCGTCCGCGTGCACGGGATCGAGCAAGCGCCGATGCCGGCCGTCGCGAGCCTCGGGGTTCGGCCAACCGTCGACGATTCGGGACGGGTTCTGCTCGAAGTGCACCTGCTCGATTGGCACGGCGACGCCTATGGCAAACTCGTGCGCGTCGAATTCCTGAAGAAGCTGCGCGACGAGGAGAAATACGTCGATCTCGAAACGCTGACGGCGGCCATTGCGCGCGACGTTGCGAACGCCCGTGCGTACTTCGCGGCGCTCGGCAACGAGGGCTCGGCCGTCGAGGCCGCGCCCGGCAGCCGCGCGACGGGGTTTTCGACATCGGCGACCGATCGAATTCGCTAGCCGCCGCGCGCATCGGCGTGCGGCCCCGGCGCGGCGCGCAAGCCGATGCGCGCCGACACCAGACACTCAATACCGACGCGCCCACGGCTCGGGCGCCCACCGTTTTCAGCGATAGCACCATGAGCGAGAAGAAAGCCGATTCGAAATCCCAGGCCAAGTATCCGGTCAACCTGCTCGAGACGCCGTTCCCGATGCGCGGCGATCTGCCCAAGCGCGAACCCCAATGGGTCAAGGCGTGGCACGACAACCGGATCTACGAGAAGATCCGCGCGGCGAGCAAGGGGCGTCCCCTGTTCGTCCTGCACGACGGCCCGCCGTATGCGAACGGCGACATCCACCTCGGCCATGCCGTCAACAAGATCCTGAAGGACATCATCGTCAAGTCGCGCAACATGGCCGGCTTCGACGCCCCCTACGTGCCGGGCTGGGACTGCCATGGCATGCCGATCGAAATCCAGATCGAAAAGCAGTTCGGCAAATCGCTGCCGGCCGCGGAAGTCCAGCAAAAAGCGCGCGCCTACGCGGGCACGCAGATCGAAACGCAGAAGGCCGGCTTCAAGCGGCTCGGCGTGCTAGGCGATTGGGACAACCCGTACAAGACGATGAACTTCTCGAACGAGGCGGCCGAAATCCGCGCGCTCGCGAAAATTCTCGAAAAGGGCTACGTGTTCCGCGGCTTGAAGCCCGTGAACTGGTGCTTCGATTGCGGCTCGGCGCTCGCCGAAGCTGAAGTCGAGTACAAGGACCGCGTCGATCCGTCGATCAGCGTGCTCTTTGCGTTCGCCGAGCCGGAGAAAACGGCGCAGGCGTTCGGCCTCGCGGCCCTGCCGCGCGCGGAAGGCGGCATCGTCATCTGGACGACGACGCCGTGGACGATCCCGGCGAACCAAGCGCTGAACGTGCACCCCGAACTCGATTACGCGCTCGTCGACACCGAGCGCGGGCTGCTCGTGCTCGCGCAGGAACGCGTCAAGGCCAGCCTCGAACAATTCGGGTTGACGGGCAACGTCATCGCCACCGCCCAGGGCGCGAAGCTCGTGAACCTGCGGTTTCACCATCCGCTCGCGTCGGCGCATCTCGGCTATAAGCGCACCGCGCCCGTCTATCTCGGCGAATACGTCACGATCGATTCGGGCACGGGCGTCGTGCACTCCTCGCCCGCATACGGCGTGGAAGACTTCGAGTCGTGCAAGTCGCACGGCATGGCCGATTCGGACATCATCAATCCCGTGATGGGCGACGGCCGGTACATCGAATCGCTGCCGCTGTTCGGCGGGCTTTCGATCTGGGCCGCGAACCCGAAGATCGTCGAAGCGCTCACCGCCGCGGGCACGCTGCTCCACACGGAAAAGTATCCGCACAGCTACATGCACTGCTGGCGCCACAAGACGCCGATCATCTATCGCGCCACGTCGCAATGGTTCGCGGGCATGGACCTCACGCCGAAGGAAGGCGGCGCCACCTTGCGCGAAACCGCGCTCGCCGGCGTCGAGGCCACCGCGTTCTACCCGTCGTGGGGCAAGCAGCGCCTGTTCAACATGATCGCGAACCGCCCCGACTGGACGCTTTCGCGCCAGCGACAATGGGGCGTGCCGATGGCGTTCTTCGTGCACAAGGAAACGGGCGAGCTGCATCCGCGCACGCTCGAACTGCTCGAAGCCGTCGCGCAGCGCGTCGAGCAAGGCGGGATCGAAGCATGGCAGACGCTCGATGCGCGCGAACTGCTGGGCGAAGACGCCAACCTCTATGAAAAGAACCGCGACACGCTCGACGTCTGGTTCGATTCGGGCACGACGCATTGGCACGTCCTGCGCGGCTCGCATAAAGCGGTCTCGCATTTCCCGGCCGATCTATACCTCGAAGGCTCCGATCAGCATCGCGGCTGGTTCCATTCGTCGCTGCTGACGGCATCGATGCTCGACGGGCAAGCGCCGTACCGCGCCTTGCTCACGCATGGCTTCACCGTCGACGGCGAAGGCCGCAAGATGAGCAAGTCGCTCGGCAACGGCATCGACCCGCACGAGGTCGCGAACCGCCTCGGCGCCGAAATCATCCGGCTGTGGATCGCCTCGACCGACTACTCGGGCGAACTGGCGATCTCCGAGGAAATTCTCAAGCGCGTGACCGAGGCGTATCGCCGCATCCGCAATACGCTGCGCTTCCTGCTCGCGAACTTGTCCGACTTCGACTTCGCGCAGCACGCGGTTCCGGTCGGCGCCTGGCTCGAGATCGATCGCTACGCCGTGGCGCTCACCGACGAGCTGCAAAAGGACATCCTCGCGCACTACGAGAAGTACGAGTTCCACCCCGTCGTCGCCAAGCTGCAAACGTTCTGCTCCGAAGATCTCGGCGGCTTCTACCTCGACGTGCTCAAGGATCGCCTATACACGAGCGCGGCCGATTCGCTCGCGCGCCGCTCGGCGCAAACGGCGCTCTACCATATCGCGCAAGGTCTGCTGCGCGTGATGGCGCCATTCTTGTCGTTCACGGCCGAAGAAGCGTGGAAGGTATTCCAACCGGGTAGCGACACGATCTTCACGGAAACCTACTACGCGTATCCGGAAGTGCCGGGCGCCGACACGCTGCTCTCGAAGTGGTCGCTGCTGCGCGCGGTGCGCGGCAACGTGACGAAGGCGCTCGAAGAAGCACGCGTGGCCGATCGGATCGGCTCCTCGCTCCAAGCCGAGGTCGTGATTCGCGCGACGGGCGCCGCCTACGACGCACTCGCCAGCCTCGGCAGCGACTTGAAGTTCGTCCTCATCACGTCGGACGCGACGCTCGTCAAGGTCGATGCCGACACGGAGGAAGGCGTGGAAGTCGTTGCATCGAAGTATCTGAAATGCGAGCGCTGCTGGCACTACCGTGCCGACGTCGGCGCCCATGCCGAGCACCCGACGCTGTGCGGCCGCTGCTTCGGCAATTTGTTCGGCGATGGCGAAAAAAGGAGCGCGGCATAATGGCGAAAACGCGTTCGATGCAGGCGAGCGGCGCTTCGCTCGCCCCCTGGCTCGGCATTTCGCTGATCGTCATTTTGTTCGATCAGTTGACCAAGATCGCCGTGACGAAAGTGTTCGCGTACGCCACGCCGTACGTGGTCACGCCCTTCTTCAATTTCCTGCTGTTGTTCAACCGTGGCGCGGCGTTCAGTTTTCTATCGTCGGCCAACGGTTGGCAGCGCTGGGCGTTCACGGCGCTGGGCATCGCGGCGGCCTGCCTCATCGTCTATCTGCTCAAGCGCCACGGCAATCAGCGTCTCTTTTGCACGGCGCTCGCGCTCATCATGGGCGGCGCGCTCGGCAACGTGATCGACCGGCTCGTGCATGGCCGCGTGATCGACTTCCTCGACTTTCACGTGGGCGGCTGGCATTGGCCGGCATTCAACTTGGCGGACAGTGCGATCGTCGTAGGCGCCATGCTGCTCGTGCTCGACGAATTGCGGCGCGTGCGCGGCGCGCGCTGAACGCCCGGGCGTTCGCGCCCTACTGCATCGGGAGGTCAAGTTGGCAACCACGGAACTCGAAGGCAAGCATCTGCTGCTGGGCATGACGGGCGGTATCGCTTGTTACAAGATCGCGGAGCTGACCCGGCTTCTCACGAAGGCAGGCGCGACCGTGCAGGTGGTCATGACCGAGGCGGCGACGCAGTTCATCACGCCCGTCACCATGCAAGCGCTCTCGGGGCGCCCGGTTTTCACGAGCCAATGGGATGCGCGCATCGATAACAACATGCCGCATATCGATCTGTCGCGCGCGGCGGACGCCATCGTCGTTGCGCCGGCATCGGCCGATTTTCTGGCCAAGCTAGCGCACGGCCGAGCCGACGACTTGCTTTCCATCGCGTGTCTCGCGCGCGAATGCCCGCTACTCGTCGTGCCGGCGATGAACCGGCAGATGTGGGGCAACCCGGCCACGCAGCGCAATGTCGCGCAGTTGCGCGCAGACGGCGTCGCCATCCTGGGCCCCGACGCCGGCTCGCAGGCCTGCGGCGAGGTAGGCGAAGGCCGGATGATCGAGCCCGAGGATGCATTCGAAGCGATCGTTTCCTTCTTTCGCCCGAAGCTGCTGGCCGGGCGCCGCGTCCTGCTCACGGCGGGGCCGACCTTCGAACCCATCGATCCCGTTCGCGGCATCACGAACCGTTCGAGCGGGAAGATGGGCTTTGCATTGGCGCGCGCCGCGCAGCAAGCCGGCGCCGCTGTCCGTCTGATTGCAGGCCCGGTGGCGTTGCCTACGCCGTGGGGCGTCGAGCGCGACGATGTCGAAACCGCGCAGGAAATGCACGACGCGGTGTTGCGATCGGTGACCGACTGCGACGTCTTCATCTCGGTTGCGGCGGTCGCCGACTGGCGTGTTGCGCAAACGAGCGCGCACAAGATCAAGAAAACGGCCACACAAGCCGTGCCGACGCTTTCGTTCGTCGAGAACCCCGACATCTTGGCAACGGTGGCGCGGCTGCCGAACGCGCCCTACTGTGTCGGCTTCGCGGCCGAAAGCGGCGACCTCGAAACGAACGGCGAGCAAAAGCGCATCAAGAAGAACGTCCCGCTGATCGTCGGCAACCTGGGCCCCGCCACGTTCGGCCGCGACGACAACGAAGTCGTGCTGTTCGACGCTTCCGGAGCAACGCGACTGCCGCGCGCGGACAAAGACGCACTGGCGAGGGTTCTGATCGCCGAAATCGCGCGCCGTTTGCCCGACTCAAGCCTTATTTCGTAACGAAAACGACGATGAAACTCGACCTGAAGATTCTCGATGCGCGCATGCGCGAATACCTTCCCGCCTATGCGACGCCGGGCAGCGCGGGGCTCGACCTGCGCGCTTGCATCGATGCGCCGATGGTGCTCGAGCCCGGCCAAACGGTGCTCGTGCCGACCGGCCTCGCGATTCATGTCGGGGATCCGGGTCACGCCGCACTGATTCTGCCGCGTTCGGGCCTAGGCCATAAGCATGGCATCGTGCTGGGCAACCTCGTCGGCTTGATCGACTCGGACTACCAGGGCGAACTCATGATCTCGACGTGGAACCGCGGTCATACCACCTTCACGCTCAATCCGATGGAGCGTCTCGCCCAGCTCGTGATCGTGCCCGTCGTGCAGGCCCAGTTCAACGTCGTGGATGAATTCGCGCCGAGCGAGCGCGGGGCGGGCGGGTTCGGGAGCACCGGCAAGCACTAAAGGCCCGGGGCGGAAAGCTGGAGGAAGCGGCCTCCGGCGATCGGCGTCTAAGCCCTGCACAAGCAAAAACGGCGCTTCAAATTTCGAAGCGCCGTTCCCGCGTCGGCGAACCCCTTCGCCTGTCCCTGCTCGATTACTCGACTTCGACCGTCTCCGGGTTCGGATTGCGCGGAGCAGCGTTCTCGTCGAATGTCAGTTGCACCTTGTCGCTTTCGTCGACGTCGACCGACACCCGGCCGCCGTTCATCAGCTTGCCGAACAGCAACTCGTCCGCCAGGGCGCGGCGAATCGTATCCTGAATCAGCCGCTGCATCGGCCGCGCACCCATCAACGGGTCGAAACCGTGCTTCGCGAGATGCTTGCGCAGCGCATCGGTGAACAAGGCGTCGACCTTCTTCTCGTGCAACTGATCTTCCAGCTGCATGAGGAACTTGTCGACCACGCGCATGATGATTTCCTCATCGAGCGAGCGGAAGCTGATGACCGCGTCGAGCCGGTTGCGGAACTCGGGCGTGAACATCCGCTTGATATCGGCCATTTCGTCGCCGGTTTCTCGGCGTGTCGTGAAGCCGATCGTACCCTTTTGCATCGATTCCGCGCCCGCATTCGTCGTCATGATGATGATGACGTTGCGGAAATCGGCCTTGCGTCCGTTGTTGTCGGTCAGCGTGCCGTGGTCCATGACCTGAAGCAGCACGTTGAAGATGTCCGGATGCGCCTTTTCGATTTCATCGAGCAGCAGCACGCAGTGCGGCTTCTTCGTCACGGCCTCGGTCAGCAGCCCTCCTTGGTCGAAGCCGACATAGCCGGGCGGCGCACCGATCAAACGGCTGACGGCATGCCGTTCCATGTACTCCGACATGTCGAAGCGAATCAGCTCGATCCCGAGCGTGAACGCGAGCTGACGCGCGACCTCTGTCTTGCCGACACCCGTCGGACCCGAGAACAGGAATGCGCCGATCGGCTTATCGGTCTTGCCCAAGCCCGCGCGCGCCATCTTGATCGCAGCCGAGAGCGCGTCGATGGCCGGATCTTGCCCGAACACCACCGACTTCAAATCGCGATCGAGCGTTTGCAGCTTGCTGCGGTCGTCCTGCGACACGCTCTGCGCGGGCACGCGGGCGATCTTGGAAATGATTTCCTCGATTTCGCCCTTGCCGATCGTCTTCTTTTGCTTCGACTTCGGCAGGATCCGCTGCGCCGCGCCCGCTTCGTCGATCACGTCGATCGCCTTATCGGGCAGATGGCGATCGGTGATGAAGCGAGCGGAGAGCTCGGCTGCCGCCGAGAGCGCGCCCTATGAATACTTGACGCCGTGATGCTCTTCGAAGCGCGACTTCAGGCCACGCAAGATCGCGACGGTCTGCTCGACGGTAGGCTCCGTCACGTCGATCTTCTGGAAGCGCCGCGACAGCGCCGCATCTTTTTCGAAGATGCCGCGGTACTCGGTGAAGGTCGTCGCGCCGATGCACTTGAGCGTGCCCGAGGACAGCGCCGGCTTGAGCAGGTTCGACGCGTCGAGCGTACCGCCCGACGCGGCGCCCGCGCCGATCAGCGTGTGGATCTCGTCGATGAACAGAATCGCGTGCGGACGCTCGTTGAGCTCCGTGAGCACGGTCTTCAGGCGCTGCTCGAAATCGCCGCGATATTTCGTGCCGGCGAGCAGTGCGCCCATGTCGAGCGAATAAACCTGTGCGTCGGCCAAGATGTCGGGCACTTCGCCGCGCGTGATGCGCCAGGCGAGCCCTTCCGCGATCGCGGTCTTGCCGACGCCGGCCTCGCCCACGAGCAGCGGATTGTTCTTGCGCCGACGGCACAGCACCTGCACGACACGCTCGACTTCCGGCTCGCGGCCGATGAGCGGATCGATGCGGCCGTCCTTGGCCATCTGATTCAGATTCTGCGTGAACTGCGCGAGCGGCGTTTCCTTCTGGGATGCGGCGTCTTCCGCCTCCGCGTTCGCCTCGCCCGCCTTCGCCGCGTCGCTGCCGCCCGTCTTCGCGATGCCGTGCGAGATGAAGTTCACCACGTCCAGCCGCGTCACGCCCTGCTGCTGCAGGTAGTAGACGGCATGCGAATCCTTCTCGCCGAAGATCGCGACGAGCACATTCGCGCCCGTGACTTCCTTCTTCCCGTTCGAGGTCGACTGCACGTGCATGATCGCGCGCTGAATCACGCGCTGAAAACCGAGCGTCGGCTGCGTGTCCACGTCGTCGGTGCCGGGCACCGTCGGTGTGTTGTCGTGGATGAAGTTGCGCAGGTTCTGGCGCAGATCCTCGATGTTGGCAGCGCACGCGCGCAACACCTCGGCAGCCGTCGGGTTGTCCAGCAACGCCAGCAAGAGATGTTCGACCGTGATGAACTCATGCCGCGCCTGGCGTGCTTCCATAAACGCCATGTGCAAGCTGACTTCCAGTTCCTGGGCAATCATGCTTCCTCCATCACGCACTGCAGCGGATGCCCCGCTTGCCGTGCGTGTGTAACAACCTGCTCGACCTTGGTCGACGCGATATCCCGCGTATAGACCCCACATACTCCCCGCCCTTCGCGATGCACCTTCAACATGATCTGCGTAGCGGTCTCTCTGTCTTTACTGAAGTATTCCTGCACGATCATCACGACAAATTCCATTGGCGTGAAATCGTCATTGAGCAAGACAACCTTATACATGGACGGCGGTTTCAGCGCTTTTTCCTGCCGCTCCAGTACGGTGCCATCCTGCTTGTCTGGGATAATCGCCATACACCCATTCTAAACAACTCGGGCGAGCCCGCAATCCACGCGGAAACCCGACCGACCGGTTGGTGGACCGGGCCGCCATGCAGCGAGGCGCGCACCTTCGCGCATCGATCGCCGCGGCTTCCCGCATCGTGCGCCTCCTCGCGCCGCCGCCCTGCCCGCCCGCGCAAGCATCGCGCCGAAACGAAAGCACCGACCGCACCGAGTATCGCACATAGCGTGCCGACGTTCCGGAGCCCACCGCATCCGGGGCCCCCGCGCAACGCATGCCGCCGCACCGGACACATTTGAAGCGATTATGCGACTTTTCAAGCGCCCCCGCTTGCGCCAGCGCACAAACCAAAAGCGGGAGAAACCCTGAATCCTGCCTTTCGATGCAACGCTCCAAGAAACATCTCAAAATTCACTTGACACCTGCTTAAAGAGATCCAACAATCAAGCTGGCACTTTTTTCAGCTAGCCGCAAGAAGTGGGAGTACGAAAAAAAATGCCGAGGTGAGCTAGTGCGGAGGGGGCGGTCGCATCGTCGGCTGTCGAGCTTTTCGAGCATGCTCGTGGTAGGACATGAGTTACAGGGGAAGTTGGTATGGCAACTGGTACGGTCAAATGGTTCAATGACGCGAAAGGCTTCGGATTCATCACGCCCGATGAAGGCGGTGAGGATCTGTTTGCGCATTTCTCGGCCATCCAGATGAACGGTTTCAAAACGCTCAAGGAAGGCCAGAAGGTGAGCTTCGAGGTCGTGCAAGGACCGAAGGGCAAGCAAGCGTCGAACATTCAGTCCGCAGCTTAAGACTGGTTCGACTGCAGCGCCCATGAAAACCCGGCTTCGGCCGGGTTTTTTTCATTGGCGTGCCCGTCGCGCGCCGAGCCTGGCGCTAGCGGCTCACGTCCAACGTGTACGTGTAGAACACTTCGTCTCGCACCCAGCCCATCGATTCGTAGAGCGACTGCGCCGTGGCGTTCGTTTTGGCGGTCGTCAAATCCATCCGCACCTTCCCATCGCCGCGCGCACGCTCATGCGCCGCCGCCAGCAACGCCTTGCCCACGCCGCCCCGCCGCGCGTTCGGCGCGACGAACAAATCGTAAAGCACGTATATCGGGCCTGCCGCCACCGAGCAAAATGACGGATAGAGCTGGCAGAAGCCGCCTAGCACGCCTGCGCCCGTATCCGCCACGAGGATGACCGATTCCGCATTTTCGGTTCTGGCGCGAATAAATCGTTCGGCTAGCGGCAAATCGGCGGGTTGCTCATAGAATTGTCGATATAAATCGAACAATCGAGCCGTTTCAGGCAAATCGCGCGGTTCGTAGCGGCGAATCGAAATCGAATCAGACATGCGGGGCATTAAGGAAAGGTTGAGAGCATGTAAAAGCCCCGGCGGCACAACGTGCTCGCCGGGGCTTTCCGGATACTACGAGAAGACGCAATAGTCGCGCTTACATATTCTCGATCATCACCTGACCGAAGCCCGAGCAGGAAACCTGCGTCGCGCCTTCCATCAGACGTGCGAAGTCGTACGTGACGCGTTTTTGCAGGATCGATTTTTCCATCGACGCGATGATCACGTCGGCGGCTTCCGTCCAGCCCATGTGGCGCAGCATCATTTCGGCCGACAGGATTTCCGAACCCGGGTTCACGTAATCCTTGCCCGCGTACTTCGGCGCCGTACCGTGCGTGGCTTCGAACATCGCCACGGAATCGGACAAGTTCGCGCCCGGCGCGATGCCGATGCCGCCGACTTGCGCGGCCAGCGCGTCCGAAACGTAGTCGCCGTTCAGGTTCAGCGTCGCGATCACGTCGTATTCGGCCGGACGCAGCAGGATTTGCTGCAGGAACGCGTCGGCGATCACGTCCTTCACGACGATGTCGTTGCCCGTCTTGGGGTTCTTGAACTTCATCCACGGGCCGCCGTCCACGAGCTCGGCGCCGAATTCCTTCTGGGCCAGCGCATAGCCGGCGTCACGGAACGCGCCTTCCGTGAACTTCATGATGTTGCCCTTGTGCACGAGCGTGACCGAGCGGCGGTCGTTGTCGATCGCGTACTGGATCGCCTTGCGCACGAGACGCTCGGTACCTTCGCGCGACACGGGCTTGACGCCGATGCCCGACGTTTCGGGGAAGCGGATCTTCTTGACGCCCATTTCCTCGCGCAGGAACTTGATGACCTTCTTGGCCTGTTCCGATTCGGCCGCCCACTCGATGCCGGCGTAGATGTCTTCCGAGTTCTCGCGGAAGATCACCATGTTGGTCTTCTCGGGCTCGCGCACCGGCGAGGGCACACCCTTGAAGTATTGAACGGGGCGCAGGCAGACGTACAGGTCCAGCTCCTGGCGCAGCGCGACGTTCAGCGAACGGATGCCGCCGCCGACGGGCGTCGTCAGCGGGCCCTTGATCGACACGACGTAGTCCTTGAGCACCTGCAGCGTTTCCTCGGGCAGCCACACGTCGGGACCATAGACCTTCGTCGCCTTCTCGCCCGCGTAGATTTCCATCCAGTGAATCTTGCGCTTGCCGCCGTACGCCTTCTCGACTGCCGCGTCCACCACCTTGATCATCACGGGCGTGATGTCGAAGCCCGTGCCGTCCCCTTCGATGTAGGGAATGATCGGCTGGTCGGAAACGTTGAGCGAGAAGTCCGCGTTGACGGTGATCTTGTCACCGCCCGTCGGAACCTTGATGTGCTGATACGGCATGATCGACTCCAGTGTTGGCTGTGCGGGTGGAAAGCAATGATGTGCGGTAACGGCGCACCCGGGGCGCAGTCTCCCGAGCGCTGACGCGCAGCACTTGCCCAATCTTCGGTTCGGCGCGCTCGATACGGCCGCGCCAATGCGGCTGGATGGCTATTCTAGCCCACGTCCGATCCGCGGCGGCTGCGATGCGCGCCGCACGAATCGATTCGGTTCGAGCACACCCGACGCACCGCATGCGGCACGCGGCGCCACGGGAAGATAGAGGGCAAAGCGAGGCGGTCGGTCTTGGGTCTTATATAAGACAAAAGACTTGGGCGTTCCGTATTATGCATTAAGATTCCGCCATTTGCCATAGAGGGCCGGCCAGCTCCATGCCGCGCCCGTTATGCGCGCCCGAACCGCATCCTGTTCGGGAAGGCTTCTTTCCGTGCTTGCATCCGCGCGCTTCGCTTCGATCGACGTCATGCGACTTATCGCCCTCAACAAACCGTTCGGCACCATCTGCCAGTTCTCGGCCCACGAAACGCGCCCCTCGCTCGGCGATTGGGTCCATGTGCCGGGCGTCTATCCGGCAGGCCGGCTCGACGCGGACAGCGAGGGGCTGCTGCTGCTCACCGATGACGGCGCCCTGCAAGCGCGCATCGCCGAACCGCGCCACAAGCTCGTCAAACGCTACTGGGCCCAAGTGGAGGGCGCGCCTGACGAAGCGGCGCTCCTCAAACTCGCGGCCGGCGTCGACTTAGGCGACTATGTGACGCGGCCGTGTCAGGCGCGCGTCATCGACGCACCTGCCGACATCTGGCCGCGCGTGCCGCCGATCCGCTACCGCGCCGCGATTCCCACGACGTGGGTCGAACTCGCGATCACCGAAGGCAAGAATCGCCAGGTGCGGCGGATGACGGCCGCCGTCGGGTTTCCCACGCTTCGGCTCGTACGGGTGGGCATCGGCGCGCTCGATCTGATGGCGCTCGGCCTAGCGCCCGGGCAGTGGCGAACGCTTTCGCCCGACGCGCCATGGGACGGTTCGCCGCGGCGAACCGGCGCAAAATGACTGGCGGATTAAGCCGGATATCGGTTAAGCCCTTGCCTAAGCAGGATTTTTCACCGGGTCGCATGCATCCGGATCAAACGAGCGCGTCCGAATTGGCCGGGTTCGGCGTCCGCTTTCGCCGGGTGCTTCGCTAAATCGAATAAATCGCGTCAACCGTCCGCGCAACTCGCGCGTTATCCGACGCAGATGCCGCTTAAAGCTATCCGGCATTCGCCTTCGGCCCCGCCGCCGTGCCGTTTCCGCAGTACGGAGCGTCGACCGAAGCGCCCGCAGACGCGTCGTCAATTTTGTTCGATGCGGCTGTCAACCGAAAGGTGGATGGCGCGTTTACCGACATGACTCATTGACCGGGTCATTTGGTTAATTAACTAAAGCTGAGGATTTACAAATGAGCAAACTGATCGCCGCTCTGGTCGCTGGCCTGTTCGCAACGGCTGCTTTCGCACAAGCTTCGGCTCCGGAAGCTTCGGCTCCGGCAGCTGCTTCGGCTCCCGCCAAGCACGTCAAGAAGCACGCCAAGAAGCACCACGCCAAGAAGGCCGCCAAGGCTGAAGCCGCTTCGGCCGCTTCGGAATAAGTTTCTTGTAGCAACGCAGTCAAGAACAAGCAGTACTGCCGTTCTTCACGGCGTTGAAGGCAGGTGGCCGCAAGGCGCCTGCCTTTTTCTTTTTCCGGGCTCGGGCTTTGCGTCTGCCGTGCCCGCTCGCGTAACATGCGCGGGTTCTCGTCGTCGAAAAGGAGTGGTGTCGTGCGATTTTCGTTTCGCTCGTGGATGGCGCGCCTAGCGCTTCGCTTCGCTTTGCCCGCCTGCGCGCTCGCGGCGGCAACGTTCGTACCCGGCGCGGCCTTCGGGCAGGCCCTGCCGGCGGGGGCCAAGCCGCCCGAGGCTTTCCCGCACGTGAAACTGACAGCGGGCATGTTCGTCATCGACGCAGCCGTGGCCGCCAACGATCCCGACCGCGAACAAGGTCTCATGTATCGGACGCAGCTCGCGCCGAACGAGGGGATGCTGTTCGTCTTCGGTGAAACCGCCGTCCATTGCTTTTGGATGAAGAACACGCTGATCCCGCTGTCGATCGCGTTCATGCGCGCGGACGGCACGATCACGGACATCGACGAAATGCAGGCGGAGACGACCAACAACCATTGCCCGCGCAACAACGGGGTCTATGCGCTCGAGATGAGCAAGGGTTGGTTCGCGGCCAAGGGCATCAAGCCCGGCATGAAGATCGACGGACTGCCGCGGCCGCAGTAGCGCCGCGACCTTCCGATCATCGCGACCGCCCGAGGCCGCATGCGCATCGCGACATCGGCACGGCCGGTGCGCGATGCCGGCGCCGCTATCGCCAGCCGCGCGAATTCACGGTGGTACCGGTCCTCTGATATTTCTCGCAGTTGCCGCAACGCGTATCGCGTGATTTACTGTCAACCAACAAAACAATAACGACCTTAAATCACCGAATCAATTTAAAGCCTCGAAAGATAATCGTGCCTTCCGCGTTTCGATAAGAACCGGATCCTCGACGTAATCGACCAACCGCTCGGCACTCGGCGCAGCGCCTCTTCCGGTCTGCTCGTTAGGCGCGGCGGGCGCGCGCCCACGCATGCTAGCCGCGCGGCTGTCGTTATCTTTCCTCTCTTTGACGGCTCGTTGAAAGAGGGCTGATCCGTTCGCCATTCGGATACTGCGCCCCAGGCATTTCGACGCTTGACCGCGCCACCGGCCCACATCCGCGCCGGTTCGTTCGAATATGCGTCGATTAATCACTTCCATAATCCGTTCAATTAATCAGAAGCCAAATCGAATGAGGGGTTTGAAATGAAGAAACTCGCACTGTCCGCGGGCGTTGCGCTGATCGGATCGACGATCGCAGCCGGCGCCGCCGCGCAGCACGTCAAATCGCTAGGGGCGCTGACACAATTCGTGCAGCCCGCGCAGAGTTCGGAGGCGGCCGGCACCATCGACTTCGAGCATGCGTTGCCGATGCCGCTTCCGAACCCTGGCTTCGTGCCGCCGACGAGAGAGGAGTCGCTGCTTCTCGCGCCGTCCAAGCTGGGCGCGCCCGGCCACATGGCCGGCGGTGTCGGCAACGGCAAACGCGAATCGACTCGGATCGCCCGGCCGCTCGCCTTGAGCACCGAGGACGGCGTCGCTCCGCAGGAATTCGGGACGTCGTCGCAACCCTTCACGACCAACCGCGTCGACGCGCTCGGAGACAATACCCAGTTCTATTACGCCTTTCGGCCTACCGGTAAATTGTTTTTCAACATCGGCTCGTCCACCTACCTGTGCTCGGCCTCGCTCATCAAGCCCGGCGTCGTCGTCACCGCCGCCCATTGCGTCGCGAACTTCGGCCGGCAGCAGTTCTACTCGAACTGGCGGTTCGTGCCGGCCTACAGCAACGGCAGCGCCCCTTACGGCGTATGGTCCGCCGCTTCGGCGGTCGTCATGACGGCCTACTACAACGGAAGCGATCCCTGCGCGGTGAGCGGTGTCGTCTGTCAGGACGACGTCGCCGTTCTCATCCTCTCGCCCCAAAGCGGCGTGTACGCCGGCAATCGCGCGGGCTGGTACGGCTACGGATGGAACGGCTACGGCTTCAACGGCTCGGCGCAGGCGCTGATCAACCAGCTCGGGTACCCGGTCGCGCTCGACGGCGGCCTGCTGATGGAGCGCAACGACTCGCAGGGCTATCGCGCCCCGGGCTTCTCCAATAACACCGTCATCGGATCGCTGATGACCGGCGGCTCCAGCGGCGGCCCGTGGCACGTCAACCTCGGCATGGCGCCCAGCCTCGCGGGGACGAGCTTCGGCAGCGCCGCCGCGCGCAATACCGTCGTTGGCGTGACGAGCTGGGGCTATACAGACCCGGCGGTGAAGCAGCAAGGCGCGTCCCCGTTCACGAGCGGCAACATCGTGCCGCTCGTCAACACCGCCTGCTCGGCAGCCCCAGGGGCCTGTTGAACCCATTGGCACAAGCTCGCGAACGGACGAAGGACGGCGAACGAATGCGCCGTCCTTCGTCCCGGTGAACACGTCGTTTTCCGCGGAAATTTCACGCCGTCCCCTCGCTTTCCCTCCTCCCTCGCCGGCGCCGGACGGCCCGTCGCGGCGCTCGCGACCGCGCCGCGGGCGCGCCAGGTCTTTGCCCCGCTCGCCTCGGGGCTTCTTGCGTCGTCCCTGCAAAAGCCTTGGGCAAGCGCTATGCTTGTAAGGCTGTCTGCAACACCGCACGTGCCGCACGGTCCGGGGCCAGCCCGGTAAGTTCGCGGCGCCCACATTCCAAGGAGATTGACGTGCCCCGCAAGACTCCCATCGAGCGCTACCGCAACATCGGCATCAGCGCTCACATCGATGCCGGCAAAACCACGACCACCGAACGCATCCTGTTCTACACCGGCGTGAGCCACAAGATCGGCGAGGTTCACGAGGGCGCGGCGGTCATGGACTGGATGGAGCAGGAACAGGAGCGCGGCATCACGATCACGTCGGCCGCCACCACGGCGTTCTGGAAAGGCATGGCCGGCAACTATCCGGAGCACCGGATCAACATCATCGATACGCCGGGGCACGTCGACTTCACGATCGAAGTCGAACGCTCGATGCGCGTGCTCGACGGCGCCTGCATGGTCTACGATTCGGTGGGCGGCGTGCAGCCGCAGTCCGAAACGGTTTGGCGCCAAGCCAATAAGTACAAGGTGCCGCGCATCGCGTTCGTCAACAAGATGGACCGCGTGGGGGCCGACTTCTTCCGCGTTCAGCGCCAGATCGGCGAACGCTTGAAGGGCGTCGCCGTGCCCATCCAGATCCCCGTCGGCGCCGAGGAGCATTTCCAAGGCGTGATCGATCTCGTCAAGATGAAAGCGATCATCTGGGACGAGGAAAGCCAGGGCGTGAAGTTCGAATACCAGGACATCCCCGAGAACCTGCGCGCAACGGCCGACGAGTGGCGCGAAAAGATGGTCGAGGCGGCCGCGGAAGCCAGCGAGGAACTGCTCGAGAAGTACCTGAACGATCACACGTCGCTGACCGAGGCCGAAATCAAGGCCGGCTTGCGCAAGCGCACGATCGCCAACGAGATCGTGCCGATGCTGTGCGGCAGCGCGTTCAAGAACAAGGGCGTGCAGGCGATGCTCGACGCCGTGATCGACTATCTGCCCTCGCCCATCGACGTGCCCGCCATCATGGGCCACGACGAGGACGACAAGGAAGCCGAGCGGCATCCGAGCGACGACGAGCCGTTCTCGGCGCTCGCGTTCAAGATCATGACGGACCCGTTCGTCGGTCAGCTCATCTTCTTCCGCGTCTACTCGGGCATCGTCAATTCGGGCGACACCGTCCTCAATTCGACGAAGGACAAGAAGGAGCGCATCGGGCGGATCCTGCAGATGCACGCCAACGACCGCAAGGAAATCAAGGAAGTCTATGCGGGCGACATCGCGGCCGCCGTCGGCTTGAAGGAAGCGACGACCGGCGACACGCTGTGCGATCCGGCCAATCCGATCATCCTCGAGCGAATGATCTTCCCCGAGCCCGTGATTTCGCAGGCCGTCGAGCCGAAGACGAAGGCCGACCAGGAAAAGATGGGCATCGCGCTCAATCGCTTGGCGCAGGAAGACCCCTCGTTCCGCGTGCAGACGGACGAGGTATCGGGCCAGACGATCATCTCCGGCATGGGCGAGTTGCACCTCGAAATTCTCGTCGATCGGATGAAACGCGAATTCAACGTCGAGGCGACGGTCGGCAAACCGCAAGTGGCGTACCGCGAAACGATCCGCACGAGCGCGGAGGATGTCGAAGGCAAGTTCGTCAAGCAGTCGGGCGGACGCGGCCAGTACGGCCATGTCTTCATCAAGATGGACCCGCAGCCGCCGGGCAAGGGCTACGAGTTCGTCGATGCGATCAAGGGCGGCGTGGTGCCGCGCGAGTACATTCCGGCGGTCGACAAGGGTATTCAGGAAACGCTCAAGAGCGGCGTGCTGGCGGGCTATCCGGTCGTCGACGTGAAAGTCACGCTCACGTTCGGTTCGTACCACGACGTCGACTCGAATGAAAACGCCTTCCGCATGGCCGGCTCGATGGCGTTCAAGGAAGGCATGCGGCGCGCGAAACCGGTGCTGCTCGAACCGATGATGGCCGTCGAGGTCGAGACGCCGGAGGATTTCATGGGCAACGTGATGGGCGACCTCTCGGGCCGGCGCGGCATCGTGCAGGGGATGGAAGACATCGCGGGCGGCGGCGGCAAGGTCATTCGCGCCGAGGTGCCGCTCGCCGAGATGTTCGGCTATTCCACGTCGCTGCGCTCGCTCACGCAAGGCCGTGCGACGTACACCATGGAGTTCAAGCACTACGCGGAAACGCCGAACAACGTGTCGGACGCGATCGTCAACGCGAAGGGCAAGTAACGTCCACGTGAAGCGCCCTTGCTTGGGCCATCGAGCCCTTGCGGGGCGCGGGCGTAGCGCCCTTCCGATAAGAACCGGAACCCCATCGATGAAGATAGCCGCCGCGCTTCGCCTCGCTTTGGATGCCGCCCGCCGCGATGCCGGCGAACTCGGCAACCACGCCATCGACGAATATCTCGCTCACCGCTTGTCCCGCCGCGATTTGCTGCGCTATGCGAGCGTCTTGGGCGTATCGAGCGTCGCACTCGCGGCCGGCGGCCTCGTCGTCCCGCGGCAAGCGCTCGCGCAAGGAACGAGCGGCCCCGCGGCGAACGCGACGATCCGCGTGGCGCACCTCACGCCCGCCGGCCGCGTCGACCCCTTGACGGTCGCCGATGCGGCGGGGCTTTGCCTCATCGCCCAAACGGGCGAGTTCCTCGTGAACGATGAAGGCGATACTTCCACCTTGAAGCCGGCCCTGGCGCTTTCGTGGCAGTCGAACGACAAAGGCGATGTCTGGACATTCAAGCTGCGACCGAACGTGAAATTCCACGACGGTCAGCCATTGACCGCGAAGGACGTGACCGCCACCTTCGACCGGCTCTCGGATGCCAAGAGCGGATCGGCGGCCCTGTCGGTTTTCAAGGGCGTGCTGTCCAAGGGCGGCGCACGCATCGTCGACGACCACACCGTCGCGTTCCATCTCGACGCGCCGAACGGCAACTTCCCGTACTACGTGTCGTCCGACAATTACAACGCCGTGATCCTGCCCGCGAGCTTCAAAGGCGATTACGAGGCGAGCTTTATGGGCACCGGGCCGTTCAAGCTCGAGCGGTACGAGGCCAAGCGCGGCGCATCGTTCGTGCGAAACCCCGACTACTGGGGCGATAAAGCCCTGCCCGCGCGCGTGCAGTTCGCCTTCTACGCCGATCAGCAAGCGCAAATCCTCGCGCTTCAGGGCAGGCAAGCCGACGTCATGGGCGATCTGACCGTGCAAGGCGGCCTGGGCATTCTCAACAATCCGGAATTTACCGTGCAAGGCGTGAAATCGAGCGCGCACCGGCAGATTCACATGCGCTGCGATACGGCGCCGTTCAACGACAAGCGCGTGCGCCAGGCACTCGCGCTCGCCGTCGATCGCGACGTGCTCGTGCGCGGACTCTTCAAGGGTCGCGCCGTCGTCGGCAACGACAGCCCTTTCGCGCCGACCTTTCCTTCGACGAATGCATCGATTCCGCAGCGGCGCATCGACATCGCCAAAGCAAAGAGCTTGCTCGCGCAGGCGGGGCACAGCAACCGCATCGCGGCCACGCTCACCACCGAAAAATTCATGGAGATTCCCGATTTGGCCGTCGTGCTGCAAAACGAAGCCAAGGCCATCGGCATCGACCTCGCATTGAAGGTCGAAAGCCAAAGCCAGTACTACGGCAAAGGGACGTTCGGCAGCTCGGATTGGCTCGACGCGCCGCTCGGCATTACCGACTACGGCCATCGCGGCGTCCCGAACCTGTTCTTGAATGCCCCGCTCGTCAGCAACGGCGCATGGAACGCCGCGCATTTCAAGAACCCGCAATACGACAAACTCGTGGGCGAGTTCGTCGGCGCGGTCGACGTCGCCTCGCAAAAGCGCATCGCGGGCGAAATCGAAACGCTGCTGCTGGACGAAACGCCGATGATCATTCCGTACTTTTTCGATCAGCTCGTCGCCACGCGCAAGAACGTGACGGGCGTGCGCTTCACGGCGATTTCGCAGATGTATTTCGACCGCGCGCAATTGAAGGCCTAGGTGGGCGCGCGTGTGCGCGACCTTGCTTGATTGGCAGCCCTGAGTATTGACGAACCGCTTATCGCTCCGACGATGTCAGACACTGCCGTATTGTTCCGCCGACGCGCCGCGCGCGGCAGCGCCGAGCGCATCGCGCGTTTTCTCGCGGGCAGGCTTCTCCTGTCGCTCGTCACGCTGTGGCTACTGTCGATGATCGTGTTCGCTCTCGGTCAACTGCTGCCCGGCGACGTGGGCCGAGCGATCCTCGGCCCGCTCGCCGACGCACGCGCCGTGGCCGCGCTCGACCATCAACTCGGCGTGGACCGCCCCGTGCTCACTCAATACGGGCATTGGATCGGCCACTTCCTGCGCGGCGATATGGGCAACTCGTACGCCTACCGGTCCCCCGTCGCGCCGTTCATCGGTCATGCCCTGCTCAATTCGGCCAAGCTCGGCGCACTCGCCTTCTCGATCGTCGTGCCGCTCGCGATCGCGGCGGGCGTCTGGGCCGCGCTGCACGCCGGGCGCTGGCTGGACCGCACGATCATGATCGTCGGTCTATCGGCCACGGTCGTGCCGGAGTTCGTTTCCTCGATCACCCTCATTCTCGTTTTCGGCGTGTGGCTGCGCTGGTTGCCGAGCGAGGCGGGCTATCCCGATGACGCCGGGTTCGGCACTATCTTGCGTCACCTGATTCTGCCCGCGCTGCCGCTCGTTTTCGTCTTCTTCGGCTATATCGCAAGAATGGCGCGCGCCGGCACGGTCGAAGCGATCGACGCCGACTTCACGCGGACAGCGATACTCAAAGGACTACCCGGGCATGTCGTCATCGTGCGTCACGTGTTGCCCAATGCGCTCATGCCTACGATCACCGTGGCCGCGACGCAACTCGGCTATATGGTGGGCGGGCTCGTGGTGGTCGAGACGCTGTTTCACTATCAAGGCATCGGCTCGCTGATCTACAACGCCGCCACGGCGAAGGATTTCCCCATGCTGGAGGCCGGCGTGCTCACGGTGGGGGTCGTCTACGCGCTCGCCAATCTCATCGCCGATGCCCTCATCGTCACGCTCGATCCACGCATGCGGCTGGGAGGCGCGCAATGAACGGCGCCGTGCAACCGCAAGACGCGCAGCAAGCGCCGGCCAACGATCGCCCCGTTGCGGCGCAACGCTTCGAAGTGCTGCTTGCGCTCGTGCGTTCACCCAGCTTCCTCGTGGGCGCGGCCATCCTCGCGGTCTGGATCGGCTGCGCGATTTTCGGTCCGCTTCTTACCCCATACGATCCGTACGCATCCGATCCGCTCAATTCGCTGATCCCGCCCGAGCGCGCGCACTGGTTCGGCACGGATCAACTCGGCCGCGACGTGTTCTCCCGCGTCATCGTGGGCGCGCGCGACATCTTGACGATCGCGCCGCTCGCTACGCTCGTGGGCACGTTCGCCGGAACGGCGCTCGGGCTCGTCGTGGGGTATTTCGGCGGCTGGCTCGACAATGGCATCGGACGCCTGATCGATGCACTGCTCGCGCTGCCGCTCGTCGTGCTGGCGCTGGCGGCGCTGGCCGCGCTCGGCGCATCGAACACAGCCGTGATTCTGGTCATCGGGCTCACCTTCATGCCGATCACCGCGCGCACGGTGCGCACGGCGGTTCGCTCGGAGCGCCATCTCGACTATGTCGACGCGGCGCAACTCAGGGGCGAGCGCCCGCTCTACATCATGTTCGCGGAGATTTTGCCGAACGTATTGCCGCCGATCGTCGTCGAGGCGACGGTGCGGCTCGGTTATGCGATCTTCGCCGTCGCGACCCTGTCGTTTCTCGGATTCGGCATTCAACCGCCATCCGCGGACTGGGGGCTCGCGCTGTCCGAATCGTATTCGCTGATGACGGGCGGCGCGTGGTGGACCGTCGTGTTCGATGCCGCGGCCATCGCGACGCTCGTCGTGGGCGTCAATTTGATCGCCGATAGCGTACAGGGGGTCCTGCACGAATGATCGCTCCTGCGCACCGCGCCTATCCGGCTTTCGAATCGGCTCCGCACGGCGAGCACGATGCGCTCGC
>NZ_JBQCHR010000014.1:0-28069 GCF_051954495.1 Trinickia sp.
GGCATCAATGCCTTCACGTTCAACATCATTCTCGGCGCCGCGATTCTCGCCGCGATGATCTTCAACATCCACATGGCGCGGCTTGGCCGGCGCGGGAGATCGTGATGGCTGAACATGAAGCGCCGCTTGCCTTGCAGGCGCGCGATATCGTCAAACGGTTCGGCGCCGTCACGGCGCTCGACGGCGTATCGCTGCATCTCGAGGAAGGCGAGATCCTCGGCATCCTCGGCGACAATGGCGCGGGCAAATCGACCCTGATCAAGATCCTGACGGGTTTTCAGCAGCAGACGAGCGGCGAGCTCGCCATTCACGGCGAACAGACGCTGCTGCGCTCGGTCGATCATGCCCGCTCGCTCGGGATCGAGTGCGTGTATCAAGATCTCGCCCTCGCGAATTCATTGAGCATCTATCACAACATGTTCTTGAATCGCGAGATCGTCTACCCGGGGCCGATCCGCTTCCTGAATCATCGAGCCATGCGCGAGCGCGCCGCGCAGTGTCTGGAGGATATCGGGGTGCACGTGCCGTCGGTCACGCTGCCCGTCGAACGGCTATCGGGCGGGCAACGGCAGGCGATCGCGGTTGCGCGCGCGGTCAACTCGAACGCGCGCATTCTGCTGCTCGACGAGCCGCTCGCCGCGATGGGCGCACGCGAGGCGGGGCTCATCATCGATCTGATCATGCGGCTCAAGGAAAAGGGCGGTTTGTCGATCGTCATGATCATGCACAACTACGCGCAAACGCTCGACATCGCCGATCGCATCATGCTCATGCAGCGCGGGCGCGTTACCTACGAGCAGCACAGCGCCAAGACGTCGGTGCCCGAACTCATGGACATCGTGCGCCGCGAGTATCGGGCGATGCGCGAGCGCTCGAACGGCGGCGAGCGCGTCTAATCTCGCCGCCGCCGCTCGGAATCGAGCGCGTCAGTTCGTTTTCGCGGCGGCGGCGAGCTTGTCCGCCGCTTGCTGCGCGGTTTCGTCCTTGCTCGTCCAGTAGTTGCCGAGCACGTCGTAGAAGGCGCCTTCCACCGCGGGGCTCACCAGCATGTCGTGCGCCCAGGACGGTACGAGTCCGCCCGATGCGCCCGCCGCCTTGAAGTCGGCCGACGATTTCTTCGCGCAATCGTCGAACTTGGCGAGGCTCACGTCCTGCCGAACGGGAATGGAGCCCTTGTTCAAATTGAAGGCTTCTTGGAAGGCGGGGCTCATCAAGAGGCCCGCCATATCTTTTTGGCCTTTTTCGACGCCGGCGGTCTTCACCTTGAAAAAGACGAAGCTATCGACGTTGAACGTGAAATCCTTTTGCGATCCGGGCGCGGCTACGCACAAATAGTCCTTGCCGGGCGTCTTGCCCGCCACGGTGAATTCTCCCTTCGCCCAATCGCCCATGAATTGCATCGCGGCTTTGCCGTTGATCACCATCGCCGTGGCCATGTTCCAGTCGCGCCCGACCTGGCCTTCGTCGGTGTAAGCGCGGATGCGCTTGAACGTTTCGAGCGCCTTGACCATCGTCGCGCCTTTGAGCGTTGCTTGGTCCAGCTGCACGAACGCCTTCTTGTAGAAATCCGGGCCGCCCACGCCAAGCGCGACCGATTCGAAGGTTTCCGCTTCCTGCCACGGCTGACCGCCGATCGCCACGGGCGTGATGCCCGCTTTCTTGAGGGCATCGGCCACCTTGAAGAAGTCGTCCCAGGTTTGCGGCGGCTGCGCGTTGACCTTCTTGAGCGCATCGGCGTTGATCCAAAGCCAGTTCACGCGATGCACGTTGACGGCCGCGCCGACGTATTGGCCTTTGTACTTCATGATGCGCGCGATCTCGGGCGGCAGCAGGTGGTCCCAATTGCCGGCCTTGGCCACGTCGTCGATCGGCAGAAGCACGCCCTCGTCGCCCCATTCCTGAATGGCCGGACCCTTGATCTGCGCGGCCGCGGGGGGATTGCCCGCCACTACGCGCGTTTTGAGCGCCGTCATCGCATTGCCGCCGCCGCCGCCGGCGACCGCGAAATCCACCCACGTGTCGCCCTTTTGTTCGAGCATCTGCTTGAGCAACTGAGCCGATTTGGCTTCGCCGCCGGACGTCCAGTAATGGAGCACCTCGACGCTCGCCGCATGGGCTTGCATCGGTGCGGCCGCGAGTACGGCGCATGCGCCGGCGACGACGGTCAGCGCGGCAAAGGGCTTGCGCGCGCGCATGCTCGGGTTCTGAGTCGAATGCATCGGTTTCCTCCAACGCCGGCTTGCGGCGGACAAGGTTGACGGATTTTAAGCGGAACGATGGTAGCGCTAACATCACGACCTCCACACTAGGAGGAACCCTGTCGCATGTCTGTCGGCTTTTTGTCAGCGGCCAAACCGGCGATACTCTCGAGCCATGAGCAAACCTCAAAGCAATCCATCGATTCGTACGCAGGGCGGGGAGGGCCGCGTCGCGGGCAATGCACGCCGCCGGCAAAGCGGGCGCGTGACGCTCGAGGAGGTCGCGCATCTTGCGCAAGTCAGCACGATGACGGTTTCCCGCGCGCTGCGCGATCCGAGCCTCGTCTCGGCGGCCGTGCGAGAGCGGGTGCAAGCCGCGGTGACGCAGCTCGGCTACATTCCGAATCGCGCCGCGCGCACGCTGGCGTCGGCGAGCTCGAAGCTGATCGGCGTACTGGTGCCTTCGCTGTCCAATGCCGTGTTCACCGAAACGATCGCCGGCGTGCAGGCGTGCATCGGCTCCGCCGGATACCAATTGCTGATCGGGAACACGGGGTATGACCCGGTGCGGCAAGCCGAGCTGCTCTCGGCCTATCTTTCGCATGCGCCCGATGGCTTTCTCGTGGCGGGCATCGACAATTCCGAGGTGGTGCGCCGGCAGCTCGCGGCATCCAGCGTGCCGCTCGTGCACATGTTCGATCTCGTGCCGGGGGACGAGTGGTCGGTGGGATTCTCGCAGCGTAGCGCGGGCTTCGCGATCGGTGCGCATTTGAGCGAGCGCGGCGTGCGTCGTCCGGCATTCATCGCGGCGCAGCTGGACCCTCGCACGATGCAGCGGCGTGCCGGGTTTCGACGCGCCTTGCGCGCGGCCGGACTCGATGCCGAGCTCGAAGTGTTGACCGAGGATCCGTCCAGCGCCGCGCTCGGCTGCCGGCTGCTTCGCGAATTGCTCGCGAAGGCGCCCGATTGCGATGCGGTATTTTGCTGCAACGACGATCTGGCGTTGGGCGTGCTGTTCGAATGCCGGCGGCAGGGCATATCGGTGCCGGGGGAGCTTGCCGTGGTGGGGTTCAACGATTTGCCGTTCGCCGCCGTATCGGCGCCGTCCATTACGACCGTGGCGACGCCGCGCTACGAGGTGGGGATGCAAGCAGCGCGCATGCTGTTGCAGATCGTCAACGGCGAAGCGCCGGCAAAACGCCGCATCGATCTCGGATTTCAACTCATGATTCGGGAAAGCACATGAAAATCGCCACGCCTTCGCAGCGGACGACAGGACGACGTGAAACGACGCTCATTCATTCCATTTGCCGCGAAGATTGACCCGATAGGCATGCTGACAACGCGCAGATCGATGTCGCGTGTCGGTCCATGCGGCAGCGAGGCCGCGACGCTGATACTATTGTCGTCCCGATTCAGGCACGCGGTGACAGGATAGAGCATGGGTTTCGAGCAACTGGCTGCGCTCAAGGCGCAGCTGACGAAAGAAGCGAAGTTGAAGAAGCAGCAGGAGCAGGCGGCCGAGAAGCCGGCGGCGAAACAAGGGCCGAAGCACGCACCGAGGCCGGGGCCGAAGCCAGGCGCGGCGCCGTCCGCCAAGGGCGATCGGCCTGCCCGTGCGGCGCGCCCGAGCGGCAACGCCCGGCCTAGCGAAAAATCCGCGCCCCCGGTCGATCCGGTCGTCCGCGTCATCGGGAAGCTGCAAAAGCGCTTTCCGGCTGCGTTTCCGAAGAATCCGGCCCCCAAAGTACCGCTGAAGGTCGGGATTCTTGCCGACCTGATCGCGCAGGCGTCCGAGCTTCAACTGAGCGAAGCCGAGGTTCGCGAGGCGGTCAGCACCTGGTGTCGCGGCAGTCGCTACTGGGCGTGCTTGACGGACGGCGCGGCGCGCGTCGATCTGACGGGCGCGTCGGCGGGCGTCGTCACGGCGCGCGATGCCGCATTTGCCCGAAACCAAGCAAAGGGTGGGGCCGGCGGCCGACGCAAGCCGAAGGAGAAGGCGGGCGCCGTGCAAGCGGGCGCCGTGCAAGCGGGCGCCGCGCAAAACAGCGGCGATGTCGCGGCCGGTGCGGCGCAGACGAACGAGGCGCCGCAGGCGTCCGAAGCGCCTGCGGCCGGCGATGCCCCATTACAAGAGGTATCGCGGGATCAACCGCAAGGTTGACCGTCGTTAGGGCGTTCCGCTCGCCTTCTCGCCTAGCAACCCTCCGAGCAACGAACCGATTCCTCCGCTCTGCGAGAGCGATCCGAGCACGCCGGCTATGTCGATCTGGCCGGTCTGCGGGACTTCGCCGTTCGGCGTCGCATGGTCCACGACGTGCGGCAGCACTTGCGCCAGCAGCGCCGAGGCTTGCTCGGGCGAAACGCCCACTTTGCTCGCCAATTCGTTCAGGGCCCCGGAGCCGACGACGTTCTGCACCGTATCGGGCGAGACGGCCTGATTCGGGCCGCTGCTGATCCACGATTGAATGACTTCGCCGGCTCCTTGCTCGTGGAAGCGGGCAATGAGGCCGTTCAACCCGCCGGGCTGGTTGTTGACGAATTCCATCACCGCCGCCAGCGCGTTCGTCGGGTGCGGTTGGCCGTCGGTATTGGATTGTCCGAGGACCGAACCGATCATATCGAGTAGACCCATGATGATGCTCCTGTGAAAGCGGCGTGGCCCGCGATTCGGGCGCCGAAAGAATGGGTGCGCCGAGCGGCCGATGTCAGGCTGAAGCGGCGCTCGTGAGGGCGGATGGACTGCGGGGGCGCTTATGCCCCCGATGCTGCCGAAGCCGCCTTGGCTTTGCCTTTCTTCTTCTTGGACTTTGCGGTCGCTTTGGTTTCTTGCGCGTTCGACGCGGGCATTGCCGTCGTCGGCGCGCTCGATGCGCCCGCCGAAGGCTTGACCGTCTTCGCGGGTGCGTTGCTTGGCGCACCGCTCATTGCTTTGGGCGGCGCCGACCCACCGCCGATCGTCATCCCCTCGGCTTCCAGCTTCGTGACAGTCTTTGCGCCGATGCCTTTGACGCGCTTGGCCAGGTCGTCGGCATCCTTGAACGGGCCGTTCTTCGTTCGTTCTTCGATGATGGCTTTCGATTTGACTGGGCCGATGCCTTTGAGCGATTCGAGCGCGGCCTGATCGGCCGTGTTCACGTCGACGGCGGCGGCCAACGCGGTGGAAATCGATACGACGAGTGCGGCGAGCAGCAAAACGAGCTTCTTCAGCATGGTCATGACTCCCGATCGACGAAGAAAACGAAAACGATTTACGCCGAAATGCGCCACGCGCAACAAAACGCGAGCACGGCGTTCTGTTTTCAATCCGATCAACAACTTACGTTGTTAATCTGCAGCTTGTCCACAGCATTGCCAACAGAATGTGGGGATAACTTCGGCCTTGCAAGCCGAGGCTGAGCCGGCGCTTCCGACGCGGCCCACTATGTGGCGACGTAGGCCCGCGCCGCAACTTGGAAGCATGCCGGCTGTTCGTGACGCTCTTCTGTCCGGTACCGCACCGTGCACGGTCATTCCATGCCGGCGCGATGACTGCTCAAGGCTTCGAGCATGACCTGGCCCGCAGCCGTAATGTGTTCCTTCGTCAAGCGTTTCGCAAGACGTTTGTCTTTCGCTTCGACGGCTTCGAGGATGCGCAGGTGCTCGGCGAACGAATGGCTTTGCCATGACGCCAGTTGCCAAACGAGCCGCAGGTAGCGATCGGCCTTCTGCCAAAGCGATTCGAGCACGCCCATCAAATGCCGCTTGCCGCACGGCGCGTAGATCGCGCGATGGAACGCCCAATTGTCCTTCGACCATTCGTCGACATCGTGCGCTTGGCGATCGGTTTCGAGGATGGCGCGCGCCGCTTGCGCATCGTCGGCAGTGAATGCATCGATGGCGGTATCGAGCGCCAGCAATTCGAGCGCGACGCGCATGGCCTGCAATTCCTCCGCTTCGTCGCGCGTCATCGATGAGACGAATGCGCCGCGGTTGGGAATGATCGTGACGAACCCGCGCGCCTCCAGTTGCGCGAACGCTTCGCGCACCGGAATGTGGCTCGTGCCGAATTCCTGAGCGATCTTGTCTTGCCTGAGCTGCGCGCCGGGCGGCAGCTCGCCGCGCAGAATCCTTTCGCGCAGGCGTTCGGCAAGCGACTCCGAAAAAAACTTTGCAGTCGGTGACTTCTTCATTTTAATATATTAAAACCAATCGAGGAACGGAGGAGTCCATGACAGTCTCGCGTCTTACGGAAATTCCAGGCATTGGCGTCGACAAGATGGGCGACGCCGCCGATGCGAAGCACAACCGCAACATTTTACGGCTGGAGAATCTCGACACTGACCTCAAGCCTCCCGCCGAAGCACTTGCTGCAACCCACGCGGCGATCGACGACGACGACGCCAACAGCTATCTGCCGTTCACGGGGCAGGTGGCGTTGCGCGAGGCGGTCGTGGCGCGCATCGAGCGATCGGCGCGCGTGCGCTATGACCCACATGCCGAATGCATTGTCTCGGCGGGCGGGCTCGCGGGCATCCTCAACGTCTTGCTGTCGATCCTCGAGGCGGGCGACGAAGTGGTGTTGACGGACCCGACGTACGCTGGCCTCATCAATCGCGTGCGGCTCGCGGGCGGCGTGCCCAAGTTCGCCCGCTTGATTCCGAGCGCCGACGGCTGGCGGCTCGATCTCGACTCGCTCGCCGCAGCGGTCGGGCCGCGCACAAGGGCGCTGCTCGTCATGTCGCCGTCGATGCCGAGCGGCTTCGTCGCGAACGCGGGGGAATGGGAAGCGATCGCGGCGCATTGTCGACGTGCGGATGCCTGGCTTGTGTACGACGCGGCCATGGAGCGCATCGTTTTCGACGGCTTGCCCGTCATTCATCCCGCCTCGCTTCCAGAAATGCGCGAGCGGACCATCACGGTGGGTTCGGTGTCGAAGGAATTTCGCATGATCGGTTGGCGCGTGGGTTGGATCGTCGGCCCCGCGAGCATCATGAACGACGTGCGGTTGACAAGCCTGTCGAACGTGGTGTGTCAGGTCGGCATCGGCATGCCCGGCGCGACGGCCGCGTTGACCTCCAGCGACGATGGCGTCGCCCATGCGGTGAACGTGTGGCAGGCGCGGCGCGACTTCTTGCTGTCGGCGCTCGGCGATCTGCCCGTGATGCGTCCCGACGGCGGCTGGTCGTTGCTGATCGACACGGAACGATTGGGGCTCGCGCCGGAAGAAGCGTCGCGCTTGCTGTTGACGAAAGCGGATGTCGCGGCCACGCCGATGAAAGGGTGGGGGCCGCAAGCCGGGCGCTATCTGCGCTTCGTCTTCGCCAATGAATCGGTAGAGCGGCTCGCGGACATCCGTGCACGTGTGCGCACGGCGTGGAGCATGTGACGCCTCGACAGCCGCATATCGCGCCTCGTCCAGAGCAAAGCTGAATTCATTCGTTCTCCTCGCCTTCCGTCTTTTCTAGACTGACGCTTCCGGTTGCCGCTGCGGCGGCAACGCCGATCTTCCTTCGGTTCAACGACCCATGCGATCTAAAAAGACGGGCGCCGCCGCGCGCCAAGGAGAAGTCATGCCCTCGACCGATACGACGCCGCGCGAGCGCGCTCGCCGCCGTCTCTTGCAGTCCTTTCTTTGGGGCGGGGCGGCGCTTGCGGCCGGCGTATCGGGTTTGGCGAAGCCTCGAAGCGCATGGGCGAATGCGAGCGGCAAGACACTGCGCATCGGCTATCAAAAGTACGGCACGCTCGTCTTGCTGAAGGCGAGGGGCACGTTGGAGAAGAACTTGGCCGCGCAAGGCGTGACGGTGAGCTGGTTGGAGTTCCCCGCCGGGCCGCAATTGCTCGAAGGTTTGAACGCGGGCGCGGTCGATTTCGGCACGGTGGGCGAGACGCCGCCGATCTTCGCGCAGGCGGCGGGCGTCGATTTCGTCTATGTCGCCAACGAGCCTTCTTCCCCGAAATCCGAGGCGATCGTGGTGCCGCGCGGCTCGACGATCGCCACGGTCGCGCAACTGCGGGGCAAGAAGATCGCCCTTAACCGCGGCTCCAATGTGCACTACTTGCTCGTGCGCGCGCTGCAACACGCAGGCCTCGAGTACGCCGATATTCAGCCGGTCTACCTGCCTCCGGCCGATGCGCGCGCCGCGTTCACGCAGGGCAGCGTGGACGCATGGGTGATCTGGGAACCCTATTTCGCCGCGATCGAGCGTCAGGCGGGGGCGCGGATTCTCGTGGACGGCACGGGCCTGGTCGACAATCTTCAGTTCTACCTGGCCTCGCGACGTTTCGCGGCCGAGCAGCCGCAACTCGTACACGCGGTGATCGATGCGCTTTCGCAAGTCGATGCTTGGGCGAGGGAACATCCCGCCCAGGTCGCTCGGGAACTCGCTCCGCTCGTGGGGCTGGACGCCGCCACGGTGGAAGTCGCGGCGCGGCGTTCATCATACGGCGTCGTTCCCGTGACGGCGCCGATCCTGAAAGCGCAGCAGCGCATCGCCGATACGTTCAGCGAATTGAAATTGATCCCGAAACAAATCGCCGTCAGCGACGCGCGATGGCTCGTATAGCGAAGCGCGGAGAACACAGAATGAAAGTATTTTGGTTCATCCCTACTCATGGCGATTCCCGTTATCTCGGCACGGCCGAAGGCGCACGCCACGCGAGCTACGACTACTTCAGGCAAATCGCCGTGGCCGCCGACACGCTCGGCTATGAAGGGGTGCTGCTGCCGACGGGACGCTCCTGCGAAGACGCTTGGGTCGTGGCCTCGAGCTTGATCGCCGCAACGCAGCGGCTGAAGTTCCTGGTCGCGATACGGCCCGGACTCAGCTCGCCCGCGCTGTCGGCGCGCATGGCGTCCACGTTCGACCGGCTGTCGAAGGGGCGCCTTCTCATCAATGTCGTGACGGGCGGCGACCAAGCCGAGCTGGAAGGCGATGGGCTGTTCGTCGATCACGATACGCGCTATCGCATCACGGACGAATTCCTGACGATCTGGCGCAAGCACTTCAGGACGGCCCACGAATCGAACGAAGCGGTCCAGTTCGAAGGCCGCTATCTGAAATCGAACGGGGGAAAGCTGCTTTATCCGCCCGTGCAGACGCCGCATCCGCCGCTGTGGTTCGGCGGGTCGTCCGACGCGGGAATCGACATCGCCGCTTCGCACGTCGATACGTATCTGACCTGGGGCGAGCCGCCCGACGCCGTCGCCGAAAAGATCGCCAACGCGCGCGCACGAGCGGGGGCGAAAGGGCGGGAACTGAAGTTCGGCATTCGCTTGCACGTCATCGTCCGCGAAACGGAGGAGCAAGCCTGGGCCGCGGCCGATCGCTTGATCAGCCGTATCGACGATGCGACCGTCGCACGGGCGCAGGCTGCGTTTTCAAAGATGGATTCGGAAGGGCAGCGGCGGATGGCTGCCTTGCATGGCGGCAAAGGCCGTACGCGGGCCGAACTCGAGATCTACCCGAATCTCTGGGCGGGCGTGGGGCTGGTGCGCGGCGGCGCGGGCACCGCGCTGGTCGGCGATCCCGAACAAGTGGCCGCGCGGATGGAGCAATACGCGCGGTTGGGGATCGACACGTTCATCTTGTCGGGATATCCGCATCTCGAGGAAGCTTACCGTTTCTCGGAACTCGTATTTCCCCGCTTGCCCGGTCACGTTCGGGATCGGATCGGTTCGCCGTTGACGGGACCGTTCGGCGAGATCGTAGGCAATTCGTACCTGCCGAAAGTGTCGCAAAGCTGAACGCCGCTTAGCGCGATCCGCGATCCGCGGTCGGTTCGCGCGGTTTGGAATGTTAATTAGGATTCCTATGTAATAGCCGTAACCTGAGAAAGGGAAAAGACCGTGAATAGAAAGGCAGCTTGGATCGACCCGATTGCGCCTTGGATCTTGCCGCTGTTGGCGTTAGTCGCGTGGGAGGCCTGCGCGCGCGCCGGTTGGCTCTCCGCCCGGATCTTGCCGGAGCCCTGGGCCGTTGTTCACGCAGCCTGGGGGCTCGCGCAAAACGGACAGATGTGGGACGACGTCAAAGTCAGCGCGGCGCGGGCATTCGGCGGCTTCGCGATCGGCGGCGGCATCGGCTTTGCGTTGGCGTTGGCGACCGGATGCTCCACCCGGCTCGAGGCCGCGCTCGACTCGTCGGTGCAGATGGTACGAAACATCCCGGTGCTCGCGACGATTCCGCTCGTCATCCTTTGGTTTGGAATCGGCGAGCCGGCCAAGCTGTTCCTCGTCGCGCTCGGCGTCTTCTTCCCGATCTACGTCAATACGTTTCACGGGATCCGCTCGGTGGACGCCGCGCTCGTCGAAATGGCGAGGAGCTACGGGGTACATGGGTTCCGGCTATACCGCGAGGTCGTGCTGCCCGGCGCGTTGCCCTCCATTCTCGTCGGCGTTCGGTTCGCGCTCGGGCTCATGTGGGTGACGCTCATCGTCGCGGAGACGATTTCCGCGCAGTCGGGCATCGGCTACATGACGATGAATGCGAGGGAGTTCTTGCAAACCGACGTGGTCATCGTGGGCATCCTTCTATACGCGCTGCTGGGCAAGCTTGCGGACGTCGTCGCACGACTGGCCGAGGCATGGCTGTTGCCATGGCGCTCGCCGCATCGGGCAGCCCGTGCTTCGGCGATCTCGCGGGTGTTTAAGGGACTGAGGGCGAACAAAGCCTTCAACCGTCAAGCGACGTGGCGGGGAGCGAAAGCATGAGCGGGGCGACGAAGGAGGCGGCCGTCGAGCTTCGATCGATCTCGAAGCGCTATGGCGATCGCGTCGTGCTCGATCGCATCGATTTGTCGATCGAGGCAGGCGCGTTCGTTTCGATCATCGGCCGCAGCGGATGCGGAAAATCCACGCTGCTGCGGCTTGTGGCCGGCCTCGATTCGCCGGACGCCGGAACGATCCTTCCACCGCGGGCGAGCGAAACACGGGGCGCCACCGCGCGGACGCGCCTGATGTTTCAGGACGCGCGCTTACTGCCGTGGAAGACCGTATTGGGCAATGTCTTGCTCGGGCTGGCGTCGAGCGAGCGGGACGCGGCGCGGGCCGCGTTGAGCGAAGTGGGCTTGGCGGGGCGCGAGCGCGATTGGCCGGCTCGATTATCGGGCGGGCAGCGTCAACGCGTGGCGCTGGCGCGCGCACTCGTGCATCGCCCGGCGCTGTTGCTGCTCGACGAGCCATTCGGCGCACTCGATGCGCTCACACGCTTGGAGATGCACCGGCTCGTCGAACGCCTTTGGCGCACGCATCGCTTTACGGCGCTCCTCGTCACGCACGACGTTCATGAAGCCGTATCGCTGTCGGATCGCGTGGTGCTGGTCGAAGGCGGGCGCATCGCGCTAAACGAGCGGATCGCGCTGCCGCGGCCCAGAGTACGTGCCGCCGCCGATGTCGCCGAGATCGAGGCGCGCATTCTCGAGCGCATGCTGTCGCTCGTCGAAGAGCACGCCGTTGTCGGCTGATTCGCCGTTGCTCGCATGGGTCATTCGGTGCGAGTCGATTCAAACTTGGGACAACTTCACATGACGCAAAGATTGAAACTCGTCGCGGTTTCGGGCGGCCTGCAACGTCCATCGCGGACGCTGGCGTTGGTCGACGCCATCGTCGCGGCGCTGGCCGATCGTGTGCCGATCGATCTTCATCTCGTCGAGCTCGGGCAAATCGCGCCGCAGATCGGCGCGACGTTCGATCGAAGCCGCCTGTCGGCTGTCGAGCAGGCGCATCTGCGCGCGATCGAAGGCGCGGACGTTTTGGTCGTCGCAAGCCCCGTTTTTCGCGGTTCGTATTCGGGTCTGTTCAAGCACTTGTTCGACCTCATCGCCGCCGAGGCGCTTGTCGATATCCCGGTGCTGCTGGCGGCGACGGGTGGCAGCGATCGTCACGCGCTGGTCATCGAGCATCAATTGCGGCCGCTCTTCGCGTTTTTTCAAGCACGCACGCTGCCGATAGGCGTCTACGCGTCGGCGCGCGACTTTGCCGACTATGAGATATCGAGCTCCGCGCTGCGCGGTCGCATTGCGCTCGCTGCCGAGCGCGCCGTGCCTTGGCTAAGCGCTCGGCCGAGCGTAGCCGAGCAAGCCGAGCTGGAGCATTTGTCCGTCTAGCGATAGCGGAAGCAGGGCGGATGGATGGACCGACGCATGCCAAGCCACGACAGTGGCACGGCGCGTGCTGTCCGGTCGAAGCACCCATTGCGGGGCCTTCGCCCGAAGGCCCGCGGACCCATCGGACATTCGGCCATGAACTGCTCGTTTCATCGATCGCCCGCGCCCGTCCTTGCCGCGCTCGCAGCGGTATGGGCAACGTTCGCTTGTCTGCCCGCGGCAGCGGCGGTCTCGGTTTCGGACACCCGCTACGGCGCCACTCAGGCAGGCCAGGACGTGCGTGAATATGCCTTCACGAATCGATACGGCGTCACGCTGAAAGTCATGACCTACGGCGGCATCGTCACGGAACTCGATGTGCCCGATCGGCATGGACGCCGCGCCGACATCGTCCTCGGCTTCGGCTCGCTTCAAGATTACGAGCGTTTGAACGGCAACATTCATTTCGGCGCACTGATCGGCCGCTATGCCAATCGAATCGCGAACGGGCGCTTTACGCTCGACGGGCAAGAATACCGCCTGCCGACCAACGATCCGCCGAATACCCTGCACGGCGGCCCCGACAGTTTCGATTCGAAGGTCTGGACGCCGGTGCGCACATTCCAGCAACCGACCGAGGCGGGTGTGCAACTGCGCTATGTGAGCCCCGACGGCGAGAACGGCTTTCCGGGCACGTTGACGGTGGATGTCACCTATACGTTGACCGACGACGATGAGGTGCGCATCGACTATCGCGCGACGACGGACAAGGACACCGTGGTCAACCTGACCAATCACAGCTACTTCAATCTCGCCGGCGAGGCTAGCGGCAACGTGGAGCGGCAGATGATAGAAATCGCGGCCTCGCGCTACACGCCGACCGACGACAAATCGATACCGACAGGTGAAATCAGTGAGGTCGCCGGTACGCCTATGGACTTGCGCGGATTGTCGCCGATCGGCGCGCATTTGAGAGACGCGTACGCGCAGCTCATTTGGGCGCATGGCTACGATCAAAATTGGGTGCTCGACGGCGGCGGCCACGACACGCCGGCGTTCGCCGCCCGCGCCTACGATCCCGATTCGGGGCGTGTGCTCGATGTCTACACGACGCAGCCTGGTTTGCAGTTCTATACGGCGAACGGCCTCGATGGCAGCGTCGTCGGGCGCTCCGGCTCGGCCTATCGCCAAACCGATGCGTTCGCGCTCGAGGCCGAGCATTTTCCCGATTCGCCGAACCAGCCGACGTTCCCCACGACCGAACTCAAACCGGGGCAGACACTGCACGAAGTCACGGTTTGGAAGTTGGGCGTGCGTTAGTGCGCTCGTGCGCTAACCAAGCGCAGGCGAAGCACAGACGAAACGTCGACCGATGCTCGGCCAGAAGCGCCGCCGCGCGAAATCGCGATAGCATGGGCGCACTTTCATGACTTCGGCGTGCGTGCCGCGCCGGCTGCATCCATGTCGAAGGCTGTTCCGTCCATCTATCGTTCCAGCAGGTTCGATGTCCACGTTCTAGATGTGCCGCATGCCGCCGCCGCGGGGGTGGAGCTGCAGCGTATCGCCTTCGACTTCGATATCGCGCGCGAGTCTTCGGTATTCGAGTTCCTGACCGATGACGAGCGGGCGCGCGCCGCGCGTTTTCTGCGGCCTGAAGATGCGGTGCGATATTCGACGACCCGCGCCGTGCTGCGCGAGTCGATCGCCGCGTGCTTGGACATGCAGCCTTCACGCGTGCGCTTTCGCTACGACGAGGCGGGTCGGCCCAGCGTCGCCGATCCGCCCCGCGGGTTCGACTTCAATGTTTCGCATTCGGGCGGCTTTGCGTTGATCGCGCTGTCGCATGGGCGCAGGGTCGGCGTCGACATCGAATCGAAACGCGCGGCGCTCGATTGGCGCTCTCTCGCTCGAGCGGTATTCGCACCGAGCGAGCATGCGTACGTCGAGGCGCTGCCGGAAGCCGCGCGGCTAGACGCCTTCTTCGCTGTTTGGACCGCCAAGGAGTCGCTGCTCAAGGCGATCGGCGTGGGAATCGCGGGCGGCCTCGATCGGTTTTCGGTGCTGGGCGACATGAGCGCTGCTCCACGCGTGCCGATCTTGGACGCGAGCGATTCTCCATCGCTCGGAGTGCATGCGTACGACGCGTGCTGGTGCGATGCGCCCGCGGGCTACGCGGCATGCGTCGCTTGGTCGAAAGAGTCCGATGCGTCCAACGCGTCCAACGCCCCGGCCGATCGCTAGCGGCTGCCTAAGGTTTATCGGGGGGCTGCTCGAGGCCGGATCTCTGCGCTTCGCTCGCTGGTTTCCGAATCGGATCGAGCAGAGGCCGCAAACCATTGTGATCCAGTTCCTGCATCAGCGCGAGCAGGCGGCCGATCTCGCCCGGCGGAAAGCCTTCCCGCGCAAACCAGTTCAGATAATGGCCGGGTAGGTCTGCGATGAGCCTGCCCTTGTACTTGCCGAACGGCATGGCCAGCGTCACGAGGCGTTCCAGGTCTTGCGGATTCACGAGCAGGCCTTTTTTGCAAAAAAGAGGGGACTGACGTACCGCGCGTGCACCGCGGCGATATTGCTAGATTTCACAAAAAGTGACGGATCGTATAGTAAAACATCCCGAAAAATCGGGAATAAAAATTGAAAACGATTCGAACTCTTATGAGTGTCCGATGGTCAGAGTGGCCGCGCGTCGCAAGCCGCGTACCCAACTCACCTGATTGACCATGGAGGCACTTAACGTGATCACCAAGAGACGCCGATTCCTGGGCCAAATGGCTGCCATTGCGGGCGGCCAAGTACTCGTTGCATTGAGTGGCGCAGGAGCAGGCGAAGCTATCGCAGCAAGCAATGTTGCTGCGGAATCCACCGATGGAACGGTCATTCCTTCCGCTTCTTCGATCGTCGATCGGCAGGGAAATGTCTGGACGGTAAAAAGCGGATTCATTTACAAAAACGGTGTAAAGGACCCGGACTCCTACGACGTGAGTCTTTTGCTGTGGTATGGAGGAATGATTTACCAACGCGGCACGAACGATCAGTTCTATGTGCACACCTGGGCCGAGCGTTGGCGGCCGTGCACCGACCCGCGCGTTCCCCTCGAAGTCCCCACGGGGGCGTTCTACGGCATCAACGGGCACTACGATTATCCGTTTACGCCCCAACAGCTCATCGCGACGCTGCAGGCGCTCGGATGCACGAGCTATCGCGTCGGCTGCGTGAATTCGCCGTCGCAGCTCAAGCCCGTCATTGCGTTGGCGGATGCATTCCGCACGGTGGGCTTCACGCTGCTGCCGCTCGTCAACTACGGCCTGCGCGACAGCGCCGGCAACTTGTATGCGAGCGAGCGCGATGCGTATGTCGCAAATCGCGCCGGTGCGGCCGCCATCGCCAGAGCGCTTGGTCCGCACGGCGTCAAGATGTACGAATGCGGCAACGAGCTCACGCGCGACCGCGCGATCATTCTTGATTCGACCAATGCAGGGACGAAGCCCCAGGACTTCAACAATAAGAATTGGCCGATTCTGCGTGGCGCGATCCAAGGGATGATCGACGGAATCAAATCGGTGCAGCCCAGCGCGAAGTGCGGCGTGAACTTCACGGTCGCCGACGTTGCGGCGTCGGATATGTTGTGGGACGGCGAGCAGCCGGACGGCTCGGGCGGCTATCGCAAGATGCGCTGGGACATCACCACGTGGCACAACTACCAACCGTACGGCGACATCTTCAAGATCGGCGTCGACGGCGCGGGCCCGGGCTTCAATTTGCCGGCCTACTGCAAGGCGCGATACGGCAAGCCGTTCATGATTACCGAGTGGAATGCGGCGCCGGAGGAAGACGAGCAGTTCCGTGCCGACTATGTCAAACAAAAACTGCAGCGCTTTTATGCGGCGCGCAAAAACGAAGGTATCCAGGCGGTGATGTATTACGTGTTGCTCAGCGGCGATCGGACGTTCGGGATCATCCAGAACGATCTCGCACCGATCGATCCGCCGCATACGGCGTTCAGCGCGTTTACGGCGGCGAACGCCGATCAGTAGCGGGCCGCATAAGGCCTAGCTCAAAGGCGCGGAATCCTCGCATGCGCTGCGCAAGAGATCGGTGATCCCTTCGTACGACGTCGGCCGACCTGTCAGATAGCCTTGGACGATATCGCAGCCCGCGTCGCTAAGCCATGCCAATTGCGCGGGTTCTTCGACACCCTCGGCTACGACGGCGATGCCGAAGCTGTGGGCCATGGAGATGATGGCCGTGACGATCGGCTGTCCCGCCTGCGGCAATGGCTTCACGAAGGCGCGATCGATCTTGAGGGTGTTCACGGGGAAGGACTGCAGGTACGACAGCGATGAGTAGCCCGTGCCGAAATCGTCGAGCGACAAGCGTATGCCGGCCGCGCGCAGCTGGCGCATCGCTTCGACGCCGGCGGTCATGTTCGCCATCAGTTGGCTCTCCGTCAGCTCGAGTTCGAGCAAGTTCGGAGAAAGGCCACTTTCGGCGAGCACCGCCTCCACGTCTTCGTTGAACTGAGTCTGTCGCAACTGGCGTGCCGATACGTTGACGGCCACGTAGATCGCACTGTCGTGTTCGGCGTTCCAACGCGCCGCATCGCGGCACGCGCGACGCAATACCCATTGCCCTAAAGAAACGATGAGGTCGCTGTCCTCGGCTACCCGAACGAATTCGCTCGGCGCGATGTCTCCGTCGACCGGATGGTTCCAGCGCAAGAGGGCTTCGGCGCCGAGCAAACGGCCCGACCCGCAGGCGAATTGCGGTTGGTAGACGACATGCAAGCCATCGGTTTCGATGGCCTTGCGCAATTCCGTCTCTAGGCGGGCGCGCCTGCGCGCTTCCACGGTCATGCTCGGGTGAAACTCTACCGCGGCGTTCTTGCCCACGTTTTTGGCGGCATAGAGCGCGATGTCCGCACTGCTCACGAGCGAGGCCACGTCGACGGCGTCGTCCGGATAAACGCTGACGCCCACGCTTGCGCTGGCGACGACGCTCGCCCGCGGCAAATCGAACGGACGAGCGAGCGCGCGGGCGATGCGTTCCGCCGTTCGAATCCCTTCGGCCTTTTCCTTCGCGATCGAAACCAGCACGGCGAACTCGTCGCCGCCGATGCGGCTCACGAGATCCGCGCCGCGCACGCTTTGCCGCAGCACGAGCGCGACATGCTTGAGCAACTCGTCTCCGGCGCCGTGGCCGAGCGTATCGTTGACCGTTTTGAAATCGTCCAAGTCGACGAGGATCAGCGCGGCACGCGCGCACGTTTGCGTGCCGCGCTGTAGCCGCTGTGCGAGCTCGTCATAAAATGCGCGGCGATTGGGCAGGCCCGTCAGCGGGTCGGTCGACGCGAGATATTCGAGCTTCTTTTCCGCCTGAGAGATGCGCGCGCTCATGCGGGAGGTCACGACGAAGGCGATCCATAGCGCGCATAGCGACGCGCCGACGATAAAGGCGGCGTAGTGCAGCAAGTCGTGCGTCATTTGCTCCGTCGTGGCGACGACGACGACCGAACCCAGCGTTTTACCGTTCTGCGCGATGGTCGACGCGACGAAGACATCGTCGAACGACAAGCGGCGCTTGACCGGTTTGACGTTGGACGGCGCCGCTTCCGTGGCGTCGCGCTCCGACAAGCCCGGTTTCGCATACGCCGCGAAGCGCTTGCCGTCGGCGGTGTAGATGCCGGCGCTCTCGATGTACGGCACTTTTCGCAGAGAATGCAGTACTTCCTGCGCGGAGCGGACGTCCTCGAACATGAGCGCGGCGGACACGTTGTCGGCGATCATATCGGCCTGCACCGTGGCGTCGACGGTCAAGGCCGAGCGCAGGGAAAGGGCCTGATAGACGAGCAGGACGAGACCCGAGACGAGCAAGGCCACGCCGAAGCCGGCGAGCTTGACGCGCGCCATTTCCTTCATGGGGCTGGGGCTGGGTTGGCCGCTCTGATTCATGACACGTTCCTTGCCAGGCGCAGCAGCTTCGAGCTGAGCGCGAGATGACGGCGTACCGCTTCCTTGTTGTCGATGTCGAAGCGCAGCCGGTCGCCGTCTCGCACGAGCGTAACCACATAGGCGCCGTCGCTCGCATCCGATTCGGCGGCGCGTACGACGAGCATCGGAACGTCGCGGCCGCTCGCTGCGCGCGCCGCGGCGCTGGACGCGGCATCGTCGACGATGAGCACGCTGCAGCCGGCGATGGCGGCGCCGTCCGGAATGGGCTTCACGCTCCATGCCTTGCCGGAGACGAGGCGACCCTCGAGTTTGGCCAGCGTGGCGCCGAGTGCCGTGTGCGGATTGACGCAGACGACGAGCGCGCTGCCCGCGCGCGCGGGCGGCCACTCGGTGAATTCCGTGAAGTTATAGATATAGGCGGCTTCGAGCGAGTACAGGTCGACCTGCGCATGCACGGGCGTCCATAGGCGAGTGAAGGCGGCCACGGCGACGAGCACGATGCAGGGGCGGACGAAGGACGGTCTTGCGGCTCGCATGTCAGAAACCATAGACGAGCTTGAACAGGAAGGTCCGGCTTTGCTGCGGGATGACGTTCTGCGTGAAGTTGGGGCCAGCGGGGTCGGCGTAGCGCTTGTCGGTCAAGTTGTAGATGGAGAACGAGACGTCCGCGTGAGGGACGAGGCGTTCGCTCCCGACGCTCATGTTGGCGAGGCAATATCCCGCGGCCGAGCCCGCAAGCGCCAAGCGCGCCGATGCGCACCGCATTTCGACGCCGATACGCGCCGCCCCGTCAAAGAGCGGTACGGTCACATTGAGCTTGCCTAGGTGCCGTGGCGAGTTTTGCAGCACGGCGCCGGTATCGCCGTCGCGGGCGAGTTGCCAGGAATAGCTGGCTCGGATCTTTGCGACGGAGGCGACGTCCTGCTCGTACGCAATCTCAACCCCACGCGCTTGAACGCGATTGGTGTTCTCGAAGACGAAGTTGCCGGACGGATCGAGCGTTTCCGTGATCAGGTTGCGCACGTCGTAGCGAAACAGCGAAACCGTCGCGTGCGCACTTTCTCCGAACGCGCGGTCATAGACGAATTCCGTCGTCGTGATGTGTTCGGCGCTCAGCGAAGGGTTGCCCGATTGTCCGCCGGGCGGCGGCACCGTGTAATAAAGCTCGTAGGCGTTCGGCGCGCGATAGGCGAGGCCGTAGATCAGCTTTAACGTATCGGCGTTCGTCGGCTTGTAGTTCAGGGCCAGCCGCGGGCTGGCGGTCGTGCCGGATACCGATTCTCGATCGACGCGCAGCCCCGCATTCAACGTAAAGCGCCAAGGCAGTTGAATTTCGTCTTCGGCATACACGCCCACGGAATTGCTGCTGCGGCGATCGTCGAGGACGAGCAGGTAAGGATCGGTTGTGTAGTTGAACTGATTTCGCCGCGCGTTGCGCATGGCGCTTACGCCCACCACGAGCTTGTTACGCGCAATGGAGGTCAACGTGGCGTGGATGTCGGCGCCGTACCAAATGGCTTTGTCGCCGTCGACATCCGCAATCGCGGGATCGCCGTACGCGCCGGTGGTCGAGTAGTCGTAGCGCTGCCAATACACCTCCGATGCAATTTCGAGGCCGCTCGTGAGCGCGCGGCTGTAAGTGGCGTCGATGAAGCTGTGCGTATCGGTGGTACTTTGGGGCGTGTTGAAGACGGCGTCGTAGGGCGCAGTCGGCACGCCCTTGGTCCGATTGCCGTAACCCGCGCTGATTCTGAAGCCCGCATACGCGAACTTTGCGAACAATTGTTGCGCACGGTCGTAATCGAGGTTTTGTGCGACCCCGTTGTTCTGATCGGGCGTATCGAATTCGGGGAAGTAGAGGCTCTGCCCGCTGCGATCGTACGAGCTCGCCGATAAAACCAGGTCCGCGCCGCTGCCGCCGTGCCAGCCGTAGGTCGCACGTGCGCGTTTCTCGCCGAAGCTGCCCACGGAGGTGGCCACTTGCGCGCCGTCGATGTTGCTGCCTTTCTTCGTGACGACGTTCACCACGCCGAACAGCGCGTTTGCCCCATAGATGGCTGAACCCGGGCCCGGAACATACTCGATGCGTTCGACGAGATCCATGTCGATCGGGAAATCGTCGCCGATCGGCGCCTGATCGTACACCGAGTCATTGATACGCATCCCGTCGATGAGCAGCAGGAAGCGGCTGTTGTAGTCGCCGGGGCGTTGGAACCCGCGCGCGCCCAGATACGAATACGTGCGGTCGTACGTCGTATACAAGCCGGGCAGCGACCCCAGAGCGTCAGCCAGGGTGCGCCAGCCAAACGCCTTGATATCGGCGGCCGTCAGCACGACAACCGCGGCCGGCGCGTCGGCCACCGATTGGCTGAACAACGAAGCAGTCCTAACTTTTACCTGCATCAACGCTTCCAGTGGCATCGAGGCGAGGTCGGTCTGCTCGCCGGCCGAAGCGGGGGCGGCGGGCGCGGCTGCGCGGACGACGCCTGTCGCGAAGAGCATCGACAGCGCCAGCGCAAGACGGCGCAGCGAATGCGGGCTTCGCCCGTGAATAGTTCGTTCCGAAAGCATGGAGCAAGGTTGAGGCATCGACGGCTCATCCTTTCAATGTGAGCCTGCCTCTTTATCGGCGGCGCGGTCAAAACCTTGAGGCGCGCTCGCCCCAGCTTGACGAGGGCGAGACATACGGTTATGGGGTGGCCTTTCAAAGGGCGCCGGTTCATAATTGCCCGATCTTGCGTCGATCGCGCACTGAATTTCTTGGGCGACTCGGCTTCAAAGGCTGTGACTCGTTTTAGCGAAGCGGCGACACCGGTCGCCCGCACATTGGAGCGCGAAAATGTCGGCAGTCCTGAATGTCAAGAAGCTGTTCGTTTTGATGTTGGAAAACCGTTCCTACGACAACGTGTTCGGCTGGTCGGATCTGCGCGGCTGGACGCCCGACGGTATGCCCACACAAGCCGACGGTCTGCTCGGCAAGCCGCCGTTTTCGAATACGGGTGCGAAAGGCGCGGGGTATGCGGTGGCCCAGGGCGCGCCGTTTCGGCTTTCGTTCGATCCGGGCCACGAGTTCAGCGATGCGCTCGTGCAGTTGACGCCGCCGAGCGAAAGCCGCGCGTTCGCCACCTGCGTGCGCGACGATTCGGCGGGGCTGACGAACGGTCTCTATCCGGCGTGCGCCGCGAGCGCCAACGACTTGGGCTTCGCGCGCGATATGGAAGCGCACGGGTACGACGTGGCGTCGGCATTGCGCTGCTTCACGCCCGATCAACTGCCGGTGCTCAATTTTCTCGCCCAGCAATTTGCCGTCTGCGATCGGTGGTTCTCGTCGGTGCCGGGGCCCACTTGGCCGAATCGCTTTTTTGCGTTGGCCGGCACCTCGTGGGGGCTGGATCATTCGCCGAGCGAACTCGGTTCAATCGAAGCCAGTTTGTTCGATGGCGCTAAGTACGGGAACGGCCGCGACGATTCTCTGTTGACGAGGCTGGCGCCCGAGCAATGGCTCGTTGCGCACGGCGATATCCCGCAAGCATGGGCTCTCAAGGGTGTGGATGCCCATCCCACGCGCTTCGTCGGGCACGAGGATTTTTTTTCCGCGCTGGCGAGCGGCAAGCTCGATGCGAATTTCGTCTTCATCGAGCCCCACTACGATCCGATCGGTAATTTCGAAAACGGCGAGTCGATGCATCCGTGCGGCGACGTGCGTTTGGGCGAGGCCCTCGTCGAACGCGTGTACAACGCCATTCTCGCGTCGCCGTATTGGGAGCAAAGCGTGTTGCTCATCGTCTTCGACGAACACGGCGGGTTTTTCGATCACGTGATTCCCGACCCGGCGCATGTGGCGGGCATGCCCACGCTCGCGCCCGTGGCGCCGACGGGATTGAGCAAGCGCGGCTTTCGTTTCGATCGCTTTGGGTTTCGTGTGCCGGCCGTCGTCGTTTCGCCTTATATCAAGCAAGCAACGATCGATCATACGTTCTACGACCATGCTTCGATCGCCAAGACGCTCGCGCGAATCGTTCCGTCCGGCAACGCCCCATTGCTCGATACGCCGCGCTTTAGGCTGGCAAACGATTTTTCCTCGCTCCTGACGTTGTCGACGCCGCGCAAGGCGGCGGACATCCATGCGTGCCCGCATGCGCTTGCCGCCGTCGCGCCCGCGACGAACCGAAAAGTGGGCGGCAGCGCGGCCGCGTTCCGGGCACTAGGATGGCCAGGTCCGATCGGGGCCGGCGGGGCCTAAGTGAAGCGAAGCGCGAGAGGTGCCCGCCGCTGCCCCGAGGCCGCTGCCCCGAGGCCGCTGCCCCGAGTCAAGACATGTCGCACTGCACGGCGGCGCGATTCGAGCGGCGGCGATCGAGTCGCAGGTAGAGCAGGGCGCAGCCGCTCATGACGAGCGGCCAGAGCAAGAACCACCCCGTCGCCAAGCACAGCGCGACCACGCAAACGAGCGCGCACTGCGCGCACCGATAGGCGGCCGTGCCGCGCGGCAGCAAGCGCAGCGCGGCGGCGCAGCCCAGCGCGTAGACCGTGACGAACGATCCGGTCGTCATCAACACGAGCGGCTTCGGGCCCACGCCGGCGAAAGCGATCGCGCACATGCACAGTGCCGACAGGCCCGAGACGACGGCCAGCGAGCGGCGCGGAACGTCGCCGGCGAGGGTGCCGGCCGCGAGCCAAGCCGGCAGTGCGCCGTCGCGGCCCAATGCGGCCCCGAGCTTGGCCGCTCCCGCGAAGTAGGCGTTCATGGTGCCGAGGGTGAGCAGCAGTGCCGCGGCGGCGGCGAGCACGCGGATGTTGCCGCCGACGCCAATGACAAGCAGCTCCGCGAGCGGCGCCGTGGCGTCGCCGGCCGAGGGCCCGAGCACCAGTACGCTCGCGAGCGCCACGGCAAGGTAGAGCGCGCCCACCACGACGACGGCGATAGCCGAGGCGAGCGGCAGGTCTCGCGCGGGGCGTCGAAATTCCCCGGCCAAGTGGGTGATGGCCTCCCAGCCCGCGAAACTCCAAACCAGCAACGCGGCGGCGGGCACGACGGCGAACCAGCCGTTCGGCGCGAACGGACGCAGGTTGTTCGCATTCGCATGCGGGGCCGAGGCCGCGACGGCCGTCAGCAGCAATGCGACGAGCAGCGTCGACAGCACGACCTGCATGCGTCCCGACACGGTGACGCCGAGCGAATTGGCGGCGGTGACGATGACGAGCAGGGCGGCGCTCGTCAAGAAGACGGTTTGTTCGCCGCCGCCCAGCGCGGCGGCCACGTAGGCGCCGGCGAACATCGCCCCGGCCGGCGCGCCCGCGGGCACGGCGAAATAGAAGCACCAGCCGACGATCGCCGAAGCGCGCGCGCCGTACGCCTTGCGCGCATAGGTCGCGACGCCGCCGGCATCGGGATACCTAGCCCCCAATGCGGCGAACGTGGCCGCGAGCGGCGCGGACAGGATGACGAGCGCGAGCCACGCCAGCAGCGAGGCTGGCCCGGCGATTTTGGCGGCCAGCGCCGGTAATGCGATAACGCCCGTGCCGAGTACGGCCCCGACGTAAAGGGCTGCTCCTTGAAGAACGGTGAGACGGCCGTGCGATGGGCCGTGGTGCTGCGCGCTGCTGCTCGTCGATGTACTCATCTCGTGTCCGAATCCTCGTAGGTCTTCTTCTCGTTCTCGCGCATGGGTGGCGATTTATGACCTTTATAATCCACAATACTTGACATCCGATGTCATGAATTCGGGAGCGCACGATGCGAACGAGCCGGCTCGTTTCGATGTTGTTGATGTTGCAGGCGCGAGGACGCATCACCGCGCGGGCGTTAGCGGATGAATTCGAGGTGTCGGTGCGCACCGTGTACCGGGATGTCGATCAATTGAGCGCCGCGGGCGTGCCTGTCTATGCGGATCGCGGGCCCGGGGGCGGATTTGCGTTGCTCGACGGGTATCGAACCGATCTGACGGGCATGACCCGCGCCGAGGCGGAGACGCTGCCGATCGCCGGGCTCCCGGGCGCTGCCGATGCGCTCGGGCTCGGCGAACCGCTGCGCTCGGCGCAGCTCAAGCTCGTGGCAGCGCTGCCGGCCGCGGCGGCCGGCGCGTCGCGCATTGGTTCGCGGCTGCACGTCGATCCCGTCGATTGGTACCGCCGCGCCGAACCGGCGCCGCTGTTGCCGCAGCTCGCCAATGCCGTTTGGGAGCAAAAGCGGATCGCGATGCGGTATCGAAGCTGGAACAGCGAGCGGTTGCACCGCTGCGCACCGCTCGGCCTCGTGCTGAAGGCTGGAAACTGGTATCTCGTCGCCCGGGCCCGCAAACGGATCAGCGTCTATAAGGCGTCGAGCATCGAGCATCTCGTCACGCTCGACGAGACGTTCGAGCGGCCCACCGGCTTCGACCTGCAACAATGCTGGTCGGCCATGGTGGTGCGCTTCGAACGCAGCCTGCTCAAAGAAAAGGCGACGCTGCTCGTCAAGCGCGATGCGATTCCCGATCTGCAAGCGTTGGGCGCGGCGGCGGCCGATGCCGCGGTCTGCACGCTGCCCGACGAAGCAGGCTGGTGCCGCGTGACATTGCCGGTCGAGGAAACAGGCCAAGCGGCGCGCCATTTGCTGCGCCTCGGCGCGCGCGTGCGCGTGCTCGAGCCGCCCGCCTTGCGCGACGCGCTGCGCGCGCTCGCGGCCCAGATCGCTTCGCTGAACGCCGCCGCATAGGCGCCACGTCATCGTGACGTTATCGCGGCGCATCATGGTAATCCCGCATATCCACCCAGGTATGGTGAAAGGTTCGGGAAGGATTGCCCCGCCTAGAATCGCACCATCGATGCAACCCGGCACGCAGTCGTGCCGATATAAACGAGGAGACAGTCGCATGCAACCGACGTCGCGGAAAATCCGCACTTTCGCTCTCGCTTCCGCTTTGCTGTTCGGTATGGCTTCGCATGGCGCGATGGCCGCCGACAGCGGCAAGATCACGATCATGGTCGGAGGCATCACCAAGCTCATCTATCTGCCGGCGAAGCTGACCGAGCAGCTGGGCTATTTCAAGGATGAAGGTCTCGACGTCGAACTGCTGTCGCAGCCGGCCGGCGTCGATGCCGAAAACGAGCTGCTCGCGGGCGCCGTGCAGGCCGTGGTCGGCTTCTACGACCATTCCATCGATCTGCAGACGAAGGGCAAGGAAGTCAAGGCGATCGTCGTATTCGGGCAGGTCCCCGGCGAAGTCGAGATGGTGTCGACGAAGGCCGCCGACACGCTCAAGTCGATGGCCGATGTGAAAGGCAAGACGCTCGGCGTGACGGGCCTCGGTTCGTCGACGAGCTTTCTCACGCAGTTCCTGGCGAGCCAGCACGGTATCGCATCGTCGCAATACACGATGTTGCCCGTCGGCGCCGACGCGAGCTTCATCGCGGCCATCAAGCAGCAGCGGATCGACGCGGGCATGACGACCGAGCCGACCGTCTCGAAGCTGCTGCAAACCGGCGACGCCAAGGTGCTCGTCGATATGCGCTCGGTCGAAGGCACGAAGGCCGCCCTGGGCGGAACGTATCCGGCGTCGAGCTTGTACGTGCAATCGGCTTGGGTCGACTCGCACAAGGCCGAGGCGGCGAAGCTCGCGCATGCGTTCGTGCGCACGATGCAGTTCATCCACACGCACAGCGCCGAGGAAATCGCGGCCAAGATGCCGGCCGATTATCAGAAGGACAAGGCGCTTTACGTCGCCGCGCTGAAGGCGTCGCTGCCCATGTACACGGCCGACGGCAAGATGCCGGCCGACGGGCCGGAGACGGTGCTCAAGGTGTTGTCGGGCTTCAACCCGTCGGTCAAGGGCAAGCACGTCGACCTGTCGAGGACGTACACGAACGAGTTCGTGACCGCGAAGTAAGCGCGATCGAGCGCCGGCCACGCAGCCTGGCTTAGCGCCGCGCGGCCCGCGCCGATCGCATGCCGTACCCCTGTCGTACCTTTGTCGCACCCCCGGCGCCGCGGTTTGGCGCCCCCCAATCGCTTGGATGCTTGAGAATGAACCACGCTGCTTCCCAGGACGTGCCCGTCATCGAATTCGACTCGGTGTCGTGCCGCTTCATTTCGCCGGACGGCAAAGCGACGATCGCGCTGCGCGATTTCAGCATGTCGGTCGCCAAGGGCGAATTCATTGCCATCGTCGGCCCGACCGGCTGCGGCAAGTCGACCACGCTCAGCATGATCACGGGTCTGCTCAAGCCGACCACCGGCAGCGTGCGCGTCATGGGCAATCCCGTTACGGGCATCGACCCGCGCATCGGTTTCGTGTTTCAGGCCGACGCCGTTTTCCCCTGGCGCTCGGTGCTCGACAACGTGGCGGCGGGCCCGCTGTTTCGCGGCCGCTCGAAAGCGGCGGCGTACGACGAGGCCAAGGACTGGCTGCGCCGGGTCGGCCTCGAGAAATTCGGCAAGCACTACCCGCATCAGCTCTCGGGCGGCATGCGCAAACGCGTTGCGCTCGCGCAGACGTTCATCAACAAGCCCGAAATTCTGTTGATGGACGAACCGTTCTCGGCGCTCGACATGCAGACCCGTACGTTGATGCAAGACGAACTGCTGCAGCTGTGGTCGGCGAACAAGGGCTCGGTGGTGTTCGTCACCCACGATTTGGAAGAGGCGATCGCGCTGGCCGACCGCGTCTTCGTGCTGACCGCGCGCCCCGCCACGCTGAAAAAGGTCTACGAAATCGACCTGCCGCGCCCGCGCATCACCTCCGAAATCCGCTATGAGCCGCGCTTCATCGAACTGTCGCGCGATATTTGGCACGACCTGCGCGAAGAAGTGCAGATTGCTTGACCCAGAACACCGGACAGAATTGAGATGGCTACCATGGCTACAACCTTCGAACAACCTAACGCGAGCTTGGCCGAAGCGTCGCTCGCCGAAGTGGAAAAAGCGGCGCAACGCCGCATGCGCCAGCGCCGCGCATTGATCATCGGCCTGCGCTTGCTCGTGCTGGCGGTGTGGCTAGGCGGCTGGGAAATCGCCGGACGCATGAAGTGGATCGATCCGTTCTTCTTCTCCATGCCTTCGCTGATCTTCGATCAGATCGTCGACTGGTTCGTGAACGGCACCTCGCAAGGGCCGCTGCTCGTGCAAGTGTGGGTCACGCTGGAGGAGACGATGATCGGTTTCGCGATCGGCTCCGTGGCCGGCGTGATCTGCGGCGTCGTGCTCGGGCGCAACAAGCTGCTGTCGGATGTATTTAGCCTCTACATCCAGATCGCGAACTCGATCCCACGCGTCGTGCTCGGTTCGGTGTTCGTCATCGCGTTGGGCCTGGGCATGGCGTCCAAGGTGGCGCTCGCGGTCGTCATGGTGTTCTTCGTCGTCTTCGGCAACGCCTTTCAAGGCGTGCGCGAAGCCGACCGTTATATGATCGCGAATGCGCAGATTCTCGGCGCGTCCAAGCGGCAACTGACGACGGCCGTCGTCATTCCGTCGGCGCTCTCTTGGATCTTGGCAAGCCTGCACGTCAGTTTCGGCTTTGCATTGGTCGGCGCGGTCGTCGGCGAGTTCCTCGGTTCGAAGCAAGGTATCGGCCTGTTGATTTCGACGGCGCAAGGCGCGTTCAACGCAAGCGGGGTATTCGCGGCGATGATCGTGCTGGCCGTGGTCGCGTTGGCCACCGACTTTCTGCTGACCCGGCTGGAAAAGCGTTTGCTGAAATGGAGGCCTGCCGCGTTCTAAACGTCGTATCGCGCCGTCACGGCGCGTTTGATTCGCCGGCTCGTGCCGCGGGGGCCCCCCCCGGGGGGGACGCCGGCCGCGGCCCACCAACACGACCCAGGGGGGGTGCGGTGTGGAAAGTTTGGGGCCCCCCCTGGGGGGGGTGGGGGGTTTTACGC
>NZ_JBQCHR010000015.1:0-43627 GCF_051954495.1 Trinickia sp.
GCCGACAAGATGGTGTGCAGTTCGTCATGCGAATCCACATCGAACACGCTGAAGTTCGCGTATTCGCCCGCGATGCGATGCAACTGCTGCCACTTTCCGCTTCGTTGCAGGGCCTGCGAGTAGGCTTTCTCGCTAGCCTTGATTTCTTCGGCGTGTGCCGCAGGCATGTCGTGGGGCAGATGGACATCCATTCTTACGAGATAAAGCATGTTCTCTCCTGAGAAGTTGCCGCTCCCTCATGTAAAGGCGCGAGGATTTCTTGTCGGCCCGCGCTTAAGCGTTCTTGTCGCGGCGGTAAAACGCGAGCTTTTCTTCGTCGATTTTCAGCCCGAGACCCGGGCCTTCGGGCAGGTGAAGTTCGAAGTCGCGATACTGAGGACGCACCGTCACGATGTCGTCCTTGAGCAGCAGCGGGCCGAAGAGCTCGGTACCCCACGCCAGGTGCGGCAACGCGCTGAAGCCGTGGGCGGACGCAATCGAGCCGATACTGCCTTCAAGCATCGTGCCGCCATAGAGCAGGACGCCGGCGGCGTCGGCAATCGCGGCCGCGCGCATCATGCCGTAGATGCCGCCGGACTTCGCGATCTTCAATGCAAACACGTCGGCGCATGCGTCACGTACGAGGTCGAGTGCGTCCTCTGGCCCGCTGATGCCTTCGTCGGCCATGATGGGCACGATGAAACGCGCGGCGAGCCGCGCAAGCGCTCCGCGCTGCTCGCGTGGCGTGGGCTGCTCGATGAGGTCGATACCCGCAGCTTCGAGGGCTGCGATGCCTAAAGCCGCCTCGACCTCGTTCCATGATTGGTTGACGTCGACGGTCACCTTCGCACGGTCGCCCAGCGCCGCTTTGATTTTGGACACGTGAGCCACGTCGTCGCGCACGCTGCGGCGGCCGATCTTCAGCTTGAAGACGTTATGGCGGCGCTCGGCGAGCAGCATCTCGGCTTCTTCAATGTCGCGGTGGGTATCGCCGCTGGCGAGCGTCCACAGCACCGGCAGTGTCTCGCGAGCGGCGCCGCCGAGCAGCGAGCAAACGGGAACACCGAGCCGTTTGCCCTGCGCATCGAGCAGCGCCGTCTCAATGCCGGATTTGGCAAAGCGATTGCCACGTGCGACCTTGTTCAGCTTGAGCATGGCCGCATTGATGTTGGTCGCGTCCTGCCCAACGAGCGCCGGCGCCAGGTAGGTGTCGATGGTCAGCTTGATGCCTTCAGGACTTTCTTCACCGTAAGACAAACCGCCAATCGTCGTGGCTTCGCCAATGCCCTCGATACCGTCGCTCGAACGCAATCGAATGACGACCATGGTTTGCTGTTGCATCGTCGCCATGGAGAGCTGATGCGCGCGAATGGTCGGGAGGTCGACCAGAATCGCTTCGACGGATGTAATTCGAGCGTTCATACCTGCAATGACTAAGTGGACGGGTTGCCGAAGTATTGCGCGCGCAATATCCGGTTGTCCAAGACCGTCGACGTCTAGCGCCATACCCCCCAGGTATGACCGCCCTACGTCGCCTTATCGGCGGGGCGTTCGTACGGAATGTTCGCCTCCTCGTACAAGCGATAAACCAGGCTGAGCATCTCCTCGATATCGCGCGATTCGTCCATCGCCCGCATACTCATGATGATCGGCGAGGTCAGCGTCGGGTCGTCGAGTTCCCTGTAACTCACATCGTCGCGCTTAAGCCCGTATACGCTGCTCGGGACGATGGAAATCCCCTCACCCGCAGCCACGAGCCCCAAGGCAATCTGGATTTCACGTACCTCATAGATCTTGGCTGGCGTCAGTCCACGGTCCTTGAAGGCGGCAAGAACCTGGTCGGCGTAACTTGGACGTGGTGTCTTTGGATAGATGATGAGCGTTTCGTTGATGAGATCGCGCAGGGCCGAAACGGGCTTGGCCAGCGCAAGGGGATGGCCGAGCGGAAACGCGACGATCATTTTCTCTTCTCGCAGAACGACGCGACGGATATTCGAATCTTCCAGCCGGATACGGCCAAAACCGACATCGATGCTGCCCTCTTTGAGCGCCCGGATCTGGTCGGTCGTCGACATCTCATGCAAGCTCAGCTCGACAGTCGGATTCTCATCGCGGAATCGGCGAATGATTTTTGGCAGCAACCCGTAGAGCGTCGACGCGACAAATCCCACCGACATGCTGCGCTCGATGTTGCCGACGCGCCTTGTCATCGACTCGAGTTCGGACGTCTTTGCCAGCAACTGCGTGGCATGAGCGTAAAAGAACTTGCCCGTCTCCGTGAGTTTTAGAGGCCGAGAGTTTCGTTCGAACAGCTGCACGCCCAGTATCTCCTCGAGTTGCTGAATCTGACGGCTTAAAGGCGGCTGTGCAATGTGCAGCCGCTGAGCTGCACGCGTGAAATTCCGCTCTTCGGCGACCGCCACGAAGTAGCGGAGATGTCGCAGCTCCATACAATACCTCCCGGATATAGCCCGATACTAAATCAGTCTTGGACTCGCCCTTTTGCCGTCCACTATTCTGCGCTCATGCCTCGTTTCAGTGCCGAATTATACCTTCTGAGCATATCTACACTGGCCCAGAACGAGGGTTAACCCCCAACCATAAAGCGAGTTAGGAGTAGACATGAGCGCCAAAGTATTCGAGTCGAAGGAAGTGCAGAACCTGCTTCAGGCCGCTGCCAATCTTGGAAGCCAGGACGGAAACCAACGCGCGAAGCAGATTACGCATCGCCTGCTGAGCGACCTGTTCAAGGCCATCGACGACCTCGATATGACTCCCGACGAAATTTGGGCAGGCGTGAACTACTTCAACAAGCTCGGTCAGGACGGCGAGGCTGCGCTTTTGGCCGCTGGCCTCGGCCTTGAAAAGTATCTCGACATCCGCATGGATGCACAGGATCGTGAAGCCGATATCCACGGCGGCACCCCGCGCACCATCGAAGGTCCGCTCTATGTGGCCGGCGCGCCGATTCGTGAAGGCGTCTCCAAGATCGATTTGAACGCCGACGAAGACGCGGCGCCGCTCATCATCCGCGGCACGGTCACCGGCTCGGATGGCAAGCCGGTGGAAGGCGCTGTCGTCGAATGCTGGCACGCCAACTCGAAAGGTTTCTATTCGCACTTCGATCCGACCGGTGCGCAAGACGAATTCAATCTGCGCGGTGCAGTGAAAACCCGCGCCGACGGCAAGTACGAATTTCGCACGCTCATGCCCGTCGGCTACGGCTGCCCGCCGCACGGCGCAACACAAACGCTGCTCAACACCCTCGCTCGCCACGGGAATCGCCCGGCCCATGTCCACTTCTTCGTGACGAGCGACAAGAGCCGCAAGCTCACGACGCAAATCAATATCGAAGGCGACCCGCTGATCTGGGATGACTTCGCCTATGCAACCCGCGAAGAACTCGTGCCGCACGTGGTCGAAAAGACCGGGGGTGCAGCGCTCGGCCTCAAGGCCGACGCGTACAAAGAAATCCGGTTCGACATCAAGTTGACTCCGCTGGTGCGAGGCAAGGACAACCAACTGGTGAATCGTCCGCGCGCCGCCGTCACCGCGTGATTGTCTTGGGGCGGCTCGGCACTAAGCCACCCGCCCTCCTGCCAGAACCTTCTGAACCGATGCTGAGAGCTTCATCACGAAGCTCGCATAGGGAGACGACTCATGTCCGCCATGATCGATAAAGCACGACAACTGGACGATTTGCTGAGCAATGCCGTTCAACATGACAAGGAAAACGGCGTTTTCCGTTGCCGCCGCGACATCTTCACGAACGCCGACCTGTACGAGCTCGAGATGAAGCACATCTTCGAGGGCAACTGGGTGTACCTGGCGCACGAAAGCCAGGTGCCGAGCAACAACGACTACTACACCACGTCGATCGGTCGCCAACCGATCGTCATCACGCGTGACAAAGCGGGTGAACTGCACGCCCTCATCAATGCTTGCGCGCACAAGGGCGCCATGCTCTGCCGCCGCAAGCACGGCAACAAGGGCAGCTTCACCTGCCCGTTCCACGGCTGGACCTTCTCCAACGCCGGCAAGCTCCTGAAGGTGAAGGACGAAAAGACCACCGAATATCCGGTGCAGTTCAACCAGCAAGGCTCGCACGACCTTCGAAAGGTCGCGCGTTTTCAGAACTATCGGGGCTTCCTGTTCGGCAGCCTGAACGCAGACGTCATGCCGCTTGAGGACTACCTTGGCGAAACGAAGATCATCATCGACCAGATCGTCTCTCAAGCATCGGAGGGCCTCGAAGTCTTGCGCGGCAACTCCTCCTACATCTACGACGGCAACTGGAAGATGCAGATGGAGAATGGTTGCGACGGCTATCACGTCAGCACCGTGCATTGGAACTACGCGGCCACGATGGGGCGCCGTAAGCTCGAAGGCACCAAGGCTGTGGATGCGAACGGCTGGAGTAAATCGGTGGCGGGTGTGTATGGCTTCGAGCATGGCCACATCCTGCTCTGGACCAACACAATGAACCCGGAAGTGCGCCCGATCTACGAGCATCGCGAGGAAATCGCCGCACGCGCGGGCGAAGACAAGGCTAAGTACATCGTCAACCAGACGCGCAACCTGTGCCTGTATCCCAACATGTTCCTAATGGACCAGTTCAGCACGCAAATTCGCGTAGTCCGGCCCATTAGCGTCGACAAGACCGAAGTCAGCATCTTCTGCTTCGCGCCGAAGGGAGAGAGCGCCGAAAATCGCGCCACGCGAATTCGCCAGTACGAGGATTTCTTCAACGTCTCGGGCATGGGCACGAGTGACGACCTGGAAGAATTTCGCGCTTGCCAGGCGGGTTACGCCGGCGCGACATCGATGTGGAACGACATGTCGCGCGGAGCGCCGCTGTGGATCCACGGCCCCGATGAAAACGCGAAAGGTATGGGCATAAATCCGCTCATCTCGGGCGAGCGCAGCGAAGACGAAGGGCTCTTCGTGGTTCAACACGAATATTGGATGCGGGTGATGCGCGAAGCGCTGCGTAAAGAACAAGCAGAGGCGACGGCATGAGCATCGACTATCAAAAAATCTGCCGCGCACTCTACCAAGAGGCGCGCTTCCTGGATGACCGTCAGTGGGATGAGTGGCTGGCGTGCTACACGGAAGACGTCAACTACTGGATGCCAGCCTGGGACGACGATGACAAGCTCACCGAAGACCCGCAAAGCCAGGTTTCGCTGATGTACTACGCGGACCGCGGCGGCCTCGAAGATCGCGTGTTTCGCATCAAGACCGAGCGAAGCGGCGCCTCGATGCCGGAACCGCGCACGAGTCACAACGTGACCAACGTGGAAGTTCTAGCCGAGCGCGACACCGAAGTCGACGTCCGCTACAACTTCAACACGTTGAATCATCGCTACAAGACGACGGATCAGTTCTTCGGCACCGTCTACGTCACTTTGCGCAAGGTCGACGACCGCTTGTTGATTTCAAGAAAGAAGATTGCGCTGAAGAACGACTATATCCGCCAGGTGCTCGACGTCTATCACGTTTGATCGCACGGGTCGGAATGACAGAGAAAGTGAGAGGCAATATGTCCAGCTACACGATCGCACTGAATTTTGAAGACGGCGTCACGCGATTCGTCGAATGCAATGCCGGCGAAAAGGTTCTCGACGCCGCGTTCCGCGCCAGGATCAATCTGCCGATGGACTGCTCCGACGGCGTGTGCGGTACCTGCAAGTGTCGCGCAGAAAGTGGCAGCTACGATTTGGGCGATGACTACATCGAGGACGCACTGAGCGAGGACGAGAAGGCGCGTGGGCTGGTGCTCACATGCCAGATGGTGCCCGAGAGCGACTGCGTCATCACCGTTCCTGCGTCGTCGGCGGCGTGCAAAACCGAGCAAAGCACATTCTCGGCAACCGTCGCGAAGGTCGAACGGCATCATGATGCGGCGGTGGTCCTCGAGCTTGAAGTGGACGGCGCGCCTCCTGTCTTTCTCGCCGGTCAGTACGTCAACATCGACGTTCCCGGCAGCGGGCAACGCCGATCCTATTCGTTCTCCTCTGCTCCCGGCGCATCGAGTATCAGCTTCCTGATCAAAAAGATTCCGGGTGGCGTGATGACCACCTGGCTCGAATCGGCACGACCCGGCCACAAGGTGGAGCTGACCGGCCCATTGGGCAGCTTTTATCTTCGAGCAGTCGAGCGTCCGCTCCTCTTTCTCGCCGGGGGCACGGGCCTGGCTCCCTTCCTGTCGATGCTGGAAGTGCTCGCGCGCGCGAACTCGCAACAGAAGGTCCATCTCATCTACGGTGTCACGCGCGACCTGGACCTCGTGCAGATCGACGCCATCGAAGCGTACGTCGCGAAGCTGCCCAATTTCACGTTCAGCACGGTCGTCGCGGAAGACACTTCACGTCATCCGCGCAAAGGCTGGGTGACGCAGCATATGCCCGCAGAATGCCTGAACGATGGCGATGTCGACGTATATCTGTGTGGCCCGCCGCCGATGGTGGATGCAGTGCGTCAGTATTTCGACGATAGCGGTGTGACCCCGCACAGCTTCCACTACGAGAAGTTCACCCCCAACGCAGCGCTGGTGGCGGCATGAGCAGCCAACGGTTCGAAGGCAAGGTCATGGTCGTGACCGGCGCGGCGCAGGGTATCGGACGCGGTGTCGCGCTGCGCGCGGCGGCCGAAGGCGCGAAGGTGCTCTTCGTCGACCGCGCCGACTTCGTTTGCGAGGTCGCCGCAGAGGCGGCAGGCGGCGAGACCGCGGGCTTCATCGCGGACCTCGAGACCTATGAAGGCGCGGCGTCCGCCATGGCCTTCGCCGTGCAGCGGTTTGGCCGGATCGACATCCTCGTGAACGGTGTCGGCGGGGCTATCCGTATGCGCCCCTATGCCGAATTCGAGCCGGCGCAGATTGACGCGGAGATTCGTCGCTCGCTCATGCCGACTTTATATGCTTGCCATGCAGTCCTTCCGCCTATGCTCGCGCAAGGAGGGGGAACGATCGTCACCGTTTCGTCGAATGCGACACGCGGCATTCGTCGAGTCCCCTACTCCGCGGCAAAGGGTGGCGTCAACGCCATGACCCAGTCGCTCGCGATGGAATATGGCGAGCACAACATCCGCGTGGTCGCCGCAGCGCCCGGTGGCACCGAAGCACCTCCACGACGCGTGCCGCGCAATACCGCGGGCGAGAGCGAGCTAGAGAAGGAATGGATGAGCGAGGCAGTGAAGCAGGTCACCGAGTCGACCTTCTTCAAGCGCTATGGCACGCTCGATGAGCAAATCGCCCCGATTCTCTTCCTCGCCTCCGATGAGGCGGGGTACATCACAGGCGCCGTGCTGCCGGTGGCGGGCGGCGACAACGGTTAGGGACGCGGTCCGTCTTCAACTGCTTTGTCCCGCGTGCATCCGCAGTGTGTTATCCCAATCTGCAGCCGCGCGTCAGGAAAACAAGTAGACTGCGTTCGGTAGCGCCAGGCATCCCCCGATACGCGATTATGAAACTCATCCCGCCCGAACTCGAGCAGATCACCTCGACCACGCTGCAGCATTACAACGCGAACGCAGAGCCTTTCCGCGAAGGCACGCGAGATCACGATGTCACGCAGAACATTGCGGCGTTGCTGCGTCACATCGAGGTCGAACCGCCCTTCTCGATCCTCGACTTTGGCTGCGGACCAGGGCGCGATTTGAAAGCCTTCACCGCCCTCGGCCATCATGCCGTCGGCTTGGACGGCGCTGAGCGCTTCGTTGCGATGGCGCGGGACGAATCCGGCTGTGAAGTATGGCAGCAGGACTTCCTCCAGTTGCACTTGCCGGCTGAACGCTTTGACGGCATTTTCGCCAACGCCTCTCTATTTCATGTTCCGGCTCAGGAATTGCCGCGGGTGCTTCGCCAATTGCACGCGACACTGAAGCCCGGCGGCATTCTATTCAGCTCCAACCCGCGAGGCGCGAACCAAGAAGGTTGGACCCATGGCCGCTACGGCGCCTTCCACGATCTCGATGCATGGTCTCGCCATATGATCGGTGCGGGGTTCGTCGAGCTCGAACACTACTACCGTCCCGCAGGCTTGCCGCGTGAGCAGCAGCCTTGGCTGGCAAGTGTGTGGCGCAAGCCGGCCGCTTGATTCAGGGCCGGCTGACCGAAAACCGTTCCTTACAAAGCTTCTTTGATCAACGGTTCGTCTCCCACCAAAGTACCGGATGCGTCGCGCCCACCGGCATCGCCCATGCGCCATTCGGGCCGAAGTCGAAACCGACGAACGACGATCGATCCGTCATTTGAGCGGTCGTGAGCCCGCTGGCCGCCGGCGTCGACGTGCCCCATGCCACGCCGGCCGCGGCCAGCGACGTATCTTTGTCCCAGTAGACATTGTCGGCGATCGACCCGTTGTTCACGGCCACGATGCCGCCCACCTGTGTCGGATCTCTTTCGAAGTCCGCATTCCCCGTGGCGAACGATTCGCTGATCGTGCCGTCGTTACGAGAGACGAGCCCCCCAGCCGACGTCGATCCGCAGCCCCACCCTGGCGCGCACATATGCGGCTCGTACGTCACGTCTCCCGTCGCGTACGACTGGACGATCGTGCCGCCGTTGAAGCCCGCGAGACCGCCGGCGCCCGGCGAGGACCACGTCCCGAGGACATCGCCCGTGGCGTACGACTGACGTATTGTGCCGCCCGCTGCGTTGGAGCCGACGAGCCCGCCGGACATACTCGGCGCCTTGACAGACGCTGTGCTGGACGAGCGTGCAATCTTGCCGTAGTTCAGCCCGACGAGCCCGCCCACAGGCCCCGCATATCCGAAGTCGTGAATACCGAGCGAACCGACGCTATGGGCATCGACGATCGTGCCGTAGTTCACGCCGGCAAGGATGCCTACCGCGCTCGGTGGAGCGACGAATTCATCCGTTGCGCTACTGACGGTAATGTCGCGTACCACGCCTGTGGTCCCGATCACGCCAAAAAGTCCAATGCCTCGGAACGGGTCCACACTCGACGGCTCGTGATCGTCATAGGCGGACCCGACCGGCACGCCAATGGTGTGACCCTGTCCGTAGAACTGGCCCGTGAACGGATTGTCGACGTTGCCCATGGGGATGAAACGGCCATCGTCCGTGGGTGCGGTGAAGTCCTTGCCGACGGCATAATTTCCGGCCAGATCGTGGCTTACGTCGGCGAAGTCTTCCGCGGAATTGACGAGCTTATATCCCGTGATTTGCGCAACGACGCCGCTGTCGGGTGCACTCGTCCAAGCAGCATTGACTTTTTGCGTGCCCGGCGAATAGGAGCCGTTCATATCGTAAAGCGCCGTGACGGTTCCCGTACTGCGGGACCAGTCGATGACCCCGTCGTTCGTCACGCTGCCGCCGTTATCGATCGCGCTTGAATCCGCGCGTAACGTCAAACTGCCCGAACCTCGGTTCCGGATCTTACTGCCCGAGTCGATCGTCACCGATCGATAGGCGCCGAGGGTCAGCGATGCCGGGCCGCGCCAGGACAGGTTCGACGCGACTTCGATGTCGCCGTCTGCGCTGTCCGCTCCGGTAGTGCCGACGGCGATCGACGTGTCGGCGTCGAGGCTGCGCTGGAATGCGCGCGCGGCTGGCCGTCCAATCGTGAGGCTCGGCGTCGTAATGTTCCATTGCGCGGCTTTCACCCGCGTTTTACCGCTCGCTCCGAATTGCAACCTGCCCGCATTCGTGTCGACCGTGCCGCCGCTACCGTCCGCGTTAGCCGCAGCGATGTTGCCATCGAGCATGACGTTGCCTTTATCGGCGACGAGCCAGACGTGACCATCGCGCTTAGCCGTGCCGTCGGCGCGAATCGCCGAGTGTCTTCCCGCGAGCGCGAATACGTTGCCGTCCGCCGCTTGCAAGCTGGCCTGCGCCGCCTCGATCACGCCTGCGTTGACGACAGTGCCGCCGCTGCCGGTTCGCACGAACACTTGCCGGCTGTTCCATGCATCCTGCAGCAAAACATCCGCCCCGGCGGCGAGCTCCGCGGTGCCGTTCGGTGCATCGATACGCCCTGCGTTGATGACCGTATCGCGAGCGATCAAGGCGACATCCCCGCCCGTCGAACCGATGTGGCCTAGATTGACGACGAGCGCATGCGAGTCGCCGTGGAAGTCCGACGCATGTCCTTTCATGAACGCGCACGAACAGGTATCGAGCGTGGAAGCCACGAAGCGGCCGCCCGTCGTGACGGTGCCGCTTCGGCCAATCACAATGCCTTGAGGATTGATGAGGTAGACGCTGCCGGTTGCCGACAATGCGCCGAGAATGATCGAGGGGTCGCCGCCGGTTACACGGTTCAGCGTCGCACCGTTGCCGTTGTCGAAGTTGACTCGATTGCCCTTGCCGATCGAAAAGCGCGTCCAGTCGATGACGCCGCGGCTCGTGCTCTGCGCAATATTGACGGTCCGGCCGGACGAAGCGATCGAGCCCGAGCCCGCGATGAAATGTCCGCCGCTAGGGAGTTCTCCACCGGCATAAGCGGCAAGCGGCGCGCCGCAAGCAAGCACCACGGCCACCGGCGCCCACTGCGATAGAGGGCGGCGCGTGAACATCGAGCGATCGGAATGGAGCGTGTCGGCGCGAGGGGGCGTGCCAGTGCGCCCCTGGAAGTCCAGCGATGGTGTTCTCGATTTCATGGGTGGTGTTTGGTTGGTTGTTCACGTCGTCATCTCGCACTGCTGTTGTGCATGCTTTAGTGCGATGTATTCAAACTAGGTCGATGCGTCGCACTCGCCACCACCATATCTCGGCGCTATCGGACGATGTTTCGGATTTTTCGGCCGCAGCAAGGGCAGCCCGCCTCCACTCGCGCCCCGCTACGCCTGCACGCGAAACACCGCTACCTGCTGGGTCAGCCGGTCGGCCTGATCGCGCAGCGCAACGGCTGCGGAAGCCGATTGCTCGACGAGCGCGGCATTTTGCTGCGTGGTTTCGTCGATGTGCTCCACGGCCTCGCGCACATGATCCAAATCGCGCCGCTGCGCCTGCGCCGAATCGGCGATCGCTTCGATCAACGCGTTGACACGCCCCACCGCGTCGACGATCTCGGTCATCGACGCGCCGGCTTCGTTCACGAGGCGGCCGCCGGCCTCAACGTTGCTCGCCGACGATTCGACCAGTTCCCTGATCTCCTTGGCCGCAGCCGCCGCGCGCTGCGCGAGCATGCGCACTTCGCCCGCCACGACGGCGAACCCGCGCCCGTGTTCGCCGGCCCGCGCGGCCTCGACCGCCGCATTGAGCGCGAGGATGTTCGTCTGAAAGGCTATCCCGTCGATCACGGTCGTGATTTCGCCGATCTTGCGCGATGAATCGGTGATCGCCTGCATGCTGCCCACCACGCGCGAGACCCTCTCGCCGCCGCGCTCGGCGGCGCCGGACGCCTGCTGCGACAGGACGCTCGCTTGCTGCGCCGTATCCGCCGACTGCGTTACCACGGCGTTGACCTGGCTCATGTACTCGGCCGTCTGCTGCACGCTGAAGGCCACCTTTTCCGTGCGAGCGCTTAGATCCTGATTGCCCGATGCAATCTCGCCGGACGCGATGTTGACCGACTGCACGCCGTCGCGCACTTCCCCGATCAGCTTCCTCAGCCGCTCCGACATCTCCGCCAAGGACCGGATCAAGCGAGCGGTTTCATCCTCGCCCCGAGCCTCGATGCTAAGCGTCAGGTCTCCCCGCGCCACAGTTTGAGCGATATCGACGGCGCGCTTGAGCGGAACCGTGATCGTGCGCACCACGAGCGTCATCAGCGCAGCCGCGACGGCTGCCGCCGCAATCACGGCGGCAACGATCCAAGCGAGCGAACGATGTGCGAGGCGGCCCGCGTCGCCGCCGGCCCGATCCGCCGCGCGCTCGCTCGCTTGCGACAGTGCATCGAGCTCGGTGGTCAGACGCTCGAAGCTCTTCGCGCTGTCCTGCATGATGATTTGACGCGCGGACGCATGCGCCGCACGGTCGATCGCATCCTCGATTTGCGCGGTGAAAGTTTGGTACGTGCGCCATTCGTGGACGGCCGACTCGTAAGTTCGCCGCTCGTTTGCGTCGAGCGGGAGCGTGCCGAAGCGTTGCAGTTGATCGGACAATTGCGCGACGTTCTGCTGGAGCTTCGGCAATACCTGAGCGCGTTCGTCGTAGCTCACGAGGATGTAGGCGAATTCCCGGTTTCGAACCGCGGCGGCGAGCTGAGCCAAACGCTGCGCCTGAACCGCGGCGGGAAGCCAGCTACCGCTGATCTGAGCCGTGCTGGCGGCGATCCTTGCAATCTGAGCGGCGCCGAACGCACCCACCAGCCCCAGGCTGACAAGGGCCACACCCAGCACCCATTGCAGTTTGCGGCCGACCGAAATCCTCGACAGGTAGCGCATGGCCGTCTTCCCCGAATGTCGCTTAGATTAGTTAGTAGTCCTATTTAACAAGGACTCTTTGAGGAATCGCATGGGCCACCGTGGATTCCGAAGCCTAATATAGATGCCTTCGGCTCTACGACGTGGAGCCATTTCATTATTGACGGAGGGGCCACTTGCTGGGCGCCGCGTTCTGGTCAGGCATTGCGGTCGAAGGCACGACCTGCCGCGCGGGGCGCCAAACGCCGTATCAGCGCCGCATGGTTCGGATATTGGCCCAGAAGCGCGTCGATATCGCCAAGCTCGAACTCGCTGAACTCGAAGCCCGGCGCGACGGTGCACCCGACAAATGAGAACCCGTTCGGCTCGGCGACATCGGCCAACGCGGGACGCTCCGCGGCGAACCAACTGCCGGCTGGGACGACTAGTTGGAAAGCCGCGTCGTCGCGCGCCAGCGCGTCGCCGAGCCGATACGTGACGAGCTGTCCCGCCCCGTCGAGAACATGGACGTCGATCGGATCGCCTGCGTAGAAGTGCCAGACTTCATCTGAACGGATGCGATGCCAGGCCGAATACGCGCCGTCGCACAGCATGTAGTAGATGCAAGTGGAAGCCGAACGCGTCGTCGCGCTGGCCGCGCTTGGCTCGCCGGATCTCGCCCCTTGGGTCGCAACGCGGACGACACGTGACGAATCGCGATGCGTCTCGCGGTAATACCCGCCCTCTGGATGGGGCGAAAGCCCGAAACGCTCGATCAGGCGATCCTTGGCACGCAAAGTTCGATTCATCGGCGCACACCTTCGGTCAGACCTGATCTAATCGAATCAAAGCGCGCGCTTGACCGCGCGCGCCGAACCCGAGATGTCCTTCCCTACCCCGTCAACGGTATTGCAGCCCGCCACCGACACCGCGACGCCCAACAGGACCAACGCCATCATCCAAGCCTTCAACATAATGTGTTTCCCTTCTCCATCTGATTGAATGCACCCCTGCGGCACGAGGGGTTGAAGCAAGCGCAAGCATACCGCCTAGTACAATGTCGCCTCGGCGGAGCTTACAAACCGCCTGCGAAAGCGGTACGACTCGCCATGCGGCTCGCGGCACGGCCGCGGCCGGCGAGAGCGCAGCATAGCGCTCCCGCGGCCCGGTCGCCACAAATTCAACCGGCGTCGATGCAACGACGCGACGCCACGAACCCTTTGTCAGCCTTGACGGCCTCTAACCACTCCCGCACCCACGGCATTGTATTGGCCGCGAGCCTCGCGCTGATCGCGTTCTCGCTGCGCACGCCGATCACCAGCGTCGGCCCGATATTGCTCGAAGCGGCGCGCGCCACGCACCTCACACCGACGGGCGCCAGCATTCTAACCACGCTGCCTTCTTTCTGTTTCGGCATATTCGGGCCGCTCGCGCCGATGCTGGCCCGCCGCGTGGGCAGCGAGCGCGCGCTGCTCGTGCTGCTGACGGCCGGCACCGCGTTGCGCGTCGTGCCGTCTTGGCAAACGCTGTTTATTGGGCAAACCATTGCGTGCTTTTCGATCGGATTGATGAACGTGCTGATGCCGGGCGTCGTCAAGCGCGACTTCCCGCATCACGTCGCGCTGATGACGGGGCTCTACAGCGCCGCCATGTGCGCCGGCGCGGCCGCCGCGGCAGCTGCCACCGCGCCGGCCGCCAACGCGATCGGCCACGTGTTCGGCAACGCTGCGGACAATGCGTGGGCCTGGGCGTTGGCGCTCTGGGCCGTGCCCGCGGCGGCGGCGATCGCGATGTGGCTCGGTCAGTTTCGCGCCGGCGGGATGCGGGTTGGCAAGCGCGCAAACAAAGTGCGAGGGCTATGGCGAGATCCGCTTGCCTGGCAAGTCACGCTGTTCATGGGATCGCAATCGTCGCTCGCCTATATCGTCTTCGGATGGCTGCCCACGGTGCTGCGCATGCGCGGCATGAGCGCGGTCAACGCTGGCCTCATGCTCTCGCTCAGCGTGATGACGCAGGCTGTCGCGTCGCTGCTGCTGCCCTTCGTCATTGCGCGGTTTCGCGATCAGCGCGCAATCAACGTTTCGGCCATGGTCTTGGCCGGCGTGAGCCTCACCGGCTGCTTCTTCGCGCCGCTTTCGACGATGTGGGGCTGGGCGCTACTGCTCGGCGTCGCGCAGGGCAGTTCGTTCACGCTCGGCCTGACGGTCATCGGGTTGCGTTCGAACGATTCGCAAGTCGCCGCCCAGCTCTCGAGCATGGCGCAAAGCATCGGCTACTTGCTCGCCTCGAGCGGCCCGTTCATCGCCGGCTCGCTGCTCCATGCCACCGGGTCTTTGTACGGCTTGGCCGGGCTATGCGCCGGCATCTGCGTGCTGTCGTCGTGCTTCGGCTACGCTGCGGGCCGGCGCGCGCACGTTCAGGTCGAGATCGAGGAGACCGCCGCTTAACGAGCGGCGTCGCGCACACCATATCGCCCGTTACCACCGTTCGGCGAACGGCCGTATCGTGTAATCGAACGTCCATGCGGACGGGTGCTGATGCGCGAGATGAAACACCTCGTCGGCGATCGCGTCGGGCTGAGCGAAGTACTCCTCTCGCGCGTGCGGCCACCCGGCCGGTGGTTCGGCCCACGCCGGTCGCGTTCGGCCGCTTTCACTCAGCCACGCCGCGTCGATGACGGCATCGATCATCAGATAGGCCACGTGAACCCGCTTCGGCCCGAGGTCGCGCGCCAGCGCCTCGGCCAGCACACGTTGGGCCGCCTTCGTCGGCGCGAACAACGCGTAGTTCGGCTTTCCGCGCAGCGACGCCGTGTTGCCCGTCACGACGATGGCGCCCTCGCCGGCCTCCACCATGTCCGGTGCGCACGATCGAGCCAGATGAAGCAGCGCCGTCGTGTTCACGCGAAAATTGCGCTCGAGCGCGGCAGGATCGCCGTCGAGAAACGTGGCGAACGTTTCGGACACGGCGTTGTGAACGATCACAGCCGCGCTGCCGAGTTCACGCTTGACCGTCGCGATGCACGCGCCCAGCGCATCGAGGTCGCCCACGTCGCAAACGTAAGCTTTGCTGCCCGAGATCTCGCGCTCCAAGCGTTGCAAACGCTCTCCGTTTCGCGCCAGCATGGCCACACGGTAACCCTCGCGGGCGAACCGCCGCACGATCGACGCCCCCGTCGCCCCACCGACGCCGGTCACGAGGCATACTCGCTCACTCATCCCAGCTCTCCCTTTGTGCGACGGCGCCATACGCATTGCGCAACGCGTTTGGCGCCGCCGACGATCAAGCTACCGCCGCGACGCTCAGGTCATGGAGCTGACCGAATTGCCTGCGAATGTCGACTTTCTGGCCCGCTTCGAAGTCCTTGCGCAATTTCGCGCGCACATCGTTACGCGGCACGTTCGGCCAACGAATCGTCAACTCGTTGAGCCCAGCCTGAACCACGCCGGCGCTCGCGCGCGTGCGCAGCGCCACCCACTCGTCCTTGAGCGTCGCCTGGGCGATCGGCGTGCCGTTCAACTCGACGACGATCTCCCCTGCCTGCGCGGCCTCCGGTATCCGCGAGGTGACGCGGATCGACAAATCCTGGGCGGCCGTCGATGAGAACGTGTACGTGCTCGTCGTGCCGTAGGCGGCTGCGTATGCGCGGCGATACCAGCGGTTGCGATCCGTGAGTTCCGTCGAATGCGATTGCAGCAGATCGATCTCGTCGACACGCCCCACGGACAGCTCGGGGCCCTCCGACGCCGAGGCCGTTTCCGGAAAAGCCGTCGCGATTGCGTCGAGCAACGCCTGCTCCTTGATGACGCCGCGCGCCAGCGGGCTATAGCCGACCAGGCACACTTCGGCAATGTCGTTCTTCACCAGTTGATCGAACTCGGGCAGCAATACCGGCGGCGTCTTGCGGCGATACGCGTCGTAGACGAGCGCAACGGCTGTCTTCGCGATGTTCGGGTCGTACTCTCGCGCGCGCTTGAAATGATAGGCGCAGACCTCCGGGTCTTGCCCCCAGTGCGCATTGTGAATGCCCGCGAGCAAATGCGCCCAGGCTTCGTGCTCCGGGGCCGGCTTCGAGGCCGCTTGGATCAGATCCTCGAGATACGCTTCCTTGTGGAACAAGGCCGGCAACAATTTTTGCGCCACGGCGGCCATCGCCACGCGCATCCCTTCGGACGTGTGATGGCAGAAGTCCAGATAAAGCCGGCGGCCCGGAATTTCATGCTCGTACCGATCGCCGAACAGCTGTGGCAGATCGACGACGGTCGCGCCCACTTCCGGCGCTACTCGGCGAATCGCCTCCGCCACGTTGACGAATACGCCCGGCACCACGCGCGTGTCTTCGATGATGTCGCGGCTGCGCCGCAGCGTGGCATAAACCTCTTGATTGCGCTTGCCCAAGCCGCGCTGGATGCGTGCAAGCAGATCGAGGCTCGACGAGGACGTGCCGCCGTCCAGCGCGATCGCGCGCTGCACCGATTGCTCCGCGGCCGCGAAGTCGCCGGCTTCTAGGGCACTTTTCGCGGCTTCGTACGACGACACCCAGGCTTGCGTATCCTCGCTCGACATCAGCGGCGCGTCGAACGCGCTCACGGGCGCGCTCGTCCAATCCGCCACGTTGATCTCGGGGATGACGAACAGCACCGGCACGCCCAACGGCGTCAGCGACGACGCCAGCTTCGTGACGACTTGTCCGGCGAAGCGCTCGAGGCTGTCGAGCTGCTTGTTCAGCAGCTTCGAAAATCCTTGTTCCTCTTCAATGAGTTCGCCATCGGTCAAGAATGCGTCGACCGAGGTATTGGACAGCGCGCCCACGCGCCAGTTGTTGCCCGCGAACACGACGACGGCGTCGGGCTCGAGCATCGGCACCGACGCCGCGATCTTCGACAGCCACCAAGGATCGCAATTGCTCTGCGCGAGGTCGATGATTTCGACCGGCTCCGCCGAGGCCGTCAACTGCTCGCCCAACACCTGCGCCGGGCAATACACCGGGTCGAAGAAGAAGCCGCGCGCGACCGACTCGCCTAGCAGCACGATGCGCTTCTTGTCGCCCTTTTTCCCGATGCGCTCGACGTCGGCGCAAAAGCGCCACAAGTCGATATGCTTGCGCGCGCGAACGAATTCGCCCGTGCCCTCTTCTTCCTCCCAGATGCTGACGGAGCGCTTGCCTTGCGCTTGGCCCTTCAGGCTGGCGAAGTCTTCCGCCAATGCGGCGAACGGGCCCGACCAATGATCGGACGTGTTCGAATCGACGTACTTCGTCTCTTCCCCGAGCAACTGCAGCACCGAAAATGCGGCGTTGTCGTCCTTGAGCAACGCTGCAAACCGGCTGCTCAGTTCCTTTCGCAAAGATTTGTCTGCCATGTTGAGTGCTCCCGTAAGTTGCGTGAACGTGTGAACGTGTCAAAACCGTGTCAAACCGTCAGTCAGCAGCGATGCATTTGAAAATCCTCAAAAGTCGTCATCGGCTCGGCGCTAGGCGTGCATCAATTCGTCCGGGTAGGTCGCCCGGACAGGTTCGTCATCAGGCAACGCTTTTCCGTCGACGACGGTGAAAACCGGCCGGCGTCCTGCCAGCAAGGACAGCAACGCAGGGCTGCCCGCTCGGTAGTCGTCATCGGCATCTCGCTCGAATACGCACATGTCGGCTTTCATGCCGGGGGCCAGCACGCCGACATCCGAGAGACCGAGCGCGAGCGCGGCACAGCGCGTCAGGGCATCGACGTATCGGTCGAGCTTGGCGGCCGGCACGCGCTCAGCCACGCTGGACAGCAGCGTTTGCGCGTCGCCGCCATGGATATGCAGCGCAGCGCGGCCTTGCATGACGAGCGGGGCGTACGTTCGCCACACATCGGCGAGCCCGGCCCCGCCCGATTCTCCGAGCGAAGCGACGCACTGCGTGCGTGCCAATATCGCCGCCTCGCGCCGGTCGACTCGCGAGGCCCCGAACACCGTCACGTTCGGTTCATGCGTCAGCAGATAACCGATCAGCGCGCTCTCCGAGCAGTAGAAGCGGTTACGGAATTCCACCGCCTCCTCCGTGCTCGACGAGACCTGCAGACCGATCCTCGTCCCCATCGTCTTCGCGAACTTCGCGAATTCGACCACCTCCGACGCCGACAACAGCCCGGCGCTCGACAAGACCGGCATGACGGTGAGGGGGGGATCCGACTCATTGCCGAAGTGGCCGCGCGAGGCGGACAGAAACCAATCGAGGAAGCCGTTCACCTGCTCGAGGTAGTTGCCCGAAAATCGCAGCAACGCCACCGTCCGAATCGGTCCCACGCGCTCGCTCGCCGCCAGCGCCCGCATGTTGTCGCCGAAGATGCCGACCGACGTCATGGCGCTCGGACGCGTGGCGGCCGCGCCATTCGACGCGCGGCCGCTCGCCGCCGCTTCCATGCCGACGAGCCCCGGGGTGCAGACGAACCCCGAACCGTCCACGCCGTCCGTCAGCGTGGACAGCCCGCCCGGCGCCAGGCCGCTGATGCGCGAGCCGCTGATCTCGATGTCGCAATGGCGAAACGCATGACTGGCGCTATCGAAGCACAGGGTCCGCCGAATGACCCAGGATCGAGCGCGAGGTGAAACGCGAAGGGACGAGTTCGTCGAACGCGTAAGCGCGTGGCCCATGCTGGACGCTCCGTCGGATCAGAGGAACGTGTAGACGTTGACCGATTCGGGAGCGGCGCGCTTTTTCGCTGAACGCGCGCTGAAGATCTCCTTCAGCTTGCCCCACGTATCGAGCTTGAAGCCGCGGTCCACGATGTAGTCGCCGATGACCAGCGCGTCGATGTCCGAGACGACGAAGCACCAGATCGCATCGACCGGGTCGAGCACGATCGCATCGCCGCGCATGTTGAACGACGTGTTCAACAGAATCGGGCACCCGGTCAAGCGGTCGAACTCCGTCAGCAGCGCATGGAAACGAGGATTGCTGTTCTCGTTGACCGTCTGTACGCGCGCCGAGCCGTCCACGTGAGTGATCGCCGGCAACGACAGCGGCGAGATCACGTCGCACGTCTCCAACATGAAGGGGGAAGAATGATCGAGATCGAAGTGCTCGGCCGCCTTCGATTCGAGCACCGCCGGGGCGAACGGGCGAAACGCCTCGCGCATCTTGACGAGCGCGTTGATCCGGTCGCGCATGTCCGGACGGCGTGGATCGGCGATGATCGAGCGCGAACCGAGCGCGCGCGGGCCGAACTCCATCCGCCCTTGGAACCAGCCGATGACTTTGCCGTCCGCCAGGCGTTGGGCGGTTTCCTTGATCAACTCATCCGGGCGGTCCGCGCAATCGACGATCGACGATTTCGGGAAAATAGCGCTGACCGTCTGATGGATTTCGCGGTTCGAATAGCTCGGCCCAAGGTAGACGTGCGGCAGCGCGCGCAGCTCCGGACGCTCGCCCGTGAGGCGCGTATGGGCAACGGCCGCGGCGCCGAGCGATCCACCGGCGTCGCTCGCGGCGGGCTGAACGAACAGCTTTTTGAACGGACCGTCGCGCAAGATGCGCCCGTTGGCCACGCAGTTGAGCGCCACGCCGCCGGCCATGCACAGGTTCTCGACCGGGTGCGTATCGTGCAGGTACCGCACCTTCGCCAGCAGGATGTCCTCCAGCGTGCGTTGCAGGCTCGCGGCGAGATCCTTGTGGAACGTGTCGAGATCGGATTCCGGCTCGCGCGGGGCCTCGCCGAAGAGTTCCGGCAAGCGGTCCGAATACATGCGATCGCCGTTGAGGAAATCGAAATATTCCATGTTCAACCGGTATTGACCGCCGTCCTTCATCTCCAGCAAGCGCTTGACCTGGTCGACATAGAGCGGCTTTCCGTACGGCGCGAGGCCCATGACCTTGTATTCGGCGTCGTTCACGTCGAAGCCCAGGTAGGCCGTGATCGTGCTGTAGAGCAGCCCGAGCGAATCGGGGAACGCCACTTCCTCGAACAGTTCGATGCGTTCGTCTTTGCCGTGGCCGTAGGTCGTCGTGGCCCATTCGCCCACGCCGTCGACGGTAAGCAGCGCCGCCTCGGAAAAGCCGGAATAAAAGAATGAACTCGCCGCGTGCGAAAGGTGGTGATCGACGTATTCGATCGGGCCGTCGAAGCCGAGGCTTTGGCGAATATCGCGTTCCGCGCGTTTCGGATCGATCTTGAAGCGCCGCCGTGGGTTCTGGATCAGATCGGTCAGATTCGTCGCGATTTGGCGCGAGGCCTTTTTGTACGGGTCTTCGTAGTAGGCCACGCAATCGACGTCCTTGATCGTCACGTTCGCCTCGCGCAAGCAGTAGCGAAACGCGCCCGTCGGAATGCTGTTGTCGTGCTTCACCTTCGAGAAACGCTCCTCCTCCGCGGCGGCGATGAGCTTGCCGTCCTTGAGAATGCAGCAAGAGGAGTCGTGATAATGCGCGGATACGCCAACGATTATGCTCATGATGTCACCAGTCTCAGGTTTGAACGAAGGGTTGGAAGAGGCGTGGCCGTTAGCGCGCCACCGCGTTGAGGGCTCTCTTTAGCGAGTCGAAGATGCGCGATATGTCCGCCTCGCCGGTGCGCCAATTGGTGAATGCGACTCGCAATCCCCAAGTGCCCTCGTAGACCGTGCTCGTGATGAACACGTCGCCGAGATCTCTCACGGCGCGAACGTACGCGTTGATGCTTGCTTCATGGGGGTCGTGCGTGAGCGTGAAGCAGACGACGTTCAAGCGGGTCGGCGCAAGCAGGCGAAAACCGTCCTGATCTCCGATCCGCTTACCCAGCGCCTGCGCAAGCTCGATGTTGCGTGTGACGATCTCCGCGTGCCCCGCCCGGCCGTATGCGGCGAGCGAAAACCAAGTCGCGAGCGCCCGCAGCCTGCGAGAGTTTTCGGGCGTGAGGTGAACGAAGTCCGGATTGTCCGCCGGCACGCCCAAATACGCGGCACTGTTCTGGAATACGCGCACCTGCAGATCGCGACGCCGCGTGAATTGCACGGCGGCGTCGTACGGCACGTTCATCCACTTGTGCAGATCGATGCAGATCGAATCGGCCAAGTCGAGCCCGGCCACGAGGTGGGCGTGCTTGGGGTCGAGCGCGGCGAATGCGCCGAACGCCGCGTCGACGTGCAGCCAGAACGGATACTGTGCCTTGAGCGCGTAGATGCCTTGTAGATCGTCGAAGTCGACCGTATTGACCGTGCCCGCGCTGGCGACGACGATGGCCGGCTCGCCGCCCAGCGCTTCGAGCGCGCGCTCCAGCGCGCCGATATCGACGGCTTCCCGGCCCGGCAGCGTCGGTACCTTCTGCACGGCCTGGCGACCGATGCCGAGCACTGACAACGCCTTGTAGATGCTCGAATGCGGCACAGCCGACAGCACATGCACGCGGCCAAGCGCGCCTACGCCCTGCTCGAACACGCGCACGTCCTTGCGCTCGCCGAGCCACTCGCGGCCCAGCGCCAGCCCGACCAAGTTGGACATCGTCGCGCCCGTGACGAAAACGCCCTGCTGAGCTTCGCTCAGGCCGAACAATGTCCGCAAGCGCGCGATCGTTTCGCGTTCCAGGTCGGGCGCGGCGCTGTCGATGCCGGCCGTGGGGTTTTGATCGTAGACGCTCGTGAGCCAATCGCCGGCCACCGACGCCGGCGTCGCGCCGCCCGTCACGAAGCCGAGGTACCGCGGGCCCGCGCTGCCCGAAAAACCCGGCGCCCAGCGCTCGGCGAACTGCGCGAGGGCGCCTTCGAGTCCCGCGCCCCGCTCCGGCAATGGCTCCACCGTGGCGGGCGGCGGCGCCAGCGCGGCCGGACGATCGTCCAGACTCGCGAGCGCTTTTACGGCGTAGCGGCGAGTACGTTCGAGCAGCGAATCGATGTTCGCGAGATCGGAAGCAAGTGTCGGATGCATGGTCGGCTCGTGAGATGCGTGAGATGCGTGAGGTTCGCGGGCGTCGTGAATGAAGCGACGTCGAAAGGCCGAGCGCCGGGCGTCCGGCTCGCCCGGCGCGTCTTGCGTCAATGCAGCCGACGGTCCATCACGTCGCGCGCCCCCGCGTAGTACTCTTTCTCGATCTGATAGCGAACCAGGCAGCCCTCGCACAGATGGCGGATGATGCTCGGGCTCTTGCGCGCGAGCGGTAGCAATACCCGCGCGACGAGCTGCTTGCCATGATTCGCATCCACCGGAACATGCAGTTCGTGGTAGTAGCGAAACTCCTTCGGCACGTCGTGACGGTTCATGCCCTTGAGCATCTTCGTGAAGCGATAGGGAACGGTTTGTTCGAGCAGCGTCAGCGCACCCAGCAAACGCCCCACGTGCTGCCGACGCAGCGCATACATGAGCAGCAGGTTGCCGTTCTTGAGCGCAGCGACAGGCATGTCCACCGTCAAGTCCAGATCGCCTAGCTGCCCCTGGAAATACGGCGCCGCGCGCATGAACGTCCGCGTATGCATTTCGTCGAGCTCGCCCAGGCCCATTTCGTCCCAGAAGTTTTCCGCGAGGGCGAGCTTCATATCGCCGTCCATCCCGAGCTGCGACAGCGCGATGATGTCGTCGAAGCGGCCGTCGACCTGCGCCTCCAGCGCGACGAACAGCGACAGTTGCGACAGCGAGGCTTCCTCGGCGAGAAAATCGAAGAACGGCGCGACTTCCTTGCGATGCGTATTGCGAAGCGCGACGTACCACTCTTCGAACTGGTCGGCGTTGACGGGAAGATCGCCCAATTCGATGCGCGAGCGCTCGTAGTCGCTCCATTGCGTCTCGAGATCGTGAATGCGCACGTAATCGTCGGTCAGCGGTACGGTTTCGGGGGCGCTCGGCGGCGCCAGCTCGCGCAGATAGAACGCGTTCAAGGCCATCTGGCCGGCCAGCGTGTTGCACGCCTTATCGTCGTCGAGCGAATTCGTGTGCAGCTGCGGTTTGAAGTCGGGTTTCAATTGCGGTTGCGTACTCACGGTCGTCACTCCATGTCATCGGTCGGTGTTGGCTACGCGCAGTTCTCGGTGCGCGGTCGTGTGAAGCAATGCGGCGTGCGCGATATCGGGGCGCGTGCGCAATCTCGATGCGGCGCTTACGTGCGTGACGTCGCTCGCGGCGAACAGCGCGCTGATCCAATCGCGCGTGTCTTCCCATCGCTCGTGCGCGACGATTCCCGCTAGCGGCGCCTCGTGCGCGGAATACGTGATCTTTCGCTTCACGCTCGCCCCGGTCGGCAATTCGATCCAACGAACGAGCGACGGATCGCCGCGAAACGCATCGATGCCCGCGATGCCTTCATAGGCATCGGTCTGCAACGTGTGCCCGGGGAAAACGAACCAGCCGTGCCAGCGCGGCTGCGATTGCGTTTCCGGCAACGGACGAGAGGGCTCACCGTTCAGCAGCAGGCGCAACTCCTCCGAAGGCATGTGCACGCCTGTCGCGTACTCGAAGGTCGCAACGACATCGGCGCCGCCGACGCGGTTGCCTACTTCGAGGAACACGAGCGTCTTACCGTGCTCGATCGCCTCCAAGTGAAAGCTGCCTTGACGAATGCCGACCGCCTTCAGCGCCGCCGCTGCCCACTGCCTCGTTTGCGGGGTGACCGGGAAGTGGTACGAACCGAGCGGGCGGCCGTTCGCGAACCCAAGGCATGTGCCGATATAGCGGCTGGCCGTGAGCGTCAGCAGCTCGCCGCGTGAAACGAGGCCGTCGAAATGAAGCACGTCGCCGCTGACGAATTCCTCGACTTCGTAATCGTCGATCGCAGGCGTTTCGCCGTCGAGACGCGCGACACCGGTGCGGCGTTCGCGAATCGCATCGAGCGTTTGCTCGAGCGTCTCGAAGATCACGACGTCCTCGCTCGACGCCCCGCTTCGCGGCTTGAGCACGGTTTCGCCGTCCCATTGAGCTCGTGCCGAAGATGCCATCAGCGCACTCAAGCTCACAAAGCGCGGCACACGCAAGCCCGCTTTGCTTACCGCTTCTTTCATAGCGACTTTGTCGCGTACGAGGCGCACTTCGTCGAACGTGGCGCCGGGCGTGACGAGCCAAGCGCGCAGCTTGGCTGCATCGAGCAGATCGTATTCCGACAACGCGATGACGCGGTCGAAAACACGCGGCGTGCGCGTGAGCCATGCCTGCGCTTCCTCGAACGTGCCTGCCTTCCCAGGACGCTCGACTTTTTCGCATCGCAGCCCCTCGGGGAGCGTCGAAAGCAAGTCTGGCACACCGAAATACGTCACGTTGTGCTGGTCGTGATCGATGCCGCGTGCGTACTCGATGCGCGGGTAAGGCACGCGATGCAAGACGAGAATGTTCATGTCATAGGCTCCGATCAAGCTGCGGCCAGAGAGACGCTTTCCGTGCTGCCCAACCGCTGCGGCTCGAAGACCTCACGCGCCTCGCCCAGCACCGACAGCCAAATCGCGCGCACCGTGGCGACCGCGCTGCGCATGTCTAGGCTCTCGCTGTCCGCGACGAAGCACGCTTGGGCGGCAAAATCCGCGTTGTCGCGCGGCAGCGCGGGAATACGGCGAGCGCCGTCGCCTAGCCAGCCGAATTCGAGCCGGCGGATCGAATCGACGCCGAGCAGCGCCGCGGCGCGCGCCAGCGTGCGATCGAACAGCACTTCTCCCGCGGCTTGCGTCGGCGGCATCAAGGCGCCGTCCGAAGGCACGCCGAGCATGACCGTTGCGGCTCGCCGTCCCGAAGCCGAGAGTACGGGCTCGCGCGAGATGCCGAACGCCGCATCCACCCAGAGGCCGTAGAAATCGACGTTGTAGACGTATTGCGCGATCGTCCAGATCTTCATTCCGGCGGGCCGGCGATTCGGCTCGACAACGGCGGCTTGGCGCCCCGCATCGTCCAGCTTGATCTCGTTGTGGAACGGCCCCATCTGCTGCCCCACCAGCACATTCGCGAGCCGCCCCGTGCGCGTCATCGTCGCCCGCTCGGTCGCGGTTAGGCGCGCCGGGAGGATTTGCGCCACCTCCACGGGATAGCGGCCATTCGCGCTGACTTTCTCGGTGATGAATTCGGTCGTGCCCACGCCGTCAAAGGAGAATTCCCGGGCGAACGGGATCAACGTCTCGCAGATCGCCCCGCGGGACAGGTACGGCTCGACGGCCGCAAAAGCGGTGTCCAAGCTATCGCCGGCCTTCACGACCATGACGCCGCGGTTGTTGCCCTCGCACGACGGTTTGACGACGAAGCCGTCGGGATGCGTATCGGCGAATCGACGCAGATCGTCGACGCTGAACACCTCCACACAGTCGGGCACCATGACGCTTTGCGCTTCCAGCAGTTCGCGAACACGCGATTCGCTCACGCGATAGTCGCGCTTGCTGTAGGCATTGCCGGCCAGGGCCGCGGAATCGACGGGCAACGACAAGCGTTCGAGCAATGCCGCGCCGCTTTGCACCGCGTTGTCGGAAAACACCATCCCCGCGCGCAGACGCTCTCGCCATGGCTTCAGATAAAACAGCGCTTGTTCGACGAAATCCTGCGCGAGCGGATCCAGATCGATCACGCAATGGCACAATTGCCGATCGCGCTCGGTCGGCTGCGAACGAATCAGAATGGTCTCGGCGCCGTGACGCTCGCGTGCATACGACGCGATATGCGCGACGTCGGAAACCCGAGTGAGGTTGTAATCGATAATCAACAGCAGAGGTCGGTTGCCGTTCACGATTGAGTCTCCAATGCGAGGGAGGGGGTCCGGTAGCGCACGTCGATCGCGCTGGCCGATTCCACCAACAGGTCGTTGAGCGATGCATCGCGCTCGTCGCGCGTCATGCGCCAGAGCAATTGCCCGAGGAAGGATTCGCGCGGCGTGTCTTCCACGACGTCGCCGGCCTTGAGCAGAATCTGCTCGACCACCGGCCGACGCCCATCTGTGCGCACCTCGATGCTTTCGATCTGTCCGGGTGCGGCGAAATAGACGCGGAAGAACGTCGCAAGGCTCGTCGGCGCCGCGCCGTCGTCCTTATATGCGAGACGCCCGAGCATGCTCGACAGCCCCGCGTACTGCGCGCCGTCGGCTTGCTCGAGCAGCACGGCAAGCCATAGCTCGAGCATGCCCGCCTCGCCGTTCAGCGCTTTGACGCTCTGCGAGATGAGGCTGCCGCCCACGCGCGGATTGATCTCGATCAGATCCCAGCGTGCGCCGTCGAAGCGCGCTTCGACGTGAAAGCATCCCCAATCGAGTTGAAGCTGGGCGAACACGGCCCGCAGCCAGTCCAGTCCCGCGGCGATGTCCGAGGCCGCGATCGATGCCGGCGGGCTCGTGCAGCTGTCTTCGAGCACGGTGCCGTTCGCCTCCGTCAGTTCGCACTTCTCATGCAGCCCCACAACGTGCACCGCGCCTTTCGATGCGAGCACTTCGAAGCTGAATTCGGCGCCTTCCAGAAAGTCCTCGGCAACGAACGTGACGTCCTCGCCCAGCGCCGATTGGTAGACGGTGTCCTCCTGCGCGTGTTGCGCGATGGCATCGAGCCGCTCCCATGTCGTCTCCGCAGTGAGCCGAAACGCGCCGTACGAAGCAATGCCGCGCGCGGGCTTGATGAAGTACCGGCCGCCCTCTCGTTTCAGAGCCTCGAGCACCTCCGGCGTCACGATGCGCGACGCGACGCGCGACAAGCCGGTACGATACAGCTCGCCGCGTACGGCAAACTTGTCCCGCAGGAAATCGATTCGCTGCGAAGGCAAGTCGCCCACGCCGAGACGCTGGTTCGCGTGAGCCATCAACGCGCGGTAGCCTTCCCACACGCTGATGCACGCGCGAATGCTGCGTCCCGACGCTTGCAGCACAGCGATAGCGCGTTCGACGTCCTCGATATTCAGCACATGCGAGTCGCTCGACAGCACCGCTTGCGCCAAGCCTCGCAACTTTTCCAGCCTTGCCTCTCCATGCTCGGGCAGCGGCAGGGAGCTCAGCACGAACGCTTGCAAGCCGCGCGACTTGATCGTCGCGATCAGATCCTCCGCGAACGAAAAACCGCAATGACTCAAGATCAGAACGCCGTAGTTCGCCATCGCCATGTCTCCTTCTCGACCGTCAGGCCGCGGCCTTGAGAGTCGGTTCGATCTTGTCTTCGTAAAGCTCCTTGAAGTAGAGCGCCAGCACGCTCTGGTGCTCGCGCAGGTAGCGCTTGAGCGCGTCGATGTCCTCCTCGCCGCGAATCAGGTAGCGCACGGCGGCCCAGACTTCGCCCGGATGGTCGTCGTTGATGTCGGTATGCGAATGCGCGATTTGACCGGTGATGTTCGTTTCGCCCACCGATTCCTTGAGCGCCTTGAGCTTGCGCGGCTCGAGTTTGACGTTCACGTATTCGACGAGATACGAGTAGGCGATCACGCCGAGCGGGCCTTCGTGATCGAGCAGATAGGAGAAGTAGCCTGTCAGCAGCTTGGTGGACAGGTACGGCTCCGTATCGAGGAACTGCTGGCGAGACACGCCGGCTCTTTCCAGGTCTTGGATGAAGAGCTCGTCGTGCAACATTTCCTCGCGCTCGTAGTTGGCCCAAATCTGCGCGGCTTCGGGGCTTTGCTTGGCCACTTCGGCGAGCGTCTTCGACTCCGACACGCGCAGTAGGCGAATACGCCATGCCGTCTCGATCAAATGGCGCTTGTAATAGTCGGAATCGACCTTCTTACCCTCGAGATGCGCCGCGTACGGCACCGTTTCATACCAGTTATCGATTTGCGCATCGATAATCGAATCGATTTCACTGCGCACTTCGAGCGACCGTTGAGCATTGAGATAAGGTGTGCGGTTGCCCAAGCCCGCATTTTTAACGCGATTGCCCATGATTCCTTCCTTAATGAATTGAGAAGAAACGACTACGCGAAAACCCTAATCGACAAGACCGTCCGTTTGAATCTACCGCGAAGCGACTTGAATCGTTACCGCGCCGCTGAGATGACACTGACACGCAAGCCTGAACGTTTCACCCGGATATCCGAGCGTTTCAAGAAAATCCTTCTCCTCTTTTTGCTTCGCGCCGAGATAATTGATTCCATCTAATATCTCAATTACGCACGCGCCGCAGACACCGGCTTTACAGCCGAATGGGATCGATTCCTGGCCGTAAAGCTCGAATTCGAGCTCCGTCAATGGACTTCCATGCGGCAATACCACCTCCACGCTCTGAGGCATGAGCTTTACCGTATGCATGACAACTCCAGTTATGATTCTTCTTCCGGGAAGAAAAACCGAGGATGTGAAACAGGAGGCCGCGTCTTATTCAGTCGTGCCGGGTAGCTGCGGGTAACTATAGGGCATAGGGTTTCAATTTGCAACTGGTTCGTTTATGAATTTTTAGTGATTTTATAGACAGATCAGTCTATTAATAACGTTTTCGACGAAGCAAAGTTAATTGAACGCTTAATGCGACGATCCGCATAACAGCTGCCCAGAATACTGAAATCTCCGCTGGATTATTCCAAGAGGCGATCTTTCGATTGCGCTGATTATTTTCCGAATGGGAATTTGTTTTACTTTTAAAAATTGGGTAAGCACTTAAGGCGAACGTACCGTAAGACGAGTTAATTCATCGGGCAGTGCCGCGCAGGTGCCGAAGCGGTTAACAGCGACTAAAGCGAATGGCTGTACGCGGACGATGACTGAAAGTTGGGTATGGTCGAAGAGAAAAGCCGAAGAAAGAACGCACCGATACTCATGGCAGGTTCACGATGCGCGCAGGGGCCGGTGACGTGGGATATGACACCCCTACCGGCCGTGTAGTTGTGCGCGCAACCAACTGCGCCGGCCGGTCGACCCGCGACATTCCCCGGGGCCGGGCGCCCTCAGCCCGCTTCGTACAGATCGGCTTCCGGCGAGGTTTCCGTGCGCGGACAATCGATGTCGCCGGCCGCCTTGACCATCGTATCGTCCGGCCCGAGCAATCGGCCGTCTTGCGAACGCAGTTCGAGCCGCCTGACAGGCAAGCTTTGCTGCTTGTCGACGAGACAGACCTGGCATTCGTCGTTCTCGAAAAAATATTCCTCGCCCCACTGCCGCAGCGCCACGAGCAGCGGAAAGAGCCCCTTGCCTTTCTCGGTTAGCACGTACTTCTGATAGGCGCTGCCATCGGAGGCGGGCGCGGTTTCGAGAATGCCGTGATTGACGAGATTGCGCAGCCGCGTGGTCAGGATGTTCTTGGCGAGGCCCAGGTTTTTCTGGAACTCGCCGAAACGCTGTAGGCCATCGAAGGCGTCGCGAACGATCAGTAAGGACCACCAGTCTCCAATCGCGTCCAAGGGTCTTGCAATCGGACAAGACGTTCCCTTGTGACTCGTTCGCTTTACCATCGCGGCCCTCCAGTTTCATGTAAACACACTGGTCCGGCCGTCTCCGATCGCATACGTCGACACGACGTATTCTCGGGCATCATGTTTCGATCTTCCTCGACTCGACGGACCATGAACGCACCGCTACTTCATACGACGAGATCGCGCGAAGCCACGGGGCAAGTGGTTCCATTATAAAACTCGCGTTCGGACTGGACAAATAGGGTTGCGCCGTATGCATGCGAACGCTGCCGTGTCCCGCCCCGCCCCGCCGAGCGGCCCGTATTGCCCCGCAGACGCTAGCGAAGGCGGAAGTCGTCGAACCGAATCCACACGAGCAAGCGGTTGCGGTCGGGCTGCCCATCCGCGCCGCGCGCATACGCGTGGCGACGTGTGGGAAAGCGCAAGCCTTGCGCTTCGACGTAGTCCGAGACGTAGTGCGCCACCTGGGCATTGCCCGACAGCTCCAAGTGGTAGTCCTGCCGCCGCAGCAGGTAGTCCGGCCCAAAGTAGAAATTCTGCTCGGCGCTGTGGCTGGCGAGCGTCTCGGGCAGCACGACGTTCAATACGCGCCACACCTCGCCGTCCTCGTACCACGGCGCGATCTCCTGGGTTCGAACGCCGGGCATCGCAAGCAGAAACGGCGTAGCCAAGTAGGTCCACAGCGCATAGCCATTGAAATACGCGCGGTGCATCATGTCCCAGTACGTGGCTGGCCCATAGCCCGCGAACGACGCGCGCGGATCGCGCAATTCCTCGACGAGCTGATGATCGTAGTCCTCGATCGCCACGCGCGTGGGCGTGAACGTCATGCGATGGTTGGGGGCGTCGTACGGCGCGATGCTGGTCCACTCTTGCGCCGTCTTGATCGTGACGTTGCCCCATCCGTGGTTTTCAGGAATGCCTTTCGACGGCCAGAAAGGCCCGCCGGTCGCGCTTTTCACGGCCAGTTCGCTGAACCCGTTCCAGCGATCGAGGCCGCCGTAGGCCTCGAGCACCTTGCTCAAAAGATCGTTCATTGAATGTCTCGGCAAACGAAAAGGGAGTTGGCGTGGCTCGGGCGCATTGCGCCGGGCGTCCGCCGGGGGGGCAGCCTCTTGTCGAGCCGCGTCGCCGAAAATCAATGGATCGGCGACGCGACCGGACGTGTTGCTGGATCAGGTGCGAACTTGCTGTTCAGCCTTGCGCGGCGCGAAGATGAGGAAGCTGATCGCGCCCAACACCCAAACGCTGAAGCCGCCGTAAAGCATGAGCCAGCTAAAGCCTTCGACCAACGCGGCATGCAGGATCGAACCGGACGGATCGGCTTGCGTCAGCATGGGGAAATGCTGGCCGAGCGATTCGATGCTGCCGCCGCCGGCGATGCGTTCGGCGAGCGATTGCAGATCGGCCGCGCTGAGCGTATTGGGCAGCGCGTTCTGCAGGTGATCGACGATACCGGCTACGAGCACGAAGCCCATTACGGCGATGTTGATCGCCAGGCTGATCAAGCGAGCGCTGATGTCCATGCCCGAGGCCATCCCGGCCCGATTGGACGGCACCGAGCCCGTGGTCGTGTTCGTCGTCGGCGTATTGGTGAGGCCCAGCCCGATGCCGGCGATCAGCGAACCCGGCAGCATGGTCCACCCGCTGGCGATCGAGGACACGGCGCCGTAGCGCATCAGAATGAAACCCAGCCCGATCGTGAACATGCCGAGCGGGATGATGACGCCGGGTTGATAGCGGTGCGAGAGACGCTCGGCCAGGGGCGGAATGACGAGGGTCGGCAACGTGTAGGCGAGCAGCGAGAGGCCCGCGGTGACGACGTCGTAATGAAGGCCCGTTTGATAGAAGATCGGCAGAAAGATGATGAACGGCCAGAAACTGAAGTTCATGCCGACCGAACCCATGATCGCACCGGAAAACCTTCGAATCCGAAACACGGAGAAATCGAACATCGGATGCGCGTTGATTTGCTCGACGAGCACGAAGACGATGAAGCTGACGATCGTGGCGGCGATGATGTAGAGCGCGCCGCGGCTCGTAAAGCCGAGTTCGGAACCCTGCGTGATGTAGTACGTCAGCCCGAACACCGCGAGCGACAACGTGACGATACCGAGGATGTCGAGCTTCTTGGCATCGGGGTCGCTCGATTCCTCCACGCTGCCGAACGCCAGGAACAGAACCAGGATAGCGAGCGGGACGTGAATCAAGAACACCCATTGCCAACCCGATAGCGCGGCGATCGCCCCGCCGATCATCGGCCCGAAGCCCAACCCGAAGCCCAGGAAAATGCCCCAGATGCCGAAGGCTTTGACGCGCTCCGCGCCCTCTTTGAACTGATTGGACAGGATGGCGATGATGCAGATGAACATCGAGCCGCCACCCATGCCCTGAACGAAGCGCGCCGCGATCAAGAGCGGTGCGCTATGTGTGAGGCCGCAGATCAGCGAGGCGATGCCGAAGACCGTGAGGCTCAGAATGAACATCAATTTTCTGCCGTACCGGTCGGCGAGCGTGCCGGCCGCCATCAGCACCGTGGTGCATGCGATGGTGTAGGCATTCATGATCCATTGCAGATCTTTGAAATCGGCATGCAACAGCTTTTCAAGCGTGGCCAAGATAACGGGCACGCTCGATATTTCCAAAGCGAACATGAGCTGCGCTAAACAGATCGCCGCCAGTGCAATGGAGTTTCGACTAGAGCGAGTGTAGGAAATGTCCATGGGTCGTTCTTCCCAAATCGATGTTAGCGGGCCGGTTGCGCCATCGGCCGGGTGCGCCGTGGCGAGCAGCGGGTCATGACCGGCGACCAAACGGATGTCGACATGCGGGCTGCGACGTCCGTCTAAGCGGTTTTAAATTGAAACCAGCTGTATGCTAGTCGAAGCAGTATTAATTTGCAACCGCGTGTTGCGCGGCGATACGCCTGCGCGAAAACGCCTGAACGGCGCTTAGGCGGGAGCCCTGTAAGAAGAGTGGGATGGCGGTACGGGACAGGCGCGGAGCGTCGTATTCAGACATGCTCCGGCAAGCGTTTCGGCGATGGGAAAGAAGCGCCCGGACCGACGGGTACGCCGGTCCGCGAGGTGTGGGTCAATCCGGCGTCGGATAGATGCCCGTCAATGCGATCACGAAATTCGCGACAAGATAGGGATTGCGCAGCGGCACGGGACTCACGCCGCCCGTCGATCCGATGGTGAGCGAGGTAATGTCGATATTGGCCGATGCGTTGAACGGAGCCAACGTCGTGTTCGGCGCACTCGTGGTGTATTGCGTCGTGGCATGGCCCGATGCCATGCCGGCCGCGAGCACGGTGTTCGTGCCAGGCTGTTGCTGCAAATTAGTGGTGCTGGTCGAGGCCGGCACGCTGATTTGCACCGACGACCCCGAGCCCGAGACTGACGCCGAATGCGAATGCAGCGGCATTTGCGGAATCGTCAGCGTGGCGCTTTCCGCGCCTCCGGACGCGGCTAGCTGCATCGGCGTCAAATTTTGGCCGATACCGGCGCCTACGGGACTGCGCCCGCAAAAATTCGGCAGTTGGAACGTCGTGGGCGCGGTGCCGCCGTATAGATTCCCAATCAGCGAATAGAGGGCTTGATTCTGCCCCACCTGCATTGTTTGGCCTTGGCACAACGCCCAGCCGTAAGGCGCGAATTTGAAGCTGACCATCCGGATTTCACCGATGTACGGGTCGCTCATCCTAGTCTCCTTGTGTGGTGTCCCTAACCGTTGCGGCGGAGTAAGAAGATTAGTCTAACGAATACCCGGTCGGCAATGAAAACTGCCGGTGAGAATCATTTTTGTGTACAAGCGTCGCCCCCTTTCGCTAGGCCCCATACCGCTGCTTCGTCTCGCGTTCGCGACCGGATCGGTCGTCGGCATTTACAATGCCGTGCTCTCATGTCATGCGTTTTGCGTCAGGACGCTACCCGTCAATGAAGAACACGGTGCTCGACATTCCGTCTTTCCGGTATTTCCTGTTCAATCGCATTGCGACGACGATGTCGATCCAGATGCTGATGGTCATCGTCGGCTGGCAGATGTACGACATCACCCACAGCGCGTTCGATCTCGGCCTCGTGGGTCTCGCGCAATTCGTACCGGCGCTGGCGCTGTGCCTCGTCGTCGGCCATGTCGCGGATCGATACGATCGGCGATACGTGCTGGTCGCATGCCAAGCGGCGCAGGGCTGCGTCGCCCTGCTGCTGACGTTCGGAACGCTGTTCGGCTGGCTCGGCCGCGATATGCTGCTCATCGCCTCGGTTGCGCTCGGCACGGCCAGAGCGTTTCAGTTGCCCACCCAGCAAGCGCTGCTGCCGGCACTCGTTCCGTTGTCCGCCTTCCCGCGCGCGTTAGCCGTCAATTCAGCGGGATCCCAACTTGCCACGATCCTCGGGCCGGCGGTGGGCGGCTTCATCTATGTGGCGGGCGCGGCAGCCGTCTATGGCGCGTGCGCGGCGATGTGCGCGTTCGCAGTCGTGATGATCTACCTGGTTCGCTACGACTACTCGCGGCCCGCGCGCGAACCGGTCACGCTGCAAACTTTATTTGCCGGCATCCGCTTCATCTGGCGACGGAAGCAGGTGCTCGGGGCCATCTCGCTCGACTTGTTGGCCGTGCTGTTCGGCGGCGCCACGGCGCTGTTGCCGATCTTCGCGCGCGATGTCCTGCATGTCGGTTCGTGGGGCCTCGGGCTGCTGAGATCCGCGCCCGCGGTAGGCGCCTTGCTGGTGTCGCTGTCGTTGGCCCGTCATCCCATTGAACGGCGCGCGGGCAAGATGCTGTTCGGATCGGTGGCGTGTTACGGTCTGGCGACGCTGGTATTCGCGCTCTCGCGCTCCTTTGCGTTGTCGCTGGCCGCCTTGGCGCTCTCGGGCGCCTTCGACATGGTCAGCGTCGTCGTGCGCCAGTCGCTGGTTCAGCTCGATACGCCGGACGACATGCGCGGCCGAGTCAGCGCGGTCAACGCCATCTTCATCGGCGCGTCGAATCAGTTGGGCGAGTTCGAATCGGGCGTGACCGCCGGTTGGTTCGGCGCCGTCCCCTCGGTGCTGATCGGCGGGATGGGGACGATATGCATCGTCGCGCTTTGGATGAAGCTGTTTCCGACGCTAGCGAAGCGAGAGACACTGACGGCTTCGTAGGCGAAGGAACCGCCCTGCGAGACGGGCGACCGACCGCCGACGTACCTTCGACTCGACCGTCGAACGTTCGATCGGCATGCCGAGAATCAAAACCTGAACCGCGCCACGCAAGCAACGAGCTGTGCAGCCTGCGATTTCAGGCTTTCGGCCGCGGCGGCGCTCTCTTCCACCAGTGCGGCATTGCGCTGCGTCGTCTGATCCATCTGGCCGACGGCTTTGCCCACCTGCTCGACGCCCACGCTCTGTTCCGCGCTCGCGCTACTGATCTCGCCGACGATGACGGCCAAGCGGGAAATCGCGCCGACGACCTCGGTCATGGTCGCCCCCGCGCCGTCGACGAGCGCGGCGCCGTCGTTCACACGCTCGACGCTCTCCGAGATCAGTGCCTTGATTTCGTTCGCGGCTTGCGCGCTGCGTTGAGCCAGGCTGCGCACCGCGCTCGCGACGACCGCGAAACCTCTGCCTTGCTCGCCCGCGCGCGCCGCCTCAACGGCCGCATTCAACGCGAGAATATTCGTTTGAGCCGAGAGATCGTCGATGATGCCGATGATGTCGGCGATCTTGCGGGCGCTGTCCCTGATGCCCTTCATCGTCTCGACCACTTCCTCCACGCCCTTCCCGCCCTTCATCGCGACTGCGCGAGCGGCGGTGGCGAGGCGGCTCGCTTGCGTGGCGTTCTGCGCGTTTTGCTTGACCGTTGCGCTGAGTTCCTCCATCGATGCGGCCGTTTGCTGAAGTGCGCTCGCTTGTTCCTCCGTGCGCTGGCTCAGATCGGCGCTGCCGGACGCGATTTGCGAGGATCCCGACGCGATGGCGTCGCTGCTGTGACGCACTTGCCCGACGATGGCGCAAAGCGATTCAGTCATCGATTTCATCGCCGCCATGAGGCTGTCGGTATCGCCCGGCGTCAAGCGCACGTCGACGGCCAGGTTGCCCGTCGCGATCTCGCGCGCCGCGTCGCGCGCATCGTCGGGCTCGCCGCCGAGCTTGCGCGTGATCGCTCGCGAGAACAACACCGCGCCCGCCATGCCCGCCAGTAAGGTGGCGGCCATGGCCGCGAAGCTGATGAGCGCGGCGCGCTTTTGCCGCGCCTTCGCCCGAGCGTCGGCCGCGATCGTTTCTTCGACGATCTTTTCCCCGGCCACGCGCAGCGTGATCACCGCCTCGCGGTCGAGACCGTCCGTCGCTTTGTCGCCGACGGCGATGTCGAACCCCGAGGCCTTGAATTGCTCGAGCGCCTGGCGAAACGCTTCGCCCAAGTGCCGATGCAGCACATTGAACCGCTCGATCTTCGAGCGTGCTTCGCCGGGCGGCAACTCGGCTGCGAGCTTGTCCGTCGCCGTTTGCGTGGCTTGTTCGTATTTCTGAAAACCGCCCCAGTATTTCGCGTATTGCTCGGGATTCCCGCCTCGTATGAGAATGTCCTTGCCGTTTTGGACTTCGTTTTTGTAGTCGATCTGCGCATCGGCCACTTGACGCGCCTGCATGCCGTTCACTTCGATGAGCCGCGCATAAATGTTCGCGGCCGCGTTCATCTGATAGACCCCGAAGAGACCCGCCGCCGATGCGACGAGCAACGTGACGCCCAGCGCCAACGGGAGCTGATGGACCAGTTTCATGGCTTGCCTTGTCCGGAAATAAAAAGGCGCCGTGCGAGGCACAGCGCCGTGGCTATCCAGGGGCGAGACTACGGAAGGATTGGCTGCGTGTCCCTACACGAAATGAAGATTCGATGGGATTTTTGTTTGCTCGGATGGATGGGGCGATCGATCCTGATGGTCTAGCCTTTCTAGTCTTGCTTGACCCCTTCGGCTTGGATATGCAGCTTCGTGAGCATGTCGAACCCCAGCTTTTGCCCCATGTCGATGCCGAAATCGGCGCGATTGAATTGCGCGCTCGCTTCGACGCCGCACACCTCGCGCTTGAAGAACGGATTGACAATGCACTTAAACGACTCGATCTTCAGGTTGACCGGGCGTGTCACACCGTGCAGCGTCAATGCGCCGATCACCTCGGCGGGCCGATCGCCATCGAACTCGATACGATCGCCTTTATAAGTCGCGCTAGGGAATGTTTTCGTGTCGAACCCGTCCTTACCCTGCAGGTTGCGGTCGAGTTGCGCATTGCCCGTGTCGATAGACGATGGATCGATCGAGACTTCCACCGAACCTGTCTTCTTCGCGGGATCGAGCGTCACTACCCCACTCGACTTCGTAAATTTTCCGCGCCAAATCGAAACGCCGCCGAAGTGATCGACCGCAAAGCTGGGGTAGGTATGGGTGGGGTCGAGTTGATAGGTCGTGGCGAAAGCGTCGATCGAACACGAAGTCGCCGCCGCAATGACGCCAGCCGTGGCGAACCATTTTCGTTTGCTCATTGTCTCCTCCTTGTGATAGATGGAATTGCTTCAGAACTTCGTCGCCACGAGGTGGAATTTGATCGTCACCTCGTCCGCCACGATCGATGTGTCTTTCCACTCGCCGGTGCCGATATCGAATTGCGAGCGCTTGATTGGCAATGCGCCGTCCAGCGCCTGCGTGTTCTCCGTCTGCGTGAGCGTCACGGGCACGACAACCATGGCCGATCTGCCCTTGATCGTGAGCTTGCCCGTGACCCGATACTGGCCGCCGCCGGCCGCGGCGATCGCACTCGATACGAACGTCGCGGTCGGGTAAGTTTGCGCATCGAACCAGTCCTTGCCGATCACCTGGCTGTCGTAGCTCGGATCCCCCAGGTCGTAGCTGCCGACATCGACCGTCAGCTGCGCGCTGCCGGAAGAAGGCGCGGACGGGTCGAAGTGCACGCTCGCGCTGAACTTCTTGAAAACACCCTCCACGGGAACGTTCATCTGCTTCGATATCGCCGTGATCAAGCTTTTGTTTAGATCGACTTCGGCGCGCGCACCGCTCGGCATGGCGATGGCGAAAAAAATCAGGGCCGACGCGATGCAATGGTGAAACGATTGCTTCATTGCTAATCCTTCATTACTTGAGAAAAGGCAACATACGGCGGAGCAAGCCGTCCCGGTCGATCCAATGATGTTTGACGACCGCGGCGGCATGCCCGAGAACGAGCGCGAAGAGCCCGTAGTTCAGTGCGACATGAACGGTCTTGAGCCAGACCTTGAGTGCCGGATCGGGCGCGATGATCGTCGGCAACGACACGAGGCCAAGGTAGACGACCGGCACGTTCGCCGCCGAACTGTAGAAATAGCCAGAGACCGGAATCGCGACCATCAGCGCATAGAGCGCGAGGTGCACGACATGGGCCGCGCCGCGCTGCCACGCACTCGTGCTTTCGGGTAGCGGCGGCGGCCGATGCGTCGCACGCCACAGCATTCGCAGCAGGGCGAGCACCAGCACCGTCACGCCGATCCACTTATGCCACGAGTAAAAGCGCAGCTTGTCGGGCGTAATGCCCGGAATGCGCGTCATGACCCACCCGAGGGCAAATCCCCCCGAAATCATCGCGGCGACGATCCAATGCAGTGCGATGGCTATCGGCGTGTAGACGCTGTCGTGTCCACGCCCGCGCGCCCGCGCCGCGGTGGTTTCGTTCGTCCGGTTTCCGGCGCGCGCTCGGCCGGTGCAGCTCATGTGATTCAAGTTCTCTCTCCTATGTCTTCCGCGGCGACGAGCGAATTCACGCAGACGACTCGCTGAGCGCCCAGCAAGGACACGCCCGCCTCGACGACATCACCGGCTCGCAGGTAGCGGCCGTAGTGCGCGCCGATTCCGGCGGGCGTGCCTGTGCAGATCAAGTCGCCCGGTTGCAAAGACGTGTGCGTCGACAGATACGCGATCTGCTCCGCAATACTGAAAATCATGTCGCCGGCAAAGCCGTCCTGCATCGACGCGCCATTCAGACGCAGCCATGGGCGCAATGCCGAGGGATGCTCGACCTGCCAAGCAGGCACGAGCCAAGGGCCGGCCGGCAGCCAGCCTTCTCTCGATTTCGATCGCAGCCAATCCGTCCCAAGCGTCGGCAGATCGTGTCTCGTTACGCGCTCGCGCAAAGTGATGTCGTTCACCACGCAATAGCCCGCTACGTACTCGAGCGCCCGCGAGGGCTCGACGTTGCGCGCGGGTCGCCCGATGACCACGCCGATTTCGACTTCCCAATCGAGGGTCGACATGTCAGCTTCGACGAGCAACGGATCGAACGGTCCGGCGACCGCGGCGGTCCCCTTCAAGCAGACATAGGGCGCACCGTCTCGACGCCGTTGTTCGATGCATGCGAGCGTCGCCTCACGGCAGTCACGTTCGTGTGCGCCGCCGCCCGCATCCAGAGCGGCTTGCACGACCTGACAGCGGTAATTCCCGATCGTGCAGTACACCTGGCGGGGCGAGATCGGCGCATGCAGCGCGAATGCGGCCGTCTCGACGCCGCGCTCGGCAATCAGCGAGCGCACGGCTGAAGACGCGCACAGGCGCTTGAGCGGGGCCGCATTAGCGGCCCATTCGGCGATGAATTCGAACACCGACGACGTCCCGCGCAAGCCTTCGCCACGCCAATACGCCAATGCCATGACCCGCCCCTCGAAAAGCAACCCCGGAAACGGAGCGCAGCCAGCGGTCGAAACGTTCACGAGCACGGGGTTCATAAGGGTTCAAAGGTCATTAGCGGAAGGCACAGCGACGACGTCGCCCTCGCGAGGGCAGGCCGTGCGCCGGCGCGGCGCGGTTTCAACGAGCAGTACGACCGCCGCCGCTCCCGCCACGAGGCTGTAGAACGCAAAGTCGAGCGTCCGCGCCAGGCCGTAGTGCTGCGCGATGAAGCCCGCAATCACGGGCGCCACCCCGCCCCCGAACGTTTCGCCGACACCCGACACGAAGCCGATGGCCGACGCGACGAGGCCAGGCGGAGCCGCCTCGGTCGCCACCGGACCGCTCAACAGCGACAGCAATCCGATGGAAAACATCGAGACGCCGAAGAGCAGCGCGAACAACAGCGGAAGATTGGGCCCGGTACGAGCGAAGCAATAGAGCAGCAGCGTCGCGGCGGCGAAACCGAACAAGGCGGTCGGGCGCCGGCCCAGGTAATCGGACACGCCCGGCAACACGAACGAACCGGCAAAGCCGCCGAAGCCGATCGCCGACGCGACGAAACCCATGCTCCGCGTATCGAGATGAAGATCGGCGACGAGATAAGTCGGGACCATTGCACCCATCACGAAAATGCCGCCCATCGCACACAAGATCGCCGCCGTGGCGACGAGTACGTTGCGCGTACGCAGTAGTTGCGTCCAGCGTACCTTGGCGGCGCTCGCGCCGAGCGTCGATGCGCCGCCTCGGCCGTGCTCGCGCAGCGAACGCGCAATGAGCGCCGACACGATCAAACCCGGCACGGCCGAGATCATGAAGACCCAATGCCACGACGGCACGATCCTCAGCAACTGGGTGGCCGCGATCGGCGCGAAGCCAAGGCCCACGAGCGGGATCATACTCAGTTGAAGCCCTTGATTGAGCCCGCGGCGCGCCGGGCGTGAGGCCTCGCTGTTCGCGGCCAGACTCGCCGGCGTGAACGCGCCTTCGGCGACGCCCATCGCCGCGCGCAACAGCAAGAGACTGGCAAAGCCGGTGGCGAAGCCGGACAGGCTCGACAGGATGGAGAAGACGATCATCGTGGCGACGAGAATCTTCTTGCGGCCGATGCGATCCGAAACCGGCCCCATGACGATGGACCATAGGCCCCATGCGACGCCTAGCACGCCGATCAGGCTGCCCAACTGGGAATAGTCGAGCCGCAGGTCCTTCATCATGTAGGGAAACATGGGGGCCATCAGCCACCGGTCGAAGCCGACCAATCCGAATCCAAGGCCCAGCAGCACGAGCGTCTTTCGCTCGTAACCGATGTCATGGTGAGGCGCGGTCATGAGGTGTCTCCTAGAGTTGTCTTTCGTCTGATGAGGGAACGCGGGCGGCGCTAGCGCGTCGGCGGAACGACGCTCCAACTGCCGTCGTCATGTCGGAAGAAAAAGATCGTGACTGAGCAAGCGGGGCGCGGCAGGCATACGCAAACGCAGCGGTTGCGCTGCCGATCGCGCCGGACGTGCGGTACACGACTCACATGGATCGGCTCGCCCGAGCCCCTGCCGAACCACTTCTCGACCACACAACGCAGGGATCTGTCCTCGACAAGCACTTGCTTCTCCTCCGTGCAACCTGCCTTGACGGTTTTCCGTTCGTCACTGCCGCGCACGTTCAATGCTAACGTTAGCGTAGATTAGATGCGCGTTCTCTCGATGTCAAATGCGTATATCCACCAATTCAATGCTTACGTAAGCACTGAGAACCAACTTCATGCCATGCTATTCCGGCTCCCCGCAAGCGGAGCGCGTGTAACGGACGGCAGTCACAGGACAGCAGCGCTCGACGTTCCGGTGTGCTATCGTTTGTCCGGATTCGCCTCCCTTGAACGCCATGATCACCATCAAAGACATCGCCGCTCGTCTACAGGTTTCCCCGTCGACCGTCGGCCGCGCCCTCGCCGACGATCCGCGAATCAGCGCCGCCACGAAGAAGAAGGTCACGGAAGTCGCCGACGAAATGGGCTATGTGGCCAATCTCGCAGCGCGCATGATGCGAGGTGTATCGAGCAATCTCGTCGGTCTCGTGCTGCCGGATATTCGCAACAGCTTTTATTCCACCATCGCGCATGCATTGTCCAAGTGCGTGCAGAGCGCGGGGTTTCAACTCACGCTGTCGGAAACCGAAGACGACCGCATGGTCGAGTTGCACCACATCCGCGAGCTGGCGAGCGCGAACGTCGCGGGTATCATCATCGTTCCCACCGCACGTCCGCATCGAGAATCCGTACGGCTGCTCAAGTTGTCGCCGCATGTTCAATTGATTCGTCGGCAGGCGGCCATCGGAGATCAATTTTTCGGGATCGACGATACGCAGGCGATATTCGATGCGACGAACCATCTGATCGCGCTCGGCCATCAGCGTATCGCCTACCTCGGCGGCACCGACGAACTGCCCACGGGCGCGGCGCGCCTTGCGGGGTATCAGAGGGCGATCGAGACATTGCCTCGCAATGCGCGTCCGGGCCCCGATCTTGTTCGACTCGGCCCTCCGGGCTCGGTCGATTTCGGCCGGGAAGCCATGGGCGAGTTACTGTCGGCGCCCATGCCGCCCACGGCGGTCGTGGCGGGTTCGGTGCGAATCACGCAAGGGATCCTCGAAGCTCTGATGGCGCGCCGTATCGCCGTTCCCGATCAACTGTCCGTCGTAGGGTTCGGCGACGAAGTCGGGTTCAGTTGGTGGGGCCCAGGGCTCACGACTATCGGCCTGCCCGTTCACGACTTGGCCACCGCATGCGGGCTTTGGTTCGTGCATCAAATTCGCCAGAACGCGGCAGCGGGGGCGCCTTACGCATCCATCGCCACCGCGACGATGATCCACAGGGGCAGCACACGCGCACTTGCCGGCGCACCGCGTGAACGCGCCGCTGTCAGTAGGAGTAAAAGCCCCGCTTAGTCTTTCGGCCGAGGTGACCGGCGTCGACCATCTCCCTGAGCCTCGTCGCCGGCCGATACTTCGTGTCGCCGAACGCTCGCTGAATCATCTCCATGATCGAAAGCACGGTATCGAGCCCAATCAAATCCGCGAGCGCCAAGGGCCCCATCGGATGATTCGCGCCTAGCCGCATCCCGGCATCGATTTCCTCTGCGCTCGCCACGCCCTCCTGCAACGCGAAGATCGCTTCGTTGATCATCGGTACGAGGATGCGATTGACGACAAAGCCGGACACATTCTTCACTTGTATCGCGGATTTTCCGAGACGCTCGGCCAGCGCGACCGTCGTATCGAACGTCGCGTCGCTCGTTTGCATGCCGCGGATGATTTCGACGAGCGCCATCGCGGGAACGGGATTGAAGAAGTGCATGCCGACGAATCGCGACGGGTCGGAAAGCGTCGCCGCGAGTTGCGTGATCGAAACGGATGAGGTGTTCGTCGCCACGATGGCATCGGGCCTGACGACGGCATCCAGCTCGCGCAAGATCTGCTGCTTGATTCGAATGTTTTCCGTTGCGGCTTCGATGACGATGTCGCATGTCGTCAGCGCACTCGCGTCGGGCGACGCCTCGATGCACGCCAGCGCGTCCTCGGCTTGGTTGGGCGCGAGCTTGCCCTTTGAAACCAGCCGCTCGACGTTCGCCGATATTCTTTCGACGCCGCGTTCGAGCGCATGCGGGTCGACGTCGTTGAGCACGACGCTCAGGCCAGCCGCGCCGCATACTTGCGCGATCCCTGCGCCCATCTGCCCCGCGCCGACGATTCCTATCGTTTCAAACTGCATCATTGCCTCACATGCATGGATAATTTCAGACGTGGCCGGCCCGGCGTTGGGCAGGCGTTGGATTGGCCGACGCCACGCTGCTCTGCTTCGTATTTCGCGGCGCGAATCGCACCGTCGAACGTCGCCTCGCTGGCGACGTGCGTCCGGTCGACGCTCACGATCCAGCTATCGAACGTGTAACGCCAACGAATGCGGCGCTCCTCCAATAGCGCGGAGAACCAACGCCACACGGACGCATCGTCCGCGTTGGCCTGAGCAGCAGCTTCCGAGCGCGCGCGTTGCATGGCGTTCATGCCGGTAAGTCGACCCACTGCGGCACCGCGGTGAACAAGTCGGCGGCCAAACCGTAATCGGCCACGCTGAAGATCGGCGCTTCCGGATCCTTGTTGATCGCCACGATCACCTTCGAATCCTTCATCCCGGCCAAGTGCTGAATCGCGCCCGAGATGCCCACCGCCACGTACAGCTGCGGCGCGACGATCTTGCCCGTCTGACCGACCTGATAGTCGTTCGGCACGTAGCCCGCATCCACCGCCGCGCGCGAGGCGCCCAGCGCCGCGCCGAGCTTGTCCGCCAGCGGCTCGAGCACCTTCGTATAGTTCTCGCCGCTGCCCAGGCCCCGTCCGCCCGACACGATGATGTTCGCGCTCGTCAGTTCCGGACGGTC
>NZ_JBQCHR010000016.1:0-5733 GCF_051954495.1 Trinickia sp.
AGCAAACCGTTGAGAGATTTCACGCGATAGCGGTAGACCAAGACCATGCCGCGAATGCTAACTCGGGAATGCCGCCTTGCGGCGGCGCTCCTTACCTCCTCGGACTAAAGTCCGAGGTTTCTCGGAGCAAAATCGGATGAATCCTCGGCGGCATCGCTCGGCGCTGCCGGCCACGCCCTATTTCGGCGCTTCGACGGGCAGGTCGTTTTCCGCAGCGAATCGCATGACGAACTCGAAGGCCTCGGGGCAAATATCGGCCAGTTCGCCTGACACGCCCAAGCATCTCACGCCGCCGCGCACGAACGGCACGGCGAGCCAGGTCGACGCGACGGTGCCGCCGGGGCGCCGCTCCTTGACGAACAGCGTAATGACGCCGGCGAGGCGTTCGGCCCAGTCGCCGGGGCGAAAAGGCTTTCCGCTCCGAGTCGTGCCGACGATCGTGTGCCCGGCAAGCTCGCGCATCGTGGGTGTATTCGGTAGGCAATCGATGGGGGTCATGTATGGCCGATCGAATGAATTCGCGGTATCGACGGCGGCGCCGGGGCGCGTGTCGATCCCGAGCGGGCATCGGTCGCGAGGCGGAACACGGCCACGGTTTCGTCGAGCAGGCGTGCCTGGTCCTCGAGCGATGCGGCCGCGCCCGCCGCTTGCTCGACGAGCGCCGCGTTTTGCTGCGTCGCGCGATCCATCTGCGAAACCGTGCGGTTGATCGATTCGATGCCCGACGATTGGCTCTCCGACGCCGCGCTGATCTCCGAAATGATCTGCGTCGCTTCGCGCGCCGCCTCGACGATGTCCGCCATCGCTGCATGCGCGCGCTCGGCCAGTTCCGTTCCGCCTTGGACTTTCGCCACGGAAGCCGTCATCAGCTCGCGAATCTCCTTGGCCGCGGCAGCCGAGCGCTGAGCGAGCGCACGCACCTCGCCCGCGACGACGGCGAACCCCCGCCCCTCTTCTCCCGCCCGCGCCGCCTCGACGGCGGCATTGAGCGCGAGGATGTTAGTTTGAAACGCAATCCCTTCGATGGCGCCGATGATGTCGACGATATGTTCCGTGTCGGCAGACATGTCGGCAATCGCATCGACGATCTCGCTCACGACTTTCCCGCCTCTTTGCGCCGTGCTCGATGCCGTGTCCGCCGACTGGTTCGCGGCGCGCGCGTGGCGGGCGTTCTGCGAAACGGTCGCCGTCAACACTTCGAGACGCGCGGCGGCTTGCTCGAGCGCCGCCGCTTGCCGTTCGGTGCGCGCGGATAGGTCGGCGTTGCCGCCCGCCATCTCGTGCACGCTGCGCCGGATCTCAGCCGTGCCCTCTCGCACGCGCGTCACCGCTGAAGCCAAGCTCTGCTGCATGCGGGCCAGCGCCGCCATCAGCCGCCCCATCTCGCCGCCTTGCGACACATCGATGCGCGAGGTCAGATCGCCCGCCGCGATGCGTTCGAAATGATCGATCGCCGTGTCGATCGGTTCGATGACGGCGGCGCGCAGCATGACGCGCGCAAGCAGGGCGAAGACCACCGACCCGACGCCGACGGCGCCGAACAGCGATAGCAGCGCAAGAAAACGCACCTGCGCCGCCGAGAAATGCTTCTTCTGCTCTCGCACCTGGAAATCCATCAGTTGCCGGGCCGATTGCTTGTAATTCGAGAACAGCGCCTCGCTTGCCTGGCGTTCGATCATTCGGAACGAAGCGAAATCGTCCTGATCGAGCGCCGACACTTCCGGCGCGATGATCTGCTGGAGCACTTTGCCGCGCGCCGTGCGCAGCGCATCCGCCAGCGAAGTCTCCGTCTCGTTCTCCGGAGAAAGCGCCGTATAGGCGGCGAGGGAGCGATCGCTGGCGGCCAACGCGGCATGCACGCGTTCGAGCGTCGGCGCCGTCGGCTTGCCTTGCGCCACGAGCGTTTCGTAGCTACCTAGGTCGACACGCGCCTGCAAGAGGTTCTCGCTGCTGTCGCCCAACGCGGTGAGCGCGGCGGTTTGAACGCTATACATCTGCTCGAGCGCATGATTGGCGGATTTGAGCCCCGCGATCGACGCCGCGATCACCATTACGAGTGCGCCCGTATAACCGACGACCGTGACGGTCAGCGCGGCCCGAATGTTCGTCATCCTCAACATGCCGACTTCTCCAAAAAAAAGGCGGCGAGCGAAGTGGCTCGCCGCCGCCTTTGAAATACCGACCGCATGCGGTCGCGTCTCGGAGCCTTGCCGGAAAATCAGAAGCGCGTGCGAATGCCTGTCGCCACTTCGAGCTGGCTGTTGTGACCGAACGTGTTCGCCACCGTATAGCCGCCGTGCAGCTTCATGTAATCGGCCGCCAGGTACAGTTCGGTGCGCTTCGACAGATGGTAGAAAGTCGAAGCGTAGATCGTTTCCTTGTAGCCGTTGTGAACCGTCGTAGCGGTGGTGTCGAATGCGCCCGAGTTCGCGTTCGGGATGTTGCCGTCGGCGTTATATGCGGCGTTCTTCACGTGCATTTGCTGATAGCCGAGCTCATAGTCGAGCGGCCCATGCGGCGCAAGTTTGAACGATACGGTCCACGCGTTGTCCTCGCGCTCCGGCAGCGAGCCCTGCTTGCCCGTGTAGTGGAAGTACCCCGCGTTGACCCGGCCGATGCCGAAACGGTAGTCGCCGCCCACCGAATAGGTTTGATCGACGAAGCCGCCGTTGTTCGTGTGGTTGTAGAAGCCGCCGACCGAGAACGAGGGACCGTTATAGCCGAGTGCGGCCTGATAGCCCGAGCCCGTGGCGAACTGCGTCGAGTTGCTGAATTGATAATCGGCGGCCGCGTAGATGCCGTTGCTGAAGAGCTTCTTCCACGCAACGCTGTTTTCGGAGCGCGTGCCGGTCGGACCGGCCGCGTAGAAAACGAGCTGCTTGAAGTTGTTCGAGTTCGTGTAGGCGCCTTCCTTCGTGGAGAAGGTCGAACTCACGTACGGGTCGCCGTATAGACCCGAGAAGTCCTTCGATACGGTGTCTTGGAAGCCGACGGAGACCTGGCCGATCGTCGGGTTGACGAGGCCGACCCACGAATCGCGGTCGAACAGCTGGCCGCTATCCTCCATGTTGCCGCTCGTGGGAACGAACTCGCTCTCCAACGTGAAGACGATCTTGTTGCCACCGCCGATATCTTCGGCGCCGCGCAGCCCCCAGCGGCTTCCGCTGAACCAAGGCTCGCCGCCCACGTCATTGGGATGGCCCATCGAGACCAGGTGATTGCCGGCCGCATTCGCATTCGTCGTGTAGGCGACGGCGCTCAGGTCAATGAGGCCGTAGAGCTGCACGCTCGATTGCGCATGTGCGCCGCCGGCGACCAAAGCGCCTGCCGTCAGCGCCAACGTCCTATACGTCTTTTTCAAGATCGTCTCCTCTCTCACTGCGTTGAAATTGTGTTCTCGCGCGACGCGCACGGGTGGTGCGTCGAGCGTCGCCTTCGTATCGCTGCAATGGAGAGAATCGTAGCCGTCCCTATCCTTCACGCTCCTTTCGCGGGTGATTAGGACTACTAAGTAGTTTCACGTAAACCGCCACCTGTATCCACTATTTCTACTGAACAAAACTACGATCCGTCTTTCGCGCGCAGCACGTAGCCGAGCCCGCGCAGTGTCATGATCTGCGCCGTCGAATGCGCCAAGTGCTTACGTAATCGATGTATATAGATATCGATGGCGTCGGTGCTCGGCTCGTCTTCCAGGCTGTAGACGCTGTCCATCAAAGCCGTCTTCGATACCGTTTTGCCTTGCTTGAGCATCAGCGCTTCGAGAATCGCGTGCTCGCGCCGTCGCAATGCGAGCGGCGCGTCCTGGTGGCTGAACTCGCGCGTATTCGCGTTGTACTGCAAATCGCCGCACACGAGCGACACCGACTTGCCGCCCGCTTGGCGGCGTATCAGCGCCTTGATGCGCGCGATCAGTTCCCTCCCGTCGAACGGTTTGACGACGTAGTCGTCGGCGCCGGCGCTGAAGCAGTCGACCTTGTCGTCGATCGAGCCGTGCGCCGTGAGCATGAGCACCGGCGCGTTGTCGCCGCGGCGACGCAATCGAGCGAGCACGTCCTTGCCGCTCATGCGCGGCAGCCGCATGTCCAGCAGGATGACGTCGTAGCGCTCGGTCAGCAGCACGGCGTCGGCCGACTCGCCGTCGGGCACGCAATCGACCGCAAAGTTCTCGCCCTGCAGCAAATTGACGATCCAATGCGAGAGTTCGGCGTTGTCTTCCACGAGCAGCAGCTTCATTTCAACAATCCTTTTCCTTCCACGCGGGCAGGCGCACTGTCGCGACAAGCCCGACCCTGCCCTCGCCCGGCGCTATCGCGACCGTGCCGCCGTGCGACTGCGCGATGCGCTGCACGATGGCGAGGCCGAGCCCCGTGCCCTCGACGTTCGTCATGCCGCGATAGAACCGTTCGAACACGTGGGCGCGTATTTCGGCGGGAATGCCGGGCCCGTTGTCGACGACTTCGAACACGACGTCCTCGCCATCGCGCCGGCAGCGCGCCGTGACGGCTCCGCCCTCCTGCGTGTAGCGAATCGCGTTGTCGACGAGATTGGCGACGAGCGCCCGCAGAAGCTGCTCGCTGCCCGCCACCCGTAGCTCCGCATCGTCCGCGATTTCGGCGCCGAGATCGATGTCGCGGCGCTGCGCGGCGAGAACAAGATCTTCCAGCACCGATGCAACGACTTGCGTCATGTCGACGGGTACGTTCGCCGTCGGCGGCGGCGCGGACTCGGCACGCGCGAGCAACAGCAGCTGATTCGTAATTTCGGTCATCTTGCGGCTCGTCCGATGGATGCCCGCGAGCGCATCGGCCAGCGCGGGACCATCGTCCGCGCATTGCCGCGCGCATTGAACCTGCGTATCGAGCAACGTCAGCGGGGTGCGCAGTTGATGCGCCGCGTCGGCGATGAACTGCCGCTGCGTGCCCGTATGCAGCTTGAGCCGCGCGATGCACTGATTGATCGCATCGACGATGGGGCGAAGCTCCGTCGGCAGATGATCGACGCGCACGGGTTCGAGTTCCATCGGATCGCGGTCGGCCACGTCGTCCTTGAGCTTCATGAGCGGCCGCAGTTCGCTCGTGAGGCCGATGAGGACGAAGAGCACTGCAAGCACCAGCATCAAACCTTGCCGCACCAACTGCGGGTGCCAAAGATCGGCCAGCATGGCTTCGCGCGACGCTTGCGTTTTGCCGACCACGACGATCGCAGGCAACGCCTCGCCCGAGTTGTAGAGTTGCCGCTGATAGGCCACGGCGCGAATCGACTGGCCGTCGATCGTCGTGTCGTAGAACACCGGGTATTCGGGGTGCGCGCCGCCGGGCAACGCCAAATCGGGAGAGCCGCGCAACAGCCGGTCGCCGCCGGCCAAGACTTTGTAGAACACGTGGTCTTGATAAGGCGACTCGAACATCTCCAGCGCCGCGGGCGGAATGTCCGCCGTCAGCTCGCCGTTGCTCCACTCGATGTCCTCGGCGATGGTGCGCGCAGAGGCGAGCAGCGTATTGTCCTGCAGGAGGTCGGCCGTCTGCCGCGCGGCGTCGTAGGCCATCACGCCCGCGACGAGCATGAAGACGGCCAGCGGCAAAAGCACCCACCACAGCAAGCGGGCGCGCAAACTATGCATCATCGATCCACGCCTCGTCGATGTAGTACGGCTCGTGGCGCGGGGGCGGCCGGGGGGGGGGGCGCGGCCCCCCGCCCGGCAGAAAAAACGGCCAGGGCGGGGGGTTCGGA
>NZ_JBQCHR010000017.1:0-53914 GCF_051954495.1 Trinickia sp.
CCCCTGAACCCGCGTTGGCCGAAAGCGCGGGCGCGGGGCCGGGCCCGGCCGAGGCGGCCATCGCGCCGCGGGACGATGCGCCGCAGCTGGAGCCGCTCGTCGCGGCCGTGCTCGGCACCGTGGCGCAGACGGCGCCCGCGATTCTTGCCGACGTCGCCATTACGGCCACGCCCGAGCCGACGCTGCTGTCGAGCACCGAGCCGCGGGTCGAACTGGCCCTCGCGCGCGGCGCCCACGGCGAAGGGTTGGCGGTGCCGCTCTCCGCGCTCGGCACGACGCTTGCGGCCCTGGCCGGCGAGGCAAGCGTCTCGGCGTACGAGCTCGCCGGGCTGCCCGGCGGGGAACCGACGTTGGCCGGGGAAGCCGTCCCCGCGCACGGTCTGCACGTGGGCGTCGCCCCGCTGCCGTTCGAAACCCTGGCGCGCAACGCGCTCGCCTGTCGCTTCGATCTGTGTCAGTTCGAGTTCGAGTCGCGGCCTTGGCGGCTCGATCGAGCGACGCTGCGGCGGCTGCGTTTGCCGATCGCGCTTGGGATCGCCACGCTCGTCGTCGCGGTGATTGGGGCGAACGTGCAATGGATGATGCTCGCGCGCGAGCGCGATGCGATCAACGCGCAGATGACGGAGTTGCTGTTGAATGCGTTTCCGAAGACGACGGTCGTGCTCGATCCGGCATCGCAGATGGCGACGCAGCTCGAGCATTTGCGCGTCGCCGCAGGCGAACTGTCGCCCGACGATTTTCTGTCGTTGGCGGCCCGCCTCGATCATTCGCTCGGGGCCGTTCCCGTGAACGGAATCGCGGCGCTCGACTACCACGATCGGCGGCTCGAGGTGACGTTCAAGCCCGAGGTCAAACCCGACCCCGCCTTCGCCCAGCGGCTGGCGCAAAACGCACTGTCGGGCGAGATCGACACGAACACGGGCAAGTGGGTCATTCGAAACGGGAGCGGTCAATGAATCTCGGCGCACTGGGTGATGTCTGGGCGGGCTTCTGGGAGCCGCGCACGGCGCGAGAAAAGATGTTGCTCACTTGGGGCGGCGTGGCCGTCGGCGTCGCCATCGCCTACTCGGTGCTGTGGGCGCCGGCGCAGCAAGGGCGCGCCCATTTGCGCGAGACGCTGCCGGCCATGCAGCGTCAACTAGCGCAGATGACGGCGCAAGCCGACGAGGCGCGTGCGCTCGCGCCCGCGGCGCAAGGGGCGGCCCCCACGGGCGGTGCGCTGCGCGATGCGCTGACTGCGTCGCTGACCCAGGCCGGCGTGGCCACGACGCAGGTGCGCTTGACCGGCGAGGCCGTTCAGATCGAAGCGAAGAACGTCTCCTTCCCGGCCTGGACGATGTGGCTCGACGACGCGCGCAAGCAGTTCAAGGTGCGCGTGAGCGAGGTGCACGCGAACGCGCTGAAGGCGGACGGTCAGGTGGATCTGACTGCCACGCTGCAGCCCGCCACGGCGAGCCCGAGGTCCGCGCAATGACGCTGCGGGCCGTGTCGGGCGCCGACGGCGAGCCGGCGCCGCGCAGCGAGCGAGGCTCGGCATGAGGTTGATTGGACGGCGTCTGCTCGCCGTGCTGCCGTGGTGCGTCATCGCGCTCGTGTCGTGCGGCGCGACGCTCGTCGCCATGATGCCGGCCGCTTGGATCACGCCGCAGTTCGCGAAGGCCACGCAAGGCCACGTCAATTTGATCGAGCCGTCCGGTTCGCTGTGGCATGGGTCCGCCACGCTCGTGCTGGCGGCGGGCAGGGATGCGGGCGCCGGCACTCTGCTGCCCGGGCGCGTGCAATGGCGCACGGCGTTCTGGCCGCTGCTGACCGGCCGGCTGAGCATGCGCATGCAGCAAACGCCGGCGATGCCCGAGGCGGTCGAAGTCTCCGCCGCTCCGCGGGCGGCAACTGTTTCCGCAGGCGAAATCGCGGTGCCCGCGGCCTTGCTGTCGGGCCTGGGCGCGCCGTTCAACACGCTCGATCCGCACGGCTCCGTGCGCGTGGCTTGGACGCCGTGGCGCGTGGTCGGACAGCGCGCTTACGGGCAGCTCGTCATTACGTTGACGGACATGACTTCCCGCGTGTCGCCGGTCAAGCCGTTGGGTTCGTATCGCGTGTCGTTCCAGTCGCAGGGCGATTCTTCGACCATCGAACTGTCGACGCTGAAGGGCCCGTTGATGCTGACCGGGCAAGGCACGATCGCGGCAAACGCGACGTCGTTTCATGGACAGGCAAGCGCGGCGCCCGAAGCGCGCGACAATCTCGCGGGCTTGCTCAACGTGATCGGTCGCCCGACCGGCGACGGCTCGGTCGCGCTCGATTACTCCCGTTAGCCGCCGGAGCCGGCGGGAGCGGCGTCGGCGGCCGCAGCGCGGGGCGAGCCGCCGTTGCCGTCGCTTGGCGGCTGCTGGTCCTGCTGATCGCGGCTCATCCGCGCCGCGTCCCACCCGCCCCCCAAAGCCTTCACGAGCCCGACCGAGGACACCATCCGCTGGCCGGCCAGATTCGCGAGCTTCTGCTCGGCGGCGAAGGCCGTCGTCTGCGCGGTCAGGACGTTGACGTAGCCGACGGTACCGGCCTTGTATTCGTTCGTCACGATCGCGAGCGCTTGGCGGGCGGAATCGACCGCTTGCCGCTGCACGACGATTTCCTGCGCGAGAATGCGTTGCGAGGCAAGGTCGTCCTCCACCTCCTGAAACGCGCCGAGCACCGTTTGCCGATAGACGGCAACTTGCTGGTCGTAGGCCGCGCGCGCGGCTTCGGTCTGGGCGTGCCGTAGCCCTGCGTCGAACAGCGTGGCCGCGAGTTCGGGGCCGACGCTCCAGAATCGGGACGGCAGGGTGAAAAGATTGGACCATACCGAGTTTTGGAACCCGCCTTGGGCCGAAAGCGTCAGCGTCGGAAAGTAGGCCGACATCGCAACGCCGATCTGCTCGTTGGCCGCGGCCGCTCGGCGTTCGGCCGCCGCGATGTCGGGCCGCCGCTCGAGCAGCGCCGAGGGCACGTCGACGGGGATGGCCGGCGGCTCGGCGTGAAGCGGCATCGAGGGAAGCGAGAATGTCGATGCGCTTTGACCGATGAGCGCGGCGATCGCGTGTTCGGCCTGCGCCCGAGCGACGCCGTTGTCGATGGCGCTAGCCCGCGCCGATTGAAGTTGCGTCTGCGCTTGAATGACGTCCGAGCGCGCGACGACGCCCTGCGCGTACTGGTTCTGCGTCAGGGTCAGCGCTTGGGTGTAGGCGGCGACGGTATCGTCGAGCAGCTTTTGCGTGGCGTCGAGCGCGCGTAGCTGAAAGTACGTTTGCGCGAGGGTCGCCTGCGCCGAAAGCCTCGCATTCGCGAGGTCTGCCGCCGCGCCCTGCTGACCGGCTTCTTGCGCCGCCACCGTGCGGCTTACCTTGCCCCAAAGATCGGGTTCCCAGGAGGCGTCGAGTGCGACATTGAACGCATTGCTGACGCCGGAAACCGTGCGCGCGCCGCCGCTCGTCGAACCGATCGAGCCGCTGCGCGAGAGCTGCTGCCCCGAGCGCGACGCGCTGGCGGACAGCCCGAGCGTGGGGAAGTACGCCGCACGCGCTTCGCCGACGAGCGCTCGCGCCTGCCGGTAGGCCGCGTCGAATTGGGCGATCGTCTGATTATTCGTGTTCAACGTTTCGATGAGCGCCGAGAGGCGAGCATCGTCGTAGATCGACCACCAGGGCCCGCGATCGCTCCGATCGCCCGGCTCGGCCACCTTCCACCCCGGCGGGATTTCCTTGTACGAGGCGCTGGCGGGTGTGCTCGGGCGATGGTAATCGGGGCCGACCGCGCATCCGGCGAGCGCGGCGATGGCGGCGACGCAGCCGAGGGCGGTGGCAACGCGGGAGGCCCGCGGCGCAGCGGCGGATGAAGTGCGAGGGCGATGACGCGGCATACCGGCGAAGGTTCGATGTGATGCGGCCGATGGTACCGCAGGGCGCGGCCTGCCTGAGTTACGGCCGGTTACGGACATCGCGGCCCTTCGCCGGCTGCCCGCACGCTGGAAGCCGGATCGACCCAATCCAGGCCTCAACCATAATTGCATAGAAAAATATTGACAGGGCAAGCAATTATGGCGATATTGGCGCCGAACGCAAACCATTGGCGCCGATGGACGGGCTTGCCCGGTCGGCGAAGAACAAGGAGAACGCGCATGGCAAATGCGGCTTCGGCGGCGGCCGAACCTCAGGCAGGCCCGTTGCCCCTGAAGGGCGGCACCCTCGCGCTACTGACGATCGGCCTCGCCTTCGGCACCTTCATGGAAGTGCTCGATACGTCGATCGCCAACGTGGCGGTGCCGACGATTTCGGGCAGCCTGGGCGTTGCAACGAGCGACGGCACGTGGGTGATTTCATCGTACTCGGTAGCGGCCGCCATCGCGGTGCCGCTGACCGGATGGCTCGCCCGCCGCGTGGGCGAGGTTCGGCTGTTCACGATGTCGGTGCTGGCGTTCACGATCGCGTCGGCGCTTTGCGGGTTGGCCGCGAATTTCCCGTCATTGATCGGTTTTCGCCTGCTGCAAGGGCTCGTGTCGGGGCCGATGGTTCCGCTGTCGCAAACCATTCTCATGCGTAGCTACCCGCCGCAGAAACGCGGCCTGGCGCTCGGGCTATGGGCCATGACGGTGATCGTGGCGCCCATCTTCGGGCCGGTGATGGGCGGCTGGATCACCGACAACTACACGTGGCCCTGGATCTTCTACATCAATTTGCCGATCGGTCTGATTTCGGCCTCGTCAGCCTACTTTCTGCTGCGCGGGCGCGAAACGAAAATCACGAAGCAGCCGATCGACGCGATCGGGCTGGCGTTGCTCGTCATCGGCGTGTCGTGCCTGCAGATGATGCTCGATCTCGGCAAGGATCGCGATTGGTTCAATTCCACCTTCATCGTCACGCTGGCGCTCATCGCCGTCGTCGCCCTCGCTTTTCTGCTGGCGTGGGAAATCACGGAGAAGACGCCCGTCATCGACTTGACGCTGTTCAAGGATCGAAACTTCGGCCTTGGCGCGCTGATCATCTTTCTCGGGTACATGACGTTTTTCGGATCGGTCGTCATCTTTCCGCTTTGGCTGCAGACGGTGATGGGCTACACGGCGGGCCTCGCGGGGCTCGCGACCGCGCCGGTCGGGCTGCTTGCCCTCGTGCTGTCTCCGCTTATCGGACGCAACCTGCACCGGCTCGATTTGCGCATGGTCGCGAGCTTCGCGTTCACGGTGTTCGCGATCGTCTCCGTCTGGAACGGCACGTTCACGCTCGATGTACCGTTCGGCCACGTGATCTTGCCGCGTATCGTTCAAGGCATCGGCGTGGCCTGCTTCTTCGTGCCCATGACGACGATCACGCTCTCGAGCATTCCCGACGAGCGGCTGGCGAGTGCATCCGGGTTGTCGAACTTCCTGCGCACGCTGGCGGGTGCGATCGGCACCGCGATCAGCACGACCTACTGGGAAAACGATGCCATCTACCACCATGCCGTGCTGGCGGAATCGGTCAACGCCTATTCGTCGAATACGGCCGCTTACCAGAGCGCGCTCGGAACGCTGGGGTTTTCCGGCGGCAGCGTCGGCGCGCAACTGAACGCGCTCGTCACGCAGCAGGGGTACATGATGGCCACGAACGACTTCTTCCGCATTTCCTGCGCCGCGTTCGCGCTGCTGGCCGTGCTCGTTTGGATCACCAAGCCCAAGCGCGGCAGCGGTCCGGCCATGGCGCACTAATGCCAGGCCGGCGGCTCATGCCCTCATTGCGGGGCGTGGGCCTGCGCCGGCGGCGCGGATGACGGCCCCTCTTCGCCCGATCTCACGAATTGCTTGAACCTGGCCGCCGATTGCCAAGGATCGGGGCGGCATCCGGCCAGCGGACGATCGCAGTGGGCCGCGAATCCGATCGTGAACGAACCATCCGGGTTGCGCGCGCGCGTGACTTGAAAAGCCGGCGCGCCGCTGCCGCCGGCCGGGCCGGCCGTTTCGATCGCGTCGGCGGTGTCCGTCTGCAAGGGGTATTGCGCGTGCTGCGTCACCCACTGCCGTGCGCGCGCCCACCACAGCGTGCATTGATCGGCTCGGCATACGAGCGGCGCCGTGGCGATCTGCATCGTTTCCGGCTCGACGCGATTCGCCGCCGTGCACCCGGTGAAGAGTGCGCAAGCGAGCACCGCGGCCACCGTGCCGATTCTTCCTGTCGATTCCATGCGAACGCCCTCCGTCCTGGCTTCGATCAGTCTTCGCCCCGCAGTGAAGAAAGGGGCTCCATCCAGTTCGACGCGGATCGGGCGCAGTCGTTCGCGCGATGCGAATCGAAACGAGCAGCGGCGCCCGGGCGCGTAGGTTCAGACGCTGAAGCGTTCGAGCGTGTAGCTGCGGTAATCGTTGACGAAGTCGTCGAACGAAGCCGGCGCGTCGCGCCGCTCGAGCTCGACTTGCTCGGCCAGCGACTGTTCCGCCAGTGCCCGTGCGGCGGCGAGCGCTTGCGCGTCGAGCGGGCGGGCCTTGAAGTACGCGGCATGCGCTTCGCTTTGCGCGAGGCCGAATTCGAGGAAGCTCTGGCCGCGCTCGCGCATGGTGCGCAGCACCTGCGCCGAAGGGGTGGCTTCCGGATCGGCCAGCTTCACGCGCTGGGCCGCTACCGCACGCACATGGGCGTCGCCGCCGCGCACAGCGTCGAGTGCGCGCGCGGCCGCGTCGATGCGCTCGAACAGCTCGTCCGCCCAATCGCGCAGCGACAGGGCTTGACCGTCGCGCATCAGCGTGAGGCCCGGCCTGCGGCCTTCGAGCGTCACCGCGCCGAAATTCGCGTTCGCCTCCGCAAGGGCGGCCGGCGGCAGCGGTGGGCTATCGTCGAGCGCGCCAACGAGCAAGTAGGCATCCAGAAAGCGCGCCGTCTCGACGCTGATGCCGCACGGCTCGAACGGGTCGATGTCGAGACAGCGCACCTCGACGTACTGAATGCCGCGCGAAGCGAGTGCATGCAGCGGTCGCTCGCCCGGATGCGTCACGCGCTTGGGCCGGATCGTCGAGTAAAACTCGTTCTCGATCTGCAGCACGTTCGTATTGAGCTGCACCCAAGCGCCGTCGCGATGGGTGCCGATCGCTTCATAGGCCGGGTACGGTTCGCTGACGGCCCGCGCCAGCGCTTCCAAATAACCCTGCAGCGAGTCGTAGTTCGGTTGCAGCGCGGCCTGCGCCGTCGTGTTCGAATAGCCGAGGTCGCTCATGCGCAAACTCGTCGCGTACGGACGATAGAGCGTGCTTTCGTCGAACGTTTCTAGCGTGTGCGCTCGGCCGCGTAAAAACGCGCGGTCGAGCGCCGGCGACGCGCCGAACAGGTACATCAGCAGCCAGCTCGTGCGGCGGAAATTGCGGATCAGCGCAAGGTACGAAGCCGACTGAAAATCGACCGCCGTGGCCGGCGAGGGGCGCGCTGCGTGAAGCAGACGCCAGGCCTCTTCGCTGAGCGAATAGTTGTAGTGAATACCGGCGATGCACTGCATCGTGCGGCCATAACGCAGCGCAAGGCCGTGCCGGTACACGTGCTTGAGCCGGCCGATGTTCGAGCTGCCGTATTCCGCGATCGGAATTTGATCGTCGGCCGGCAAACGGCCCGGCATCGAATGGTTCCACAGCAGCTCGCCGCCGAGCTGCGAGTAGACCAAGCGATGCAACTCGTCGAGCCGTGCGATCACCTGCTCGGGATCGGCCAGCGCCGGTGTAATGAGCTCGAGCAACGCCTCGGAATAGTCGGTCGTGAGAGACGGATGCGTGAGGGCCGAGCCGAGTGCGCTCGGATGCGGCGTCATGGCCAGCGAGCCGTCGCGTGCGACACGCAGGCTTTCCTTCTCGATGCCGCGCAGGCCGCGGACGAGCACGTCCCGCGCCGCCGGCGACGTCAACACCGACAAGCGCTGCGCGAATGCTTCCGACCGGGGGGGTGTTTGGATATCTGACATCGAAGCCGATTGCGATCAGGCGCCTTTGCACTGCCGCGCGCGGCGCCTCGATGCAATTAATTTTTGAGTAGCGGGCACTTTAACACCGCGCCGCGAACCTCGCTTGAGGCCACGCCGGAGGCGGCTAGCCGCCCCGGGCGGCCCCCGCCCGATCGGCGATTTCGTTCCAAAGATGCATGGCGGCGTAGGCGCGCCAAGGCCGCCACGCTTCGGTCCGAGCGCGTTGCGCCGCGGCGCGGGCGAGCGCGGGATCGCGCGCCGCGATCGCTTGCATGAGGACGAGGTCGGTGGCGGGGAAGGCATCCACGTCGCGCCAGGCGCGCATCGCGATGTACTCGACGGTCCATGGGCCGATGCCCGGCAGCGCGAGCAGCGCCGCGCGCGCGTCGGCCAGCGCGGCTGCCGGTAGCTGGCCCGCGTGGATATCGTCGATCGGCAGCTCGCCCGAGGCTACCGCACGCGCGAGGCCTTGGAGCGCGGCCACGCGCTTGCCCGGCATGCCGATCTGCGCGAGATCCGCATCCGCTAACGCCGCCGGGGTCGGAAAGCGCCAGGCGGTGCCGGGGTGCGGATGATCGTCGATGCGCTCGCCTGCGCGCACGACGAGACGCCCGATTAGCGTGGTCGCTGCTTTGACGCTGACCTGCTGACCGACGATGGCCCGGACGACGAGCTCGAACGCCGACCAAGCGCCCGGCAGACGCAGTCCCGGGGCGGCCTGTACAAGCGGCGCGAGCCAAGGGTCGCGCCCGAGGTGAGCGCCGATGGCGGCCGGGTCGGCGGCAACATCGAACATGGTGGCCACGTGCGGTGCGAGCGCCGACGCATGCCGGCTCGCTTCGCCCTCGATCGTGACCACGAGGCGGCGCTTGCGCGGATGGCGCGTCACGAGCAGGGTGCCGCTCGCCGTGTTCCACTCGATCGCGCGCCGGTACGCGCCGTCCTCCACGGCTTCGACGCCGGGCGTCGCGCGCCCCGCAAAGAAACGCAGTACGCGCGCCCAGTCATAGGGCGCCTTGAACGGCAGTTCGAAGCTGGCGGCGAGGACGGGGCTCAAGCTGCGTCGTCCAGATCGCGGCGAACGTACTCGATCGTGTCGGCTTCGGCAGATGCCGCGGGAGCCACCGCCGCGTGCCGCGCCTCGGCATCGAGCAAGGCCGCCTTGCGCGACAGGCCCCACCGATAGCCGGCGAGCGAACCGCCCTTTTGTAGGACGCGATGACACGGAATAGCCAGCGCGATCTCGTTCGAGGCGCAGGCGCTTGCCACGGCGCGCACGGCATGGGCGACGCCGAGCGATTCGGCCACCTGCGTGTAGCTGCGCGTCTCGCCGTAGGGAATGCGTCGCAGGGCGTCCCATACGCGTTGGCGGAACGCCGTGGTGCTGACGTCGAGCGGCAGGTCGAACGTTTCGCGTTGTCCGCGCAGATACGCGTCGATTTGTTCGATGAACGGCGCGATACGGGCGCGATCCTCGACGAGTTCGGCGTTGGCGAGCGCATGGCGCAGCGCCTGTTGCAGTTCGGCTTCGTCGTCGCCAAAGGCGATTCGGCAGATGCCCTTCGCGGTTGCCGCGACGAGCACGGGACCGAGCGCGGTGCGCGCGCTCGCATAGTAGACGCGCAGGCCGTCGCCCTTCTTGCGATACGTCGAAGGCGGCATGCCGAGCTCGCCCGCCACGCTGCCGTACAGCCGCGAGGGGGAGTTGAAGCCGGCATCGAGCGCGGCGCGCGTGACATCGTCGCCGCGTTGAAGCGCCTCCCTCAGGGCCGCGCCGCGCCGCGCGGCCTGATATTCGCGCGGCGACACGCCGACGACGCGCTTGAACAGCCGCTGCAGGTGAAACGGGCTGACGTGGACGGCCTCGCTCAGTTGCGCGAGTGTGACGCGTGCTTGCGGATCGGCGTCGAGCGCCGCGCACGCGCGCTCGACGATGGCGAGTTCGCGCGGCAGACCGTCGGGACGGCAGCGTTTGCAGGGACGAAAGCCGCCCGCGCGGGCGGCGTCGACCGTGCCGAAGAACGCGACGTTTTCTCGGCGCGGCAGGCGCGAGGCGCACGAAGGCCGGCAAAAGACGCCCGTCGTGGCGACGGCGTAGAAAAACGCGCCATCCGCCCGCGCGTCGCGCGCGACGACGGCATCCCAGCGCTGCGCATCGGTCTGATAGGCGGTATCCATGATCTTCCTCGACGTTGGCAGGTGAACGATGCCAACTTTATGTGTTCGAGCCGGTCGCTGCGCGCCGATTGTTGCGCTCTAATTCTGCCGCAACGCCCGGGCGGATGTTCGCGCCCCGTTTGCCGGTTCGCAGTCCTAGCTGGGGCGTGCACACACTCCCGAATCCATCGTCATTTTCCGTCATAAAAAAGATATTGCATTGCACCATCCAGATGTGTATAGTAGGAACTGTCTCCTCCATGTCTCCTCCTGATATGGATTCACCCGCTCCCTGTGAGCGGGTTTTTTTTGTCCGTACGCTTCGTATGGGCAAAAAAAGAGCACCGTTTCCGGTGCTTGGGTGCGGCTTGGCGGCCCGCGTCAGTAGTGAAAGCGACACTGCATCACGTAAAGAACGCCTTCTTGGACGATGTAGACGAGGCGATCCGCTTTAGTGATCCGCCGCGACCAGAACCCGGTCGGATCGCCCTTCAGCGGTTCGGGCTTCCCCGTGCCTTTGAATGGATCCCGGCAGATTTCCTCCACTAGGCCGTTGATTTCGTCGACGACCGCCCGGTCATGCTTGTGCCAATAGAGATAGTCGTCCCAAGCGTGCGTCGTCCATGCGACCTTGCATCTACTCACGGCCGCTGCTTTGTTCTTTGTCGTCCTAAGGCGCCGAATCCTGCCGGCGGTCGCTCGGAGGCGTCTGGTCGCGACGCCGCCGCCCGTCGCACACCTGCGGCTACACTGACTATATCGAGGGCGCGGCCAGCCGCGTATGGCCATACGGCCCCGCGCCGACCGCCGCCGCATGAAGGGAGACATCCGATGAAGCCGACGATTCGCGAAATCGACCATGTCGTCATTCGCACGTCCGACCCTGTCGCATTGGCGCGCTTCTACTGCGAGGCGCTTGGGTGCACCATCGAAAAAGAGCAGCCGGACATTGGGCTTACCCAACTGCGCGCGGGGCGCTCGCTGATCGATCTGCTGAAGGTCGGCGCGAAGATCGATCGCGCCGACAGCGGCGCGCCCGGCGCCGGACGGAACATGGATCACCTGTGTCTCCGTGTGGAGCACTACGATGCGCACGCGCTTGCCGAGCACGTGACGGCGCATGGGGCGAGGCTCGGCGAAGCAGGCCGTCGCTATGGCGCGGACGGCTTCGGGCAGTCGCTTTATTTGTTCGATCCCGAAGGCAACATGATCGAGCTCAAAGGGCCGCCTGAATCGGCGCGGGCCACCTCGCTTTGATCGCGCGGCCGCCCGCCGCCATTAGCCTGCGCTTCTGGCCTTGAGCACCGACCACTGAAGTTCGACGGGGTCCGAGCTTGCGCTCGTGAACCATGCCGCACCGTCTTGCACGGTGAACTGCAACCGCATCGTGCGCTCGGCCAGCCGCGCGAGCGTTTCGCCGACGCCCTCGGCCAGCGACCACACTTCCACGTTGCGCAGCCGCTCGACTTTGCCGCGCAATCCGTCCCACCAGATTTGCGACGCGCGGCCGCCGTAGGCGATGACGATCACCGAATCGGACCGGCCGCTGGCCTTGGCCAGCCGACGTTCATCGGGCTGCCCCACTTCGATCCAGGTTTGGATGGCGCCGGTCAGATCCTTTTGCCAGAGATCGGGCTCGTCCGTATCGGATAGGCCCTTGGCGAGTTCGAGACGCTCATTGGCGAAGAACGCGAACGCGGCAAGGCGCACCATCATCCGCTCGTCGGGTTCGGAAGGATGGCGAGCACTGGTCAGCGCATGGTCGCCGTAGTAATGGCGATCCATGTCGGCAATTTGCAGTTCGGCTTTGTAGATGGTCGATTTGAGGGCCATGCGGCGGAGAAGAGGCTCGTTTGCGCGAATCGTCGCGTTTCGTGCGCGGCGCGCGTCGATATGCGCGCGCCGTCATTGGCGCGAAATGATAGCGAAAACTAGGCCAAGCATGGCAAACGGCCCGGGCGAGCCGGGCCGCGATGGGACGAATCGACGGTTATTGCTTGATGAATTCCGCGTGGGTCCACAGCCCTTCGGTATCGCCGTTGCCGGCGTTCACGAATTCGACGTCCCGGCCGACGACGCGCACGACACGGAAGTCCGCATGCTCGGGCGTCGACAAGCATTGGTAGCCGGAGAAATATTCCTGCATCTTTTGCTGTTCGCCCGCTTGTGCGTGCTGGTAGGCGGAATCAAGCTTATCCTTGGATAAGCATCCGTAGGCATTCGCCCTGAATTGGAAGGTTTGCTGCGGTCTGAGCACTTGATCTTGCGCTTGCGCAACCGTGGCCGCGGCGGCCAACCCCACGAGCATCAAAAGCATGCCTGCTTTTTTCATATACGCCTCCATGCGGGTTTTTACTTAGGTTAGCTATGTATTTAAAGGCAATCTAAAACCCGCGTGTTTGAGCGTAGAACATAGGTTTAAAAGCACAAGCACATCTTGTGTGCACTTGCAAAAGCGACGGATTGTCGCACCGGTGCGACCGCACCCGAGCGATGCGCGCTGACTGCCTTGCCACACCTTGCCAGGCGGGCCATGAAAGCGTTCGGAAAGCGCGAGCGCGGCTTGCTGCAAGGCTTTCGGCGTTATTTGCGGATTACGCAGAAAACGAATTAAGCCGTTTAATAAAATGCCAAAAGCATTTTGCGGCGGCGCACATAAAGATGTTCGTCGATGACGGCTCGGAACCGTTATCGCCCGCTTTGCCGCGCGACAAAATTAATGCCTGCCGCGATCGCTATCGTCTCGAAACGCAGAAATTGGCTGCATCGATTCGTTTTAGCTTGCGTGGGCAGCGGCACGAGCGCCATGAATGGTTCGTCGGCGCGCATTTGCTCGCTCCAAAGCACGCCGCCGCCGTGCGATTTCGGTGAATGCGTGCGAACCCACGTGCTGCTCGCGTTGCCTCGCGCGAACCGAGCAACATGCGCTTAGAATGGTTTCCACTCTCTTTCGCTTTCGCCTGGCAATGGCACGGGAGGCTCATCGTGATCGAGCGAGTGATTTTGGGCGCGTTCCTCGTGCTGCCGCTTTTGATCGTCGCGTTTCTTTTTTCCGACGAATTATGGCAGGAGCACTTGCGGGAAACGCGCGGCGCCGCGCCGCGCCGACTGGACTGGCGGCATCCGTTACGGAGCCTTTTGCACCGGCACTGAATTGGCGGCGTGCATCAAAGCAGACGATAGAGCAGTCGAGCCGCCGCACGCGCCGTCCGGCTGTCCCGATCGTATTGCGGGTTGAATTCGGCAATGTCGGCAACGCGCAGCTTGCTCGAGGCCCGCACGCGCATGACCATCGCTTCGACGACGGCAAGCGGCACGCCTAGCGCGGCCGGTGCGGAAACGCCCGGGGCGACGGCCGCGGGCAGCACGTCGAGATCGATCGTCAGATAGACGTCGTCCGCCGCTGCGATCAATCCGTCCAATTCGGCGAGTCGATCCGCCAACTGGCTTTCCTGCATGACTACGTCGAGGGCGTAGTGCGCGCCGATTTCATGCGCACGGGCGAACAGCGCCGCCGTATTGGCGAGTTCGCTGATGCCGAAGCATGCGTAGGTGAGCGCCGCGCCGCGGGCCCCGCAGTCTCGCGCGATTTGGTCGAAGGGCGTGCCCGAGTTGCCCGGGCGCGTCGTGCGCAGATCGAAGTGCGCATCGAAGTTGATGACGAGCAGCCGCCCGCGAGGCCGCGCCGCAGCCGGCTCGGGCCTGCCTTCCCCATCGAGCCAGCCGCGTAGCCCGAGGTAGGTGCCCCAAGCAACCTCGTGCCCGCCGCCCAAAATGATGGGCCGGGCCCCTCGCGTCAAGGCGTGTCGCACCCGCTCGCCCAGTGCCGCTTGCGCTGCTTCGAGCTCGTCCGCTTCACAAAGCACGTCGCCCGCGTCGAAACAGCGAGCCACCCGATGAGCCGGCAGCGAAGCGAGTGCGCGTCGAAGCAGCCGAGGTGCGTGCGCGGCGCCGATACGCCCTTGGTTGCGGCGCACGCCTTCGTCACAGCAAAAACCGATCAATACGGGCGCGCCGGCAACGGGTTCCGGCTCGAGGGGATCGTCGAAAGCGCGCACGCGCTCGTACAGCCTCGCGGTGTCGCCCGCCTCGCCGGCATCGCGCCGGCCGGTCCAGACCGACGGATCGAACGCCGCGTTCATGCGCGGGAGAGCACGGCTTGCAAAAAGGCGCGCGTACGCGGCTGCGTCGGCGCGGAAAAGATCGTTTGCGGCGGCCCCGCCTCGACGATCGCGCCCCCGTCCATCACGACGACTACGTCGGCGACTTCCCGGGCGAAGCCCATTTCGTGCGTCACGACGACCATGGTCATGCCGTCGCTCGCCAGCATTTTCATCACCTGCAGCACCTCGCCGACCAGTTCGGGGTCCAGCGCCGAGGTAGGTTCGTCGAACAGCATGACGCGCGGGCGCATCGCCAGCGCGCGAGCGATCGCCACACGCTGTTTTTGTCCGCCCGACAAGCTCGCCGGCATCGCGTGAGCCTTGTGCGCTAGGCCGACTTTCTCGAGCAGTTGGATGGCGCAGGATTGCGCTTGCTCTTTCGAAGCGCCGCGCAGCTTGCGCGGACCAAGCGTCACGTTTTCGATGACGGACAGATGCGGAAACAAATTGAACGATTGGAACACCATGCCCACCTCGGTGCGCAGCGCGTTGAGCGCGCGCTCCTTGAGCATGACGCCGTGATCGACGAGCCGATGACCGCAGATGTCGATCGTGCCGCCCTCGGCCTGCTCGAGCCCGTTGCAGCACCTGAGAAACGTGCTCTTGCCCGAGCCGCTGGGCCCGATGACCACGACGACCTGAGACGGCGCGACGTCGAAATCGATGCCGTTCAAGACGGTGTGGGCGCCAAACGATTTCTTGAGCGCGCGGATGCGGATGATCGGCGCGGCGTCCGTGGGAAAACGATCTTGCGGTACGGCGTTCACTGAACCATTCCTCCCGCGCGCAAGCGCTGCTCTGCGCGCTGCAGTAGGTAATTCGTCGTGCTCGTGAGCACGAGATAGACGAGTGCGATAGCCAGATAGACTTCGAGCGAGCGGTACGACACGCTGATGATCTTCTGCCCTTCGTGCATGAGATCGTCGATCGTGAGCAGCGACACGAGCGCCGAATTCTTGATCAATGCGATGAATTCGTTGCCGAGCGGCGGAATCATGCGCACGACGGCCTGCGGCAAAATCACGGTGCGCATCGCGAGCGACGAGGACATGCCGATCGAACGCGCGGCCTCGGTCTGTCCGCGATCGATCGATTGAATCGCGCCGCGCACGATTTCCGACACGTAGGCCGCGGAATACAGCCCGAGCCCGAGGATGCCGCAGAAGAAGGCCGGCAGCATGACGTTGAACTGCGGCAGGCCGAAGAACAGCAGGAACAGCTGCACGAGCAGCGGCGTGCCGCGAAAGAACGTAACGTAGGCCGTGCAAAAAACGTAGACGAAGCGGCGCCGGCGCACGAGCCGGCCGATGCCGATCAAAAGGCCGATCGCGCAGCTCAGGACGAGCGCGGCCGCCGTGACTTCGATCGTGACGGCGGCGCCGTGCAAGATATCGGTCCAGCCGGCGAACACGGGGGAGAAATCGAGTTGCATCTGCATCCGCTTCGACTCTTGAAGGTGAAGCACACGGCCGCGCGTCTATTGCGGCCGGCGAGGGGTGTCGCGTCGGCGTCAGCTCGGCGTTATTTGCTGCTGAACCACTTCTTGACGAGGGCAGCATAGGTGCCGTCTGCCTTGATTTTCTCGAGCGCCGAATTCAATGCGTCGCGAAGCTGCGGCTCGTCCTTGCGCACCGCGATCCCGTACTGCTCGGTCGTCAGCTGCTCGTCGAGCACGCGAAAGCCCGGGCGCGTGCGCGCGAGCTGGTAGGCGGCCGGCTTGCCCGTCACGGCTGCATCGGTGCGGCCGATGCCGACGAGGTCGAACATCTCTTGGTTCTTTTCGACTTCGACGCGCTGCACCTGCGGATAGTGATCGTGCAAGAAGTTCACCGATTTTGTCCCTACCTGAACGCTCACCTTCTTGCCGTTCAGATCGGCGAGCGTCTTGATGGGGGAATCGGATTTGACGAGCGCGACCAGGCCGCCCGCATAGTAAGGCTGCGTGAAGTCGACCACCTGAGCGCGTTCGGGCGTGATGTAGATGGCCGAAATCGCGACGTCGAAGCGACGGGCAATGAGGCCTGGAATGAGCCCCTTGAAGTCGATGTCGGTCCATTGGACCTGCTTGCCCATCGTTTTCGCCAGCGCGTTCATGAGATCGACGTCGAACCCGGTGCGCGCGCCGTTTTCCGTGAATTCCATGGGCGGGAACGTGGCGTCGGTCGCCACCTGCAGGGTGCCGGTATCGGCTGCGTGCGCCGCGCCGGGGGCGAGGGTGAAGGCGAATGCCGCGCTCATGCAGAGGGCGGCGAGCAGGCGGATCGGTTTCATCGAGGGTCTCCTTGAGGTTCCATGCAACGCTGCGGCAAGCAGCGAATCGATCAAGCGTCGTTCGATCGGTCGGTTTGAAGGCGGCGCGAAATGTTGCGCGCCGTGCGGCGGGTCGCGTCGATCAGCGCGGCCTCGCGCCCCGCCACGCGCGTGACCGGGGCCATCAGCGTGATCGAGGCCACGCTCGGGCTCGTGCGGCCGGCGCGCGCGAAGATCGGCGCGCTGACGCCCCACACGCCTGGGTCGACTTCGCTGTCGCTGACGACGTAGCCGTCTTCGCGGATCCTCGCGAGCTGCGCGATGAGCGCGGCCCGGCCCGCTTCATCGCCCGCGAACATCGTGTCGAGAATATCGGCGCAGCGGCGCTCGTTCATGAACGCAAGCAGCGACTTGGCCGATGCGCCCGCTTTGAGCGGGACGGCCCGCCCTTTCTCGAACGAGCAACGCAACGAATGCAGGCTTTCGATCATCTCCAGGCAAACGACCTGTTCCTTGACCGCCACCACGAGTCCCACGCTTTCACCCGAGGACTGCGCGAGACGTTCGATGGCGCCGCGGCTCGCTTCGATCAAATGCGAGCCGAGGTCGAACGACAGGGCGAGCTGAAGGCTAACGGGGCCCGGCGCATACCGGCCGGCGTTTTCCGAGACGAAGCCCCAGCGCTTGAGCAACGCGATTTGACGGTATAGCGTGCTCTGCGCGAGCCCCGTCTTGCCGACGAGTTCGCGCACGGACATGGCCTTGCCGTGATGAGCGAGCGAGGCGAGCACGAGCAAGATCCGCTCGGCGCCGGCTCCGGGGACGTCCTGCATGACAGATCGGTCCGTTTAAGTACGTAAACGATACCAAGCATGCCGCACAATTCTCATGAAAAGAAAACTCGATTCCCATGAAACGGGAGTTTTCGCGAGGGTGTTTACCCCTACGGCCGAGAAAACGGGGCCATTGACGATCGTCAATTTTCGGCGATAGCCGCCGGTCTATGGTGCTCGGTTCGGCATTTTAAATCGTCATACGAAAAAGTAGTCGACCTACCTCGCTTACCAACTATCTCGTCATTAAAAACGTTTTCATCCGATAAAACACTTAAGGCCTTTTACGGATGTGCCGTTCACGCTGCTTGTGACCGCCAGGTCTCACGCGTTTGGCGTCCACGGACGAGAGAGACGTCCTTTTAATTACAAGGTAGCGACGAGATGAACTTATCCCACATGAAAGTGGCGAGCCGCCTCGGCATCGGCTTCGCGCTGGTTTCAGCCCTGCTTGCGATCGTGACCGTGTTCGCCCTGATGCGAATGTCCGCACTGCAGAGCGCGGTGGTGAATATCACCGATGTCAACTCCGTCGAGGCTTCATTGGCGAATCGCCTCGACGAAAGCATTTCCAACCGCGCGCTGGCGTTGCGCAATCTAGTTTTGCTCCAGGCTGACCAGCAGGATCAGGTGGATATCGAAAACAAGCGGTTCGACGCCGAAACCGATGTCTACGAGCAAAGCCGCGCGAAGCTCGCGACGATGTTCACCTTGCCGGGCACGAGCCCCGACGAATCGTCGCTACTGCAGCAGATCACCCAGCAGGGCGAGCTCGCCTTGCCGCTCATGAAAAAGGCCCGAGAGCTCGCTTTGTCGGGCCAACGCGACGCCGCCTATCATCTGCTGCGGTTCGATCTGCGGCCGATTCAAGCTAAATGGTGGGCCTATGTACGCCAATTGCGCACCCTCGAGCACAAGCAAAGCGATGAGCTGACGGCAGACGCAAAAGAAACCTACGCATCGAGCCGGCTCGGCATCATCGCGCTGGCGCTCGCCGCGTTGGCCGTCAGCATCGTTTCGGCACTCGTGATCACGCGCGGCATCATCAAGCAGCTCGGCGGCGAGCCCGGTGACGCGGCCGACGCTGCAGACCGCGTGGCGACGGGCGACTTGACGACGGAAGTCTTCGTCAAGCCCGGCGACGACACGAGCCTCATGCATTCCATGAAGACGATGAGAGAGAGCCTCGTTGGCATCGTGAGCCAGGTCAATGTCAGCACCGGCGCGATCGCTTCGGCGGCGGGGCAGATCGCGAGCGGCAACCTCGACTTGTCCTCGCGCACGGAAGAACAGGCCGCGTCGCTCGAGCAAACGGCCGCGTCGATGGAAGAGTTGACGGCGACCGTGAAGCGCAATTCCGAACATGCGCGCCAAGCCAACGAACTGGCCGCGTCGGCTTCGGTCGTCTCGGAGCGCGCCGGCACCGTGGTGTCGCAGGTCGTGACGACGATGGGCTCGATCAATCAGGCGTCGCAGAAGATCGTCGAAATCATTGCGGTGATCGACGGCATCGCCTTCCAAACCAACATCCTCGCCCTGAACGCCGCGGTGGAAGCGGCGCGCGCGGGCGAACAAGGACGCGGCTTCGCTGTCGTGGCTTCCGAGGTGCGCAGCCTCGCACAGCGTTCGGCGACGGCGGCCAAGGAAATCAAGGCGCTGATCAGCGGCTCGGTCGAACAGGTCGAAGTGGGCAACAAGCTCGTCGACGAAGCGGGCGCGACGATGAAGGACGTCGTCGACGGCGTCAAGCGCGTCACGCTCATCATGGGCGAGATCATGAGCGCCAGCGAAGAGCAGGCGACCGGCATCGAGCAGATCAACCTTGCGCTGACGCAGATGGATCAAGTGACGCAACAGAACGCCGCGCTCGTCGAGGAAGCCGCCGCGGCCGCCGAATCGATGCGCGAACAGGCCGACGCGCTGGTGTCCGCCGTGAGCGTATTCAAGCTGCGTCAAGGCGCCGCCGGCGCGCCGATGCGCCCGAGCGTGAGCCGCACTGCGCATCGCCTTGGCGCGCCGGCGGGCTCGCGTGTGCTGGCCTACGAACCTGCGTGAGGCATCACGTCGCGCGCTGGGTCTGGTGTCAAGAATCCCACGCAAGGCACGGTCGTGTGCTTTGATATGCCGCAGACGGCGGTCGAATTTCTAAAATCATGACAACGAGGATGTTTCCCATGAACGCTGAGGGGCCGATCCACGGTGCACAGCCTCATGCGCACGCCCGTGAAGTGGAACCCGGAGGCGGCGGACGAGAGAGCGTCCGCCGCCCGAATGTGAATGTCTTCCGGCATGCCGGCGGGTTGTCCGACGATACGCGCGCGCTGCAGTTCGGCCGACCGCCGCTGACGTTTTGGCTCACGGGATTGAGCGGGGCCGGCAAGTCGACGATCGCGTTCGATTTCGAGCGGCTGCTCAGGCGCGACGCGCGTCCGTGCGCCGTGCTGGACGGCGACAACCTGCGTTGCGGATTGAACCGCGACCTGGGTTTTTCGGAGCATGACCGCCGCGAGAACGTTCGGCGCGCGGCGGAGGTCGCACGCGTCATGAACGATGTCGGCCTCATTGTCGTCACGTCGTTCGTTTCGCCCTTGCGCGAGGATCGGGCTGCGGCGCGCGAGATCATCGGCGAGGCACGGTTCGTCGAAGTGCACGTCAGCACGGCGCTGGCCGTGTGCGAATCGCGCGATCCGAAAGGACTTTACCGCAAGGCTCGGCGAGGCGAGCTCTCGCAATTCACGGGCGTCAGCGCGCCCTACGAGCCTCCGCTCGCGCCCGCGCTCGCACTCGACACGGCGCAATTGGCGCAAGGCGGCGCGGCGTCTCTGCTGCTCGCTTACCTGATGCGGCGCGATTCGGAGCATGAAGATGGCCGGTCCTGCTGAACCTCTGCCCACGGTGGCGCCCGTGCTCGCCTACGACGTGTTCAACGGCGATGCGGACGGATTGTGCGCGCTGCATCAGCTGCGTCTCGCGCAGCCCCGAGAAGCGCGCCGAATCACGGGCGTGAAGCGCGATGTCGCGCTGTTGCGCCAGGTGCCGAGCGTGGCCGATATCGACGTGACGGTGCTCGACATTTCGCTCGACACGAACGTCGACGCGCTGGCTCGGCTGCTGGAAGCGGGAGCGATCGTCACCTACTACGATCATCACAGCGCGCGGCTAGCCAGCCCTCATCCGCGACTGACGATGCACTGGGACGATTCTCCTCATGTTTGTACGAGCGTCCTCGTCGACCGCGCGCTAGGCGGGCGCTATCGACGCTGGGCGATCGTCGGCGCGTTCGGCGACAACCTCGACGCGACGGCCGCTAGGCTCGCGGGCGCCGAGGGCGTGCCCGACCACGAGATGGCCACGCTCTCGACACTGGGGCGTCTGCTCAACTACAACGCTTACGGGGACACGCTCGACGATCTTCACATCCGGCCCGATGCGCTCTACGACGCATTGCATCCGTTCGCCGATCCGTTGGAATTCGTCGCGGCCTCGCCGTGTTTCGCGCAGCTCGAACACGGCTATTGGGAGGATCTGTCGCGTGTGGATTCGCTCGTGCCGCATCACGCATGCGAGGGCGGCGCCGTCTACGTGCTTCCGGACGAGCCCTGGGCGCGGCGCATTTCGGGCACGTTCGCGAACTTACTGGCCGCGCAGGCGCGCGACCGATCGTTCGCGGTCCTGAACGCACGCAGCGACGGATCGTGTTGCGTAAGCGTGCGCTCGTCCAAGCCGGACTCGCACCCGGCGAACCTGCTGTGCGAACGCTTCGACACCGGTGGTGGGCGACGCGCCGCCGCCGGCGTCAATGTGCTGCCGAGCGCGAGCATCGACGCGTTCATCGACGCTTTTTCAACGTATTTCACGACGATGGGCGCGGCTGGCGCGATGACGCCCACCGCATCCAAGTAAGCACCGAGGAGCACCAAAACAATGAACCGAGCATCCGATCGCGCACAGGCCGGCGCGAGACCCAGGCCCGTCTTGATGATTCCGCTGCGCCGCTGCGGCAGCCACGCGCTGCGGTTGCGCTTGAACTTGAACCCGGCGTTCTATTCGCCGTATCCGCTGCATATCGTCGACTTCATGCCGATCGTGCCGCTCTACGGCGATCTCGACGACGACCGCGCCTACTTTCGCCTCGTGAGCGACGTCGTCGGGCTCCAGGCCGCGAGCATGGTGAAATGGCCCGGGATCGTCTTCGATCCGGTCGATATCTTCGAAGCGATTCGCCATGAGCCGCGCAGCGTGCATCGCATCGTCTGGGAGCTGCTGCTTCGCGCCGGCGAGCAAGCCGGAGCGGGCGTCGTCATGGACAAATCGCTCGACAGCGTGCACTACGCCGAAGCGTTGATGCGCCTTTTTCCCGACATGCTGTTTTTGAACGTGGTGCGCGACCCGCGCGCGCAGATCGCTTCGATGAACAAGGCGATCATCCATGACTTCGACACGCTGCTGAACGCGCATACGTGGGTCGAGGCCCATCGCGCGGCCGACGCGATTTTGGCGCAGTACCCGCAGCGCACGCTCACCATCCGCTACGAAGATTTTCTGACCGACGAAGAAGCCATCCTGAAGGAGGTTTGCGCGTTCTTCGGCATTGCGTTCTTGCCGAGCATGCTGGACGTTTCTCATTCGGACGAGGCGCGGCAAATTTCGCGCATGTCCGCCTTATGGTCGTCCAATTGCTTCGCGCCGATCGCCGCCAATGCCGACAAGTACAAGCGCGCGCTGTCGATGGAGGAGATCGCGATTATAGAAACGTTGACGAAAGCTTATATGGAGCGTTACGGTTACGAGCGCATAACCGCCGCATCGGCTGTGATCGATGCGGCGGCCTTCGATGCGGCGCGTCATGCTTCGGATACAGGGCGAGCGCACGCATGGCAGGCGCTCGAGCGGACGAACTTTCGCGATTTTGCGCTGCGGCGCCACCGGGCCGAGTATTTGGCCACGGTGCGCGCCCGCATGGAGCAATGCGCGGCGGCTCAGGCAGCGCTCGGCCACGCTGCGCCCGTCAAGCTCGATGCGCTTACGGAGGTTTTCGAAATCACGGACTGACCGTTCGGCGCTGAAATAGAAGCAGAAATAGAAGCGGAAAGACAAGCCATTGCCGTAAATAACGAATTACGTCATTACGAGGCTACGAAAGTACCCAATGAAAAACCATGTCGGACGCGGTGCGCGATGTACGCGCCGCGCCGGCAATGAGTTGCCGTGTACCTGAGAGGAACACCACGATGTCTATTGCGTTGCAGACGCAGGTTGCGCTTGCGTCCGTGTCCGGGCTATCCATCGGCTTTGCGCTCGGACTTGTCGGCGGCGGCGCAGGCATGTTGTCCGTGCCGCTGCTGCTCTATTTCGTCAAAGTCGGCGATCCGCATGTCGCGATCGGCACGACGGCCGCGGCTATCGCGCTCACCGCGCTCGTCAATCTCGTCTCGTATGCGCGGGCCGGCCATGTGCGTTGGCGCGTGGGCGCTTTATTCGCGGCGGCCGGCGTCTCCGGCGCGTTCGCGGGCTCGCGGTGGTCGCTGCATATCGACGGCGGCGCCTTGACGTTGCTGCTCGCGGTTATCGTGGCCGCGGTCGCGGTGCTCATGATGTCACGTGCGCAACCGACCCACGACGGGCCGATCCCGATCGCCACTGCCGGCAGAGGTTTCGCCACGGCCGGCGCGGGCGTGGCGGTCGGCGGCGTGGCCGGGTTCTTCGGCATTAGCGGCGGCTTTCTATCGGTGCCGGCGCTGCGCTTGATCGCGCGTGTGTCGATGCTCGAGGCCGTGGCCTCCTCGCTCGTCTCGGTCGTGGTGTTCGCCGCGACGACGGCCGCCAACTACGCGATGGCCGGAAAGGTCAGCGTGCCGCTCGCGCTGGCGCTCGTCGCCGGCGGCGTCGTCGGCGGCCGTTTCGGCATGCGATCGGCCAAAGCCATCGCCGGCAGGAGCCAAACGCTGCAAAAGATTTTCGCCGCGATGCTGCTGCTGATCGCGGCCTATATCGCCTATCGGAGCGTCGGCTAGTTCGCCGGCTGCCCTAACCTGCTCACACCATGTATCACGCTCGTTCGACAAAAACGCAGACACCAAGGCCAACATCATGTCTACCCTGATCGCCTCTCTCGGCACGGCCGGCGCCGTAAAGCCAGCCCTACGCATGGACCACCTCGACTGGCTGGAGGCCGAATCGATCCACATCCTGCGCGAGCTCGTTGCCGAGTGCAGCAAGCCGGCGCTGCTGTTCTCGGGCGGCAAGGATTCGGTGGTCGTGCTGCACCTGGCGCTCAAGGCGTTCGGGCTCGGCGCGAACCGCAAGACGGCGCTGCCCTTTCCGCTCGTGCACATCGACACGGGGCACAACTATCCGGAAGTGATCGAGTTTCGCGATCGCCGCGCGGCGCAGATCGGCGCGCAGCTGGTCGTGGGCCATGTCGAGGATTCGATCAAGCGCGGCACGGTGCGGCTGCGCCGCGAGACCGATTCGCGCAATGCCGCGCAAGCGGTGACGCTGCTCGAGACGATCGATGAGCACGGCTTCACGGCGATGATCGGCGGGGCGCGCCGCGATGAAGAGAAGGCGCGCGCCAAGGAGCGCATCTTCTCGTTTCGCGACGAATTCGGCCAGTGGGATCCGAAGGCGCAGCGCCCGGAACTGTGGAGCCTGTTCAACGCGCGGCTGCACAAAGGCGAGCACCTGCGCGTGTTCCCGATCTCGAACTGGACCGAGCTGGACGTGTGGCAGTACATCGCGCGCGAAGGCTTGGAGCTGCCCTCGATCTACTACGCGCACGAGCGCGAGATCGTGCGCCGCGGCGGCCTGCTCGTGCCGGTGACGCCGCTCACGCCGATGCGCGAGGGCGAGCAAAGCGAGCAGGCGCTCGTGCGTTTTCGCACGGTGGGCGACATCAGTTGCACGTGCCCGGTCGAGAGCGATGCGGACGATGTCGAGAAGATCATCGCCGAGACGGCGGTGACCGACATCACCGAGCGCGGGGCCACGCGCATGGACGATCAAGCGTCCGAGGCTGCGATGGAGCAGCGCAAGAAGCAAGGCTACTTCTAAACGCCGGCACCCCGAACGACATCAAGACGGAATCCAGAATCATGAGTACTCCTCACCAACCGGCAGACCTGGGCGTGCTGCGTTTCATCACGGCGGGCAGCGTGGACGACGGCAAGAGCACGCTGATCGGCCGGCTGCTTTACGACAGCAAGGCTGTGCTGTCCGATCAGCTCTCGGCGCTCTCGCGCGCGAAGAACAAGCGCACGGTGGGCGAGGAGATCGACCTCTCGCTGCTCACCGACGGGCTGGAGGCCGAGCGCGAGCAAGGCATCACGATCGACGTGGCCTATCGCTACTTCGCCACGGCGCGGCGCAAGTTCATCATTGCCGATACGCCCGGGCACGAGCAGTACACGCGCAACATGGTGACGGGCGCCTCGACGGCGCACGCGGCAATCATCCTCATCGACGCCACGCGCGTGAGCAAGGACGAGCAAGGGCGCACGATCTTGCTGCCGCAGACCAAGCGCCACAGCGCGATCGTGAAGCTGCTGGCGTTGCAGCACGTGATCGTGGCGATCAACAAGATGGACTTGGTGGAATACAGCGAGACGCGCTTCAACGAGATTCGCGACGCGTACGTGGAATTGGCGCGGCAGTTGGGCATCTCGGACGTGCGGTTCGTGCCGGTGTCGGCGCTCAAGGGCGACAACATCGTGCAGGCGAGCGAGCGCATGCCGTGGTACGCGGGCGAGCCGCTCTTGGACGTGCTCGAGCAGTTGCCGGTGGCGCAGGCGATGGGCGAGGCGCTGCGCTTCCCGGTGCAGTGGGTGGCGCGTCAAGACGGCTCGAGCGCAGACGACTTCCGCGGCTACATGGGGCGCGTGGAGGCGGGAGAAGTGCGCGTGGGCGAGCCGATCGTCGTGCTGCCCGCGAAAAAGGAAGCGACGGTGGCCGAGATCATCGCGCCGGTGCCGGGCGGCACGGCGCAGGTGGACCGCGCGTTCGCGGGGCAGACGGTGACGATCCGCTTGAGCGAGGACGTGGACGTGTCGCGGGGCGACACGTTCGTGGCGGCGCAAGAGGCAAAAGCGGCACAAGCGGCGCAGCCGGCGAAGAAGCTGGAAGCGGACTTGTGCTGGTTCGACGACGAGCCGCTCTCGACGCAGCGTAAATATCTGCTCAAGCAGACGACCAATACGGTATTTGCGCGAATCGGCTCGGTCAAGGAGGTGCTCGACGTGCATACGCTATCGCATACGAGCGAAGTGCACGATTTGAAGATGAACGATATCGGACGCGTTGCATTGACGCTGCAAAAACCGATCGTTTGCGATGCGTACGATGCACAACCGGCGACCGGCGCGTTCGTGCTGATCGACGAAGCCACGCATCATACGGTGGCGGCCGGCATGATTCGTGCATATTCCGCGTGACTGACGAACGCGGCGGCGCGACTCGCGCCGCCTGAACACGCGAGAGGATGAAAGGGCGATGGGCAAGGTGTACTTGATCGGTGCGGGACCGGGAGCGGCGGATCTCATTACGGTGCGTGGCGCCCGCTTGTTGGGCACGGCCGACGTCGTCCTGCACGATGCGCTTATCGAACCGGCGATGCTCGAGCACGCGCCCCATGCGCGCAAAATCGCCGTGGGCAAGCGCTGCGGCCAGCGCTCCACGGCGCAGCACTTCATCAACAAGCAGATTGTCGACGCGGCGCGCACGCATGACGTGGTCGTGCGGCTCAAGGGCGGCGACCCGATGCTGTTCGGACGCGCCGACGAAGAAATGCGCGCGCTCGAAGAGGCCGGCATCGAATACGAGGTCGTGCCCGGAATCACGGCTGCGTTGGCGGCTGCGTCGTCGGTCAAGCGATCGCTGACGCTACGGGGCGTTGCGCGCAGCGTGGCGCTCGCCACGAAGAGCCGCGCACCCGACACGGAGGCGATTCGCGAGGCCGTGAACGCCGATTCGCTCGTCTTCTACATGGGCCGCGATAGCGCGCCCGATATCGCGCAGCAGCTGATCGACGCGGGCCGCTCGGGCGCGACCCCCGTGGCGATCGTCGAGGCGTGCAGCACGGCGCGCGAGCGCACGCTTACGCTCACGCTCGAGGCGCTCGCGATGGGCGAGGCGCAGGCGTGGCTCGACCCGTCGCAGCCGAGCCTGTTGATGATCGGTGAGGCGTTCGCCGAACGCGCTCGCGCCACGACGCAACAAGAGAACGCCGGGCGCGCCGAAGCAAGCGCCGCATTCGCGCACGCCGCGTGATCGACTAGCGATTCCCCGCGCTCATCCGAGCGAATTCAACTGACTGAGACAGTACGCTGCGAGTGCATCGAGGACGGCGTCGTCCTCGCCCACGGGCACCGCGTGGCGGATGGTCACGCCCGGGTGGGCGGCGCGGCACGCGTCGAGGATGACGGGAAGATCGCGCCGCACATGGCCGCCTTGGCCGAAGAATACGGGCACGACCGTGATCGACGCGCAGCCCGCGGCCACTTGCGCGGCGACGGCGGCCGGCAGATCGGGCGACATCAATTCGAGGAAGGCAAGCGAGACGTCCACGCCGGGGCCCGCGAGCGCGCGCAGCTTGCCGGCCAGGCGTTCGAACGGCTCGGCCCAGCGCGCATCGCGCGCGCCGTGCGCGAATAAGACGATGCCGCGTGCGTTCGTGCTTGCGTTCACCGTTGCCTCCGCTGCCGGCGTCAGTGCCGGTCGACCCACTTGAGCCCCGCGAGCCCGAGTACGAGATAGATGAGACCCGGCAACGCGGCTGTGACAGGCGCGGGCCACGTGTTGAGCATGCCGATGTGCGAGAACAGCGTGTTGATGAGCTGGAAGCTCATGCCAAGCATGATGCCGCCGAACACCTTCACGCCGACGACGCCGGCCCGCGTATGCAGGTAGCCGAAAGGCAGCGACAGCACGAGCATGACCAGCACGGCGAACGGATAAAGCAGCTTCTTCCAAAGGGCGATGTCGTAGCGCTGCGTGTCTTGATGGTTTTCGACCAGATGCTGGATGTAGCGGAACAGATTGAACATCGACATCCGATCGGGCGCGACGAGCAGCACCGAGAGGATCTGCGGCGTGAGTTCCGAGCGCAGCGAGTATTGCGGCAGGTCGGTTTGCGTCGCGCGATAAGCCGGTGCGAGCGCGTCGGCGGGCGTATTGGGCGTATTGGCCGGAGGCGGCAAGCTGGACAGCTTCGTATCGGTGACGCCTGTCAGCAACCAATGGCCGTTGCCCTCGTAGCGGCCCGTCTGCGCCGTTCTCACGTTCGTGAGCCGCAGGCTCGGATCGAATTCGTAAATGCGCACGTTGCTGATGGTCGCATCGGGCATCAACGAGCCGACGTTGACGAAGCGCGTGACTTGCTGGCCGTCCTCGCGCGCCGTGAGCGTGTCCTTGACCCACACGCCCGAGGCGAAATTGGTCGACACCGCCGAACCGAGCGCCTCGAGCCGCACGCGCTCGGAGAGCTGATCGGAATAGGGTCCGACGACCTCGCCGATGAAATACGTCACGGCGACGAGCGGAATGCCGATCTTGATCAGCGAGCGCAGCGCCTGCCCGGTGGAGAGCCCCGACACGCGGAAGATCGTGTATTCGGAGCTCGCCGCCATTTGTGCGAACACGTAGATCGCGCTGATCAGCGCGGCCACGGGGATGATCTCGTAAAAGCGCGACGGCGTTTGCAGCGCGACGCGCAGCACGGCGTAGCCGAATTTATAGTTGCCGTGGCCGACCGTGTTGAGCTCGTTGATGAGATCGAAAAAGAAGAACAGGCCCGAGAACGCGAACAAGATGAAGATGAACGCGAGATAGATCTGACGGGCGAAATACCGTTCGTAGATGCGCATGGCCTCAGGCTCCTCGCGAGGACGCGAACCACGTACGCGGAATCAGCGGACGATTGCGCACGCGCAGCCAGAACACGACGACGACGAGCGCCGCCGCGACGATATGCAGGCCGACCAGACCGAGGACGAACGACATCTTGCCTTGCTCCAGCCACGATTGCACGACGTTGAGCAGGTTCGAATACGTGAGGAAGATCAAGACCGCCATCACGAGATTGATCGTGCGGCCGCGCCGCGGGTTTTGATAGGCGAGGGGGATGCCGAGCAGCATCAGATTGATCGCCATGAGCGGCAGGCCCGTGCGCCACGCGAATTCGGCGAGCCGATCGCGCGTGGGGTGGCGCAGCAGGGCGAGCGTCGACATGCCGGTGGTCGTCGTGGCGTTGACGACCGGCTGGTGGGTCATCTTCACGCCATAGTGTTCGAATTCCATGATGCGGAAATCGGGTTTGCCGGGCTCCCCGTCGTAGCGGCGCCCGTTGTCCAATACGACGAAGCGCGAGCCGTCTTTCATCGTTTCCGTATGGCCGTTTTGCGAAACGACGACGCTGACTTTGCCGTGTTCGGTGCTGGCGACGAAAACATTCTGCACGCGCGATTGATCGGGCGTCATCTTTTCGATGAAGAACACGCGGTTCGTGGCCGGCGATTCGCGAAACTGGCCCGGCGCGAGCAGCGAGACTTCGTCGCGCTGCTGAAAGCGTGCGCGAATCAGTTTGCTTTGCGCGTTCGACCAGGGCCAGCCCACATAGGCGAAGAAGGCGATCAGCACGATGAGCGGCGCGGCGAACTTCGCGATCGGCTTGATGAAGCGCGTCAGGCTCACGCCCGAGGCGAGCCAGACGACCATCTCGGAATCGCGGTACCAGCGCGTGAGCACGAACAGGATCGACACGAACATCGTGACGACGAGCATCACGGCGATGTAGCCGATGACGGTCAGACCGATCAGGACGACGACGTCCTTCGGATCGACTTCGCCGGATGCGGCATACCCGACGATGCGTATCATCATCGTCGTGAGAAAGATGGTCAGCAGCACCATGAATACGGCGCCTGCCGTATAGGCTAGCTCGCGCTGCAGGGAGCGTTCGAAGATCATCGTCGGTGCGAGAGGGCGGGGGCGGCGGCGCATCGAGCGCAGCGCAATCCGACGCCGGAGAAAAAATAGCGGATAATTGCGGCTTCGTTTCGAGACTTAAGCCGATTTTATCCGAGGACAAGCGCGATGGACTTTAGCATAAAAGCCTGTGACTGGACGAAGGGCACGACGGGTAGCTTCCTGACGGGGAAATCCGATTGCATCGTGATCGGCGTGTTCGAAGGCCAATCTTTGTCGGGCGCGGCGCTGGAGATCGACGCGGCGACGAAGGGGCTGCTTTTGCGCATCGTCAAGGCCGGCGACATGCAGGGCAAGTGCGGCTCGACCCTGTTCCTGCACGAGGTGGAAGGTATCGGCGCTTCGCGCGTGCTGCTCGTCGGGCTCGGCAAGCAAGACGCGTTCGGCCAAAAGGCCTACGGCGAAGCGGTCCGTGCCGCCTGGCGGGCGCTGCTCGGCACGAAGGTCGTTCAGGTCACCTTCACGCTCGCTCAGCTGCCGGTCAAGGAACGTTCGGCCGACTGGGCCGTGCGCGCCGCCGTCCTCGCGTTGCGCGGCGAGACCTATCAGTTCACGCAGCTGAAGAGCAAGCCCGATCCCGCCAAGTACGCGCTCAAGCGCATCGTGATGTCGGTCGATTCGGACGACGAAAAGCTGGCCAAGCTCGCCGTCAAGCAGGCTCTGGCCGTCTCGAACGGCATGGAGCTCGCGCGCGATCTTGGCAACCTGCCCGGCAACATCTGCACGCCCGGCTACCTGGCGGAAACCGCCAAGAAGCTCGGCAAGGAATTCAAGTTCAAGGTCGAAGTGCTCGGCGAGAAGCAGCTCGAAGCGCTGAAGATGGGCTCGCTTCTGTCGGTCACGCGCGGCACGGCCGAGCCCGCGCAGTTCATCGTCATGCAATATCAAGGCGCCGCGGCCAAGGCCGCGCCGGTCGTGCTCGTCGGCAAGGGCGTCACGTTCGACAGCGGCGGCATCTCGCTCAAGCCGGGCGAGGGCATGGACGAAATGAAGTACGACATGTGCGGCGCGGCGTCCGTGTTCGGTACGCTGCGCGCGGTGGCCGAGCTCGGGCTCAAGCTGAACGTCGTCGGTATCGTGCCCGCCGTCGAAAATATGCCGGGCGGCAAAGCCACGAAGCCCGGCGACATCGTGACGAGCATGTCCGGCCTGACGATCGAAGTGCTCAACACCGATGCCGAAGGGCGCTTGATCCTGTGCGACGCGCTCACGTACGCCGAGCGCTTCAAGCCGGCGGCCGTCGTCGATATCGCGACCCTCACGGGGGCGTGCATCATCGCGCTGGGCCATCACAATTCCGGCCTGTTTTCGAAGGACGACGCGCTGGCCGGCGAACTGCTCGATGCCTCGCGCGAAGCGTCGGATCCCGCTTGGCGCATGCCGCTCGACGACGAGTATCAAGAGCAATTGAAGTCGAATTTCGCCGATCTGGCGAACATCGGCGGCCGCCCGGCCGGCAGCGTGACGGCGGCCTGCTTCCTGTCGCGTTTCACCGAAAGCTATCCTTGGGCGCATCTGGACATTGCCGGCACCGCGTGGAAGAGCGGCGCGGCGAAGGGCGCCACGGGCCGCCCCGTGCCGCTGCTCACGCAGTTCCTGATCGATCGCGCGGGACAGTGATGGCGGTGGGCTGGATGGCGCGCGAGGGCGGGCGGTGACGCGCATCGATTTTCATACGAACGTCGGCGATGCGCTGCTGTACGCCTGCCGGCTCGCCCGCAAGGCTTATCAGGCCGGGCAGCCGCTTGTCGTGGTAGCCGATCCGGGGCGGCTGCGCGCGTTCGACGAGCAGCTTTGGACGTTTTCGCCGCTCGATTTCCTGCCGCACTGCATGGCCGACAGCGCACTGGCCGAACGCACGCCGATCGTGCTCACGACCGATCTTGCGCACGCGCCGCACCATCGGATCTTGCTGAACCTCGCGCCGGCTGTGCCGGTGCAATTCGCTCGCTTCGAACGGTTGCTCGAAGTCGTCGGCAACAGCGAGGACGAGCTGGCCGCGGGCCGCGAGCGCTACCGGTTCTACCGCGATCGCGGCTATCCGCTCAACAATCACAAGCAGGGCGCGTAGCGCGCCGGTGCGCTAGGCGCGCCCGGCCATTCGCGGCCCGGCCATTCGTGGCCCGGCCATTCGTGGCCCGGCCATTCGTGGCCCGGCCATTCGTCAAACTAGGGAGGCAAGCATGACCGATCCCCATGACCCCGATTCGATCCCGATGCTGACGGACGTCATCGTCCCCGGCCGTCCGCCGGTCGGCCGCCCCGAGCACCCGCACGACGATGCACCCGCCGCTCCCGCGCAGCCGCCGGCTCCGGCGCCGGCCGCCGCGGAGGCGGCCGCGTCGGCGGCGCAGGCATCGAGCGAAACGACGACGCAACGCCCGCAGCCCGCTCATCGGCCGGGCGATGCGCCCGATTCCCGCAGCGCCGCCTTCGACGCACGCGACGTCGAATTCATCGCCGAGCGTTTGCGAGGGCGGTTTTCGAGCTACTTGCGCGAGGACGCGCGCCGCGTGATCGAGGCGCGTTGCCGCGACGCCATCGAGGAACATACGAATTGGCTCGTGCGGCAAGTCACGCGCGAAGTCGTGTCGGCACTCGAGGCCGAGGTGGCCGGCTGGGTGCGCGACGCCGTGCGTGAGGAACTCGCACGGCATACGTCTTAAGCGTTACTCGGAATCAGGCGGCCCTCGAAGCCGCCTATCCGGTCACCGCGCCCTGGTGGGCCGGGCGCGCGAGCGCGGCGTACTTGGCGAGCACCCCGCGCGTGTAGCGCGGCGCGGGCGGCGTAAAGGCCGCCCGGCGGCGTTCGAGTTCGGCGTCGTCCACGTTCAACTGCAGCAGCAGCGCGTGAGCGTCGATCGTGATCGAATCGCCCTCTTGCACGAGCGCGATCGTACCGCCCACGAACGCTTCGGGCGCGACGTGGCCCACCACCATCCCCCATGTGCCGCCCGAGAAGCGCCCGTCGGTGATGAGGCCGACCGATTCGCCGAGCCCCTTGCCGATCAGCGCGGAAGTGGGCGCGAGCATCTCTGGCATGCCGGGGCCGCCTTGCGGGCCAAGGTAGCGCAGCACCAGCACGTCGCCCGGGCGGATGCGGTCATCCAAGATGGCGGCGAGCGCGCTTTGCTCGTCGTCGAATACGCGCGCGGGGCCCGTGATAACCGGGTTCTTTAGGCCCGTGATTTTCGCGACGGCGCCATCGGTCGCAAGGTTGCCCTTCAGGATCGCTAGGTGGCCTTGGGCATAGAGCGCCTTCTCGATCGGAAAAATGACCTGCTGATCGGCGCGCGGCACGCTCGGCACGTGCTCGAGTTCCTCGGCCAGTGTCTTGCCCGTGATCGTGATGCAATCGCCGTGCAGCAACCCGGCATCGAGCAAGATCTTCAAGACTTGCGGAATGCCGCCCGCGGCATGCAGGTCGGTCGCGACATACTCGCCGGACGGCTTCAGGTTGCAGATGACCGGCACGCGCTTGCGGATGCGCTCGAAATCGTCGATCGACCAGGGCACGTCGGCCGCGTGCGCGATGGCGAGATAGTGCAGCACCGCGTTCGTCGAGCCGCCCGTGGCCATGATGAGCGCGACGGCGTTTTCGATCGACTCGCGCGTGATGATGTCGCGCGGCTTCAAATCGTTCTTCACGGCTTGTACGAGCACGCGCGCCGATTCGGCGCTCGAGTCGACCTTCTCGTCGTCGGGATTGGCCATCGTCGACGAGTAGAGCAGCGACATGCCGAGCGCTTCGAACGACGAGCTCATCGTGTTGGCGGTGTACATGCCGCCGCACGAACCCGTCGAGGGACAGGCGTTCTGCTCGATGCCGTCGAAATCCTCCTTCGACATGCGCCCCGCCGTGAATTCGCCGACGGCCTCGAACGACGAGACGATCGTCAAATCCTTGCCCTTCCAGTGGCCGGGCCGGATCGTGCCGCCGTAGACGTAGATGCCCGGCACGTTGATGCGGGCGAGCGCGATCATGCCGCCCGGCATGTTCTTGTCGCAGCCGCCGATCACGACTACGCCGTCCATCCATTGGCCTTGCACGCACGTTTCGATGCAGTCGGCGATGACCTCCCGCGAGACGAGCGAGTACTTCATGCCTTCGGTGCCCATCGACATGCCGTCGGAGATCGTCGGCGTGCCGAATGTCTGCGCATTCGCGCCCGAGTCTTTCACGGCCGCGACGGCTGCGTCCGCCAGCTTCTGCAGGCCCGCGTTGCACGGTGTGATCGTCGAGTGCCCGTTCGCGATGCCGATCATCGGCTTGTCGAAGTCGTCCTTCTCATAGCCGAGCGCGTAGAACATCGAGCGGTTCGGGGCGCGTGCCACACCTTGCGTGATGTGCTGGGAACGGCGGTTGTATGCCATGGGCGGACTCCGGTTCGTTGATCGAAAGTGGGCGCGGCCGTGCACCGGCGAAGGCGCGCCGATGCGGGGAAGGCAAGGCGAGGCGGGCGCGGCGCGTGAGGCTCGAAGCAGCATGACGCGCCTGGTTCGGCGTGTCCAATATATGATTCATGACGAACTAGGTCGAAACGCATATCGATGCAAATGGGCCTTAGCCACGCTTGACACGCCGATCGCGGTCCATGGCCGCCGATCGGCGACATCGTACGGAGCCGTCGCCATGACCCCCGATCTGCGCCAATTGCGCTATTTCGTCGCCGTCGCAGAAGAGCGGCATTTCGGGCGCGCCGCGCGCAAGCTGTCGATGACGCAGCCGCCGCTTTCGCAGGCGATTCGCGCGCTCGAGGAGGCGCTCGGGGTCGCGTTGTTCGCCCGCACGAAACGCACGGTCGAGCTTACGCCCGTGGGCGCCGATCTGCTTCCCGAGGTGCGCAAGCTGCTTGCCCAGGCGGACACGCTGCGGCCGCTCGCGCAAAGTCTCGCGCGCGGCGAGGCCGGCGCGCTCTCCTTGGCGTTCGTGTCGACGGCCGATTACGGTTTGCTGCCCCAGTTGTTGCGCGAGTTCGCGGTTCGCCATCCGCGCGTGCGCTTGAATTTGTCCGAGGCGACGAGCGACGTGCAAATCGAGGAACTCGTCGCGGGTCGGATCGACGCGGGCCTCATCATTCCGCCGTTGCCGCCGCGCCATGCCGCGACGCTGACGTATCTGCCCGTCATGCGCGAGCCGCTCGTCGCCGCGCTGCCGGCTTCGAGCCAGGCGCATCGCGGCCGCGGCGATCCGCCCGACTGGATCGATACGCCGATTTCCCTGGCCGAAGTGGGGCGCTTGCCGCTCGTCGTCTTTCCTCGTCGTTTGGCGCCGGGCTTTTATGACATCATTACGGGCTGCTACGGCGCGGCGGGCCTCACGCCCCGCATCGGACAGGAGGCGATCCAGATGCAGACGATCGTGAGCCTCGTGTCGGCGGGCATGGGTGTCGCGCTCGTGCCGCAATCGCTGCGTAACCTGCGGCGCACCGGCGTCGTGTATCGGCCGCTGGCGGAGCGCACGCCGCTCGTCGAGACGGGGCTCGTCTGGCGAACGGCCGACGTGAGTCCCGTGCTGGCCGGTTTCATCGATATCGTGCGGGCGCATGCAAGCGTGCATGCGCCGTTGACACAGGCTGCCGCGCGCGGCCGCGCGAAGCCGCGCAAGGATGGGTCGGGATAGACGTCTTATGTCGGTTCGCGTCGCTTTACGCGGTATCCTCGGCCCTCGTTCAACGCCTCATTACTTCATGCCCGAAGCCTTACGATGCTGATTCATCCGAATTTCGATCCCATTGCAATTCATTTCGGCCCGCTTGCCGTGCGCTGGTACGGGCTCATGTATCTCGTCGGATTCGTGCTTGCCGTTGTCATCGCCCGGTTGCGGCTGCGCTTGCCGCATGTCGCCGCGCAGGGGTGGACGACGAAGGACATCGACGACATCCTGTTTTACGGCGTGCTCGGCACCATCTTGGGCGGACGGCTCGGCTACGTGCTCTTCTACAAGGCCGACTACTACCTCGCGCACCCGCTCGATGTGTTCAAGGTGTGGCAGGGCGGCATGTCGTTTCACGGCGGCTTTCTCGGCGTCACGCTGGCGATGGTGCTGTTCGCCTATCAGCGCAAGCGGACGTGGCTGCAAGTGACGGACTTCGTCGCGCCGATGGTGCCGACGGGCCTCGCGGCTGGCCGTCTCGGCAATTTCATCAACGGTGAGCTGTGGGGGCGCGTGACGGACCCGAGCGCGCCCTGGGCCATGATGTTCCAGAACGCGTCGGGCGACGATGCGCTTTGGCTCGCCTCGCATCCGCAACTCGCGGCGAAGTGGCATTTGGCCGAGATATTCGCGCGCTATCGCATGCTGCCGCGCCATCCGTCCGAGCTCTATGAGATCGCGCTCGAAGGCGTGACGCTGTTTCTGGTGTTGTGGTTCTTCACACGCAAGCCGCGTCCGGTGGGCGCGGCATCGGCGATATTCCTGATCGGCTACGGGCTGGCTCGGTTCACCGTCGAATTCGCGCGCGAGCCCGACGATTTTCTCGGGCTGCTCGCGCTTGGCCTATCGATGGGGCAATGGCTCTCGTTGCCGATGATCATCGCGGGCATCGCGATGCTCGTATGGTCGTATCGGCGCGCGCCCACGGCGCCGGCGGCCGCGCGCGCGCAGTGATCGAGGCGGACGCACGGCCATCCGTCGTCCGCCGCGGCAACCCTTTCGAGATCTTGCGGCCGTATCAGCGGGTCATCTGTACCGAGCCGGACACGCTGACGGTGACCGTCGAGGTGCCGGCCTCGACCGGCAGCGGGGCCGCCGCCTTGGCTTCGGCTGCCATCGCGCGCATCGCGAACATCGGGCGCGGCGGCGGGGGCGCATTGCGGCCCACCTCCACCTCGCGAATCGTGTAGCCCGAGTAGCCGAACGCGTTGGCGGACGACTTCGCCTGCGTCCTGAAGTTGTCGATTGCTTCGGTCGTCAGCTTTTCCGCGGCGGCGCGCTGCGCCTCGGGCGACAGCGAATACGCCACGCCGCCCACTTGCATCGTCGAATTGAGCTGGCCCGCCAGACGCGAGGCGGCCCCGAAGTCGCGCGATTCGAGGATGATCTCCGTTCGGCCGCGCCATGCCGAGATGCGGCCGTCGCGATCGGTCGTGGGGTAGATCGAGAAGGTTCCCGTGCGCACCTTGACGGCCGCAACCCCCTTCGCTTGCTTCAGCGCGGCCTCGGCATGCTGGTTCAATGCGTTGGTGAGCGAGGCGGCGTCGGGCGCTTCTTGTTCGTAAAACAGCGTGATTTCGACGACGTCCTGAGGCACTTCGGCGCTGGCTTGCGCCGATAGCGACAGCACGCCCGACGGCGCCGGCTGGCTGAGCACGGTGTCGGCGCGCGCGGGAAGCGCGAGGAGGGTAAGGGGTGCGGCAGCCGCGGCAGCGAGGGCCAACACTGCGGTTGTTCTTTTCATGTGTGCTCCGTTGAGGGCGTTGGGACGTTCACGACCCGGCAAGCGCCTCGCATCGCGCGCGACGCACTACGTGAGCTGCTCCGTGATGAAGCGCCATTCGTCTTCGGTCACGGGCGTGATCGAGAGGCGGTTGCCCTTGGCCAGCACTCGCATGCCGGCAAGCTCGGCGTGCGCGCGCAGCTCCGCGAGCGGCACGAGCGGCGTCTTCTTCACGAAGCGCACGTCGACGAGCAGCCAGCGCGGCGTTTCGCGCGAGGATTTCGCATCGTAGTACGGGCTCTTCGGGTCGAACTGCGTCGGATCGGGATAAGCGCCCGACACGACTTCGGCAATTCCGGCGATGCCGGGTTCCGGACAGCTCGAATGATAGAAGAGCACGCCGTCGCCGATTCCCATCATGTCGCGCATGAAGTTGCGCGCTTGATAGTTGCGTACGCCCGTCCACGGCAGCGTGCGCTTGGGGGCGCCGGCGAGATCGTCGATGCTTGCTTCTTCCGGTTCGGACTTCATGAGCCAGTAGCGCATGGAGGCAGGCCCCAAATGAAAACGGCATCGGAAGAACCGATGCCGTCGAATAAAATCCCCGCCTTAGCCGCTAGGCCGGCATCCTGAACCTGGGGTTCAGAATTGGTCGCAGTTAGCAGCACTTCGGGTACATCAGACAGAGTGACGCGCACGCCCGTGCTACAAATTTCCGCAACCGTGCACATGGCATTGGTTCAAGGAATTTATGACCTTGGCGAACCAGGCAGGGAAGCCGTAAAACCTGTTATGTGAGAACTGCCGCTCGTTGCGTTTTTACCGCACTACAGTGCTTCGTGCTGATCGAGCACCGCACCGAGCTTTTCGTTCATTTGGCGCATTGTACGCCGGATTTCTTCCGCGGGAAACGCTTCGCCGTGACGCACGCTCTGTTGCAGCTTGAGCAATTCCGACGCCAGCGAGAGCGCCGCCATCACGGCGATGCGGTCGGTGCCGCGCACGTTGCTCGACGAGCGGATCTTCGTCATCTCCGCGTCGACGCGCGCCACGGCCTCGAGCAGCGCCGCTTCCGTTTCGGGAGAGCACGCGAGGCGGTACGGTTGGCCGAGAATCGTGGCTTCGATCTGTTTGGTCGTCATGCATCTTCTCCGTGCTGCGCGGCCGCGCTGTCCGTGGCTCGCCCTTCCTGCTGCGAAGCGAGCAGATCGAGCTGGCTGTCGGAATCGTACGGGCCTTTGGCGCGAGGCAGCTTTTCGAGGATCGCGTTCAGGCGCACCTGCGCGTCGTCGATCTTGGCGACGAGCGCATCGCGTTCCGCTTGCAAGCCATTGCGCTCCTCGCGCAGCAGCGCGAGTTCGGCGTGCGCGGCCTCGTTTTCTTGGCGCAATTGCGCGAGCTGCTCTTCGAGCGCGTGGCGAGCTTGCTGCTGGCGTTCGTTGATGGCGATGAGCCGGCCGATATTCTGCGAGAGGGATTCGAGTTCGTTGAGCATCCGCTGCGTCCTCTAAAGACCCCGCATTTTAGCGCTAAATATGGGCGATTCCGACGGCGCTTCGTATCGAGACGTAACCGTTGTTGGCTTTTTTTGCGAAACGCGCGTTTTCGCACGATGTTTGCAGGGGTTTCGGATGGCGGCTGGCGGCGATTCTTGACGCTCGATGCCCCCGCTCATACACTTGCGGCACTTTGGTGCTCGCGCGCTGGGCTCTCCCATGCGCGCGGTTAAACGGGAAACAGGGAGCGAAGTCCGCCCGGACGAGCCAACCTGTGCTGCCCCCGCCAACGGTAAGCGACACGCACGGCATCTCAAAAAATCCGCCGTGCGAATACACATCCAATGCCACTGCGTCACCCACGTGGGAAGGCGGATGCGTTTCGTCGTCAGCCCGGATACCGGCCAGAGGGGGAGTGCAGCCGCACGTGCGCCGCGCATCGCGTCGCGCTTGGGCGGCCGCGCTCGATGACAAAGCAGTCTGCGGGGAGCAGCTGCATGCCGATTCCAAGGAAAACCACACGATGTCCACGCTTAACGTCCGCGCGGCGCTGCTTGCGTTCGCCGGTCTGCCGCTCGTCGCGCTCGCACAGTCCGCGCCGAGCGATCCCGCTTCGCCTGTTTCTCCCGCCTCTTCTACTGCCGACGCCGCGCGGAGCGCCTCCGCGCAGTCGAGCGCATCGAGCGCATCGAGCGCGGCCGCGCCGGAAAAAGGCGGCGTGCTCGCGCCGATCGTCGTCACCGCGGCGCGCGGGCCGCAGCCTCTCGCGGAAGCCATTCCCCAAACGACACGCTTTTCGCGACAAGACATCGCCGATTCCACGGCGACGGACTTGCCGGGCCTGCTCGAACAAGCGCCGGGCGCGCAAATTATCCGCAACGGCCCGCCGGGCTCGAACGTGACGCTGTTTTTGCGCGGGGGGTCGGCCACGCAGTCGCTGGTGCTGATCGACGGCGTGCGTGTCGATTCGGTGAGCCTGGGGCAGGCGCAGATCGGCCAGATTCCGTTGTCGGAGGTCGATCACGTCGAGGTCGTCAACGGCGACGTGTCGGCGCTTTACGGCTCCGGCGCAATGGGCGGTGTGGTGCAAGTGTTCACCAAGGATGGCGGAAACCATCCGCCGCGCTTCAATTTCTCGGCCGGCTACGGCAGCTATCACACACAGACGCAGCAAGCGGGCGTGAACGGCGCGCTCGACAAGGACGGCAAGACGACGTTCAGCTTCAGCGTCTCGCGTTCGAAGACCGATGGCTTCTCGTCCATCGATCCCGCACTCGCGCCAAGTGCGAACCCCGATGCCAACGGGTACTTGAACGAAAACGTGTCGGCGATGGTGCGTCACAAGTTCGACGATCGCTGGGACGCCGGCGTGCGCTACTTCCAGTCGAACGGGAAGGATAGTTTCGATAATGCGTTCGGCGCGCCGACCGACGTCAACTATCTTTACAGCAAAGTCCGGATGGCGTCGATCTTCGCCAACGGCAAGCTCACCGATTGGTGGACGACGCATCTCACCGCGGCGCTCGGCGACGACCGGGCGATCGACAAGACGAACGGGGCCTACGACAACCGGTTCGACACGGACAATCGTCAATTCACGTGGCAGAACGATTTCAAACTCGCCGCGCAGCAGAAACTGCAGGTGGGGTACGAGCGGCTCGATCAAAGCCTCGAATCCGACTCGTTCACGGCCCCCAATCGCCGCGTGAATACGGTCTTCGCCGGCTACGACGCGCGCTTCGGCGCGAATCAGATCCAAGCGAACGTACGGCGCGACCAATATTCCGACTTCGGCGGCGCGAACACGTACTATCTCGGCTACGGATTCGACTTCACCGAGCATTGGAAGGTCACGGCCAGCTATTCGAGCGCGTTTCGCGCGCCGAGTTTCGACGATCTGTACTTTCCGGGCAGCGGCAACACGTCGATTCGGCCCGAGCGCAGCCATTCGGTCGAAGCGGCCGTGCAGTACGCGTCGGATGAACTCGGCGTGCTGCGGCTCACGGCGTTTCAGACCCGCTACACCGATTTGATCAACTACATCCCGACGCAAGGCGGGTTGTTCTTCGTCGCCGAAAACGTCGGTCACGCGAAGGTGCAGGGGCTCGAAGGGTCCTGGAGCGGGCAAATCGGCAAGACCAACGTGCGCGCGGCATTGACGCTGCAGAACCCCGTCGATGAAGATGCCGGGACCGATCTGTCGCGGCGTGCGCGGCACTTCGCGACCTTTTCGGCGAATCGCTCGCTCGGCGGCTGGCGCGTGGGCGGCGAATGGATCGTGAGCGGGCCGCGCAACGACAGCGGCGCGAATCTCAGCGGGTTCGGTCTAGTGAATCTGTCGGCGCGCTATAACATCACGAAGTCCTGGTATGTGAGCGCCCACATCGACAACCTGCTCGACAAGAACTATGAGCTCGCCTACACCTACAACACGCCGCGCCGCAGCGCATTCGTCACCATCGGCTGGCAACAGCAGTGACGCGCGCGGGACGGGATGCACGCCGTGCCTCGAACTCGGGCGCGCGTGCGTCCACGCGCTAAAGTCGCCTCGATGAACGCGCGCCGCGCCGCTTTCGTTTGGCTCGTCCTGGGCGTCGCCGGGCTCGCGGTCTTCGTTGCCGCGCTCGCGCTCGGCAGTGTGACGATCTCGCCGTGGCGTGCCGCCCTCGCGCTCGTGCATGGCGGCGCCGCGGGGCAGGCGAGCGATATCGCCGGTGAAATCGTGCGGACGCTGCGTTTGCCGCGCGCGGTCGCGGGCTTTTCCTGCGGTGCGTTGCTCGCGCTTGCGGGCGCATTGCTGCAGGTGTTGCTGCGCAATCCGTTGGCCGAGCCCTATGTACTCGGGGTCTCGGGCGGAGCGGCGGCGTTCGCGGTGGCGGCGCTGTTCGCCGGATGCGCCTGGTGGCTCGTCGATGCCGCTTCCTTCGGCGGCGCGCTGCTCTCGATCGCGCTCGTGCTCGGGCTCGCGCGCCGCGAATTCTGGCGCGGCGAGCCGCAGGAGGCCTCGCCGCGCCTGCTGCTGACGGGCGTCGTCGTGGCGACGGGATGGGGCGCGATCATCACCTTGCTCATCGCCCTCGCGCCCGACGACAGGCTGCGCGGCATCGTGTTCTGGCTGACGGGCGATCTGAACGGCGCGGCGGCCCCTTGGGCCGCGCTTGCGGCGCTCGTGCTGGCGCTGGCCGTTTGCGTGCCCGTCGCGCCGCAACTGAACGTGCTGTTGCGAGGCGATGCGCTCGCATCGTCGCTCGGCGTGCCGGCGGCGCGGCTGCGCCTGCGTATCTACGTCGTCGCTTCGATTGCGGCGGCGGCCAGCGTGACGACGGCCGGCACGATCGGCTTCGTCGGCCTCGTCGTACCGCACGCCCTGCGGCTCGTGCTCGGCAACGACCAGCGCATGCTCGTGCCGGCGAGCGCGCTCGCGGGCGGCGTCGCCGTCATGGGCGCCGATCTGCTCGCACGCACGGCGATCGCGCCCGCGCAACTGCCCGTCGGCGTCGTGACTGCGCTCGTCGGCGTGCCGATGTTTCTTTGGATGCTGCTCGGGAGGCGCAGGTGAAGTCGCTGACGAACGTCGACGCCGGCGCGGGCCCGGCTTCGTTGTCTGCACAGCATCTGACGCTGCGGGCCGGCGCGCGTACACTGCTCGACGATTTCACGCATACGTTTTATCCAGGCGAGATCTGGTGCATCGCCGGGCCGAACGGGGCGGGCAAGACGACGTTGATCACGACGCTCGCCGGGCTCGCGCGGCCCGCTGGCGGACACGTCGAAGTCGACGGGGAACGCATCGAGGCATGGCCGAGCGCGGCGCTGGCACGCCGACGCGCGTTGATGCCGCAGACTTCGCACGATGCGTTCGGCGCGACCGTGCTCGACATCGTGCTGCTCAGTCGCTTTCCGCACCTGACGGGTTGGGGATGGGAGCGCCCCGTCGACCGCGCGGCCGCGCACGCCGCGCTCGAGCTTCTCGGGCTCGAGGCGCTCGCCTCGCGCAACGTGCTTTCCTTGTCGGGCGGCGAGCGGCAACGCGTCGCGCTCGCCGCTGCGTTGTGCCAAGAAACGCCGTTGCTTCTGCTCGACGAACCGCTGGCGTTTCTCGATTGGCACCATCAAATCAGCTGCTTGACGGCGCTCGTAGAATGGGCCGAGACCTCGCCGCGCGCGATCGTCTTTTCGTGTCACGACCTCAATCTCGCCCGTCGCTTCGCGACGCACGTGCTGTTGCTGGAAGGCAATGGCATCGCGCATACCGGGGCGGCACGCGATGTGCTTACGCCGGCGCTGACGAGCCGCGCATTCGGCTATCCGCTCGTGCTGATCGAACAAGACGGCTATGAGGCGCTGGTGCCTGCGTTGCCGGGCGCATCGCGCTGAAGTTGCGCACATTCGACGCATCGAACATGTCCGTTGCGCGGGCGCGGCGCGGCGTCCACGGCGAAGCGAGCCCTCACATAGTGATGTCCGGGGTCTGTCCGGCCCGGTGCGCTGCGGTTTTACCGAATTGAAGCGGGGCGTCCAATGCGAGTATGGTGATGCCTTTGCGATGCCCGTCGGCCCATCGTCGAGGGAGCGAACCTCGGCCGCGCATCGCGCGCACCTAACTTGAATCGAGCATGAACGCCTCACTCCCATTGCCCGTCGTCGCGCCGCTCGACCGCTCGCTGCGCGACGCACTCACGCGCATCATCGATGCCAAGACGAAACCGCCGGGCAGCCTCGGCATGCTCGAAGTGCTCGCGCGCCAGATCGGCATGATCCAACGAAGCACGCGTCCGAGCATCGAACGTCCGGCGATGATCGTATTCGCAGCCGATCACGGCATCGCGCAAGAGGGCGTGAGTCCGTACCCGCAAGCGGTCACGGCGCAGATGGTCGCGAATTTTCTATCCGGCGGAGCCGCGATCAATGCGATCAGCGGCGTGTCGGGACTGACGCTCGAAGTCGTCAACGCGGGTGTCGCCACGCCGCTCGCGCCGCTGCCCGGCCTCGTCGACGTGCCGATCGGCCCAGGCACGCGCAATTTCGCGCACGAGCGCGCGATGACGCGCGACGAGGCGCGCGCAGCCATGCTGACGGGCGCCGAGCGGGTGCGTTATCACGCCGCGCTCGGCACCAACGTGATCGGTTTCGGCGAAATGGGCATCGGCAACAGCTCCGCCGCCGCTTGCCTCATGAGCCGCCTGTGCGAAGTGCCGATCGACGATTGCGTCGGTCGCGGCACCGGCCTCGACAATGCGGGGCTCGCGCGCAAGCGCAACGTGTTGGCCGCCGCGCTCGCGCTCCATGGCGACGTGCTCGAGCCCATCGACGTCTTGGCGACGTTCGGCGGCTTCGAAATCGCGATGATGGTGGGCGCGTACCTCGCGGCCGCCGAGACCCATATGACCATCCTCGTCGACGGCTTCATCGCGACCGCGGCGCTAGTGGTGGCCGATGCGATTGCGCCGGCTGTGCGCGACTACTGCGTCTTCGCGCATCTGTCGAACGAGGCAGGCCATCGGCGCATGCTCGATTACTTCGGCGCGAAGCCGCTGCTGACGCTCGATCTGCGTCTGGGCGAAGGGACCGGGGCCGCGCTGGCGCTGCCCGTTTTGCGCGCGGCTGTCGCTTTCCTCAACGAGATGGCGAGCTTCGAATCGGCCGGCGTAGCGGGGCGCGAAGCGCGATGACGCTCGAGCGCGGCCGCTCGCCCACCTCGCTTGTTCGCCGCCGCGCCCTGCACGGCGAACTGCGCTACGTCGTCGCCGCGTTCGGCTATTTCACGCGCGTGCCTATTCCTGCTGCGTTCGGCTTCGATCCGCGCGATCTCGCGGGCGCGTCGCGCTACTTCCCGCTCGTCGGGGCGTGCGTCGGGGGCGTCGCCGCGCTCGTCTATCTGATCGCCTTGCGCGTGTTTCCGCCTACTGTCGCCGTGTTGCTGTCGATGGCCGCGACGCTGCTGGCGACGGGCGCGCTGCACGAAGACGGCCTTGCCGACTGTTGCGATGGCCTCGGCGGCGGCGCGGCACGCGAAGATGCGTTGCGCATCATGCGCGACCCTCGCCTCGGCGCATTTGGTGCAATTGGGCTCGTGATGGGGCTGGCGCTCAAGTGGCAGACGCTCGCGGCGCTACCCGCGGCGAGCGCCGCGTGTGCGATGGTGGCCTCGCATGCGGCAAGCCGTGCATTGGCCGTGAGCTTTCTAGCGACGCACGATTACGCGCGCGAGGACGGCAAAGCCAAAGCCGTTGCGCAGCGCATGTCGCCCGGCGCGCTGGCCGTGGCGTTTGTCCTCGGCTTGCCTTGGCTTTTCCTGCTCGATTGGCGTGCGGGCGTCTTCGGGCTGGCTGCCGCGCTGGCGCTGCGCTTCGCGCTGGCGCGGTATTTCGCGCGCAGGCTCGGCGGCTATACGGGGGATTGTCTCGGCCTCGCTCAGCAGCTCTTCGAACTCACGTTCTATCTATTCGCACTCGCGTGGACCTCGTTTTAGTTCGGCACCCCGAGCCGGCGATCGAGCTCGGTGTCTGCTACGGCAGGACCGACGTGCCGTTGGCCGGCGACGCGGCACACGCCGCGCAGGCGGTGCTGGAACGGCTCGCCGCGCTCGGCGCGCCCGCGCCGCGGCAGCTCGTCACCAGTCCTTTGCAACGATGCGCGCGTTTAGCCGACCAGCTCGCCCGACACTTCGATTGCACGTGCGAGGTCGATGCGCGTTTGCAGGAAATCGACTTCGGCGATTGGGAGGGCCAGCGCTGGGCTGCGATCGATCGTGTCGCGCTCGATGCATGGGCGGCCGATTTGCGTTGCGCGCGCATGCATGGCGGCGAGAGCGTCGAGCAGTTCGAGGCGCGTGTCGGCGATTGGCTCTCGCGATTGCATGCGCCTTGGGCGTCGCGCTCGAGCTCGCCGTCTTCGAGCGTGCTCGCCGTGACGCATGCCGGGGTAATGCGGATGATCGCTTCGCTGGCGCTCGATGAGCTTCTGGAGACGACGCTTACGTGGCCGCTGAACATGGCCTGCGTCGTCTGGCTACGGTGCGACGGAGCCGATGCGCGGTGGCGCTTGCTCCACTGGAATGTTTGAACGCGAGCAAGCCGCTCAACCCGAGCGCACTGTCATTTCGGCCGATGCTCGCGCGCGATGTCCAGATCGCGGCACAGTTGTTCGGCGCCTTGCGCCAGGCGGGGCCCCGGGCGGTTGATGAGATCGCCGTCGACGGCGAACAGGTTGCCGCGCGCGACGGCCATCATGCGCGGCCAGGCATGCCACGCCGCAAGGCTCGGCAGCGGCGCGTCGGCTGGGGTGGCCCCGACGCTCGTCGTCACGATTGCTTCGGGATTGGCCGCGACCACCGATTCGGTCGATACCGTCGGTACGAGCGGCGTGAGGTTCGCGAATACATTGCGCCCTCCGCACAGCGTGATGATGTCGCTCACGATATGCGTGCCGTTCAGCGTCATCAGCGGATCGTCCCACACCTGATAGAAGAGGCTGACCGGCGCTCGCCCGGCGTAGCGCGCGCGCAGGGCGGCGATTTTGCCGCGGTAGTCGGCCGCCGCGGCCTGCGCTTGCGGTTCGGTGCCGAGCAGCCGACCGAGTGCGATGAGATCGGTCGCCACGTCGTCGAGCTTGCGCGGCTCGCTGTGATAAAGCGCAATGCCGAGCGCGCGCAGCCGGTCGAGCTGACGCTCGTCGTTGCCGTGACGCCAGACGATCACGAGGTCCGGCCTGAGCGCGACGATGCGCTCTAGGTCCAACGCGTTGTTGTCGCCCACGCGCGGCAGCGCTTTCGCGGCGCTGGGGTAGTCGCTGTACGACACCGCGCCGACGAGCCTAGCGCCGCCTCCCGCCGCATAGGCAAGTTCCACCGCGTGCGGCGAGAGCGCCACGACGCGCTGCGCCGGCTTCGATAGCGTGACGCGCTCGCCCGCGTCGTCGGCGACGCTGATCGATGCATGGGCCTGCTGCGCGCCACACACCGCCGTACCCGCCGCGAGGAGCGCGAGACTCGCCAGGGCCCTCATCCGCAGGCCGTTCACCGCACGCTGCCTTGTTTGACCGCCATCGGCAGCCCCGCCACCATCAGCGTGACGTCGCGCGCGAGGGCTGCGATGCGCTGATTGAGCCGTCCGAGCTCGTCGACATAGCGGCGCGTCATGGCGCCGAGCGGCACTACGCCCATGCCGATTTCGTTGCTGACCACGATGACGGGGCCGCGCGCTTGCGCGAGCGCCGTTTCGAGCGCGTCGATACGCGGTCCCCAGTGGCCAGGAACGCTAGCTTCCTCATCGCCGTCGACGGGCGAGATCAAATTGACGAGCCACAACGTCAGGCAATCGACGAGCAGGCAGGTGCGCCCGTCGTCGGCGTGCGAGATCGCGCCCGCCAGGTCTACGTCGGCTTCGACGACATGCCAATGCGCCGGCCGGCGCGCGCGATGATGGGCGATGCGCGCGGCGAATTCGGCGTCGTCGGCCTGACGGGCAGTCGCGATGTAGGTGACGTTCGATTGCCGCGCGGCGGCGAGCGCAAGCGCCAAGCGCTCGGCGTGGCGGCTCTTGCCCGAGCGCGCGCCGCCCAGGATGAAAGTGAGGTCGGGCGTGGTCATGCCGCGATTGTATCGGGGCGGGGCCACCGTTTAATATTCATCGGATGCATAGGCCGGACGGCAAATGGACGGCTGTCGCGCGCTAATTCAAGATCATCTGCGTGCAACGGAACAGCGCGATCGTATGGCCGTCCGGATCGAACACCGAGGCGTCCCATACGTGCGTGCTGCGTCCCAGATGAACGGCGGTGGCGACGGCTCGCACGGTGCCTGCCCGGCAGGTGCCGAGGAAATTGCTCTTGAGCTCGATCGTCGTGAACCCTCGCGCATGTTCGGGCAAATGCGCGAGGCAGGCATATCCGCAGCAGGTATCGGCCAGGCCGACCACGGTCGCCGCGTGCAGAAAGCCGTTCGGCGCGAGCAATTGCGGCCGCACGGCAAGCTTGCCCGTCAGCGTGCCTTGCGCCAGGGCGACGACGCGTACGCCGAGCAGCTCCGGCAGCGTCCCTTGTTGATGCTCATGGATGGTCTCGATCGTGTAATCGGGGCGTAGTGTCGACATCGAATGAGCCTCCTCGAGATAGGGACGATGGCGTGATTTGCCGATATTATCGGGACCTGCGATGCATTTTGATAGCGTAACGGGCTAACCGGCCGCGCCACGCGGCCTTCTACTCGGGAGTGTTCATGACGGTGATCGTGGTAGCGAACCCCAAAGGCGGCGTGGGCAAGAGCACGTTGTCGACGAACTTGGCGGGCGCCTTCGCGGCGAACGGCGAATGGGTGGCGCTGGCCGATCTCGATCGGCAGCAGTCGTCGCATGGCTGGCTCGCGCTACGGCCGGAAGGCTTGCCGCCCATCGAAGCGTGGCGCTTCGACCCGGACGCCCCATCCAAGCCGCCCAGGGGCCTCGAGCGCGCCGTAGTCGACACGCCCGCGGGACTGCACGGCGCGCGGCTTGCCGCGGCGCTCGACTTGGCCGACAAGGTCGTCGTTCCACTGCAGCCGTCGATGTTCGACATTCTTGCGACGCAGCATTTTCTCGAGCGGCTGGCGAAGGAAAAGGCCGTCCGCAAGGGGGACATCGAAGTCGGCGTGGTCGGCATGCGCGTGGACGCGCGCACGCGCTCGGCCGAGCAGCTGCATCGATTCGTGGAGGGCCTGGCGCTGCCCGTGCTCGGCTTTCTGCGCGATACGCAGAATTACGTGCAGCTGGCGGCGCACGGCCTGACGCTCTGGGACGTGCCGCAAAGCCGCGTGGAGAAAGACCTCGAACAGTGGGAGCCGATCACGGCGTGGGCCGCCAAGTAAGTGATCGGTCGACGGTCGGTCGCCGGTCGGTCGCCGCGACCGACCGGGCGCTCGATACGCCTTAGGTCCAGCTCTGAACCGGCACGTGGCCGCGGCTGCCCTTCATCTTGTTTTCCTCGTCGACGAACACGAGCTTCGGTTCCCAACCCGCCTTGAGTTCGGCGTCGTCGACCATCGCGAACGCCGCGATGATCACGAGGTCGCCGAGCTGCGCGCGGCGGGCGGCCGAGCCGTTCAGCGAGATCATGCCGCTGCCGCGCTCGCCCCGGATCGCGTAGGTCGAAAAACGCTCGCCGTTGTTGATGTTCCAGATATCGATGCGCTCGTTCTCGACGATGCCCGATGCATCGAGCAAGTCTTCGTCGATCGCGCACGAGCCTTCGTAGTGCAGCTCGCAATGGGTGACGACGGCGCGGTGAATCTTCGATTTGAGCATGTGTCGCTGCATGATCTTTCCTTCGGACTTCAGACTTCGTAGGGTTGCCCCGCGGCCCAGCGGTCAGGCGGCGGGCAACTTAGATTTCGAGGTTGTCGATGAGGCGAGTCGCACCGAGTTTCGCGGCCGCGAGCACGACGAGCGGAGCGTCGAGTTCGTGGGCAGCGGGCGCGAGCAGGTCCGCGCGCTTGCGCACGGCGATATAGTCGGGCTGCCAGCCGCGGGCGGCGAGGCTTTGCATGGCTTCGCGCTCGATCGCGGCGAAATCGCGCCGGCCGGACAGGACGGCGTCGCGCACGCGCGCGAGCGTGCCCGCGAGCATCGGCGCCTCGATGCGCTCCGCTTCGGTCAGATAGCGATTGCGCGAGCTGAGCGCGAGCCCGTCCGTATCGCGCACGGTTTCCGCGGCCACGATCTCGGTCGGCAAGGCGAACTGCTGGCACATCTGCCGCACGATCATGAGTTGCTGATAGTCCTTCTTGCCGAACACGGCCACGCGCGGCTGCACGCACGACATCAGCTTCATGACGACGGTGCACACGCCCGTGAAGAAGCCGGGGCGAAACTCGCCTTCGAGAATATCGCCCAAGTCGTGCGGCGGATGGACGCGGTACTCCTGCGGCTGCGGATACATGTCGCGCTCGGTCGGCGCGAACAGGACGTAAACGTTTTCTTTCTGCAGCTTATCGATATCCGCCTCCAGCGTGCGCGGATATTTGTCGAAATCCTCGTTCGGTCCAAACTGCAGACGATTGACGAAGATGCTCGCGACGACCGGGTCGCCGTGCTGCCGCGCAAGGCGCATCAGCGACAGGTGGCCTTCATGAAGATTGCCCATCGTCGGGACGAAGGCCGTACGGTTTTGGCCGCGCAACTGGTCGCGCAATTCCTGAATCGAGCTGATGACTTTCATAGGCGGGTACGTTGGGCGGTACGAGGCGCGCGCGAAGCCCTACGAGTTGAAGGCGCGCCGATTGTAGTGGATTTGGCGGCCCCTGACATCGACAAAGCGGTGGCTCGACGACAACCGGGCGGCGCGGCGTTCGCCCGTTATGCGGGCAGATACGCGAGACGGACGTAAATCGGTGCAAACGGTTCGGGCTGGGTAATTTCCACCAGCGATTCGCGCGCCAGCTCCAGCATGGCGATGAAGTTGACGACCACGACCGGCACGCCTCGCGTGACGTCGAAAAGATCGGAAAACTCCACGAAGCGCACGTTCTGCAACCGCCGCAGAATCAGGCTCATATGCTCGCGCACCGATAGCTCCTCGCGCGAGATCTTGTGATGCTGTACGAGCTTGGCGCGTTTGAGGACATCGGCCCATGCCGCGCGCAGGTCGTCCATCGCCACGTCCGGAAACCGCGGCGCCATGCTTTGCTCGATATAGACCTCGGCGCGCAGGAAGTCGCGCCCGAGCTGCGGCAGCTGATCGAGCCGCTGCGCCGCGAGTTTCATGCGCTCGTACTCGAGCAGGCGGCGCACCAGTTCGGCCCGCGGATCCTCGGGCTCCTCGCCCGTGTCGGCTTTCTTCACCGGCAACAGCATGCGCGACTTGATCTCGATGAGCATCGCGGCCATCAGCAGATACTCGGATGCGAGCTCGAGATTCGTTTTGCGCAGTTGCTCGACATAGCCGAGGTACTGCGCCGTGACGTCGGCCATCGGGATGTCGAGCACGTTGAAGTTCTGCTTGCGGATCAGGTACAGCAGCAGATCGAGCGGACCTTCGAACGTCTCGAGAAACACCTCGAGCGCATCGGGCGGGATGTAGAGATCCTGCGGCAGCTTGAACAGCGGCTCGCCGTATAGGCGAGCGAACGCAATGCCGTCGACGGTATCGGGCGTCGTATCGGTCGAAGGCGCGGTCAGCGCCGCGTCGGGCGTGGGCCCGCGCTGCCCTTCGTCGGCGGCGTTCACGCTTAGAAGTTCTGGTAGTAGACGTACGGGGTCTGCTTCACGCGCGATTGCTGCTGAGCGGAACGCTCTTCGAGATCGATCGGCTGCTTGTCCCACAGCAGCGCGCGGCCGCGACGCTGATCGGCTTCCAGCGTGGGCTTTTGCTCCTTGAGCTGATTGATGAATTGCGTGATGTCCGATTGATACAGCATGATGCGATCATCCTAAAAATAGGGTCGGGTCAGGTCGGGCCGGCTCGGGCGCCGCCCGACCATGAGCAAGCTGGGATTTTAGCGCATGCGCCGGGGTGCGGAACACCGTGCGCCGCCGCGCGTCGAACCGCGGGCACGCGAATCGCTCCGCGCGGCCCGGGCGCGGGCCCATCGGCGCTTCGCGCGCGGCAAGGGCCCGATGCGCCGATCGTTATGGTCAAATGTCCGCTTTTGTCGCGGCACGGGCGCGGCTCGCTGCGTCGTTCAACGTCTGGGAGGTTCTGTTTGCGGGTAGCCGTGATCGATTCGTCTCGCACCGGCCGCGGCCCACGCCGCGCGGCGGCCAAGGTGCGGCCGTCATGGCTCGCGTTCGCGCTCGGCGTGCTGCTCGCCGTGTCGGCCGCGCCCGCGTGGGCGAAGTACGACGTCACGATCGATGCGCCGCGCTCGGTGCGGAAGTTGCTCGAAAAGCATCTCGATCTCGCGCGCTTCGCGTCGCGCGACGATGTCACCGACGATCAATTCGACTTTCTGATCACGGCCACCCCGCAGCAGGTGCGCGATCTGGCCGCGACGGACGGCTATTTTTCCCCGGTGGTGCGCACCGACGTGCGTGCCGGCCAAAAGGGCAAGAAGGAGGTCACGGTGCATGTCGACCCTGGCCCGAGGACGATCGTCTCGTCGGTCGAACTCACGTTCAGGGGCCCCGTCGAGCAAGAAGCGCCCACGCGGGAAAACGCGGCGCGGTTCGCGTTCTCGCTGCACACGGGCGATCCGTTCACGCAGTCCGCCTGGACCGATGCCAAGGATGCCGCGCTGAAGGCGCTGCAAGCTCGCCGCTACCTCGGCGCCAAGATCGCGCAGTCGCAAGCGCGCATCGATCCTCGCACGCGGCAGGCGGCCTTGTCCGTCACGTTCGAGAGCGGCCCGACATTTACGATGGGCGCGCTCGACGTCTCGGGCGTGCGCCGCTATCCGGGCCGTATCGTCACCAACGTCAATCCGCTTGCGGTCGGCGAAGTGTACGACGCCGAGCGCATCGCCGAACTGCAGCGGCAGCTGCAAAACACGCCGTACTACGCGAGCGTGGCGATCGACGTCGACAGCGACGTCGCCAAGCCGAACGACGCGCCGATCCACGTAAAGGTGAGCGAGTACCCGTACAACAGCGTGCGCAGCGGCGTCGGCTACGCGACCGATACGGGCGCGCACGTGCAGGGCGCCTACACCTACCTCGATACTTTCGGCGCGGCATGGCCGCTTTCGGTCCAAGGCCGGCTCGATCAGATCCAGCAATACGGCCAGGTGCAGCTCGCGATGCCGCCCGGCCCGCGGGGCTGGGTCAACGCGGCGCTCGCGTCGTATACGAACACTCAAGTCTCCGGCACGCGTATCTACAGCGCGCGCGCCGGTCTGCAGCGCACGCGAACCGCGCAGTTCATCGACTACGCTTATTCGATCCAGTACTACGCCGACCGGCTCGACCAGAACGCCGCCGGGCCGACGACGAGCCATGCGCTGGTGCCGCAATGGTCGTGGACGCGGCGCAACGTCGACGATCCGCTGTTCCCGCGCAAGGGCAATCTGCTGCATGTCGAAGCCGGCTTTGCCGTCAAGGGTTTCGCCACCGACCAAACGTTCGGGCGCGGGTATGCGCGCGGCGTGCAGTACGTGCCGCTGTTCAAGCGCGACTTGTTTCTCGTGCGCGCCGAACTGGGGGGCGTGTTCACGAGCGGCGGCTCCGCGGGCATTCCGGCGTCGCTGCTGTTTCGCGCGGGAGGCTCGAACTCCGTTCGAGGCTACGGCTTCCAAAGCATCGGCAACAACGTCGACGGATCGGTCTTGCCTACCAAGTATCTGCTGACCGCCACGGCGGAGTATCAGCACTGGTTTACGCACGACTGGGGCGCGGCCGCGTTCTACGACATCGGCACGGCGGCGGACGCCTGGGGCGAGCGGGTCTTTTATCCGGGCGCGGGCTTGGGCGTGCGCTGGCGCAGCCCCGTGGGGCCGATCAACGTCGATCTCGCGTACGGCATCCGCAATCGCAGCGTGCGGCCGTATTTGACGCTCGGCATCGCTTTCTGACACTTCGTCTCGCTCGCTTGGGAATGTTCTCGCATGACGCATGATTCGCCGCCACCGCCGCACGACGACGCCCCGGGCCCTGCCGGTGAGGGCGAGGACCGGGCGCGCGCGGCAGCGGCGGGGGAAGTGGGCGCGCCGCACGAGCCCGGCGCACCGAAGCGTACGCATCGCGGCCGGCGCGTGGCCGCTTGGACCGCGGGGGTGCTCGTTCTGCTTGCTGCCGGCATCGCGGCCGCGACGTATGGCGCGCTCGCCACCGAGCCGGGCGCGCGGCTCGTTTGGCGCGCAGCCGTCGCGGCGACAGGGGCGCGCTTGTCCGGCACGTTCGAAGGCGGCACGCTTGCTGAAGGCGTGAGGCTCGCCGACGTTCGTTGGCGGGACGCGGCCGGGCCGAAGGGCGCCCCGCCCACCGACATACGGATCGATCGTCTATCGGGCAGGTGGGCGCTGACGCGCTCGCCTTGGCGGCTTACCGTACAGGCGCTGCATGCCGACACGATCGACGCCCGGTTGGCGCCGTCCAAGAGCACCGCGCCGACGCCGCTGCCCGCCGACCTTCGCCTGCCGATGGAACTCGACCTGCGTGCGCTGAGCATCGATAAGCTGCTGGTGCGCAACGGCGCGGCGACGACGGAAATCGATCGATTGCGGGTCCATGGCCGGAGCGACGGCCGCCATCACACGCTGTCGCTCGACGGCCTCGAGACGGGCTACGGCGCGCTTGCGGCCCACGTGGCGCTCGACGGCGCGCGGCCTTTCCCGCTGACAGGGGCGCTCTGCGCCACGGGTACCCTGGCCGGCGAGCCGTCGCAGCTGCGGGCGACGCTCTCCGGCACCCTCGAATCGCTCGTCGCCGATGCAACCGCCAGCGGTATGAAGCTGGCGGGGCGGGCGCATATCGAGGCGACGCCGTTTGCGGCCGTGCCGCTCGAGCGGGCCACGATCGCCCTCGATCACGTCGACCCGCGCGTGCTCAGCGCGGGCGCGCCGCAGGCGGATTTATCGCTGACCGCGACGCTCGCGCCCGTGCCCGGCGCGGGGCCGCTCGTCGTCGCGGGGCCCGTCGCGATCGTCAACGCGGCGCCGGGGCCGCTCGGCGAGCATCGCCTGCCGCTGGGGGGGGGGGCGCCCCCCCCGGGGGGGCCCCCCCCCCCGCCCCCGCGGGGCGCCGCGGCGCGAAACCCGCAGGGCACACCCCCCCCCCCACCCGGGGGGGCGCCCGCCCCCCGGGCCCGGG
>NZ_JBQCHR010000018.1:0-6430 GCF_051954495.1 Trinickia sp.
CCGTCCCGCACCACCAACGCATACTGCGCGTTCGTATAGAGATCGTTCCAGGTATAGGTCAGGCACGAGAACGGATCGATCGAGCAGATGTTGTATTCGATGTTGCCCAGGTTTTCCGGAATGATGCGCTGCCCGTAGTAGTCGCTCTTGATGATGTACGGAAAGAATTGCCCCACTGAGAAATCGTGATTGGGTGCGGTCGAGTTCAAGCTGGTCGGCGTGTCGGAGGTGTAATACACCGCGCGCTGATACGTGTTCTTGAACAACGGCGGCACCGCTTTCATCGCGAGCGGCGACGACTGATAATGCGGCGCTTCCCAAGCGAAAGGCGTGTACCCGTTCGACTTGAACTCCTGCAGCCCCGCGCTGAGACGGTTGCTCGCCCACTGCACCGAATCCTCGTCGACGGGCCGGTTCTGCGTCGCCAGCCAGAATTCGAAGTCGTTGCCGCTGACCGCATTGTCGATATTGGGCGTGGAGTTGTACTGATGCGTATAACCATGCATCAGCACTTTCCCGCCCCGCGCGAGCGCATAGTTGAGCGATTGCTTAAGGCCCGTCGCTTGTGACAAATGAACCGTGAGGGGAACCCCGCCGTTGTATGCGCCGAGCGGGTCCAGGTAGAGGGGGATAGTCGCGATCGAAAACGGAATGCGCTGGCTGTAGAGGTAGTCCGTGAGCGTCTTCATCGATGCGGTCGTCGTCAGCGCGTTGACGTCCTCCAAGCGCACGAGCGCGCGATGCAGCACCGGCTGGTTCGTGCCGAGGATATCGTGCAGCATGTCGCAGAGCACGAGGTATCGATCGCGCGGCCCGATGTACGACAGCGGCATGTCGGCGAAGTACCAGAAATTGCCCGAACGCATGACGTACGGCGCCTGTTCGCCCGTCTGGCTGTCCTTGATCGTCACGAGCGCGCTCGCTTTCGTGGCGTCGGAGACGGCCGTCACGCCGATATCGGGGTCGGCGCTGACCACGCCGGTACTGGCGTTGAAGGCGTAGTACTTCACCATGTTCTGGTTCTTGTACGTTACCGTATCGAAGAAATCAGGCGTCGGGTTCGAACTCGACGGTGCGGCCGACAAGCCGCGCAAGGCGTTGAACGTGAACCCGTATCGTGTCGAGAATCCATAGGTTGTGTCCCATGCAACTTGCCACAGGTTGTACTTGAACCACACCACGGTCTTGCTCGTCGTGGTCACGTCGGCAAGGAAGGCCGGCGGGATCGCGCTGTCGAAATAGCTGCCGAGATAGAACGTCGCTTGATAATTTTCGACGTTGCCGGCCGTGTAGCTGGAAACCGGCGCAAGCGTCACGTTGGTGTTGAAGTGGCCGAGCAGGTTACGCAGCATGATCGCGTACGCGAAACCGAGCTTCGTGTATTGATCGTTCTGCGGCGCATCGTAGAGGACCAGCACGTTCGCCGTTGTCGTTTGCGCATACGCGGCGCCGGGCCATTGCGCGCTCAGCATGCCGATCGTCAACAGGCATGCGAGCAGGAATCGTTTCAGGATGGTCTTCATCGCGGACTCCCCGTTCAATTGCGGATGTATTCGCCGTTCGGCGTACGGTGCCTGCGCGCGTCGAATCCGCGCGCACGGCCCTTGCCTTGCTCGGTCGTTTCGCGCTCGTGCTCCGGAATGCCGGGCATGACTTCGGTGACGACGGTAGGTCTTGGCGGCGGGGTCACTCGGTGATGCAATTGGGCAGACGCGGCGCTCGACGCGGGCGGCTCGGCCGCGCGGACGCCGGTGGTCAGCAGCGCCGCGGCGCACACGGCCGGCGCCACACGAATTGCGAGTTGGCTAATCTTCACGAAAGGCTCCGATGGACTGGGACGGTCGAAGGCGCGCGTCGAGACCGCACGCATGCATGACGCATGCAGCGCGCTCGAGAGTCACACCCGGGTCGCATACGTAGCGCAGACCTACCGTTGCATCGGCGCGGCTTGGGGGCGCGCGTGTCGATGCAAGCCGCGCGGCACCGGGGGGATGCGCGCGGCGACCCAACGGCGTCCTACAGGACGCCGATCAGGTTGGCCATTTCTGTTTTGCGATGCGTAAGAAGATCGTAAACGTCGCGCGCAAACGTTAATGTGCGCGCAAACACAGAACGCGGCGGCCTAAGGGCGATCGAAGCCGCTTTCCGGCGAGGCGCTAGAAGGCGGCCGTATAAATGGCCAGCGCATCCGCTTCGGTCACTGGCCGCGGATTGTTGACGAGCAGACGTTGCTGCAGCATGGCGTCCTTCGCCATGCGCGCAAGCCCATCGCGTTCGATGCCGACGCCTCTCAGCGTGGACGGAATACCGGTTTCGGCGATCAAGTGCTCAACATGTTCGATCAGCGCGCGAGTCCGTTCCTGTGCGCTGCCCGAGGCGGACGGCAGGACCGCGGCCGAGAGTTCCGCATACAGCGGCGCCGCGGCGGGCGCGTTGAACTTCAACACATGCGGCAACACCAGCGCATTCGAGAGGCCGTGCGGCACGTGATAAATGCCGCCGATCGGGTACGCGAGCGCGTGTACGGCGGCAACGGGCGCGTTGGCGAACGCTTGCCCCGCGAAAGTCGCACCGAGCAGCATGGCCTCGCGCGCGGTCCTGTTTTGTCCGTCGCGGCAAGCCGTCAATAAATTCGTCGACAACAGTTGCAGCGCGCGCAGAGCAAGCATGTCGGAGATCGGGTTCTTCAATCGCGCGGACGTATACGCTTCGATCGCGTGCACCATCGCGTCGATACCGGTCGCTGCCGTGGCGGCGCTTGGCAGCCCCAACGTTAGTTCGGCGTCGAGAATCGCGAGATCGGCGATCAATTGCGGCGAGACGACGCCCATTTTCGTGGCCTCGCCCACCGTCACGATCGAGACCGCGGTGACTTCCGAGCCCGTGCCTGCCGTGGTCGGAATCTGCACGAGCGGCAAACGGGCCCCGTCTACCTTGTTCACGCCGTACATGTCGCTCAATGCTTGCTGGGAGGCCAGCAAGACCGCCAGCAGCTTCGCGACGTCCATCGATGAGCCGCCGCCTAGACCGACGACGAGTTGCGCCTGCGCGTCGCGGGCGCGCGACGCCGCTTCTAGCACGACGTGCTCGGGAGGATCCGCCACGACGTTGTCGAGTACGGTGACGCTCCACCCGTGCTCGCTCAGATCGGCGAGCGCGGGACCGAGCAGCCCGCTTCGATAAAGGAAGCCGTCGGTGACGAGACAAAGCCGCGCAAGCGTCGGGTAGCGCTCCCGCAGTAGCGCGCCTAGGCGCCGCGCGGCGCCGAATTCGACGACGAGCGTCGGGACGGTTTGGAAGCGAAACGGCTCGGCCATACGGACTCTCCCCTCACGGTATCGGCGCTCATCTTAACTCCAGCCGAGCGAGCACCGAGGCCACGATGCGGTCGCATCGCGCGCCGTCGAAGGAAAACACGTCGCGCTCCGCGGAATCGAGTTCCCGCGCCAGCGACTCGCGCAATAGGCTTCTCGCCCGAAAATGCCGGGTGCGCACCGTCGCTTCGGCAATGCCCAAACATTGCGCCGTCTCCTCGACGCTGAGCTCTTCCACGCAGCGCAGGACGAAGACGACGCGAAACGCCTCGGGCAATGCATCGAGTTTTCGCTCGAGCAGCGCGCGAATCTGAGCGCGCATCAACGCATCGTCGGGCGATGCTTCATGGGACGTGTCCACGAGTTCGAGATCCGATCCGTCGTTCGCGCTGATGCTGACCGTCGGTGCGGCGGCCTGCCGCCTCGTATTTCGACGCAGGCGCGCGAGGCATGCGTTGAGCACCAGCCGCGAGAGCCACGTCGATAGCCGTGCGTCGCCCCGAAAGCTGCCGATCGCGCGATACGCTGCCAGATATGCGTCCTGCAGCGCATCTTGCGCTTCCGCATCGTCGCGCAGCGTTGCCCTCGCGAGCCGGTAGAGCCGCTGGTTGTACCGCCGCATCAAGTGCACGAATGCCTCGCGTTCTCCGGCGGCGATGGCCGCAGCAAGGGTCCGATCGTCGGCATCGCGCCAATCGTGCGGCGATGCGCCGCGTTCGATGTCACGCACGTTCATGGTTTGTCCTTCACGACCACTGCCGCGCGCATCGTCGGATGAAAGGCGCACGCGTACGGGTAGCGACCCGGCGCGGCGGCATGATACGTCCAACGGCCGCCGGGCGCGATCGTCCGGGAGTCGAAGCCCCCCGCGGCGACCGACGTCGCCGTATGCGCCACGGGATCGTCGTTGATCCAAACGATGGTGTCGCCGCGACCGACCGTCAGCGTGTCGGGTTCGAACCGCATCCCGTCGATCTTGACGGTCCACGTCTTCGCCCAGGCCTCGATGGGAAAGGCCAGCATGGCGCACATGCCGACGCAGCACGCGAGCGCGACGGCTCGTGTGCGCCGCCGCCGTTCAATGGCCGCCGCTGTCATCGAGTTCCGCCTGCAAATGCTTGGCGTGATCGAGGTGCGCGACGAACGCGGGCCGCACCTTGACGAGCAATGCCTTGAGATCGGCGTTCTTCGCGTCGGGAATCAGCGTCTTGTCCATCGCGTCGAGCACGGCTTGATGATAAGCCACTTCGTGCGAGACATACGCTTTATCGAATGCCTTGCCCTTCAGCGTTTTCAGCTTCGACACGTTTTCGTCGCCGCCCTGCTCCAACGCCTCGCTCGTCGCGTTCGGCTCGGGCGTGACGTTCAGCTTGTGCACGAGATCCGAGGCGGCTTGATTCACGCCGGTGTGATCGCGCACCATCGTCTGGGCGAACGCCTTCACCTCCTTGCTTCGGCCCATTTTGAGCGCAAGCTTGCCGGCGTCGATATCGACTTGATTCGCCGTCACGACGATCGCCGCGATTTGCGGATCGGTTGGGCCCGCGTCGGCCGCGTTTTGCGCACGCGCGTTGAACGACACAGCGGCCAACGCGGCCGAGATGGGCAGCACGGCCAGCCGCGATGCATGGGATATCGGTTTCAGAAGCACGATCTTCTCCTATAGCGAGGAAACCGTCGTTCGTCCGTCATGGCGAACGAGAGGGTCTTGCCGCGATAGATGCCATGTCGAACCGCGGCGTTCCCACCTACCCGTCAATTTTGAATCGGCGCCTCGCATGGGGAAGAAAAGGTGCGCAATGATGGTTTATTCGGAGTTGCTCCAATCGTAAGAGGTACCCCCCATGTGCTATGCTGGCGAACACTTCGCCGCCCCGCTGCCGCACGCACGGCAACAGATCGGATACCACGCGCAGGCCGGCAGCACTTAAAGATCCTATGGACTATCGACATCTCAAGAACCGCAAGAGCATGCACGCGCGGATCGTGCAGGAACTCGGCACCGAGATCGTCAGCGGCAAATTCGCGCCCGGCGAACGGCTCCCCGCCGAACCCACGCTTTGCGAAGCCTACGGCGTGAGCCGTCCCGTGTTGCGCGAAGCCACTCGCGTGCTCGTCGCCAAAGGGTTGGTCGTCTCGAAGCCGCGCGTGGGCAGCGTCGTGCGTCCGCGCGAAGAGTGGCACATGCTCGATCCGGACGTGTTGTTTTGGACGATCAGCGTCACGCCCGAGGGGGAATTCTTTCGTTCGTTATTGACGGTCCGTCGGATCATCGAGCCCGCGGCTGCCGCGCTCGCCGCAACCGAGGCGACGGAAGAAGACATCGTGCGCATGCGTCGCGCGTACGAGCGGATGGAAAGTGCGGAAACAGCCAATGCGTTGCTCGAGCCCGATCTGGAATTTCATCGTGCGGTAATGGCCGCTACCCATAACGACATGCTCGCCTTCATCGGCAACATGATGTCGCTCGCGTTGACCGAATCGATCAAGCTCACTAGCCGCCACCCCGACACGCACGCATTGTCGCTGCCGCGCCATAAGGCGATTTTGACGGCGATCGAACATCGCGACCCTCTCGGGGCGCGCCAGGCCAGCCTCGTTCAGTTGGAAAACGCGAAGGCGGATGCGGAGACGATTCTCGTCATTGGTCGCCCCATAGCCGGGTAGTCGCGTGCCCGATCGTTCATGGTGAGTTGCGTGCCACCTCGGCATCGTCGTTTTCAAAAGTGAATTTCAAGGTGGGGCCTTTATAAATGTCCACGCCCAAAACTTTAATTTTCGGGAGACGGCGGTCGTGATTGATTGCGTTGAAGTCATTCATCATACTTAAGGTCGTCTTGAAATTCGGCGTCGTCGAAAGCTGGTTCCACGCAATTGAACCAACTGCGACGTGCACATGCTCCGCGTCCGACACGGCAAGCAGGGCACCGAGGGTTTCTTTGTTTTCAATGTGATTTCGGTAGACAATGGCGGGGAATTTTTCCGGCAATTTCCTCAACTCCGTCGTTCCCATCGCGCGCATCCACTGGCTTAAGAACGCATCAGAAGCAAAGAAAATCTCGTCGGGGTTCTTATTGCCGCCAAAATCTCGATAGTTCTCGAGCATCACCACTGCA
>NZ_JBQCHR010000019.1:0-12694 GCF_051954495.1 Trinickia sp.
GGTCGAGGGCGCGCGCACGGAGCCGACGCAAGGCATCGTCACGATCATGCAGACCGAAGGCCGTCGCTTTGCGATGCTGATCGACGAACTCGTCGGCCAGCAGCAGGTGGTGGTGAAAAACCTCGAAACGAACTACCGCAAGGTACGCGGCATCTCGGCGGCGACGATTCTCGGCGACGGCAGCGTCGCGCTGATCGTCGACGTGGCGGCGCTGAACCGTGAAAGCCGTGCATCGCACGGCGCAATGAACTTTTCGTAATCCCAACCGTTTGGGGGCTAACGTGTCTGAAGTCCAAACCCATCATGCGAACGGCCTGACCGTCGCTGGCCGTCGCGACGCGCTGCAAGCGGACGCAACCGGTCAAGAGTTCCTGATCTTCACGCTCGGCGCCGAAGAGTACGGCATCGACATCCTGAAAGTGCAGGAGATTCGCGGCTACGACAGCGTGACGCGTATCGCGAACGCGCCCGATTTCATCAAGGGCGTCATTAACCTGCGCGGCATCATCGTGCCGATCGTCGACATGCGGATCAAGTTCCACCTGGGCCGCGTGGAGTACGACCCTCAAACGGTCGTGATCATCCTGAACGTCGCGCATCGCGTTGTCGGCATGGTGGTGGACGGCGTGTCGGACGTGCTGACGTTGACGGCCGATCAGATCATGCCCGCCCCCGAATTCGGCGCGACGCTGACCGCCGAATATCTGACGGGCCTGGGTACCGTCGAAGGCCGAATGCTGATCCTGATGGACATCGAGAAACTGATGGTCAGCAAGGAAATGGCGCTCATCGAAGCGTTCGCGCAGTAAGGCGAAGGGCGCCGACGCGCCCAACCGGAGATTCACGATGTTGCAGAACTGGTCGATCCGCACGACGTTGACGGCTATCGGTGCCGTCCTCGTGGCGCTGACCATCGCGGTCGGCGTGCTCGGGCTCATCGCGCTTTCGGCTGCGAACCGCTCGCTCGATTCGCTCGCGCACGGCGATTTGCCGACGATCCACTCGCTCGACGATGCTGGCAGCTACCTGCTGCGCTCGCGCGTGGCGCTCGATCGTTTCCGCGCGTTGTCGGAGGCGAACAACGCCGACGAAGCGAAGAAAGTCCTGGCCCGCGCGCAAGAGTTGCTGGCGAGTTCCAACCAAGCCTGGCAAACGTTCTCCAACACGCCGCGCGAAGGCGTTGACCCGGCGGTGGTCGACGAACTCGACGCGCGCCATGCGACGCTCTTGCATGACGGTGTCGAGCCCGAATTCGCGGCCGCGCAGGCGGGCGATCTCGCGGCCTACCATGCGATCGCCGATACGAAGATCAGCCCGATGTTCGTCGCCTTCGACAAGGCGGCCGCCAGCGTGCTGAAGGCTCGTCAGGAACACGCCGAATCGCAGCACGATCAATCGTCGGCGCAGATCACGCTGATGAGCTCGCTGATCATCGCCGTGATCTTGCTGGCGATCGTGCTCGTCGTCTTCATTCGTTTCGCGCTGCGCGGGCTGATCGTCCAGCCGATCAACGATGCCATCGAGCATTTCGAACAGATCGCCGACGGCAATCTGACGCGCTCGGTGCGCAGCTACGGCACGAACGAGATCGGCCGCCTGTACGCGGGCATGGTGCGCATGCAGCAAGCGATGACGACGATGGTCAAGGCCGTGCACGCCGGCACGGAATCGATCGATGTCGGCGCGCGCGAAATCTCGATCGGCAATACCGATCTGTCGCAACGCACCGAAGAGCAGGCCGCCTCGCTGCAGCAAACGGCGACGAGCATGGGCCAGCTCACGGGCACGGTGCGCCAGAACACGGAAAACGCCCGTCAGGCCAGCCAGCTCGCGGTCAACGCGTCCGACATCGCCGTGCGCGGCGGAGAGGTCGTGAGCCAGGTGGTGACGACGATGCAAGACATCGCGACGAGCTCGAACAAGGTCGTCGACATCATCGGCGTCATCGAAGGCATTGCGTTCCAAACGAACATTCTCGCGTTGAACGCGGCCGTGGAAGCGGCGCGTGCAGGCGAGCAAGGCCGCGGCTTCGCCGTGGTGGCGGGCGAAGTGCGTTCGCTCGCGCAGCGCAGCGCCGCGGCGGCCAAGGAAATCAAGGCCTTGATCGGCGATTCGGCGGACAAGGTGGCGAGCGGCTCCGAACTCGTGGGCCGTGCCGGCACGACGATGGATGAGATCGTGCAAGCCGTGCGCCGCGTGACCGACATCATGGGCGAGATCAGCGCCGCGTCCGAAGAGCAGTCGACGGGCATCGAAGGCGTGAATCGCGCACTGACGCAGATGGACGACGTCACGCAGCAGAACGCCGCGCTCGTGGAGCAGGCCGCCGCGGCCGCCGCATCGCTCGAAGAGCAGACGCGGCAGTTGAAGTCGGTGGTGGCTCAGTGGCGCATCGACGGCACGCTCGCGCCAAGCGGTGCAGCCGCGCGCGGCGCGGCCAAGCCTGGCGCGCTCGCCAAACCGAGCAAGCCGGCTTCACAAGCCATCTCGCAGCCGATTTCGCAGATGGTACGCAAGCCGGTAGCGAAGGCGTCGCTGCCCTCGCCGGCGCCGCGTGCAGCATCCAAGCCGGCAGCCCCATCCACGCCGGAGAGCGCGCCGCAGCTAGCGCACCAGCATCCGAGCGCCGAGGCGCCGAGTGAAGCAAGTGCATCCGCCCCGAGCGTCGCCAAAGCATCGCCGAGCAGTGCGCGGCCCGCGCCGGCCGCGGCGCGCAGTGCGCCAAGGCCGGCGGTGAAACCGGCGGCGAGCGCAGGTCCTACGCCCGTCGTTTCGGCCTCGAGCAGCAAGTCCGACGACGATTGGGAAACGTTTTAACACCGTGGCGCGCGGGAAGGCGCGCCAGAAGCAGGAAAGGCAGACGAGTATGTGGCGTTTCGGCACCCCGCCCGCGACCGGGCGATACATTGCGCCGCGCGGTCCCCGCGCGGGCGGGGCGGCCGCTAACGCATCGGCACGGCTCGGCAACCACGAAGCGAGAGAAGCATCATGACCACAGCGCGCGCATTTGCCCGGGCCGAGCCCGGCGGCCTTGCCGACCGCTCCGACGAGCGGGCGGGTTTCGCCGATCGCGATTTCGAGTTCACGGCGGCCGATTTCGCCCGCATCCGAGAACTCATCCATCGGCGCGCGGGCATCTCGCTATCCGAGCACAAGCGCGACATGGCCTACAGCCGGCTCGCGCGGCGCTTGCGTGCACGTGGTCTCGACAGCTTCCGCCGCTATCTGGATTTGCTCGAATCGGAGAACAGCCCCGACGAGTGGGAAGCGTTCACCAACGCGCTGACGACGAACCTCACGGCGTTCTTCCGCGAATCGCATCACTTTCCGATCCTGGCCGAATTCGTCAAACGCCGTCAGCCACCCGTGTCGATCTGGTGCTCGGCCGCCTCCACGGGCGAGGAGCCTTACTCGATCGCGATGACGCTCATCGAGGCGCTCGGCGAATCGCAAGCGCGTCAAGCCACGGTGCTCGCCACCGATCTCGATACGCAAGTGCTCGCCAAGGCCGAAGCGGGCGTCTACTCGCTCGACCAGGTCAAGCAGTTGAGCCCGGAGCGCTTGAAGCGCTTTTTCCTGAAGGGAACGGGGCCGCACGCCGGGCTCGTGAAGGTGCGCCCGGAAGTACGCGCGATGATCCGCTTCGCGCAGCTGAATTTGACCGATGCCGACTACGGATTGCGTCAGCCGTTCGACGCGATCTTCTGCCGCAACGTGATGATCTACTTCGACAAACCGACACAGTCGCAGGTGCTGTCGCGTTTCGAGCCGCTCGTGAAGTCGGGGGGCTTGCTGTTCGCCGGGCATTCGGAGAATTTCACGTACGTCACGCAAGCGTTCCGTCTGCGCGGACAGACGGTATACGAACTCACGCGCGACGCGCAGGCGGCAGGCCGAGGTCACGGCGGTTCGCGCTCAACGCGGCAGGAGGTGGTCATATGAGCCCCTACGTTCACATCCGTTCACTGCCCCCCGAGGGGGCGGTTGCCTCCCTCGGGGCGGCCCAGCGGGAGGCAACGGCATGAGCGCTCTCCCGATCGCAACGAACCTGTATTTCGACAATCACTTCGGCCGGCGCGGCGTCAAGCTGCTGCCCAACGAGTTCTACACGACGCGCGAGGACATGGTGCTCGTCACCGTGCTGGGCTCGTGCGTGGCCGCATGCATTCACGACCGGACCGCCGGCATCGGCGGCATGAACCACTTCATGCTGCCCGACGACGGCGAGCAGCCGTCGCAGGCCGCCTCCGATTCGATGCGCTACGGCGCTTACGCGATGGAAGTGCTCATCAACGAGCTGATCAAGATGGGCGGCCGCCGCGAGCGTTTCGAAGCGAAAGTGTTCGGCGGCGCGGCGGTTCTGGCCGGCATGACGACGATCAACATCGGCGATCGCAACGCCGAATTCGTGCGCCGCTATCTGGGGCTCGAAAAGATCCGCATCGTGGCCGAGGATCTTCAGGGGGTCCACCCGCGCAAGGTCGCTTTCATGCCGGACACGGGCCAGGCCATGGTCAAGAAGCTGCGGCTGCAGCAAGAGCCGAACGTCGCCGAGCGCGAACAAGCCCTCGCCAAGCAGGTGGCCGAGGCGCGCGCGGCGCGTCATGCGCGGGCGGCGCGCGAGCGCGGCCATGTGGAATTGTTCACGACGCGTGGCCAAGCAGCCGCGCAAAAGCCGCAAGTCGAACTCTTCGGCGCGCCCTCGGCCAAGCCCCGTATCGAGCTTTTCGGGGCCGGCGCGCGCGGCTCCACCGTGACCAACAGCGCCAAGACCGTAGAGGAGGCATGATGGACAACCCCCACGTTCACATTCGTTCACTGCCCCCCAAGGGGGCGCATGCCTCCCTCGGGGCGGCCCAGCGGGAGGCATGACCCCGTGCAGAAAATCAAAGTTTTGTGTGTCGACGACTCGGCGCTGATTCGCAGTCTGATGACTGAAATCATCAACGGCCAGCCCGACATGACGGTCTGCGCGACGGCGCCGGACCCGCTCGTCGCGCGCGAGCTCATCAAGCAACACAACCCCGACGTCCTGACGCTCGACGTTGAAATGCCGCGCATGGATGGGCTCGACTTCCTCGAAAAGCTCATGCGCCTGCGGCCGATGCCGGTCGTGATGGTGTCGTCGCTGACCGAACGCGGCTCGGAAATTACGCTGCGCGCCCTCGAACTGGGCGCGGTCGATTTCGTCACGAAGCCGAAAGTCGGCATCCGCGACGGCATGCTCGACTACGCCGAAAAGCTCGCCGACAAGATCCGCGCCGCCGCGCGCGCGCGCGTGCGGGCCCGCACTGCCGCGCCGGCGCCGGCCGCCGGCGCGCACCCGGCCGGCAGCGCCGCGCCGATGCTGAACAATCCGCTCGTCAGTACGGAAAAGCTGATCATCATCGGCGCGTCGACGGGCGGCACCGAAGCGATCCGCGAGGTGCTGACGCCGCTGCCGCCCGATGCGCCGGCTGTCATGATCGCGCAACATATGCCGCCTGGCTTCACGAAGTCGTTCGCGCAACGTCTGAACGGCTTGTGCCGGATCACCGTGAAGGAGGCTGAACATGGCGAGCGCGTGCTGCCGGGCCATGCCTATATCGCGCCGGGCCATGCCCATTTGTTGCTCGCGCGCAGCGGGGCGAACTACATTGCGCACTTGTCCGACGATCCGCCCGTGAACCGGCACCGGCCCTCGGTCGACGTGCTGTTTCGCTCGGCCGCCCAGCATGCCGGCAAGAACGCCGTCGGCGTGATTCTGACGGGCATGGGCCGCGACGGTGCGGCGGGACTGTTAGACATGAGAAATGCAGGCGCATACACTCTCGCGCAGGATGAGGCGAGCTGCATCGTTTTCGGCATGCCGCGCGAAGCCATTGCGCTAGGCGGCGCCGACGAGGTCGCGTCTTTATCGGAAATGAGCCGCAAAGTGATGGCACGACTCGCGGCGATGGGCGATCGAGTACAGCGCGTCTGACCGGGGCAGCCCGGCTTCTTGCGCCGACCAATCAGGGTTAAAGGGAACGAAAGATGGACAAAAGCATGAAAATTTTGGTGGTGGACGACTTTCCGACAATGCGCCGGATCGTCCGCAACCTGTTGAAGGAGCTCGGCTACGGGAACGTCGACGAGGCGGAAGACGGCGCTGCCGGCCTGTCGCGCCTGCAGGGCGGGGGCTTCGACTTCGTGATTTCGGACTGGAACATGCCGAACATGGACGGCCTGGAAATGCTCAAGCGCATCCGCGCCGATGCTTCGCTGTCGCATTTGCCCGTGCTGATGGTCACGGCGGAGTCGAAGAAGGAAAACATCATCGCGGCGGCGCAAGCCGGTGCGAGCGGCTACGTGGTGAAGCCGTTTACCGCCGCCACGCTCGACGAAAAGCTGACGAAGATTCTCGAGAAGATGCAGAAGACGGGGAGCTGAAGTGAACGAGGCCACCAATGAGCAATCGGATGGCGCTGATAGCCCCGATTTGACGACCGACCGCATTCTTGCGCGCATCGGGTCGCTGACGAAGACGCTGCGCGATTCCATGCGCGAGCTCGGTCTGGACAAGCACGTCGAGCAAGCCGCCGAGGCGGTGCCCGATGCGCGCGACCGTCTGAAGTACGTCGCGAACATGACCGAGCAGGCCGCCGAGCGCGTGCTGACGGCCATCGACATCGCCAAGCCGCTGCAGGAGCAGCTGCAAACCGATGCCGCGGAACTCGACAGCCGTTGGGAACGCTGGTACGCCGCGCCGATCGAGCGCGAAGAGGTGCGCACGCTGATGACCGACACGCGCGCTTTCCTCGCGCGCGTGCCCGATACGACGGCGGCCACGAACGAGAAGCTGCTCGAAATCATGCTGGCGCAGGACTTTCAAGATCTGACCGGCCAGGTCATCAAGAAGATCATGGATGTCGTCTACGTGATCGAGCAGCAACTGCTCACGGTGCTGATCGAGAACATCGCGCCCGAGCGGCGCGAGCAGTTCGCGCAAACGGCGGCGGCGCTCGCGGCCGGACCCGCCAGCGCGACGGGCAGCCCCGAGCATCTGCTAAACGGGCCGCAGATCAACCCGGAAGGGAAAGCCGACGTCGTGCAGGACCAGTCCGACGTCGACGATCTGCTGGCCAGCCTGGGTTTCTGACGCCTTTTCTGGTTGTTTTCGATTTCGAAAGGCGGGCCGCCTCGCGCGGCGCCGCCTTTCGTCTTGTGCGCGGCGGGGCGACGCTCGGTCCATCTCCCGCACGTCCGATGCCGGCCCTAGCCGGTATCGCTGGTTTTAAAAAGATGGCACCGGCAACAAGCGCCGAGGGGCGCAATAAGAAACCATCATAAGAGGCTTGACAAGATGTCTAAAAGAACCATGCGCGCCGTGGCATGCGCGGCGCTGAGCTATGGGGTGCTGGGCGTGGCCGCGCCCGCCCTGGCCGCCCTGGGCGGCACGCCGACCCCGCCGCCGGCGGGGGCCGTTTCCAGCAGCGTACTCACTTCCGTTGCTCACTTTGCTTCCGGGGCAAGCGGTGCATCGACCGCCGCGCCGTACACCGTCACCCAAACGACCTTCGCGACCGGGACGACCGTGCGCGAGTACGTATCGGCGGCCGGCGAGGTGTTCGGCATCGCGTGGAGCGGGCCTACCATGCCCAATCTGTCGGTACTGCTCGGCACGTATTTCACGCAGTTCGACAGCGCGCGTGTCGCGCTGCGCACGGAGCATCCTGGCCGCGGCCCGCTCGATCTCGAGTTGCCCGGCCTCGTCGTGCGTTCGGGCGGCCATATGGGTTCGTTCTCGGGGCAGGCCTACCTGCCGCAATCGCTGCCGGCCGGCGTCACCGCCGACGACATCCAATAACGCACGAGAGCGAGGAGAACCATGTTGCATATTCAAGGCAAATTGGTCCGAACGCTCGGCGCGTTCGGTTTGGCGGCGCTCGTCGCGATCGTCGCGGGTTGCGGCGGGGGCGGCGGATCGAGCAGCGCTTCGACCGGCAACGCAAGCACGAGCAGCACCGGCGGAACCGGTACAGGCGGCACGGGGTCCACGGGCAGTACGCTGGCCGCGGGCGCGCCGGTGTCCACCACGCCCGCCGTCCTGGCGAGCAACCAAGTCGCTGTCGTCGTGGCATCGTCGACGACCAGCACCGCCCGCAACATTCCCCGCGTGAGCGTGACGGTGTGCGCGCCTGGGACCGGCAATTGCCAGACGATCGACGACATCCAGGTCGATACCGGTTCGTGGGGCCTGCGGCTGATGAAGGATGCCGTGAACAGCACGGTCCTGAACGCACTGCCGGCCCAGACGGTGGGCGGCAACCCTGTGGCGGAATGCGCGGGCTTCGCGGACGGGAACTCGTGGGGGTCGGTGCATTCGGCGGACCTGACGATCGGCGGCGAGACGGCGGGCAGCGTGCCCATCCAGATCGTCGGCGATTTGTCGCAATCGGCTGCCGGCGGCGCCAACAACAGCTGCGCCAGCGGGACGCTGAACAACACGTCGTCGGCCATCGCCGCGCACGGCATTCTCGGCATCGGGACCGCCAAGTACGATTGCGGCTCGACGTGCGCGACCACCACGGCGAACAACGTCTACTACACCTGTACGACGAGCGGCGGTGTGACGAGTTGCACGGACTCGACCGTGCCGCTCGCACAGCAAGTGATCAACCCGGTGCGGCTGTTTGCGACCGACAACAACGGCGTGATCTTGAACATGCCGGCTGTGACGTCGGCGGGTTCGACGCGGGCGTCCGGGTTCTTGACGTTCGGCCTCGGCACCCAATCGAACAATGTCGTGCCGACTTCCGGCATTCAGAAGCTCACGACGGACTACTTCGGCAACGTGCAAAGCGCGTCGCTGAGCGGCACCAGCGTCAGCAAGGCATTCTTCGATACCGGTTCGAACGGCCTGTTCTACACGGAAGGGCTGACGTGGTGTCTGGTTGCTCGGGGCTTCTATTGCCCCTCGTCGACCTTGTCGAGGACGCCGTCGGTGACGGGCTTCAACGGCACGACGGCTTCCATCGCACTGTCCATCGGGAACGCGGAGACCTTGTTCGGCGACGGCGGGTACGCCTACAACAACGTAGCCGGCACGATGTCGGGCTTGGCCTTCGATTTCGGCCTGCCCTTCTTCCTCGGCCGGACGGTTTATCTCAACTACGACCCGGCTGCCGGCGGCATCGGCGGCGTCGCGAGTTCCGCGTTCGTGGCGTTTTGATCGGGAGCGCTCGAATCGTCCCTCGCTAGTAGCTAGCGGCGCGCTCGCCGCTGGAGCAACGAAATAGCGAATCGCGAACGGCGCGGTTGCGGTGGCCGTGGGGGCTGCCGCAACCGCGCCGTCGTCGTTTCTTGGTCCGCTTACCTGTCTACCCGCCTTCCAAGGAGAAGGACTGCCGCTCCCACGCGGATTCTTCGGCGCCTTCTCCGTTGTCCTACATGCCGACGCGCCAGGCAGGCACGGCGCTTGCAGTCGCAACGCGCCTCATACGCGCTCGCCCGGATGTACTAAATTTCAGATGTAAGGTCGATCCGGCCGCTCGGCTCTATTTCGGATTCGGCTCGGCTGCGCGTAGGAGAACCCACCTCAGGAGGAATCGATCCGATGTCGAATCGCCTTTTACGCGCCGCCCTTCCCGCGGCGCTCGTCCTTTGTGCGGTGGCCGGCGCGACACAGCCCGCCCAGGCAGCGCTAGGCGGCAGTCCGATGCCTACTCCGTCCGACGCCACGACCACTACGCTCGCTCCGACCGCGCACGCACAGTCGAGCGCCCAGGGCGCATCGGGTACGGCCGCCGCTTCCTATACCGTCCGTTCCACTACCTATTCGAGCGGCACGCGCGTGCGCGAGTACGTCGGCGCCGACGGCAATGTGTTCGGCATCGCGTGGAACGGTCCACGCATGCCCGATTTACAGAGCCTGCTCGGTAACTATTTTCCGCAATACGCCAGCGGCGTCCAAGCGTTGAAAGCGGTGCGCCCGGGCCGTGGGCCCGTCGCCGTCGAGCAAAGCGACCTCGTCGTCCATTCCGGCGGGCACATGGGTTCGTTCTTCGGGCAAGCATGGCTGCCGGGCGCGCTGCCGGCCGGCACGACCGGCAACGATATCAAGTGACCGGGCCATCACAGAGCGAAACAACAGGGAGAATCATGTTGCGCACTCACAGCAGACTCTTTGGAGCGCTCAAGGCGCTCAGCGTGGTGGCCGTCGCGACCGTGCTCGCGGCGTGCGGAGGCGGGGGCGGCGGCGGTGGGGCCGGCGGCGGCAGCAGCGGCGGCGGCGGTCCGCAGGCTGCCGCGAATCAGGCTGTCGTGACGGTCGGCCAGGGCGTGGAGGGCGTCGCCAACATTCCGACGGTCAGCGTGACGGTATGCGCACCGGGTACGAGCGCCTGCCAAACGATTCCCAACATCCAGGTCGATACGGAATCGTTCGGGTTGCGGCTCGCCAGCTCGGCGGCGAGCCAGGTCTTGAGCGCCTTGCCGAAGCAAACGCTGGCGGGGAGCCAGCTCGCGGAATGCACCGCGTTTGCCGACGGCTACACCTGGGGATCGATCCGCACGGCCGATCTCACGATTGGCCAGAAAACGGCGAGCGGCGTGCCGATCCAGATCGTGGGCGATATGCCGCAGGGCGCCGTGCTGACGGGAGGCTGTTCGACGGGCACACTCGAACTCACCCCGGCCGACCTAGGCGCGAACGGCATCCTTGGCGTGGGCGTCGCGCCAAACGATTGCGGAACGCTGTGCGCCAGCCCGCCCGTGGGCAACAGCAACTATTACGCATGCCCGAACGGCGCGAACTGCGTGCAAACGCTGGTTCCCACCACGCAGCAAGTCGCCAATCCGGTTGCCAAGTTCGCCACGGACAACAACGGCGTGATCCTGACGATGCCGGCGGTCGGGCCGAGCGGTGCGGCCACGGTGACTGGCATGTTGACTTTCGGGATCGGCACGCAGGCGAACAATGGGCTGCCAGGGACGGTGACCAAGTTCACGACGAATGCTTTCGGCGATATCAATGCCACCTTCAACGGCAGCGCCGTCACGGCATTTTTCGATTCGGGTTCGAACGCGTATTTCTTCACCGACAACTCGCTGCAGAGCTGCACCGGAAGCGCATCCGCGTTCTACTGCCCGCCATCGACCGTTTCCCGTACCGTCAACGTGGCGAGCTACAACGGGGCGTCGCCCGGCGCCGGCGGCGCTTTGGCGGTCTCGATGACGGTGGGCAATGCTACCCAACTGCTGTCGAACGGCAATTTTGCGTTGAACGATCTCGCCGGCAATCTCGGCGGCGCGACGTTCGTCGATTTCGGCATGCCGTTCTTCTACGGCAAGACGGTCTACTACGGGATGGATCAGACCGGGTCGAACGGCCCGGGGCCCTACGTGGCGTTTTGACGATGTGACCTTTCCACGTCCTCGGCTTCCAATTCTTCCAATTGATTCGGCCCCGGCATCCACCGGGGCCGTTTTCTTTCATCGGCCTTTCGATCGAATTCCCGTATCGTCGCCCGCCTCGCCGCATGCGCCCGTTCGGGCCGCTCCGGGCCGTGCGCCCATCACTCGAAATGCACCCGTTTCCCCCGCCTTATCCGCCGATCGTCCATTGACCGGCGGGGGAATAATCGCTCTCACTGGATAACGGCATGTCGCCGAGATTCTTGCGGAGAAAATTCCCGTGGCAGAGGACAGCGACCTCGACAAAACCGAAGCAGCGACCCCCAGGCGCCTGGAAAAGGCGCGCTCGGAGGGACAGGTCGCGCGCTCGCGGGAATTGTCGACGTTCGCGCTGCTGGCCGCCGGCTTCTTCGGGGCCTGGGGGTTGGCCGGCCCGATCGGAATTCATTTGCAGGACATGCTGCGCGGCGCCTTCACGTTCAACCATGCGGCATTGGTCGACACCAATCGCATGCTGATCGGCGCGGGCAACGCCGGGCGGGAGGGCTTCATGGCCGTTGCGCCGATTCTGGCGCTCACAGGCGTGGCGGCGCTCGTCGCGCCGATGGCGCTGGGCGGCTGGCTGCTTTCGCCGAAGGTGTTCGAGTTCAAGTTCGAACGGCTCGACCCCGTCGCGGGCGTGGGCCGCATCTTCTCGATCAACGGCGTGATCCAGCTCGGGTTTTCGCTGGTCAAGACGCTGCTGGTGGGCATCATCGGCGGCGTGGCCGTCTGGCGGCGCAAGGATCAAATCTTGGGCCTCGCCGGCGAACCGATGCATACCGCGCTCGGGCACGGCCTGTCGATCGTTGCGGCCTGCTGCGCGACGACCGTGGCCGGCATGTTTCTGCTCGCGGCGTTCGATGTCCCCTATCAACTTTGGCAGTACCACAAGAAGCTGCGAATGACGAAGGAAGAAGTGAAGCGCGAGCACCGCGAAAGCGAAGGCGATCCGCACGTGAAGGGCAAGATTCGCCAGCAGCAACGGGCCATCGCGCGCCGCCGCATGATGGCCGCCGTGCCCAAGGCTGACGTGGTCGTCACGAACCCGACGCATTATGCGGTCGCGCTGCAATACGCCGACGGCGAGATGCGCGCGCCGAAGGTGGTCGCCAAGGGCGTGAACCTCGTGGCCGCACGCATTCGCGAGATCGCCGCCGAGAACAATGTCGCGATGCTCGAAGCGCCGCCGCTCGCTCGCGCGCTCTATCACAACGTCGAGCTGAATCGCGAAATCCCGGGCACGCTCTATAACGCCGTGGCCGAGGTGCTCGCCTGG
>NZ_JBQCHR010000020.1:0-40295 GCF_051954495.1 Trinickia sp.
ACCCCGGTGCGACGCGCCGTTTCTTCAGACCTTGCGGTTGCGAATCCGCTCGGGGGCGAGGACGGTAGGCAACGCTTTCGGCAACGCAGAGGGCCAATCGCGCGAAAAATGCAGCCCGCGACTCTCGCGGCGCGTGCGTGCGCTTTCGACGATCAAGGACGCGACATCGACGAGATTGCGCAGTTCGAGCAGATCGCGGCTGACTTTGAAGTTAGCGTAATACTCTTGGATTTCGTCGCGCAGCAGGGCGATGCGGTGCTTGGCGCGCGCGAGGCGTTTGTCGGTCCGCACGATGCCGACATAGTTCCACATGAGCCGGCGCAGCTCGTCCCAGTTGTGCGCCACGACGACTTCCTCGTCGGGATCGGACACGCGGCTCTCGTCCCAATCCGGCAGCGGGGCGTGAGCGGCGGCCTCGAAGCCTTCGCGTTCGATCGCTTCGGCGGCCGAGCGCCCGATGACGAGGCATTCGAGCAGCGAGTTGCTGGCCAGGCGGTTCGCGCCGTGCAGGCCCGTGCACGACGTTTCGCCAACGGCATAGAGCCCAGCCAGATCGGTGCGCCCCGCGAGATCGGTCACGACACCGCCGCACGTGTAGTGCGCCGCAGGCACGACCGGGATCGGATCTTTCGTGATGTCGATGCCGAATTCGAGGCAGCGCGCGAGAATTGTCGGGAAGTGCTCGTGCAGGAACGCCGGCGGTTGATGACTGATGTCGAGGTAGACGCAATCGATGCCGCGTTTCTTGATCTCGAAATCGATGGCACGCGCGACGATGTCACGCGGCGCGAGTTCGGCGCGCTCATCGTGCTCGGGCATGAAGCGGGTACCGTCGGGCAGGACAAGCTTGCCGCCTTCGCCGCGCACCGCTTCGGTGATCAGAAACGACTTCGCGTACGGATGGAACAGGCAGGTGGGGTGGAACTGGATGAACTCCATGTTCGATACGCGGCAGCCTGCGCGCCACGCCATGGCGATGCCATCGCCCGTCGCTGTGTCGGGATTCGTCGTATACAAATAGACCTTGCCGGCGCCGCCGGTGGCGAGGATCGTGTGCGGCGCTTCCAGCGTGACGGTGCGTCCGCCGGCGAGATCGAGCGCGTAGAGGCCATGGCAGCGGCGGCCGGGCAAGCCCAGACGATCGGAGGTAATCAGATCGATCGCGTAGTGATCTTCCAACAGCGTGATGTTCGGGTGCGAGCGCACACGCTCGGACAGCGTCGCGACGACGGCATGACCCGTGGCGTCGGCCGCATGAATGATGCGCCGATGGCTATGGCCGCCTTCGCGCGTTAGATGGAAGCCGAGTTCCGCGGCATCGTCGCGCGTGAATGGCACGCCTTGGGCGATCAGCCATTCGATGGCCTCGCGGCCGTGTTCGACGATGAAGCGCGTGGCCGCTTCGTCGCACAAGCCACCGCCGGCGATGAGCGTGTCGTCGACATGGTTTTCAACGCTGTCGGCAGAGTCGAGCACCGCGGCGATCCCGCCTTGTGCCCAGTCGCTCGCGCCCTCCGTCATCGACCGTTTCGCGATCACGGCGACACGCCGTTTTTCGGCGAGATTCAGTGCGACGGTCAGGCCCGCGAGCCCGCTGCCTACGATTACGACGTCGAAATTCATGTCAGTCCTTTGTCCCCGTCCCGCTGCGTCGATGCGCAAAACATTGCAGCCGTATGAAAACGCGCGGGCAGCTTGCGAGCATACCGCGCCGGGGTAGCAAACGGGTAGCGAACCAAGCAAAAAGCCCCGCACGCGGCGGGGCTTTTGGTGTCTTTCGACCGGCAGGAAACCGATTGGGTAACCGCTCGCTGAGCGATTACTTGATCTTCGTTTCCTTGTACGCCACATGCTTGCGGGCGACGGGATCGAACTTCATGATCTCCATCTTTTCCGGCATGTTGCGCTTGTTCTTCGTCGTGGTGTAGAAGTGACCCGTGCCTGCGGTCGACTCCAGCTTGATCTTGTCGCGTGCGCCTTTGGCCATGACTTACTCCTTAGATTTCGCCGCGGGCGCGCAAATCGGCCAGCACGGAATCGATGCCGTTCTTATCGATGAGGCGCAGACCGGCGTTCGTCACGCGCAGGCGCACGAAACGGTTCTCGCTCTCGACCCAGAAACGACGGGATTGCAGATTCGGCAGGAAGCGCCGCTTCGTCTTGTTGTTCGCGTGGGAAACGTTGTTGCCGCTCATCGGCCCTTTCCCAGTTACTTGGCATACGCGTGCCATATGAGAGCACTCCTAAAACGCTTATATTCGGGGTTCGAACCTGGGCCAGGCCTAACAGGAAAGGGCGCAAGGAAGCCGACCGGCGGGCGGTCGTGGCAACCTTCCCCAAGCTTCCGAACGGGGTTGGTAACAGGCAGACGGCGATTCTAGCAGAAAAAGGCCAGGAAAATCAAACCGAATTTGCATTTCCTCCTGGGCGGCCCGCCGAGGCAGCGCAGCGATGGGCGCAGCCGAGTCAGAGCCAACCGGCGCTCGCGAAGGAAAAGACCTCTTGGCGGCCGACCACGAGATGATCGACGAGCCGCACGTCGATCAGCGCGAGGGCGTCCCGCAGCACGCGCGTGAGCTGGCGGTCGCTCGCGCTCGGGGATACCGCGCCCGACGGGTGATTGTGCGCGACGACGAGGCTGGCCGCGTTGACTTCGAGCGCCCGCCGCACGATCTCGCGCGGGTACACCGCCAGCCGCGTGAGCGACCCGCGCGACGTTTCCTCGCAGTCGATCAGGCGGTGGCGGGCGTCGAGAAAGAGGCACACGAACACCTCGTACGGCCGCGTGCCGATCGACAGCCGCACGTAGTCGTGCACGGCCGCGATGGAGTCGACGAGCGGCTGCTCGCGCGCCCGTTCGGCCAGGGCGCGGCGCGCCATCTCGATCACGGCCAGCAGGACAGCGGTCTTGGCCGGCCCGATTCCCCGCACGCCGTGGAAATCGGCCTTCGTCGCATCGAGCATTGCGCGCAGCGAGCCGAAGCGCTTGAGGAGCGAGCGCGCCACCTCGAACACGTCGTGCCCGGGCAGCCCCGACCCGAGAAAGATCGCGATGAGTTCGGTATCGGACAGCGCGGACGCGCCGATGCCGAACAGGCGCTCGCGCGGCATGTCGCGCGTGGCTGCGTCGCGCCGGTGCGGCGCCGCGAGAACGGTGGAACTATCGGACATCGGTGCATCTCCCATTACTAATAGTGTTGGTTCGCCGTGCCGCCGCGCGCTCGGGCACGGCCCGTGCGCCGATAGGGCGCGCGCTGCCCGGCGCGAGGTGGCTTACAATGACGCTTTTGCGCGGGGCCCTCCGTGCGCGGCGCGCGCGATCTTCCCGGCGCAACGCTTGCCCGGGCACAGCCTTCGCGCGGCCCGCACGTTCCGTTTGCCCTACGAGCTATCCCATGAGCATCATCGATATTTCCGAAGTGAAGGCCGGCTCGCACGTCACGCTTCACTACCGTCTTTCATTGGCCGATGGCGCCGACATCGTGAATACGTTCGCCGACAAGCCGGCCACGTTGCTGCTCGGGGCCGGCCAGCTTGCCGCGCCACTCGAAGACATTTTGATGGGCATGAAGACGGGCGACCACTCGACCTTTCGGCTAGGTGAGGGCGAAGCGTTCGGGCCGCGCAATCCCGAGCTCATTCAGCGCGTCTCGCTCGCCACGCTGCGCGAGAACGGCATGATGGGCGAGGATTTCACGCCGGGCGACCTGATCGAGTTCAATGCGCCGAGCGGCGGCCGCTACGCCGGCGTGCTCAAGGAGGTCGGAGAGACATCCGCCTTGTTCGATTTCAATCACCCGCTCGCCGGCCAGGCGCTGACGTTCGAAGTGCACATCATCGGAATTCTGTAGACATGAGCCTCACGGACACCTCACTCGCCGCTGCCGAGGCGGAAATCCTGCTCGCCCAGCCGCGCGGCTTTTGCGCCGGCGTCGATCGGGCCATCGAGATCGTCGAACGCGCCATCAAGCTGTTCGGCGCGCCTATCTACGTGCGTCACGAGATCGTCCACAACGCTTATGTGGTCGAAGATCTGCGCAAGAAGGGCGCCGTGTTCGTCGAGCAACTGGACGACGTACCCGCGGGCAGCACGGTCATCTTCAGTGCGCACGGCGTGTCGAAGGCCGTGCGCGAGGAGGCGCAGGCGCGCGACCTGCGCATTTACGACGCGACTTGTCCGCTCGTCACCAAGGTTCACATCGAAGTCGGGAAGATGCGCCAAGAGGGGCTCGACATCGTCATGATCGGGCACAAGGGGCACCCCGAAGTCGAGGGCACGATGGGGCAGTGCGGCGAGGGTATGTATCTTGTCGAAAGCATCGAGGATGTCAACGCGCTCGAGGTGGCGGACCCCTCGCGCATCGCTTTCGTCACGCAGACGACGCTATCGGTCGACGACGCTGCCGACATCATCGCCGCGCTCAAGGCGCGCTTTCCGCAAATTCGCGAGCCCAAGAAGCAGGACATCTGCTACGCGACGCAGAACCGCCAGGACGCCGTGAAGTTCATGGCGCCGCAGTGCGACGTCGTGATCGTCGTCGGCAGCCCCAACAGCTCGAATTCGAACCGGCTGCGGGAAGTCGCGGAAAAGCGCGGCGTGCCGGCTTACATGGTCGACTCGCCGGACCAGATCGAGCCCGCGTGGGTCGAGGGCAAACGCCGGATCGGCGTCACGGCCGGCGCCTCGGCGCCGGAGGTGCTCGCACAAGCCGTCATTTCCAGATTGCGGGAATTGGGTGTGCGCCATGTCCGGGCGCTCGAGGGCATCGAGGAAAACATCGCTTTCCCCTTGCCGCGCGGACTTGCGCTGTCGGACTGAGGGTCGCTGCGGCGAAAGCTCCGGCAAAAATGTTTCCCATTATTGGGCTTACTCGGGGTTTTCCCTCGCCGCATTATTTTCTCCGCCAAGCGCGCCGTGATCCGGCGCGCTTTTTTATTTGCCGGAACGGCGCGGATGCGAAGGTTGCTCCCAGGAAACGCACAAATGTTGCAACTGAGTTGCGACGTGCACCAAATAAGGGTCTCAAAAAAAGGTTGCAATGCAGGAAAACCCTGGCGATTCAGCATATTGGCCTTTCGATAATTAGAGTTACAATGCGCGCGTCCTCAAGGTCCCTGGCCTTTTGGCATCTGTATTGAGCAAGGCGCAGGAGACCTAGTTAATGCAAGTCAAGTTTGCTTACGCCGCATCGAGCTTCACGAGGCGCGGCGAGGCGAGCATCGGTGTCGCGGCACGGGCCGCCGCGGCGTCGACGAGAGAGACGGCGGCTATCGTCACCTTGGAGCAGGCCGCGCGGTTGGCGGAATGCTCGGCGCTTGTCGAACAGGACAACGAAAATAACCAGCAGGCGGCGTCGCGGTCGATAAGACACGCGCGGCCGGCTCGTCGGCACCGTGTCGCGCCTTCGCGTGCGGCGGCTCCGGCGACTCTCCCCACCCGCATCGGACGCGCTCGATCCAGCGCGTGCAGGTATGGCGGAACATTTTCGGCGAGTGTGTTGCCTGCAGCGCAGGCGACGCTCGAAATCGGAGCAAAAATCCTTGCAGGCGGCGTGCATGCTCGCAGGGTGATGTCGTCGGCGCTCGGCGCGTGTCGGCATCGCGTCGGTTTGCAGGCGGGCTCGACGCCTGCGTGCCGACGCCCGGATGCAGACCTCGCGCAGCATGACGAGGCCCGCTCCGGCACGCCGGCGCCGGTTGCGGCGTCGTTCGCGGTCGGCGCCGCTTGTGCGGCGCCGGACGCACGCAAGTGTGCCGACTCGTTTGAAGCGCCCGAGATGCTAGAGGCGATGTCCACCGCGTGCGCGAGCACGCGGCCGGGCCTCATCGCCGCCAGCGTCGACGACGGTTCGCAGGAAGGCGCCATTACGCTTCACGACGTCAAGGACAGCCGCCATGCGGTTCTCGACGTCGTGCAAGGTGTAGTGACGGAGCATGGTAGCGCGACGGCACCGGATACCCGACGGTGCCGTTTTTGCATCCGCCCCAACGGATTTGCCGCCGAATCACGGTTTCAGCGGTGTCCGTGAGGCGGCCGACCCTTACCGGTTTTTTTATCAGTACCCGCAGTGCCGTTGCGGTTTTCGTCAACCGTCCGGTTACAACCGGCGCGAAGCGGAAATCCAGTCGCACGGGCTAAGGAGCTTTAAATGGATATCTTCATCCAGCAGATCCTCAACGGGCTGGTGCTTGGTAGCGTTTACGCGATCATTGCGCTCGGCTATACGATGGTGTACGGCATCTTAGGCATCATCAACTTCGCTCACGGCGATGTCCTGATGGTCGGTGCGATGGTCGCGCTATCGACCATCAATGTGCTGCACAACCACTTTCCGGGGTTGGGTAACATCCCCACGCTGATCATCGGGCTCGTGGTCGCGGCCGTGGTTTGCGCGATCGTCGGCTACCTGATCGAGCGTACCGCGTACCGGCCGCTGCGCCGCGCGCCGCGGCTGGCTCCCTTGATCACCGCCATCGGCGTGTCGATCCTGCTGGAGACGCTGGCCATGATGATCTGGTCGCGCAACCCGCTGCCGTTCCCGCAGCTCATTTCCACGGACCCGATCAACGTGATCAAGGCCACCGACACGACCGTCGGCGCCGTGATCTCGATGACCGAAATCACGATCATCGTCGTCGCGTTCCTGGTGATGGCCGGTCTGCTGCTGCTCGTGCATAAGACCAAGCTTGGCCGCGCGATGCGTGCGATCGCCGAAAACCCGAACGTCGCGAGCCTGATGGGCGTGAACCCGAACTTCGTGATTTCGGCCACGTTCATGCTGGGTTCGGCCTTGGCTGCGCTGGCCGGCGTGATGGTCGCCTCCGAATACGGCAACGTGCACTTCTACATGGGCTTCATCCCCGGCATGAAGGCGTTCACGGCCGCGGTGCTCGGCGGGATCGGCAACCTGGGCGGCGCGATGGTGGGCGGCGTGGTGCTCGGTCTGATCGAACAGCTGGGCGCGGGCTACATCGGCAATCTGACCGGTGGCGTGTTCGGCAGTAACTATCAAGACGTGTTCGCGTTCATCGTGCTGATCATCGTCTTGGTGTTCCGTCCGTCGGGTCTGCTCGGCGAACGAGTTGCGGACCGCGCGTAAGGGCAAGGAGCTAGAAAAATGACTTCAATTCAACCGATCGAGCCGTCCACGACGCTCATCCCCGAGAAGAACGCCACGAAGACGCTCGTCGTCGGCGTGATCACGGCCATCTTCGTCATTGCGGCCCCGATGATCATCGGGGCGGCCGGCGGCAACTACTGGGTTCGCGTGCTCGACTTCGCGATGCTCTACGTGATGCTGGCGCTGGGCCTGAACGTGGTGGTGGGTTTTGCCGGCCTGCTGGACTTGGGCTACATCGCGTTCTACGCGGTGGGCGCCTACACGGCGGCGCTGCTCACTTCGCCGCATCTGTCCAATCAGTTCGAGTGGATCCACGCGATCTGGCCGAACGGTCTGCATCTGTCGTACTTCGTGATCGTGCCGATCGCGATGGGCCTGGCGGCGCTGTTCGGCGTGCTGCTGGGCGCGCCTACCTTGCGTCTGCGCGGCGACTACCTCGCTATCGTGACGCTGGGCTTCGGGGAAATCGTTCGGATCTTCATGAACAACCTGGACCGTCCGATCAACATCACGAACGGGCCGCAGGGGATCACGGGCGTGGACCCGGTGCACGTGGCGGGCTTTAGCCTGGCGCAAACGCACACGATCTTCGGCATGCAACTGCCGTCGGTCTATCTGTACTACTACCTGTTCGTGCTGTGCTCGCTGTTCGTGATCTGGGTGTGCACGCGCTTGCAGCATTCGCGTATCGGCCGTGCTTGGGCCGCGATTCGCGAAGACGAGATCGCCGCGAAGGCGATGGGCATCAACGTGCGTAACGTGAAGCTGCTCGCATTCGCGATGGGCGCTTCGTTCGGCGGCCTCTCGGGTGCGATGTTCGGCGGCTTCCAAGGGTTCGTCTCGCCCGAGTCGTTCACGTTCTGGGAATCGGTCGTCGTGCTTGCCTGCGTGGTGCTCGGCGGCATGGGTCATATCCCCGGCGTGATTCTGGGCGCCGTGCTGCTGGCCATCTTCCCCGAATTCCTGCGCTCGACGATGGGTCCGCTGCAACACTGGCTATTCGGCCACCAGATCCTGGACACGGAAGTGATCCGTCAGCTGCTGTACGGCCTGGCGATGGTTCTCATCATGCTGTACCGCTCGGAAGGCCTGTGGCCCGCGCCGAAGCACGAGGACAAGATCGCAAAACTGGCCAAGCGCGGCGCCAAGAAGCCGGTGCGCGCTTAACGCTCGACGGAACGGGAGTCTATCTATGAGCAATAAAAGCATTCGTTTGTCCGTCAGCGGCGTGAACAAGCGCTTCGGCGGCCTGCAAGCGCTGTCGGACGTGGGGCTGAAGATCGAAGAAGGCACGATCTACGGCCTGATCGGGCCGAACGGCGCGGGCAAGACCACGTTCTTCAACGTGATCACCGGTTTGTACACGCCTGATTCGGGCGAGTTCAAGCTCGATGGCCAGGACTACACGCCGACGGCGGTGCATCAGGTGGCGCAGGCCGGTATCGCCCGCACGTTCCAGAACATCCGCTTGTTCGGCGGCATGACCGCATTGGAAAACGTGATGGTGGGCCGCCACGTGCGCACCAAGCACGGGCTGATCGGCGCCGTGCTGCAAACGCCGGCCGAACGCCAGGAAGAGCGCGAGATCAAGGAGCGCGCGCTCGAACTGCTCGAATACGTGGGCGTGCTGCAATACGCCGACTATACGGCGCGCAACCTCTCGTACGGCCATCAGCGCCGTCTGGAAATCGCCCGTGCGCTCGCGACCGACCCGAAGCTGCTCGCGCTCGATGAGCCGGCGGCCGGTATGAATGCAACGGAGAAAGTCGAACTCACGCGTCTTCTGGAAAAGATCCGCGACGACGGCAAGACGATTCTGTTGATCGAACACGACGTGAAGCTGGTGATGCACCTGTGCAACCGCATGACGGTGCTCGACTACGGCAAGGTGATCGCTGAAGGTCTGCCGCAAGACGTGCAGAAGAACCCGAAGGTGATTGAGGCATATCTGGGCGCGGGGGTCCACTGATGGCTACGGCAATGTTGAAAATCAAGGGCCTGCAGGTCAATTACGGCGGCATCCAGGCGGTCAAGGGCGTCGACATGGAAGTCGCGCAGGGCGAGCTGGTCACGCTGATCGGCGCGAACGGCGCGGGCAAGACGACGACGATGAAGGCGATCACGGGTCTCAAGCCCTACTCGGCGGGCGACATCGAGTACGAAGGCCAGTCGATCAAGGGCGTGCCGGCGCACGAGCTGCTCAAGCGCGGCTTGGCGATGGTGCCGGAGGGCCGCGGCATTTTTGCGCGCATGTCGATTTTGGAAAACATGCAGATGGGCGCATACCTGCGCAACGACAAGGACGGCATCGAGAAGGACGTCGAGCGCATGTTCGGCTACTTTCCGCGCTTGAAGGAACGTGCCAAGCAGTTGGCCGGTACGCTCTCGGGCGGCGAGCAGCAGATGCTGGCCATGGCGCGCGCAATCATTAGCCGTCCGAAGCTGCTCTTGCTCGACGAGCCGTCGATGGGTCTCTCGCCGATCATGGTGGAGAAGATCTTCGAAGTCGTGCGCGACATCTCGAAAGAAGGCCTCACGGTGCTGCTCGTGGAGCAGAACGCACGTCTCGCGTTGCAAGCGGCTAACCGAGGCTATGTGATGGATTCTGGTATGGTCACGATGTCGGGCGATGCCAAGCAAATGCTCGACGATCCGAAGGTGCGGGCCGCGTATCTCGGCGAATAACGCCATCCTCTCGTGCGCCTGTGCCGTGAGGCATGGGCGCCGTCAAAGGGCCTACGGCCCGCAGTAGTCTGTCGTTCCAAAAACCCGATCCAACAAGGGGATTACAACAGTGAATAAGTCGCTTCTCACCGGCTGCGCAGCAGCAGCCGCGCTTTGTTTCGCGCTCAGCAATACCGCTTTGGCCGATACGACGGTCAAAATCGGGCACGTCGCTCCGCTCACGGGCGGTTCGGCTCACCAAGGCAAGGACAACGAAAACGGCGCTCGTCTCGCGATCGAAGAGATCAATGCGAAGGGGCTCATGATCGGCGGCCAGAAGGTCACGCTGCAACTCGATCCGCAGGATGACGCAGGCGACCCGCGTCAAGCCACGCAGGTTGCGCAAAAGCTCGTCGACGACAAGGTCGTGGCCGTTGTGGGCCACGAAACCTCGGGCACGTCGATCCCCGCGTCGAAGATCTACAGCGATGCCGGCATCCTTCAGATCTCGCCGTCGGCGACGAATCCGAAGTACACGCTGCAAGGTTTCAAGACGACGTATCGCGTCGTCGCGACCGATGCGCAGCAAGGACCGGCGCTGGCAAACTACGCCGCCAAGACGATGGGCGTGAAGAAGGTGGCGATCGTCGACGATTCGACGGCGTACGGCCAAGGCCTCGCGAGCGAGTTCGAAACGGCTGCGAAGGCGGCGGGCCTGACGGTCGTCTCGCATGATGCGACGAACGACAAGGCCGTCGACTTCCGCGCGATTCTGACGAAGATCAAGGGCGAAAACCCCGACGCGATCATGGTCGGCGCGATGGACGCCACGGGCGGCCCGTTCGCCAAGCAAGCGAAGCAGCTCGGCCTGCGCGCGAAGATCCTCGCCGGCGACGGCGTGTGCACGGCGAATATCGCCGACTTGGCCGGTCCGGCCGCCGACAACATCGTTTGCTCGCAGGCCGGCATCGGTCTCGACCAGATGAAGGGCGGCTCCGCGTTCGCCACGAAGTACAAGCAGCGCTACGGCCAAGACGTCGTGCTGTATTCGCCGTACACGTACGATGCCGTCTACATCATCGCGGATGCGATGAAGCGCGCCAACTCGACGGATCCGGCGAAGATCCTCGCCGCGATGCCCACGACCGACTACAAGGGCGTGATCGGCGAGACGACGTTCGATGCCAAGGGCGACTTGAAGCACGGCGTCATTTCGATCTACGGCTACAAGGACGGCAAGCGCTCGTTCATCAACAAGGTGTCGATGTAACGGTTGCGCGTTCGGCCTAGGCTGAAGCAAAAGCCGCACGGCGCGCGAGCGCGGTGCGGCTTTTTTTTATGGTGAGGGCGGGGATGTACGTCCCGCGCCGCGTGCGGCGATCAGTCGTTCCGAGCGCTCACCGATCGACGGCCCATCGCTCAGAGCGAATCGAGCACCGTCCGCAGCATCGCCATCATCTGATCGATTTCGTCATTCGTCACGTTCAAGGCCGGCATGAAGCGCAGCAGGTTCGGCCGCGCCGCGTTCAGCAGCAGGCCCGTCGGCTGCAGCTCCCGCGCCTTCTCGACGATTTGCGGTCCGATGTCCTTGCCGAGCAGCAGCGCGCGCAGCAGGCCGTCGCCCCGTTCGCCCTCGAAGCCGCGCTCGGCCGACAGCTCGAGCAGCTTCGCACGCAAATACTCGCCGCGCGCGCGCACGCTTTCGAGGAAACCGGGCGCGACGAGCGTCTTGATGACCGCGTAACCCACGGCGGTCATCAGCGGGTTGCCGTTGTACGTGCCGCCCTGATCGCCCGCCTCGAAAACGGCCACGTCGGCTTTCGACAGCAGCGCCGCGAGCGGCACGCCGCCGCCGATGCCCTTGCCGAGCGTCATGATGTCGGGCTCGATGCCCGCCAGCTCGTACGCGAAGAGCGTGCCGGCCCGGCCGCATCCGCTTTGCACTTCATCGACGATGAGCAGCAGCCCATGACGCCGTGTCAGTTCGCGCAGCTCGCGCATGAATTCGCGCGTCGCCGGGATGACGCCGCCTTCGCCCTGGATCGGTTCGAGCATGACGGCGACCGTCTTTTCGCCGATCAGTTTTTCGACGGACGCGATATCGTTCAGCTCGGCTTTCGGAAAACCCGGCACCTGCGGTGCATAGAGCGTGTCCCACCCCGGCTTGCCGCTTGCCGACATCGTCGCGATCGTGCGGCCGTGAAAGCTGTGGTCGAACGTGATGATTTCGTAGGCGCCGTTCTTGAACTTCCTGCCCCACTTGCGCGCGAGCTTGATGGCGCCCTCGTTGGCTTCGGCGCCGCTGTTCGCGAAGAACACTTTGTCGAACACGCTGTTTTCGGTGAGCAGCGTGGCGAGGTTCGCCATCGGCTCGTTGTAGAAGGCCGGCGACGGATTGATGAGCTGACGCGCTTGCGTCTCGAGCGCCTCGATCATCGCCGGGTGGCAATGCCCCAGGCTATTGACCGCCCAGCCTTGAATGAAATCGAGGTAGCGCTTGCCTTCGCTGTCGAAGATCCAAGAACCGGCGCCGCGCGTAAAGACGATGTCCGGCCGGTTGGTGATGTACATCAGCGACTGCGTCGGGTTCTCTGTCGAAGGCATGGCGCGGCTCCGCGATAAACGAATGGTGTGAAGGGAAAATGAAAAAAGCCACGGAAGTCCGTGGCTTTCGCGGTTTGACCGGTGCGCCTCCTCGCCAACTGCTGTCTTTGCGAGGCGCGTCCGCTTACGAGCCGACGGCTTCCCTTGCAGGGAGCGAGCGGCGACGTCGGAGGGCGGACAGGTGGCGGGTCATGGGCGCAAGAATACGACAGCGTGCGTCGCGATGCAATCGCTGCGGCGCATCATCTGTCGCATTTTGTTCTCATCGCCGCGGGTCAAACGGCGTTGACGAGATCGGCTTCGCTCGTGAACGAATCGGCGTAGAACTCGTCGGCGGGCAACTGGTGATGGGCCGTGAAGTCGCGCAAGGCCGATTCGACCATGACCGGCGCGCCGCACGCGTAGACCTGGTAGCCCGACAGATCCGGCAGATCTTCCACCACCGCGCGATGCACGAAGCCCGTTCGACCGGTCCAGTTCTCGCTTGCATCGGGCTCGGACAGCACGGGCACGAACTTGAAATTCGGGTGCGCTTTCGCCCAGCTTTCGGCGAGTTCGAGCATGTAGATGTCTTTCTTGCGGCGCGCACCCCAGTAGAGCGTGATCGGCCGATCGACGTTCTTGAAGAACGCATGCTCGGCGATCGCCTTGATCGGCGCGAAGCCCGTGCCCGAAGCGAGCAGGATGATCGGCTTGTCGGAATCCTCGCGCAGGAAGAATGTGCCGAGCGGACCCTCGAAACGCAGGATGTCGCGCTCCTTCATCGTGCCGAACACATGATCGGTGAAGACGCCGCCCGGCATGTGGCGGATGTGCAGCTCGATCGGGCCTTCATGGTTCGGCGCGCTCGCCATGGAGTAGCTGCGGCGCTTGCCGTCCTTGAGGATGAACTCGATGTACTGGCCGGCGAGGTATTGCAGCCGCTCGTTCGCGGGCAGTTGCAGCTTGAGCACGATGACGTCGTCCGCGCGGCGCTCGAGCGCATTGACGCGGCAGGGCAGCTTCTTGACTTGGACATCGCCCACGCCCGCGATCTCGCGCACGTCGATGACGAGATCGGACTGCGCCGTCGCGCAGCAAAACAGCGCCATGCCGCGCGTTTTCTCATCGTTCGACAGCGCCGACGACGAGTGCGAACGTTGTTCGATCTCGCCCGACACGACGGCCCCCTTGCACGAACCGCATGCGCCGTTCTTGCAGCCGTAGGGGACGCCCACGCCTTGACGCAGTGCGGCGGTGAGGACGGGTTCGTCGGGTTCTACCTGAAACTGCCGGCCGCTTTGCCGGAGCGTTACGTTATATGCCATAGCTCGATCGATACCAAAAGCCAAAAAACCGTGTCGGAGCGCGCGCGGCGGCGGACCGCTACAATGCGCGCAACATGAATGCCATTCGAATCTTGCGCCGGCCCCGCGTGCTCATCGTCGGCTGCGGCGATGTCGGACAGCGCTGCGCCCGGCAACTGCTCGCGCGCGCCGCACGGCCACGCGTCATCGCGCTGACGACGCGCCCGGAGCGCGCCGGCGACTTGCGCTCGCAGGGAATTATGCCGATTGTCGGCGATCTCGATGCGCCGCGCAGCCTACGACGATTGACAGGACTCGCACAGACCGTTCTGCTTCTTGCGCCGCCGCCCTCGCACGGCGACGACGACCCCCGCACGCAAGCTTTGCTCGCGGCGCTCGCCTCGCGCATGCGCCACCGGGCGGCGCGTCCCGCCATGCCGGGCGTGTGGGCGAGGCGGCGAAGCGCTCGCGGCGTTTCCCCGCCGTTTAACGGCAATATTGTAACCGAGGCCCTTTCGGCGGCTGGGCAGTACCCACGCGTGCGCATCGTCTATGCGAGCACCACAGGGGTATACGGCGACTGCGCGGGCGCTCTCATCGACGAAACGCGGCCCGTCGCGCCGAGCAACGCGCGCGCGAAGCGGCGTGTGGCCGCCGAGCGGCGGCTGCGGCGGGCAAATGCGCGGGGGACGACGGCGGCGAGCATCGTCCGCATCCCGGGCATTTATGCACAGGATCGGCTGCCGCTCGCGCGCATCGAACAGCGCAAGCCCGCTTTGATCGAGCAAGACGACGTCTATACGAACCATATCCACGCGGACGATCTCGCGGCGATCATGCTGCGGGCGGCCGTTCGCGGACGCATCGGGCGTATCGTCCATGCGTCGGACGATACGGTGCTGAAGATGGGGGCGTATTTCGACCGAGTGGCCGACGCGTTCGGGCTGGCGCGCGTGCCGCGCATCACGCGTGATGTAGCCGAAAGCACGCTCGATCCGTTGGTCTTGTCGTTCATGCGCGAGTCGCGGCGCTTGTCCAATGTGCGGCTCAAACGCGAGTTGGGCATCGCGTTGCGCTATCGGACCGTCGACGATTTCCTGCGCAGCCTGCCAAAGCGCAGCGCCAGCTAGATCACCGCCGGCAGTGTCTCGCGCGGCAAACAGCAGCGCAGCGCGCCGGTCGACGCGCCGATCCGATGCCGCTCTTGCATCATAACGCCGCGGTTAAAGCACGATGCAGCAGCCACCCTGCGTTTGCTCGCTTCACGGCCGATTGCGGTGGGCGCGGACGTAATAAGGTCGCCGCTTTCTGGCGCGATACCGGGGTTTGATCATAATTGGCTTGAGGCCTTTGTGCCAATCCGGCTGATTTAGGATTTTTGCGCCGGGGATCACATCCGCAGGATCCATTTGCGCTTGAGAGGTGAAGGTGTTCCGGGCGGCGCTCGCGTGCTCGAAGTCGTCGTACTTGATTAGCCTACCGCCGGCGGCATCCCGATATTTCTGCGCCCACGCTTGTTCGGTATCGATAATCGGGCCGCCTATCTTCATGCCCCTGGGCTGGTTCTTGAATTGCCCTGCCGTCAAATCGACAATGTAGTCGGTCTGCCCGATCCTGACGCGCACTGCGAAATGATTCGCCGGAAGGAAATCCCCCTTGTGATCGAATATGTACATGCCTCTCGCGTGTATCCGCTTTCCGTACCGAGGACCCATTAGTTCAAAGAGCTTGGACATCGCTGCTTCGCATTGCTCCAGGGGGCGATCGATAAATCGTTGCAGCTGCGCGCTGTTATCGTCGACGAACCGCCTCAATTCTCTGAGTCCTTCCTGCACCGCAGCCGAATCGGCAGTGGCGCCGGCTCTACCAAACGTTCTGACCGACTCGCCGACGCCCGCCGACGCTTTTGCACGTTTGGGAATAAGCGCCCGCGCTCCACTGCTTACGGCGGCTTTCTCCGGGCGGGGCGGCATGAAATTCGCCGCGCGCCTAAGCCACCAGCGCACCGCGCGGTGCGTATGCCTGACTGCGGAGACAACGGACGGAGCTAAGGAATACAGGTCCAACAACGCCGAGAGCGCGGCCACCTCGTAATCGCCTGCGCGCACGTACCGGACAGTATCGTATAGCGGAACGAGAAACCCCCGAGCAGTATGAATCTGACGCTCAAATTCCGTTTCATCGTAGGCGATGGGTCTCAACGCATCGAGGGTCAGGTCGACGATCCGTGTCGCGATTTCATCAACCGCATCGTCCGCTGTCAGATCATTCAACACTGTCCTCAAGCTGTATCCAACAGCCCGAAGTCCGTCGCGATTCGGGGCGCTAAAGAACAAATGCCGGTTGAGTTTGAGCCACTCGTCACGCTCCGCCTCGTCGTCTGGAATCGAGATAACCGAGTCGCAATCGACAGGCACGATCGCGTAATGCCGCACGGCCGATCCCTCTGTGACCTTTAGGATTTGCCCCAGATGCCCAACGTCAGATACGTGCCCCGCGTTGACTGGGTCGCGATATACGGCCACAACTTCGAGTGTCGACGCATCGGCGTCTAAATTAGTAAAACCCTGGTCCGCCAGCGCCTCTCTAACGCCGTTTGCGATAGCGTCCTGCTGATGTTGCTTGTGCCACTTGAACTGCTGGTCAAACACGCTATCGGGATCAGGCAGCCCATCGAGTTCTGGTGGGCTGGTGCGTGACGCAGGAAGTTGCGTCCTGTAGCGGTCAAGGTACAGTGCAACGAGCGGGTGTTCTACATCAATTACGGCGCCTAGATAATTCTCCTGCACGCGATATACCTTGTGCGGATCCAGTCCGTTTCTAGTGAGAATGCGAGCAGCGTGAGTCGCGCGCTGCGGCATTTTATTGATCGCCTCCGTCAGAAGAGACGGTTCGTCGGTCGAACTGCAAATGGTGGTGACCCGCTTATCTTCGGCGTTGCCGGTCGACGGCGCGGCGCGCCCCGCTGTCCCAGCCGATCGGGGGGAGCGCAGCGGCCGCAACTGTCCGGAGGGGCGCTCTTGACCGTGCGAGCCGCCGGCATAACGGAAGGGCGCGAATTGCAAGGGTGCGCTTTCCATCGCACCTTTCTCGAAATGCTCCTGCAAGGCGAGATCCGTCGTCGCATTTTTCGAATAGGCTGACGGCCGAACTCCCTCGTCCTCGGCAGAGCGCCCGCCGGATGCACCGCCTTGCCAAGCGCCAGAAGGCCCTATGGCACGCGCGCCTCGCAATTGGATCTCCCCCTGCGCCTCGATGACGAACTGCCCCATGAGCAACACGACCCAAAGCATACCGTAGCCGCGGATCCCGCCCGGCGATCGATACGGGAACGAATTGCTATGCGGCATTCTCTCCGGATGCTCGTGGTGGAATTCGTTGCTCCGCTCGATAGCTCGACGAGCATCGGCCAACTTTTGCGGCTTGTCCCGCTGGGAAAGCGGGTGCGCTTTGGGCCTGTATGCCGTCATATTGCCGCGCGTCATCTACGAGTCTCCGTCGCACTCTGCCAGGGCGCGACGGCATGAGCGCATTCAAGCAGAGGAGGAACAGCAACGCGATTTTCGTTCGCGAAGCTTAACATCGCCGCCAACGCCCGAAACGATCGCCCAGCGCCGTTTCAGCCGGCGCCGCCACTTTCTGAGAAAGCGGCGCTCCTCGCGGTAACGCGCACGGGGGCAGCGGCCACCCTGCTCGGCGGCGTGCGCGGCGCTTGATCCTAGCGCGTCGACAGCGCGTCCAATTGCGCCGGGTCGAGCCATTGCCACGCACCAGGCGCCAGCGAGGGCGGCAGGGCGAGGCCGCCGATTCGCGCTCGATGCAGCGATTCGCACCGATTGCCCGCTGCCGCGATCATGCGTTTCACTTGGTGATACTTGCCTTCGTTGACGGTGATTTCCAACAGTCTTTCATCGCGAATCCGGGCCGCGGCGGCCGCGATGGGCGTCTTTTCGCCGTGCAGCAGCACCCCTTCGCGCAGTGCGCGGAGTTGACCCTCGTCGAGGGCGTGGCGCGTGCTCGCCAAGTACGTCTTCGGGACTTTGCGTTTCGGCGATGTGTACGCATGAACGAATTGGCCGTCGTCGGAGAGCAGAAGCAGGCCGGTCGTATCCTCGTCCAGCCGGCCGACGCATTGCACGCCGCGCGTGACCAATTGCGCGGGCAGCAGGCCGAATACGCTCAGGTGATGCTGCGGCTCGCGCGAGCACTCGTAGCCGGCAGGTTTATTGAGCATCAAATAGGCGCGCTCGCGATAGCGCCAGGACGCACCGTCCACGTCGAACGTCAGATCGTCGGTTGGGAACTGGGCGGCGTCGTCCGTACAGATGCTGCCTGCGACGCTCACACGGCCTTCGGCGATCAACGCGCGGCATTGGCGTCGCGAGCCGAAGCCCTGCGTGAAGAGAATACGTTCGAGATCCATAGGGTGCGCCGAATCGGAATGGCGGGGATTTTACGCCGCGCGCGGCGCCGGCTCGGTAGATGGTCCGATTTACCGCGGCCGCCTTGCGCCGGCCGATCGGCCTAGACGATAATCCGCTGTCCTTGCCCGATATCGTGCGCCCTGCGCGGCCCCGCCCATGAAAGCTTCCCCGATCTCCTTTTCGATACGCGTACTCGCGGGCGTCGCGGCCCTCGCATTCGCCCCGTGGGCGTGCGCGCATGCGCATCCGAAGCAGGAAAGCCCGCGCCCCGGCGCAACGGTCGCCGCCGACCAAACACAGGTATGGATCGAATTCGACGACGCGCTCGAGGGGGCGTTCAGCTCGCTGCAGGTCACCGATTCGGCGGGGCACTCCGTGACAAGCGGGAACTCGAGCGTCGACGCGAACGACAAAAAGCACATGAGCGTCGCGCTCGAGGCGCTGCAGCCGGGCAACTATACGGTCGCGTGGGTGGCGGTGGCCGCGGACGGTCATCGTACGAAGGGGCGCTACACGTTCACGGTGAAATGACGGCGTAAGCCCAAAACGCCGAGGGGCGGTGCGCCCCCATCACCGTGCGCGCGCCACGGCCTTGTGAAGATCGTCCCTCAGCGCCTCGAACACCGGGTTGTCGTTGTCCTTGCGATAGACGAAGCGCAGTTCCACGGGCTTGGGGGGCGTCGTGCGAACCGGCCGGTAGACGACGCCCTTGAAGTGCAGCATGGCCGCGGCGGACGGGATCAGCGCCACGCCGATTCCGGCGCGCACGAGCGCCAGCATCGAGTGAATTTGGCTGACATATTCGACGATGTCGGGCAACACGCCGGCCCGCTCCAGCAGGCCGCTCATGAGCTGGTGGAAGTAACGCGCCTCGTACGGCGAATACATCAGCAGCGGACGGCCTTCGCAGTCGCCAAGCGTCGGGCGCGCCGGCCATTCCTTGGCCACGGCGGCGGGCAGCGCCAAGACGAGCGCATCGTTGGGGCAGGGCCGATCGACCAGTTCGCCATGCTCCACGGGCGGGCGCAGCAACCCGAAGTCGATCTCCCGAGCGTCGAGCGCCTCCAGTTGGGCGCCGCTCACCATTTCCTTCAGCGTCAATCGGACGCCGGGCGAGACCGCGCGCACGGCGCTCACGATCGCCGGCAGCACGCCGTAGCCTACCGTGGCCGTGAAGCCGATCGCGAGCGTGCCCGAGGAGCCGGCCGCCACGCGGCGCGCGGTCGCCGCGGCTTCGTCGGCCAGGCGCAAAATGCGCGCGGCGTCGGGCAGGAAGCTGCGGCCCGCGGCCGTGAGCTTGACCGAGCGGCTCGAGCGCGCGACGAGCTCGGTCCCGACCTGATGCTCGAGCAGCCGGATTTGCCGCGACAGCGGCGGCTGCGTCATATGAAGCCGTTCCGCGGCGCGCCCGAAATGCAGCTCTTCGGCCACGGCGACGAAGCAGCGAAGCTGGCTCAGCTCGAACATCGATACAAATCCTGAATCAATCGAAACATTCGTTATCTTGGACGTGAATCGCTGGCGGTGCAAGAATCGCCGCATTGCTCATCACTCACCGCATATCCGCGCCACGCCGACATGACACGTTATACGCCCACCGAATTCGCCCGCCAGATCGGCGCCGGCCTGCTCTCGTTCCCCGTCACGCACTTCAAGGACGACTACGCGTTCGACGAAGACGCTTATCGCACGAACCTCGATTGGCTGTTCGGCCATCCGGCCGCCGGGCTCTTCGCGGCGGGCGGCACGGGCGAATTCTTCTCGCTGACGCCTGCCGAAGTCGAGCGGGTCGTGCGCGCCGCGGTCGAACAGACCGGCGGCCGCGTGCCCGTGATCGCACCAGCCGGCTACGGCACCGCCATGGCCAAGGAGTTGTGCGCATCGGCCGAAGCCGCCGGCGCGGACGGCATCCTGCTGCTGCCCCCGTATTTGACCGAAGCGCCGGCCGACGGCATCGCCGCGCACGTGGAGCAGGTCTGCAAGTCGACGCGCCTGGGCGTCATCGTCTATAACCGCGCGAACCAAGTGCTCGACGAAGTCACGCTCGAGCGCCTGGCCGAGCGCTGTCCGAACCTCGTCGGCTTCAAGGACGGCATCGGCGATCTCGAACTGATGACGCGCATCCATGCGCGTCTGGGCGATCGCTTCACCTACGTCGGCGGCTTGCCGACGGCCGAAACTTTCGCGTTGCCTTACCTCACCTTGGGCGTGACGACCTACTCGTCGGCGATCTTCAACTTCGTTCCGCAGTTCGCGCTCGATTTCTATACCGCCGTGCGAGCGGGCGACCATCAGAAGGTCTACGCCGACCTGAACAAGTTCGTACTGCCCTACATTGCGCTGCGCAACCGCAAGCGCGGCTACGCCGTATCGATCGTGAAGGCCGGCATGAAGGCGATCGGCCGGTCCGCGGGCCCCGTACGCGCGCCTTTGACCGATCTGACCGAAGCCGAGCAGGCCGAACTCAAGACGCTCATCGCCCGCATTGCGTAAGCGCCGGCCGATCGCCGATCAATAGAACCCGGGCGATCGAGCCCGGACGAAAAACTCGAGCAAGACTCAAGCGCGGCGCACGCTCGACGGCGCGGCCGCGAAGGAGGAGACGATGCAAACCGAAAACCCCGCGGTCGGTGCGCGCAGCGTACCGCAGGCCATGCGCGCGACGCGCGTTCGCTACTTCGTCCTCGCGATGCTGTTCATCGCGACGACCATCAATTACGCCGACCGCGCGAGCATTTCGATCGCCGGCTCGGCCATGCAAAAGGACTTCGGCATCAATGCCGTCTCGCTCGGCTACATCTTCTCGGCATTCGGCTGGTCGTACGTGATCGCCCAACTGCCGGGCGGATGGCTGCTCGACCGTTTCGGTTCGCGCCGCGTCTATGGCGTCAGCATCTTCATGTGGTCGCTGTTTACGTTGATGCAAGGGACGATCGGGTTCCTAGCGGGCGCGGCGGCCATTGCCGCGATGTTTTCGCTGCGTTTTTTCGTAGGCATTGCCGAAGCGCCTTCGTTTCCCGCGAACAGCCGCATCGTGGCGGCTTGGTTTCCCGCCAACGAGCGCGGCACGGCAGCCGCCATCTTCAACTCGGCGCAATATGCGGCGACGGTCATCTTCGCGCCGCTGATGGCATGGCTCGTGCACTCGTTCGGCTGGCATTCGGTGTTCATCGTCATGGGCGTGCTCGGGATCGCCATGGCGCTTGCCTGGCGCGTGTTCATGAAGGACCCGAAAGATCACCCGCGCGTGAACCGCGCGGAGATCGAATACATCGAGGCGGGCGGCGGTCTCGTCGATCTGGATCGCGAGCAAAAGGGCGCGGCCAAGCCCCAAGGGCCCGACATGCGCCACATCAAGCAACTGCTGCGCAGCCGTATGCTGATGGGCGTCTATCTCGCGCAGTACTGCATCAACGCGCTGACGTACTTCTTCATTTCATGGTTCCCCGTGTATCTGGTCCAGGCGCGCGGGATGTCGATTCTGAAAGCCGGTTTCGTCGCATCGATCCCGGCGGTCTGCGGGTTCCTCGGCGGCATCCTCGGCGGGGCGATTTCGGATGCGCTGCTCAGTCGCGGCGTGTCGCTGTCGGTGGCGCGCAAGGTGCCGATTGTGCTCGGCATGCTGCTGTCGATGAGCATGGTGATCTGCAACTACGTCGACGCGCAGGGCATCGTCGTGGCCGTCATGGCGCTTGCCTTCTTCGGTAAGGGGCTCGGCGCGCTCGGCTGGGCCGTCAATTCGGATACCGCGCCCAAGGAAATCGCGGGCTTGAGCGGCGCGCTGATGAATACGTTCGGCAACCTGTCGAGCATCACGACGCCGATCGCCGTAGGCTATATCGTCGGCCACACGGGCTCGTTCAACGGCGCACTCGTGTTCGTGGGCTTGCATGGGCTCGTCGCCTGTATCTGCTATGTGTTCATGGTCGGGAAGATCGAGCGCGTGAAGCTCGACCCCGCGCATTGATCGAAGCGTGTCCCAGCCGTTCGTATCGGCTGCGGTGAATTAAAAGGAGAGGCATCAAGGTGGACGGGCAAACGACCGATTCCTTCGCGCAAAGCGGGACGCCGCGCGTGACCGCCATGCGCGTAATTCCCGTGGCCGGCCGCGACAGCATGCTTCTCAACCTGTGCGGCGCGCACGGCCCGTTCTTCACGCGCAACCTCGTGCTGTTGACCGATTCGGCCGGCCGCATGGGGGCCGGTGAAGTGCCGGGCGGCGAGGGGATTCGCGGCGCGCTGGAGCGCGTGGCGCCGCTCGTGATCGGCACGGAAATCGGGCGCCTGAACGGGACGCTGAACGTGCTGCGTCGCGCGCTCGGCGGCGGCGCCGACGCGGCGCACCGAGGTACCGTCTACGAGGTCGGCTCGCAGGCCGAATCGGCCGTGCTGCGTCAGCCGCACGAAATCAATCTGCGCATGGACAACGTGCTGACCGCCGTGGAAGCGGCGCTCCTCGACTTGTTCGGCCAGTGTCTGGGCGTGCCCGTCGCCGAGCTGCTCGGAGCGGGTCAGCAGCGCGATCGCGTGCCGATGCTCGCGTATCTGTTCTACATTGGCGATCGGGCGAAGACGGACCTGCCGTATGTCGACGGTGCGCGCGAGCGCGACGACTGGCTGCGCCTGCGGCACGAGAGCGCGATGACGCCGGCTGCCATCGTACGGCTCGCGCAGGCGGCGACCGAACGCTACGGCTTCGCCGACTTCAAGCTCAAGGGCGGGGTGATGGACGGCGCCGAGGAAATGGAAGCGATCGAGGCGCTCAAGGCGTGCTTTCCGCATGCGCGCGCGACGCTCGATCCGAACGGTGCATGGCGCTTGGATGAGGCGATCGCGCTGTGCCGCGGGCAAGGGCATCTGCTCGCTTATGCGGAAGACCCCTGCGGGCCGGAAAACGGCTATTCGGGCCGCGAGACGATGGCGGAATTCAAGCGCGCGACCGGCATCCCGACGGCAACGAACATGATCGCGACCGATTGGCGCCAACTCGGGCATGCGATCGCGCTCGGCGCGGTCGACATCCCGCTTGCCGATCCGCATTTTTGGACGATGCAAGGGTCGGTGCGCGTGGCCCAGCTGTGCAGCGAGTTCGGCATGACCTGGGGCTCGCATTCGAACAACCACTTCGACGTGTCGCTGGCGATGTTCACGCACGTCGCGGCGGCGGCGCCCGGTCCCATTACCGCGATCGACACGCACTGGATCTGGCAGGAGGGCGCCGAGCGGCTCACGCGCGAGCCCTTCGTCATCGACGGCGGGCAGGTTGCCGTGCCTCGGCGCCCCGGTCTTGGCATCGAGATCGATATGGAGCGTGTGGACCAAGCTCATGCGCTCTACCGGTCGCTCGGCAACGGTGCGCGCGACGATGCGCTGGCCATGCGCTATCTCGTTCCGGGCTGGACCTACGATCCGAAGCGGCCCAGCTACGGTCGTGCGATGCGCGGCGGCGAGAAGCGGGCCGATTCGAGAACATGAAACCGATGAAGCAACACGAGACGCAATGACGAATTCGACGATGTCCTCCACTCCTTCCCCAACGCCCGTGGTCACGCGCATGCGTGTCGTGCCCGTGGCCGGGCGCGACAGCATGCTGCTGAACCTGAGCGGCGCGCATGGGCCATTCTTCACGCGCAACATCGTCGTGCTCGAGGACAGCGCCGGCCGTACAGGTCTGGGCGAAGTGCCGGGCGGCGAATCGATCCGGCGCACGCTGGAAGAGGCGAGTGCGCTCGTCGTCGGCCAGCCGCTCGGCCGCTGGCAGGACGTGCTGAACGACATGCGCCGGCGCTTCGCCGATCGCGACGTGGGCGGCCGCGGCACGCAAACATTCGACTTGCGCATCACCGTGCACGCGGTAACGGCGGTCGAAGCGGCGTTGCTCGACTTGCTCGGCCAGCATCTGGACGTGCCTGTTGCCGCTCTGCTCGGCGAAGGACAGCAGCGCACGCACGTGCCGATGCTCGGCTATTTGTTTTATGTGGGCGAGCGTGCGCGCACGGACCTCGACTACCGGAGCGAAAGCGACTCGGCCGACGCTTGGTTCCATCTGCGCAACGAGCCCGCGCTGACGCCCGAGGCCGTCGTGCGCTTGGCCGTGGCGGCGCATGAGCGTTACGGCTTCCAAGACTTCAAACTCAAGGGCGGGGTGCTCTCCGGCGACGAAGAAATCGCCGCGGTCACCGCGCTCGCCGAGCGCTTCCCCGAAGCGCGCATCACGCTCGACCCGAACGGCGCATGGTCGCTCGCCGAAGCGGTGCGCCTGTGCCGCGGCAAAGACGACGTGCTGGCTTATGCGGAAGACCCGTGCGGCGCCGAGAACGGCTATTCCGGCCGCGAGGTCATGGCTGAATTCCGGCGCGCCACGGGCTTGCGCACCGCGACGAACATGATCGCCACCGACTGGCGCCAGCTCGGCCACGCGGTCACGCTCGGCGCCGTGGACATCCCGCTGGCCGACCCGCATTTCTGGACGATGCGCGGCTCGGTACGGGTGGCGCAACTGTGCGCCGAATGGGGGCTCACGTGGGGTTCGCATTCGAACAATCACTTCGACATCTCGCTGGCGATGTTCACTCACGTGGCCGCGGCGGCGCCAGGGGACATCACGGCGATCGACACGCATTGGATTTGGCAGGACGGCCAGCGGCTCACGCGCGAACCGTTCAAGATCGAGCAGGGACAAGTGGCCGTACCCTCGCGCGGCGGCCTGGGCGTGGAACTCGACGAGGATGCGTTGGCTAGCGCGCATGCGCTGTATCTCGAGCATGGGCTCGGCAGCCGTGACGATGCGGCGGCCATGCAGTATTTGATTCCGGGCTGGACGTTCGACAACAAGCGTCCCTGCCTGGTGCGCTGAATACGCATCGTGTGAAGATGCAAGAAACGATGGAGTCTTTTGCAATGTCTGCTTCTACTTCCGTGTCCGACGCCGCTGCCGAGCGTGCGCTCACGATACGCGTGGACGAGCGCGACAACGTCGCGATCGTGGTGAACGCGCGTGGGCTGCCCGAAGGGACGGCGCTCGACGACGGCACGGTACTTGTGCAGGGTGTGCCGCAAGGGCACAAGGTCGCGCTGACCGAGCTGGCTCAGGGCGATGCGATCGTGCGTTACGGCGAGATCATCGGCTATGCGGCCAAACCGCTCGCGCGCGGCAGCTGGATCGACGAAAGCGCGGTCCAGCTGCCGCAGCCGCCGGCGCTCGACGCGCTGCCGCTCGCGACGCGCAAGGCGCCCGATCTAGCCAAGCTCGAGGGCTACACGTTCGAGGGCTACCGCAACGCGGACGGCACCGTGGGCACGAAGAACGTGCTCGGCATCATGACGAGCGTGCAGTGCGTGGCGGGCGTGACCGATTACGTCGTGTCGCGCGTCAAGCGCGAGCTGCTGCCGCGTTACCCGAACGTCGACGACGTCGTGGCGCTCACGCACACGTACGGATGCGGCGTGGCGATCAACGCGCCGGCCGCCATCGTGCCGATTCGCACGTTGCAGAACCTCGCCGTCAATCCGAACTTCGGCGGCGAAGTCATGGTGATCGGCCTTGGCTGCGAGAAGCTCGTGCCGGAGCGGCTCGTGCCGTCCAATCTCGCGCCGGGCGGCCGCATTCCGATCGAGGTAGCAGGCAAGCCGCAGTCTCCGGTGCTCTCGCTGCAGGACGAGGCCTATGAAGGTTTCGGCGAAATGGTCGATGCGATCCTCGAGATGGCCGACGAGCGGCTCGCTCGATTGAACGAGCGGCGGCGCGAAACCTGTCCCGCGTCCGATCTCGTCATCGGCGTTCAATGCGGCGGCAGCGATGCATTTTCGGGCGTCACGGCGAACCCGGCCGTGGGCTTCGCGGCCGATCTGATCGTACGGGCGGGCGGTACGGTCATGTTCTCCGAAGTCACCGAAGTACGCGACGCGATCCACTTGCTGACCCCGCGCGCGATCGACGAGGACGTTGGCCGTGCGTTGCTGCGTGAAATGGCGTGGTACGACGATTATCTGAGCGGCGGCCGAGCCGACCGCAGCGCGAATCCGTCGCCGGGCAACAAGCGCGGCGGGCTTTCGAACGTCGTGGAAAAGGCGCTCGGCTCGATCGTCAAGTCGGGCACGAGCCCGATCGTCGACGTGCTCGGCCCCGGTGAAAAGATGCGCCGCAAGGGCCTGATCTTCGCGGCGACGCCGGCGAGCGACTTCGTCTGCGGCACGCTGCAGCTCGCCTCGGGCATCAATCTGCAGGTGTTCACGACCGGTCGCGGCACGCCTTACGGCCTCGCGATGGCGCCCGTCATCAAGGTCTCGACGCGCAAGGCGCTCTCCGAGCGCTGGCACGATCTGATCGACCTCGATGCCGGTCGTATCGCAACGGGCGAGGCCAGCATCGCCGACATCGGCTGGGAACTCTTCCATATGATTCTCGACGTCGCGAGCGGCCGCAAGCAAGTGTGCGCCGACAAGCTCGGCCTCTCCAACGATCTCGTTCTGTTCAATCCCGCACCAGTGACCTGACCTGACATGACGCTCACGCTTGAACACGCCGATCCTTTGGACGGCATTCGCACTCACTGCGGCCGCATCCTGCTCACGGGCGCAGCCGGCGGGCTTGGCCGCGTGCTGCGCGAGCGGCTGCCGCATTACGCCGACGTGCTGCGCGTGTCGGACATCGCGCCCATCGGCGAGGCGCGCGCGAATGAAGAAGCCGTGGTGTGCAACTTGGCCGACGCCTCGGCCGTCGATGCGCTCGTGCGCGGCGTCGACGTGATCGTTCACCTCGGCGGCGTCTCGGTCGAGCGCCCGTTCGAGGAAGTGCTGCCGGCCAATATTCAAGGCGCTTATCACCTCTATGAGGCGGCGCGCCGACATGGCGTGCACCGTATCGTCTTCGCCAGCTCGAACCACGTGACGGGCTTTTATCGGCAGGACGAAGTCATCGATACGCTCGCGCCGCAACGGCCCGACAGCTATTACGGTTTGAGCAAGGCGTTCGGCGAGCAACTCGCGCAGTTCTATTTCGATCGCTACGGCATGGAAACGGTGTGCCTGCGCATCGGCTCATCCTTCCCCGAGCCGAAGGATCGCCGCATGCTGGCTACCTGGCTGGGCTACGACGATCTCGAGCAGCTCGTGCGGCGCGCGATGTTCGTGCCGAACGTGAAATGCACGATCGTCTACGGCGTGTCGGCCAATCGCGATGTCTGGTGGGACAACTCGCATGCCGCGCATCTGGGCTACGCGCCCACGCAGACGAGCGAGCCCTGGCGCGAACGGATCGAGCGCGCAGAGCCGACGCGCGCCGAAGACGATCCCGTGCGCGTCTATCAAGGCGGGGCCTTCGTGACGACGGGGCCTTTCGGAGACTGAACCACCATGACCGGCACGAGTTCCATTGAGCGAATCGGCGACATGCGCTGCGGCGTGGGCGAGAGCCCAGTGTGGTCCGCCCGCGAGGAAGCGCTTTACTGGACCGATATCGTCGGACGCACGCTGTGGCGCTGGGAGGCGGCCACGGGCCGCGCGCATGCGTGGGCCTTGCCGGAGATGGCCGGCTCGTTCGCCTTGCTGGCGCATGGCGGCGTGGCGCTCGCGATGGAAAGCGGCATCTACCTCGCGCAGCACCCCGTTCCCGATGCGGCGATCGACGTCAGCGAACGGCTGGCCTCGGTTGCCCACGCGAGCGAGGGCATGCGCTTCAACGATGGGCGATGCGATCGGCAAGGCAGGTTCCTCGCCGGTACGATGGTCCTCGACATGGCGCTCGCGCGCGCCGCCGGGCGGCTGTATCGGCTCGATGCCGGACGTCGCGCCCTGCAAACGCTTTGCGACGAACTGATCGTGCCCAACGGCCTCGCCTTCAGCCCCGATGGCCGCACGATGTATTTGTCGGACTCGCATCCGAGCCGGCGCGTCATCTGGTCGTTCGACTACGACATCGACGACGGCGTGCCGCACGCTCGGCGCGTTTTTGTCGAGATGGACGCGGTATCCGGGCTCGGCCGACCCGACGGCGCGGCCGTCGACGCCGAGGGCTGCTACTGGATTTGCGGCAACGACGCAGGCCTTGTGCATCGCTATACGCCGGCGGGGAAGCTCGATCGGAGCATTCGCGTGCCGGTCGCCAAGCCCGCGATGTGCGCGTTCGGCGGCGCGCAACTGGATACGTTGTTCGTCACGTCGATTCGCGTCGATGGCGATGCGCTCTCGGGCGCGACGTTCGCGGTGGATGTGGGCGTCAAGGGCTTGCCGGAGCCGGCGCTTCGCATGCCCGTGGGGACGGCGGAGGCCGGCGGTATGTAGCGGGTCCGTGCAGCGAGAGACGGACGAACGAGCAGGCAAGAGACCCATTCGCGTCACAGACAATCTCGATAACCGTAGGAGGAGACATGAAGCGTTCAAGAATCGGGCGGCGCATCGGCAGCATCGCGGCGGCGCTGGGCTTTTCGTTGATGGCGACGGCAAGCTTTGCCGATCCGGTATCGATCAATATCGTCGACGTGGCGGGCAATCTCGCGCTGACGAAAGCGGGCTTCGAGGCATTCAAGGCGAAGTATCCGAACCTTGTCGGCAACATCACTTACACCAACGCGCCGGCGCCGCAACTGCCCGGCAAGATCAAGGCGATGCAAGCCGCGGGCCGCTCGGACATCGACCTCGTGTTGACCGGCACCGATGCGCTTTCCGCCGGCATCGAGCAGAACCTATGGCTGAAGCTGCTGCCCGACCAGGCCGCTCACTTCCCCGGCGTGCTGGACCAATACGCGCCTGCGCCGCGCAAGATGCAGGATCTCGCGCAAGGCTACGGCCTCGAGGTGGTTTACTCGCCGGCCGGCCCCCTGCTCGAATACAACCCGGACAAGGTTGCGGACAAGGACGTGCCGAAGTCGCCCCAGCAATTGCTCGCGTGGTGCAAGGCGCATCCGAATCAATTCATCTATGCGCGTCCCGCCAATTCGGGCCCGGGCCGCGCTTGGCTGATGGGGCTGCCGTATCTGCTCCATGACAAGAACCCGCAAGATCCGATCAACGGCTGGGCCAACACCTGGGCCTTCCTCAAACAATTGAACGAGTGCGTGCCGTATTACCCGGGCGGTACGTCGGCGGTCATGAAGGAGCTCGGCGAAGGCACGCGTTCGATGACCGTCACGATGACGGGCTGGGACATCAATCCTCGCGCGCTGGGCGTGGTGCCGGGCAATTTCAAGGTAGGCCGGTTCGACGACATGACGTGGGTCAACGATGCTCAGTTCATGGTCATTCCGAAGGGCGTGCCCAAGGACAAGCTCGACGTGCTCTACAAGCTGCTCGAGTTCATGATGCAGCCGGCGCAGCAGGCGATGACCTACGACGACGGCTACTTCTATCCGGGGCCGGCGATCAAGGGCGTGGGTGTCGACCAAGCTCCGGCGCATAGCCAGGAAGTCATCAAGAAATACGGCCGCCCCGAGTACGACAAGTGGATCGCCGATCGCCCGAACGTCGTGCCGCTTTCGGCGGACGCGATGGTGAAGGCGTTCCACAAATGGGATACCGACGTCGGCGCGCAAAAGACGCAGTAACGCGATCGTCATGCCGTGCGGCCGCGACGGGGGAGACCGTCCTTCGCGCCGCACCTGAAATGCCAGTCAGGGAATCATCATGAAGCACAATTTCGACCGACTTCGTCTTACCGCCGTGTGCCGCAGCTTTGCGAACGATCAGGGCGCCAACGTCGCGGCCTTGCAAGGGCTCGATCTGGAAATCGAGCGCGGCGAGTTCATCGCGTTGCTCGGCCCATCGGGCTGTGGGAAATCGACCGCGCTGAACTGCATCGCCGGCCTGCAGCCGCTGACGGGCGGCGAGATCTGGCTCGACGACAAGCGTATCGACGTGCTGCCGCCCGAGAAGCGCGGCTTCGGCATGGTGTTCCAGAACTATGCGTTGTTTCCGCACATGTCCGTGCTCGAGAACGTCGGATTCGGCCTGAAGATGCGCGGCGTGTCCAAGCGCGAGGTCGAGCAGCGCGCACGCGCCGCGCTGCAGCTCGTGCAGCTCGTCGGCCATGAAAGCAAGCTGCCGGGCCAATTGTCGGGCGGCCAGCAGCAACGCGTGGCGATCGCGCGTGCGATCGTGATCGAACCGCCGGTCGTGCTCATGGACGAGCCGCTATCGAATCTCGACACGAAGCTGCGGATCGAAATGCGCGCGGAAATCCGGCGCATTCACGGCGGCCTCGATCGCGCGACGATCTACGTCACGCACGATCAGGACGAGGCATTGTCGATGGCCGACCGCATCGTCGTCATGAAGGAAGGCGTCGTGCAGCAGGTTGCCTCGCCCAAGGAGGTCTACTGCCGGCCCAGCAATTTGCATGTCGCGCGGTTCATGGGATACCGGAACGTGCTTCACTGTTCGCTCGAGCAGGCCGCCGGAGAGGGTGTGGCAGTTTCGGCGGCAGGCGTGCGCCTCCTCGGTACGCCGATGGAGGCCCTGGACAGCAAGAACGCAATGATCGCGATTCGTCCCGACGATCTCGTGCGCGCGCAGCCCGGCTCGCGCAATGCGTTCGAGGTGGACGTCGACGTCGTCGAATACGGCGGCCGCGACTCGTTGCTGCTCGTGACCGCGCCGTTCGGGAAAATGTGGGCGCGCGTGGAAGGGGAGTTCGCCCAGGGCGAGCGCGTGACGCTGGCCGTGTCGCCCGAATGCGCGCTCGTCTATCGCGAGGAGCGTGTATCGTGAGCGCCTTGCCGATGTCCGCACCGCGCGATATGAAGGGCTGGCTCGTTACGCCGGCGCTCGGTTTTATCGTCGCGCTGTTCATCTATCCGTTCGCCTACGGGCTCATGCTGTCGTTCCAGCCGATGAACGGCGGAGGGATCTTCGCGAACTACGCGACGTTCTTCTCCGACAGCTCGATGTGGCCGACGATCTTCGTGACGTTGAAGCTCGCGGTGCCGGCCACGCTGATCAATGTCGGCGTGTCGGTGCCCGTCGCTTTCGCGCTGCGCCGCAAGTCGCCCTATCAAAAGCTGGCGACGACGCTGCTCGTCATTCCGGTCACGCTAGGAACGGTGCTGATCGCCGACGGCATGCTCTCGTATTTCTCGCCGAACGGCTGGTTCACGCAGGGCGTGCAAGCGCTTCATCTATATGGCGGCGAAGTGCGGCTCACGCACAACTACTGGGGCGTGTTGATCTCGCTCGTCATCTCGGGTTTTCCGTTTGCATTTTTGTTGACGCTGTCCTACATCACCGGGATCGATCCGACGCTCGCGCGCGCCGCGGCCACGCTGGGCGCGAGCCCTTGGCAGCAGTTTCGGCAGATCTACTTGCCGCTGCTCGTGCCAGGATTGACGATGGCCGCGTGCTTGTCGTTCGTCCAAGCGTTTTCGGTGTTTCCGTCGGCTGTGCTGTTGGGCGCGCCGGCCGGTCCCACGCGCGTCATGTCGATCGCCGCATCGGAGGCGGCGTTCGAGAACTACGACTACGCGCTCGCGTCGACGATCGCGATCGTGATGGGCTTCGTTCAACTCGTCGTCGTGGCCGGCATGCTCGGTGCGCGCCGCTTCTTCTACACCGGGCCCGTCACGGGAGGGAAAGGCTGATGACTACGAGCAATCAAACCGCGCGCGCAATGGCCGCGCAGGGGGCGATCGAGGAGGGCGGCAGCCGTTCGAAGCGGGCGGCGCCACGCGAATCGCGCAGTATCGGAGGGCGGCTTTGGACCGTGCTGGTCTGGGGCACGATGGCGTTTTTTCTGCTGAACGTGGTGCTCTTGATCGCGACCGTGGCCGTCGATTCGATCGGCACGCGCTGGTTCGGCACACTGCTGCCGCAAGGGTTCACGCTGCATTGGTATGGGCAGGCGTGGCGCGACTTTCAACTCTCGAGCGTGCTGCTCGTGACGGTCGAGGTGGTCGGCGCGGTCGTGTTGCTGTCGATCGCACTCGGCGTGCCGGCGGCGTATGCGCTTGCTCGCGCTTCGTTTCCGGGCAAGCGCCTCGCGATGATGACGTTCTTGCTGCCGCTCATGGTGCCGCCGGTGACTTACGGCATTCCAATGGCGACGGTGATGTACAAGGTGGGCCTGGCGGGCACGCTGACGGGGGTGATCTTGGCGAACCTCGTGCCCGCGTTGCCGTTCGTCATTCTCGTGATGACGCCGTTCATCGAGCAGATCGATCCCAACCTCGAATCCGCCGCGCGCATTTTTGGGGCGAATACGTCGCGCTATTTCCGCTATGTGCTGCTGCCGCTGCTCGTGCCGGGCATGTTGGCCGCGGGGCTGCTCGTACTCGTGCGCACGATCGGCATGTTCGAATTGACGTTCTTCACGGCGGGGCCGAGCACGCAGACGCTTGTCGTGGCGCTTTACTACGCGGTGTTTTCCACAGGCGTGCGCGCGCCGCAATCGATCGATGCGATGGCGATGATCTATATGGCCATCACGTTGGTGTGGGTGCTGATCGCGCTGCAGTTCGTGAGCCCGACGCAGCTCGTGTCGCGGGTGAAGGAGCAGCGGTAGGAAGAAGGGCCGCTAGCCAGATTTAGCTGAGGTGTTCGGTTCTCCGTCTTCGGCGATTCCGCGAAGGCTGGCGGCTAGAAATATGAGACGTCTACAATTCCCCCGCTGCGAGCATCCCATGCTCAGTGCTGCGATGGCTTAGTGTTTGCTGTCGGTTCCCTCTTTTTTTCTCCGCGTGATTGGGGGAACTGGTCAAAACGCTAGGCAGATCCGTGCCTCGATGCAGCCGCATTGGATCGGCGTCAATCAAGCACGCGCGGTGACATTTTGTCACCGCGCGTGCTATAGTGTCTCCATATTCGCTAAATGGAGACCTACATGACCTAGCTACACGAAGCCTCATTCGCGGGGCAACGCCCCATCACTGATCAAGTACAGAGCCTTCTCCCCTGCATCACACACGCATCACGGAGAGGTTCGGAAAGAGGACAAACAATGGCTATCAACAACGGTATGGACAACTCCAGCCGCGGGCGAGTCACTGCCCGGTTGAGTGCAGAAAAGCAAGAAATCCTGCAGCTCGCTGCAGACCTATCGGGCAGCACCCTCAACCAATTCATTGTGCAATCGGCACTTCGAGCTGCGGAGCAAGTTATCGAGCGGGAAGAGGTCATTCGTTCCATTCGTCTAACGATGGATGAATCGAGGCGCTTCTTCGCGCTCTTGGATGAGCCACCGATGCCCAACGAAGCGCTGCAACGCGCAATGGCACGCTTCAGGAACAAGCAGCTTGGGAACGCAAATTCGACAACTTAAGGAGAACGACGACCGTAGCAGCTTCGACTGCGGCGTCGCTTCGTTGAACGATTGGCTGCGCAACGTTGCCAGTCAGCATCAAAAGAAGAATTTGTCGCGCACGTACGTCGCGACGGCATCCGATGACCCTCAGGCAATCCTGGGGTACTACGCGCTGGCCGCAACGTCGGTGGAAACCGACGGGATGCCAAGCGTCAAACTTCCCAGAAATGTCTCGGCCGTGCTCTTGGCTCGGCTGGCTGTGGACACCCAGCACACGGGGCAGGGCCTCGGCGAATACCTTCTCATGCACGCGCTCGACACGGTGCTGATGACGGCTGGGGCCATAGGCGTGCAGTGCGTTATTGTCGACGCCGTCGACGACAACGCGGCGGCGTTCTACAAGAAATACGGGTCCGAGGCCTTCACGATCGCGCCACTCCGGCTCTTCTTGCCAGTGGCGACAATCAAGCAGGCATAGCGATGGCCGGGGCAGTTGCCCCGGCTTTCGTGCGCGCGACACTGCGGTTGCACGCCGACTATTGACCACCCCGCTCGCGGGCGATGGCTTCGGCTTTGGGCACTGAGTAGTATTGCGATACGCGTTGAGCGCCAACAGTGACTCGCGTGGCGATCTGTGAATATCTTTCGCGAAAAGACGGTATTTTTCGCTATGAGGAGGTACCTGACGGTACTCTAAGCGGTGATTTTACTTGGTGCCCAGGGCCGGACTCGAACCGGCACGCCTTGCGGCGGGGGATTTTGAGTCCCCTGCGTCTACCTGTTTCACCACCTGGGCAGGTGTCGGCGCGCTGACGCACCGAGCGGAAGAGCGCGATTATGACGGAAACGGGTGCGGCTGGCAAGCCGTGCCGCGATGAACGGCAGGATGGGCGGCGACCCGCGCCGGCGCGCCGATCGCTCGCACGTCGCATCATGGCGGGCCCGCCGCGGTAAGTCCGGGACTGCCCGGAAGATTGCGCGATCGAGCCCCTACCGGCTCAAATAAACGAACTTCCCGCCCTTGATGATCCCCATGACGCTCGCTCGCTGATCGAGTCCCACATGATCGCTCGCGCTCGTGTTGACGACACCGTTCGGGACGACGAGTTCGTGCGCCTGCTCGAGTGCGGTGCGTAGCGCCGTGCGGAACGCCTCCGTGCCGGGCTGCGCGGTTTTCAGCGCCCGCGCCACGGCATCGCTCAAGCGCGGATAAACCCCCGCCGCATCGCCGGCGAATTGCGTCACGCTATCCGGCCCGTACTTGGCCTCGTAGTCGTTCACGAAAGCCAGGGCCGCCTTCTTCGCAGGATGGTCGGCCGGCAGCGTGCGGGCAACGACGACCGGCTGCGTCGGGAACAGCGTTCCCTCCACGTCCTTGCCGCCGAGCTTGATGAACGCCGGCGTGGCGATGCCGTGCGTTTGATAGATGGGTCCTTTATAGCCGCGCTCGATCAGCTCGCGCTGCGGCAGCACGGCGGGCGTGCCGGCTCCCGCTACGAGGATCGCGTCGGGGCGGGCCGCGATCAGCTTCAACGCTTGCCCCGTGACGCTCGAATCGGTTCTGTTGTACCGCTCGGTCGCGACGATCTCGATGTGACGCAGCTTGGCGAAGGTCGAGAACTCTTTGAGCCAGCTGTCGCCGTAGCTATCGGCGAATCCGATGAAGCCGACGGTCTTCACGCCATGGTTCGCCATATAGCGCGTCATGACGTCGGCCATCGCGCTGTCGGTCTGCGCCATCTTGAATGCCCAGACGCGCTTGCCTTCTTGCGGTTCCACGACGCTCGCCGACCCGATCAAGGTGATCATCGGCGTATGCGAATCGGCCACGGCGTCGAGCGCCGCCAAGGCGGCCGGCGTGACGTTCGGCCCGACGACCACATCGACGTGATCCTCGTTGATGAGCTTGCGAATGTTGCGCACCGCGGCGCCCGGGTCGGAGCCGTCGTCGAGGATGATGTATTGCGCCGGCTGGCCGGCGATCGTTTTGGGCCACATCAGCATCGCGTTCTTGCTCGTGATGCCGATGACCGCGGCCGGCCCCGTCGTCGACAGATCGATCCCGACTTTGATGTCGGCGTACGCCGGGGCGGTCAGCGCCGCGCCGGCAAGCGCGAAAGCCGCGGCCATGAGCGCGCGGCGAAAAGTTGCGGTCAACGCCATGCAAGGGTCTCCGTGTCAATCATCGATATAAGGCAAGCTGTAAGGGGAGGCGACGCGCCCCCGTGAGCAGGTCCCCGCTGTTCGGATGCTTCTGCTCGAAACGACGACTTCAAAGCTCGTAGCTCTCGTGCTCGCCCTTGAGCGCCTGCTCGATCAGCTTGCGATTGAGGGTAGGCGAGAGCAGTTCGACGAGCGTATACACATAGCTGCGCAAGTAGGCGCCTTGCTTGAGCGCCACGCGCGTCAGATTGCTGCCGAACAGGTGGCCCACGGGCATCGCCCTCAAATGCCGGTCGCGCTCGGCGTTGAACGCGATGTCGGCCATGATCCCCACCCCCAGGCCCAGTTCGACGTACGTCTTGATCACGTCGGCGTCGATCGCTTCGAGCACGATATCGGGCGACAAACCCCGCAGCGAGAACGCCTGGTTGATCTTCGTCCGGCCCGCGAACGCATTGTCGTAAGTGATCAACGGATATTGGGCCAGATCCTCGAGCGAAAGCTGCTTGCGCTGCAGCAGCGGGTGATCCTCCGGCATCACGGCCACGTGATGCCACTGGAAGCACGGCAGCGAGACGAGTTCCTTGTATGACGAAATCGCTTCGGTGGCGATGGCGATGTCGGCATGGTCGTGCATGACCATCTCGGCCACCTGCGTGGGGCTGCCCTGCAGAATCGACAGATGAACCTTCGGGAACCGCTTCTTGAATTCGGCAATCGCCCCCGGCAGGGAGTAGCGCGCCTGGGTGTGAGTCGCCGCGATGACGAGATTGCCTTGATCCTGCGCCGCGAAGTCCTTGCCGACGCGCTTTAGGCTCTCCACCTCCTGCAGGATCCGCTCGACCGAGGCGAGGATGATGCGCCCCGGCTCGGTCAGCGAGCGTACGCGCTTGCCGTGCCGGGTGAAGATCTCGACCCCCAATTCGTCCTCGAGCTCGATGATTGCCTTCGAGACTCCAGGCTGGGAGGTGTACAGCGCCTTGGCGGCCTCGGTCAGGTTGAAGTTCTGACGGACGGCCTCGCGCACGAACCGAAATTGGTGCAGGTTCATTTATAACCCTTCGAGCATAAGGAAAGAATTTTTTAGTCGTTTGAAATATAAGGCCAGTTTATTACGATCGACGGACGTTTTTCAATATGTATAGCTGTTTTCGTCATTAGCACATGAGCGGACGGTCTGAACGAAGGCCGGCTGCTTGCGTCGGTAGAGATTCGGGCGTCGCGCCACCACGCGGCGCGACACAACCTGGGGTCCCGAATGTATCAATACGATCAGTACGACCAGACCATCGTCGACGAGCGCGTCGCGCAATACCGCGACCAAGTCCGCCGCCGCCTGTCGGGCGAATTGAGCGAAGACGAGTTCCGTCCGCTGCGGCTGCAGAACGGCCTCTACATGCAGCGTCACGCGTACATGCACCGCATCGCGATTCCTTACGGCAACCTGCGCAGCGATCAACTGCGCATGCTGGGCCATATCGCGCGCAAATACGACCGCGGCTACGGCCACTTCTCGACGCGCACGAACATTCAGTACAACTGGATCAAGCTCGAGGAAACGCCCGATCTGCTGGCGGACCTCGCCTCGGTGCAGATGCACGGCATTCAAACGTCGGGCAACGACATCCGCAACATCACGGCCGATCAGTTCGCCGGCGTGGCGCCGGACGAGATCGTCGACCCGCGTCCGTGGGCCGAGATCCTGCGCCAATGGTCGACGTTCCACCCCGAATTCAGCTGGCTGCCGCGCAAGTTCAAGATCGCCGTCTCGGGATCGAAGGAAGACCGCGTCGCGGTGCAGATCCACGATCTGGGCGTCTATCTGTCCAAGAATGCGGCAGGCGAAGTGGTCTGCGCGATCCTCGCGGGCGGCGGCCTTGGGCGTACCCCGATCATCGGTTCGATCATCCGCGAAAACCTGCCGTGGCAGCATCTGCTCACTTATTGCGAAGCCGTGCTGCGCGTCTATAACCGGTTCGGCCGCCGTGACAACCTGTACAAAGCGCGCATCAAGATTCTCGTGAAGGCGCTCGGCCCGGAGAAGTTCGCGCAGCAAGTCGAAGAAGAATGGCAGCACCTGAAGGACGGCCCGTCGACGCTCACGCAGGCCGAACTCGACCGCGTTGCGCAGCACTTCCAGCCGCACTCGTACGAGAAGCTGTCGGATACGGACGCGTCGTTCGAAAAGCATCTGCTCGAAAACCGTGCGTTCGCGCGCTGGATCGAACGCAATCTGCGTCCGCACAAGGTGCCCGGCTACGCCGCGGTCACGCTCTCGTTGAAGCCGGCCAAGGGCGCCCCGGGCGACGCGACGGCCGAGCAAATGGAAGCGGTCGCCGACTGGGCCGATCGGTATTCGTTCGGTGAAATCCGCGTGTCGCACGAGCAGAACCTGATCCTCGCGGACGTGAAGAAGCGCGACCTGTTCGCCCTGTGGGAAGCCGCCAAGACGCAAGGCTTCGCGAGCGCGAACATCGGCTTGCTCACCGATATCATCGCGTGCCCCGGCGGCGATTTCTGCTCGCTCGCCAATGCGAAGTCGCTGCCGATCGCGCAGGCGATCCAAGATCGTTTCGACGATCTCGACTATGTGTACGACCTCGGCGATCTGTCGCTGAACATCTCGGGCTGCATCAACTCGTGCGGCCACCATCACGTCGGCAACATCGGCATTCTGGGCGTCGACAAGGACGGTTCCGAGTGGTACCAGGTGACGTTGGGCGGCGAGCAGGGCACGAGCGCGACGGGCGCCCGCCTGGGCCGCGTGATCGGGCCGTCGTTCGCCGCCGAGGAGATGCCCGATGTCATGAGCAAGGTCATCGACACGTTCATCGAGAACCGCATCGACGGCGAGCGCTTCATCGATACCTACAACCGGATCGGCGTCGCGCCGTTCAAGGAACGCGTCTACGCGTCGCGCCAACCGGCGCACGCGTAATTTGACTGCGAACAAGGGACACCTGCAGATGACTTCGATTATCAAAAACCGCTCGGTGGTGCATGACGACTGGACCGTCGTCCGTGCCGACGACAACGGCGTACACCCCGCGCTCGACGCGCTGCCCGCGGGCCGTGTGCTCGTGCCTTTCGCTCTGTGGAAAGTGGCCCGCGAAGCGCTGCTGGCGTCGCGTGCAAAGGACGCGCTCGGCGTATGGCTCGCGCCGGACGACGAACCGGCCGACCTCGCCGGCGATCTCGACAAGATCTCGCTGATCGGCGTCGATTTTCCGGTGTTTCGCGACGGACGCGGTTACAGCACCGCGCGCCTCTTGCGCGACCGCTACGGCTGGACCGGCGAACTGCGTGCCATCGGCGACGTGCTGCGCGATCACCTCAATTTCATGGCGCGCTGCGGGTTCGATGCGTTCGCCGTGCGCGCGGACAAGGACATCCACGACGCGCTGCGTGCGTTCGAGGAGTTCTCGGTGAAGTACCAAGGCGCGTTCGACACGCCCGAGCCGTTGTTTCGCCGCCGCGCGGCGCTCGAAACGGAGCCGCGCGCATGAGCTCGGATCGGACACCGGCCGCCGCCGCGCTCGACGCGACGCTAGAGGCCAAGATCGAGCGCTTGCACGCGTTCGTCGGCGATATCGCCAAGCGTCACCCCCGGATCAAGTTGGCAAGCAGCTTGGCCGCCGAGGACATGGTGCTCACCCACGCCATTTTGTCGAACCAACTGCCGATCGGCATTTTCTCGTTGAACACGGGCCGTCTGCATGCGGAAACGCTCGGCATGATCGACCGCGTGCGCGAGCGCTACGGCTACGAGATCGAGCAGTTTCATCCGCAAGCGGATGCCGTCGACGAATACGTGAAGACGCAGGGCCTCAACGCATTTTATGAAAGCGTCGAGGCGCGCAAGCGCTGCTGCGAGATTCGCAAGGTCGAGCCGCTCAACCGCGCGCTCGCCGGCGTCGATGCTTGGGTGACGGGCCAGCGCCGCGAGCAGTCGGTCACGCGGACCGAACTGCATGAAGAAGAGCACGACGCGACGCGCAACATCGCGAAATACAACCCCCTGGCCGATTGGACCGAGGGCGAAGTCTGGGCCTACCTGAAGGCTTACGACGTACCCGTCAACCCGCTGCATGCGCGCGGCTACCCGAGCATCGGCTGCGAGCCCTGCACGCGCGCCGTCCGCCCAGGCGAGGACAGCCGGGCGGGGCGCTGGTGGTGGGAGTCGCGCGACTCGAAGGAATGCGGCCTGCATGTCTCGAACGTCTCGGCAGTCTCGGCAGTTCAATTCGTGCCGGGCGGCGCGCAAACGATAGGAAACCGTTAAACATGAGCACGATTCTCGAACCTTCCGCGGCGACCCCGCTCACGGTCACGACCAACCGCATGGACCACCTCGACTGGCTCGAGGCCGAATCGATCCACATCCTGCGCGAGCTCGTTGCCGAGTGCAGCAAGCCGGCGCTGCTGTTCTCGGGCGGCAAGGATTCGGTGGTCGTGCTGCATCTGGCGCTGAAGGCGTTCGGGCTGGGCGCCAAGCGCAAGACCTCGCTGCCGTTCCCGCTCGTGCATATCGACACGGGCCACAACTACCCCGAGGTGATCGATTTTCGCGATCGCCGCGCCGAGCAGATCGGCGCGCAGCTCGTCGTGGGGCACGTCGAGGATTCGATCAAGCGCGGCACGTTGCGGCTGCGCCGCGAGACCGATTCGCGCAACGCCGCGCAAGCGGTGACGCTGCTCGAGACGATCGAGCAGCACGGCTTCACGGCGATGATCGGCGGGGCGCGCCGCGACGAAGAGAAGGCGCGCGCCAAGGAGCGCATCTTCTCGTTCCGCGACGAATTCGGCC
>NZ_JBQCHR010000021.1:0-87419 GCF_051954495.1 Trinickia sp.
CGCCGTCGAAGCGGCGACCCCCCCGCTGATCGACGCGGCAGTTCGTTTGCTGCGACTGCTCGATGCGCCGGACGACGTGCCCGCGCTCGCGCCGCTGATCGAGCGGGAAATCCTCTATCGTCTACTTCGCGGCCCGCATGCCGACATGCTGCGTCAGATCGCGTTTCACACGGGACGCATTTTTCGGATTCAGAAAGCGATCGCTTTCATCCGGCAGCACTATGCGGAAGCGTTCGCCATCGACGATCTCGCCTCGATCGCGGACATGAGCGTTTCAACTTTCCATGCGCAATTCAAGGCTGCGACTCACATGAGCCCTTTGCGCTTTCGTACGCAGATTCGCTTGCAGGAGGCGCGCCGTCTCATGCTGGTGGAAGGGCTGGGTGCGGCGGAAGCGGGCTTTCGCGTCGGCTACGAGAGCCCGTCGCAATTCAGCCGGGAGTACGGTCGGCTGTTCAATGCGCCGCCCAGACGCGACGCGGCAGAGCGAAAGGCCTCGGCGCTCGCCTGAGCGTGACGGCGGAATTGAATTTCGACGCAAATGGCGGTGCAAGCACAAACATAGACGTAGACGAGTGGCGCTTACACCGGATGGCGTCTGGACACACGCGAGACCAGCCGGCTCGGGCCGCCGTGCCTAAGCCGCCTTTTCCAAGAACCCTTGCAGCCGCTTCACCCCTTCATCGAGCCGCTGCACATCGCATGCGTAGCACCACCGCACGAACCCTTCGCCCTCGGGGCCGAACGCGCTGCCGGGCGCGAGCCCGAGCCGCGCTTCGCGCACGAGTCGCTTGCAAAACGCCAAGCTATCCTGCGCGCCGGCCAAGCGGAAGAAGACGTACATTGCACCTTCGGGCGAATGCACGTCGACGCCGGGCACCTTCGACAGCGCGCTCACGAGATGATCGCGCGCGGCCCTCAGGCGCACGTTCTCACCTTGGATAAACGGCGTTCCGTCGCGCACGGCCACGACGCCGGCTTCTTGCACGAACGACGGGGCGCACGACGTGTTGTATTCGATGAGTTTGCCCAGATCGTCGGTGAGGGCGCTGGGCAGCACCATCCAGCCGAGCCGCCAACCGGTCATCAGCCACGACTTGGAGAACGAGTTGACGCAGATGACGCGCTCGTCGCGCTCGGCGAGGTCCAAAAACGAAGGCGCCGCCGGTTGCGCACCGTAGTACAGACGTTCGTAGACTTCGTCGGCCAGAATCCAGATGCCGTGGCGGCGGCAATGGTCGAGCACCGCTTGCTGCGCCTCTCGCGGCATGACCCAGCCCGTAGGGTTGCTCGGCGAGTTGACGGTCAAAAGCTTCGTATCGGGCTTGAGCGCGGAAAGGAGCTTATCGACGTCGAGCGTCCAGCCTAGATCGCCGTAGTCGAGAGAGACGGTATCGACCTGTGCGCCGAGGATCTTCGGGATCTCGACCACGTTCGGCCACAAGGGTGTCACGGCGACGGTGCGATCGCCCGGCCCGACGACCAATTGCGCAGCCAACATCAGGGCATTGACGCCGGCGCTCGTCACGGCCACGTGGTCCATCGTCGTGCGGCCGTGCAACTCCGTCACGTAGCCGGCCAGTGCGTCGCGCAACGGGGCGATGCCGAGGTTGTGCGTGTAAAAAGTCGCCCCGCGCGACAGCGCTTGCGCGGCTGCGTCGCGGATGAAATCGGGCGTGACGCGGTCGGACTCGCCGAACCAGAACGGCAGGACATCGGGCAATCCGAACCCCGCGTTCGCCACTTCGCGGATGCGCGAGGCGCGCAAGGCACGAATCGAGTCGCGGGCAGCGACGGGAACGTCCGCCGTAGCGAGAGGGTTGGCGTTCATGGGGTGCGTTGTCCTTTTTTCGACGAACTAGGAGACTGGGGCAGTGAACTCGCTCGTGCGGCGTGTCACCGGTATGAAACCATACCAGAGGCATAAAGAACCGGCATGAAAGAGATCGCTTGCCCTCGGGTTCACGCTGTGGCGGCGTGATCTTGCGGCGAGCGGTACTCGGCCAGCAGTCGCTCCTTCTTCTTGGCCGCCGCCGCGATATTGCGCTCCTTGACGTGACCGAAACCGCGAATCTCGTCAGGCAAGTTCGCCAACTGCACCGCAACCGCCAGACGCCGGCTGTCGAGCGATGCGCAAAACTCATCGACGAGCGCGACGTAGTCGGCGATCAATTGCCGCTCGCCGCGCCGCTCGGCGGTTTTACCGAACACATCGAACGCCGTTCCTCGCAGCCCTTTCATTTTCGCCAAGACGCGAAACACCGGCAGCACCCAAGGGCCGAAGCGCGTCTTCTGCAGATGCCCATGTTCGTCACGCCTGGCCAGCAGCGGCGGGGCGAGATGGAAGCTCAGCTTATAGTCGCGGCCTGGCTCGCCCTCGAACTGCTGGCGCAGTTTGGTTAAATAGGCCGGATCCGCGTAAAGGCGGGCGACTTCGTATTCGTCCTTGTAAGCCATCAGCTTCGCGAGGTTTACCGCCACGGCCTTCGTGAGCGGCAGCTTCGTATCGCCCCCGAGTTGCGCTTCCTTTGCTCGAATGCGGTCGATCACGGTGCGATAGCTGCGCGCGTACGCTTCGTCCTGATAGGCCGTCAGCAACGCCTCGCGCTTCGAAACGACTTGATCGAGCGATTCCGGCATATGCACGACCACCGTCTGCTGCTCGGCGCTGGGCTTGAGCACAGCCGCGATGGCCGCATCCCCGTAATGCGCGAGGTGACGGCCCCAGTGGAAGGCTTGCTGATTCTTCTGCACCGCTACGCCGTTGAGCTCGATCGCGCGCAGCAGGCTCGCGAGTTCCAGCGGCAGCCAGCCCTTTTGCCAAGCGAAACCGAGCAGCAACGGGTTGCTGTAGATCGTATCGCCGAGCAGTTTCAGCGCAAGCGCGTTGGCGTCGATGAACGAACAGCCGTTGCCCAGGTTGTCGCGCAGCACGGCTTCGGTCTGCGTGCCGGGGAACCTCCATTTCGGGTTCTTGATGAAGTCCGCGGTGGGCGTCGCGCCGCTGTTGACGGCGGCGACGGTTACGCCATGCTGCGTGCGGGAGAGCACGTCGCTGGACGCGGATACGATTGCATCGCAGCCGATCACGAGCCGCGCCTCGCCGGTGGCGATGCGCGTGGCGTGCAGGGCGCTGGGCGCGGCGGCTATCTGCACATGGCTCAGCACCGCGCCGCCTTTCTGCGCGAGCCCGGCCATGTCGAGCACGGTCACCCCTTTGCGTTCGAGGTGGGCCGCCATGCCGATCAATCCGCCGATCGTGACCACGCCCGTGCCGCCGACGCCCGTGACGAGCACACCGTACGGCTTCGCGAGCGCGGGGAGCGACGGCAGCGGCAATGCATTGAAATCGGGCGTTGCCGTGCCGGCATCGCGCGTAGTGGCGGGCTTTCGAAGCTGCGCGCCCTCAGCGGTCACGAAGCTCGGGCAAAAGCCTTTCACGCAGGAAAAATCTTTGTTGCACGAAGACTGGTTGATCTTGCGCTTGGTGCCGAGCGGGGTGTCGAGCGGCTCGACGGACAGGCAATTCGATTGCACGGAGCAATCGCCGCAGCCTTCGCATACCGCGTCGTTGATGAACGCGCGGCGGGCAGGGTCCGGGTAAGTACCGCGCTTGCGGCGGCGGCGTTTTTCCGTGGCGCACGTTTGATCGTAGATCAGCACGGTGGTGCCCGCCGTATCGCGCAAGGTGCGCTGCACGGCGTCGAGGCGATCGCGGTGGTGCACGTCCACGCCTGCCGGTAGCGCAACGCCCGCGCCGTATTTCTCGGGTTCGTCGGTCACGATGACGATGCGCTTGGCGCCTTCCGCGTGCACCTGATGTGCGATCTGCGGCACCGTCAGCACGCCGTCGACGGGTTGTCCGCCCGTCATCGCCACGGCGTCGTTATAAAGAATCTTGTACGTCACGTTCGCGCTGGCCGCGATCGCCGCACGGATCGCGAGCAAGCCCGAATGGAAATAGGTGCCGTCGCCAAGATTGACGAACACGTGCTTGTCGCCGGAAAAATGCATCTGCCCGAGCCAAGCCACGCCTTCGCCGCCCATCTGGCTGAACGTCTCGGTCTTGCGGTCCATCCACATCGACATGTAGTGGCAGCCGATACCGGCCAGCGCGCGCGAGCCCTCGGGCACGTTCGTCGAAGTGTTGTGCGGGCAGCCCGAGCAAAACCACGGCTTGCGTTCGACGGCGACACGCGGCTTCGTCGCCTCGCGTTCTTTCGCCTCGATGAGCGCCACGCGCGCGAGCATGCGCGCACGCACGTCCTCGGGCAACTGCACGCGCGAAAGGCGCCGCGCGATGGCTTTCGCGATGAGCGCGGGCGACAGTTCATAGTGAGCGGGCAACAGCCAGTCGCCGCGCGGCACGGACCATTCGCCACCTTCGTTGTCTCGCTCGTCGAACTTGCCGTAGATCTTCGGGCGAACGTCTTCCCGCCAGTTGTACAGTTCTTCCTTCAGCGCGTATTCGAGTATTTGGCGCTTTTCCTCGACGACCAGAATTTCCTCGAGGCCAGTGGCGAAGGCTCGTGCGTCTTGCGCGTCGAGCGGCCATACGCACCCGACTTTCAAGAGGCGCAGGCCGATGCTCGCGCACGTCTCGTCGTCGAGGCCCAAATCGCTGAGCGCTTGACGCACGTCTAAATACGCCTTGCCCGCGGTGATGATGCCGAAACGCGGCTTGGCGGAATCGATGACGACGCGATTGAGCTTGTTGGCTCGAACATAGGCCAGCGCGGCATACCACTTCTCGTCGAGCAAGCGGGCCTCTTGCGCCAGCGGCGCGTCGGGCCATCGGATATTGAGTCCAGGCGGGGGAAGGGTGAAGTCGGTAGGCGTGACGATTTGGACGCGATCGGGATCGAGATCGATCGATGCGGTCGATTCGATCACATCCGTCACGCACTTCATCGCAACCCATAGGCCCGAATAGCGGCTCATCGCCCAGCCATGCAAGCCGTAGTCGAGGTATTCCTGCACGTTCGCGGGGTACAGCACCGGGATGCCTGCCGCGATGAGCGCATGCTCGGATTGATGCGCGACCGACGACGATTTGGCCGCATGGTCGTCGCCGGCCAGCACGAGCACGCCGCCGCGCGCATCGCTGCCCGCGGAATTGCCGTGTTTGAACACGTCGCCGGTGCGATCGACGCCGGGCCCCTTGCCGTACCACATGGCGAAGACACCGTCGCGCGTGGCGCCGGGCCATAAGTTGATCTGCTGCGTGCCCCACACGGCGGTGGCCGCCAAGTCCTCATTGACGCCGGGCTGAAAGACGATGTCGTTCGCCTTCAGGTGCGTCTTTGCCTTCCAGAGCGATTGGTCGAGCGCGCCGAGCGGGGAGCCGCGATAGCCGGAGATGAAGCCAGCGGTGTTCAGGCCGGCCTTGAGGTCTCGAGCCTTCTGCAGCATCGGCAGCCTGACGAGCGCTTGCGTCCCGCTGATGTATACGCGGCCTTTGTCGAGGGTGTATTTGTCGTCGAGCGACACGGCGTGCGCGGGGGAGGCGGACGATTCGCTCGCCGGCTCGCGGGCGACGGATTGGTCGGGCGCATTCATGAGGGGGACTGTCTCCGGAAAAGACCGAGGTGCTTTTTTCGCCGAGTATAGGAACCGCAACGGATATCGTAAAATCACAAATTGGCAATCCGGGTATTCGAAAAACAGATGGCATTCGATCTCACGCTGCGACAGCTGCGCTACTTCGTAGCGGCGGCGCAAACGGGCCAGTTTTCGATGGCGGCGGCGAACGAGCATGTCTCGCAGTCGGCGATTACGAACGCGGTTCTGGCGCTGGAAAGCGGACTCGCAACGCGCCTGTTCGAGCGGTTGCCGCACGGCGTGGCGCTGACAGCGGACGGTCAGGACTTTTACCAGCATGCGCGGCGCGTGCTGGACGCGGCGAGCGACGCTGTGCACAAGCCGCCGTTTCGTTCGCATGACATGCGCGGCGTCGTGCGGGTCGCCGCGTCATATACGGTGCTGGGCTACTTCTTGCCGGAATTGCTCGCACGCTTTCGCGCGACCTATCCGTTCATCGAGTTCGATCTTCGCGACATGGAGCGGGTGGAAATCGAACAGGCGGTGCTGGACGGCGAGACCGACATCGGCGTGGTGCTGCTTTCGAATGTCGAAAAGCCGAGCCGCTTCGGCCGGCAGGTGCTGATTCGGTCGCGCCGGCAGCTATGGGTGGCGCCGTCGCACCCGCTTGCGCAAGTGGAGGAACCTTCGCTGAAGGACATCGCCGCGCATCCGTACATCTTGATCACGGTCGACGAGGGCGAGCAATCGGCGCTGCGCTATTGGAAGAAGACGGGGCTCGAGCCGAATGTCGCGTTTCGCACGAGCTCGATGGAAGCGTTGCGCGGACTGGTGGCGCACGGCTTCGGCGTGACGGTCTTGTCGGACATGGTGTTCCGCCCATGGTCGCTGGAAGGCAAGCGTATCGAAGCGCGGCCGATTGTCGATGCCGTGCCTCAAATGGACGCGGGCATGATTTGGTTGAAAGGGGCGCCGCTTAGCGGGCCCGCCACCGCGCTACAGCAGTTTCTGATTCATGCGTGCAGCACGTGAGGCCTGCACGCGCGATAGAGCCTTCCCGCACGGCGGTGGCGTCGTCGGTCCAAGCATAGTAATGTGGCGGTCGCATGGAATTCGTTTCGCCGCTTGCTTCGTTCGAGCGAACCGTATGCCGCCCTGCGACGCGATATTCACCCCCTACCGACTGGAGGAAACGTGGTTCTCGAAATGGCTCATATCGACATACTCCCCGGCAAAAACGAGGAATTCGAAGCGCGCGTGAAAGAAGCGCTGCCGCTATTCGCCCGGGCGAAGGGGTGTGGAGGGGCCGAACTGCACCGCGTAATCGAGCATGATGCGCGATACGTGCTGATCGTGCGTTGGGAAACCGTGGAGAACCATATGGTCGACTTCCGGCAATCCGAAGATTTCCAAACTTGGCGAGGCTTGGTTGGCGCCTTTTTCGCCCAGCCTCCGGTCGTCGTGCACACCGAGGTGAAGGTGAAGTAATCGGGCTCGCCGAGCGACTCAGCGAACGCTCGGCGCCACGCCGGCGCCGGCGATCTTATGCCGCCGCAGCGCATCGGCGACGAAGCCCGATGTTTTCATTTCCTCGACGAACTCGGCTAGCGCGGCCGCGGCGGCGTGGCCGCGGCTCTTCGGCGTTCCCATCGCCTGCGCAATGACCATGAACCGCTCGCCGAGCAAGCGAAGCCCCGTTGTTTTGCCTGCATCCGCTTCGAGCTGTTGTTTGACGCCCGCGGCCACTTCCAGGTTTTGTTCCAAGAAAGTCTGCACGACGGCTTGCGAACTCGGCGCGCGGACGATGCTCGCGCGCTTCAGTTCGCGCGTGAGGAACAGGTCGTACGCGCTGCCTTTTCCGACAGCGACACGGTTTCCGGGCACATCGACCGCCTCGTTCGTTTTGATCGAGGAGTGTTCGCGCACGAGATAGAAGCCTTCGATCAACACGTACGGCGCGGTGAACGCGATTTTTTCCCCGCGCAACGGGTCGACCGCGAAAAAGCCGAAATCGGCGCGGTCCTCGCCCACCGCCTCGACCGATTTGCCGGCCGTGTCGAACACGATCAGTTCTAGCTCCACCCGCAGCTTCGAGGCGAACGCGCGAGCAAGGTCGATCGACACGCCGAAGGGCTCGCCCGATTCGGGATCCTTGTTGGCGAGAATCGGATTTCCCAAGTTGATCGACGCGCGAAGCTTGCCGGTAGGCGTGAAGGCGGCGACGACTGACGGATCGATTTGCATGGCGGCTTCCTTGTGACGATCGAGCGTGGGGCCCGCCAATCATACCGATGAAGACGCCGGCCGAAAATCGCGCCGCGCGATGACGGAAATCTGAGCGGCGGCTCGTCGGCGGGCTCGATCGGCCGTTCGGACGACTTCGACAGCGGCCGTCGGCGGCCGACAATGAAAGCCCATCCAACGTCGAAGGTTGTCGATGACACGTGAATCAGGAAAGAGCGTCGGCGCGCCCATGCGCACTCGGCTTTACGAGCGCCCCGAGCGCCGTGCGTCGCAGGCGCAGCCGCGGCGCGCCGTGCGGCACACCCGCCCCGAAACCACCTTGCACGCCCGTGGGTTGTGCGGAATGCAATCATTGATTAAAATGCAATCAATGATTAACGGAGGGCCCCCGCATGGCAAGCATGACGATTCGCAATATCGACGATCACCTCAAATCCCGCTTGCGCGTTCAGGCTGCGAAGCATGGCCGCTCGATGGAAGACGAAGCGCGGGACATCTTGCGTGCCGCGCTGTCGACGCAGGACGAGGGCAGCGGACAAAGTCTGATCGGCTCTATTCGCCGCCGAATCCTGCCGGTTGGCGGCATCGATCTGGACTTGCCGGCTCGCGAAGCGATTCGGAACCCGGCGGATTTCGGCGCATGATCGTTCTAGACACCAATGTTCTCTCGGAAACACTGAAGTCGGCGCCCGATCCCCGCGTGATCGGATGGTTCGAGGCTCAGCGGCGCGCCGCGCTTTTCACGACAACGATCACGCGCGCGGAGATTCTGTACGGGCTCGCGCTTTTGCCCGACGGTGCCCGGAAGCAGAGTTTGTCCGCGGCAATCGGCGCCATTTTCGAGGAAGACTTCGCCGGCAGGTTGCTTGGCTTCGACAGCGATGCCGCCGAGATCTATGCGCAGATCGCCGTGTCGCGCAAGTGCGCCGGGCGGCCGATCAGCCAGTTCGATGCGATGATCGCCGCCGTGGCCCGCTCCAGAGGGGCGACGCTCGCAACGCGTAACGTCAAGGACTTCGAAGAATGCGGCGTTACGCTGGTCGATCCATGGGCGCAGTGACTGGTCCGCGCCATGGCGGCGCCGGTGAAAACAACCGAGCGATCCAATCGATGAAAGCGCGCGTTTTCGAGGGCAGCAGCCGGTTGGACGGCACGACCGCGTAAATCGCCCCTTCGTCTTCCGGCAGCCATTCCTCGAGCACCGGCACGAGCGTCCCTGCCGCCAACTCCCGGCCGACGAGCCAGTCGGTGCTCAACATAATTCCCAAGCCGCGCACGGCGGCATGCACGAGCGCTTCGGCGTCGTCCGATACCATCGGGCCGTCCGCGCGGATCGTGACGCGCTCGCCGTTCGCATTGGCGAATGTCCAATGCGGATGCGAGGCCAAGCCCGCGAAGGCAAGGCACGCGAGCCGCTCGAGCGCCTCGGGCCGCGCAGGCGAGCCGTGGCGCTCGAGAAACGAAGGGGCGGCGCAGAGCAGCCGCCGGCGAGGCGCAATGCGCCGAGCGACCAATCGCGAATCGGCCAGTTCGCCCAGCCGCACGGCCAGGTCGTACCCTTGCGCCACCAGATCGACGAATCGATTCGAGTACGACGCGTCGATGCGTACCTGTGGGTGCGCCGCGATGAAATCGGGCAAATATGGCGCAATCCACATGCGTCCGAACGTGGCCGGCAGCGCCAATCGAAGCGTCCCGCGCGGCGCGCCGCTGCCATGGGCCGACGCTTCTTCTTCGGCATCGGCCAGCGCAGCGGCGATGGCTTGCGCCCGCGCAAGAAACCCAACGCCTGCTTCGGTCAGCGCCACATGACGCGTGGTGCGAGCGAAGAGGCGCACACCGAGCCGCCGCTCGAGCGACTGCACGCGTCGCGAAAGTACCGTGGCGTCGCGGCCAAGCACGGCCGCCGCCTTCGTAAACGACCTTTGTTCCGCCACAGCCGCGAACGCGGCGAGCTCGGCGACGTGATTTCCATCCGGCCATTGCTGCATGGTGTGCACGAGTATCGTGTAAATGGATCAGTTTATACCTTGTCGATGCATGAGTAATCTGTGGCTCATTCAACCCAAGGAGCTCAGTCATGCGTGCTATCGAACTATCCGCACCTTCCCTCGACGGCCTGCGCGCCGTGAACCTGCCGCAGCCCGAGCCGGGCCCTGGCGAAGTGCTTGTCCGGATGCGCGCGGCGAGCTTGAACTTCGTCGACCTCGCGGTCGCAACGGGGCGTTATCCGGTTCCGCGTTTTCCGTTGATCCCGGTGGCGGATGGGGCGGGCGAAGTGGCCGAGGTCGGCGCCGGGGTGACCGAGTTCGCCGTGGGGCAGCGCGTGATTCCGCATTCGAAGCCCCTTTGGGTCGGCGGCCCGGCGCGCCTCGAGACAAGCCGAGCTACGCGGGGCGTGGTATTGCCTGGATCCTTGGCGGAATACGTCGTCCTGCCCGCCAGCGCGCTGGTGCCGACGCCCGCGCATTTGAACGACGAAGCCGCCGCGACGCTGCCTATTGCCGCGACCACGGCCTGGCGCGGCTTGCGCGCCGCCAACGTGCGCCCTGGGTCCGTTGTCGCGCTGATAGGCACGGGCGGCGTCAGCGTGCTCGCATTGCAACTCGCGAAGGCAGCGGGGGCGACCGTCGTCATCACGTCTTCCTCCGATGAAAAGCTCGAGCGGGCGAGGGCGCTCGGCGCCGATTACACGATCAACTACCGCAGCACGCCGGCGTGGGACGAGGCGGTGCGCGAGATGACCGGAGGCAACGGGGCCGACCTGGTCATCGAAACCGGCGGTACGCAAACGTTCGGCCGATCGGTCAATGCCGCCGCGGCCGGCGGCACGGTCTTCGTCATCGGCTTCGTGACGGGGACGACGGCACAGGCCGATCTTTTCGCGATCATGACGAAGGAATTGAACGTTCAAGGCAATACGACCGGCTCCGTGGCTGATTTGCGAGATGTCGCGCGTGCCATCGCCGCCAGCAAGATCGCGCCGGTGGTCGACAAGACGTTCCCGATCGGCGAGACGCCGCAAGCCTATGCCTACCTCGCGCAAGGCGGGCAGCATTTCGGGAAGATCGCGATTGCGCACGAGGGGCGCTGAGGTCGACTCAGCTCAACTTGACTTAGCTCGAGCGCTGCGCACGGGGCGTTTGCGCGCCGCTCGACACTGCGCGACGATGACTTCTCGCAGCAAGTCGGCGAGCGCATGGGCGTCGTCGTCGGCACGGGCCGCGCGATGCAGCACCACATCCACGAAACCGAGCGGTGGCGCGCCCGTCATCATGCCGAGCCCGTCGGGGGGCGCGAGCGCAGTCCGCGCCGTGACGCCGAGGCCCGCGCGCATGCCGCACCATAGGCTGGCAAGGCTCGGCGTCGTCATGGCAATGCGCCATGCAACGCCGGCGCGCGAGAGGGAATCGATCGCCATATCGCGGAACAAGCAAGGGCCATCGAATACCGCCAGCGGTACCGTCGACTGTGCGTCGAGCCGGTGCAGCGCGGGCAGGCATGCGAGCCATACGGCCGGAATCGTCGCGATACGCTCGCCGCCGCCCGTGCCGGGCTTCGCGAACGCCACGGCGGCATCGAGCTTGCCGCTTGCGACGTCGGCCGCCAATTCGAAGTTTCGTCCCGCCTTCACTTCCACCTGGACTTGCGGCTTTACGTCGGCGTAGCGCGCGAGCAGATCCTGCAGGATCACATCGGCGAAATCCTGCGGGATGCCCACGCGCATCGCCGCTCGCGTGTTTACCGCGCCCAGCGCCGAGCCGAGCTCGTCGTTCAGCGCGAGCACGCGTCGGGCGTATTGCAGCAGGACATTGCCGGCTTCCGTCGGTACCAGGCCGCGGCCGTGGCGTTTGAAAAGGGGTTGTCCCGCTTGCGATTCGAGCTTGCGCAATTGCATGCTGACGGCGGACGGCGACCGATGAAGGCGTGCCGCCGCGTGCGAGAAACCGCCCAGTTCGACGCCGACGACCATCGTCCGCAGCGCGTCCATATCGAAATTAAGAGGATGGCTCATTTTCGATTTCCTGAAATGGCAATTCGAAACAATGCGATTTTCAGAACGATAGCAAATCCGTAGCATCGACTGGGAATGCTCGATGAGGTCGATCTCGTCCACGAGTTCGACCATCTCACCATCACTGAGAGGAAGATGCGATGACGCCGGCGCCGGTGGGGTTCATTGGTTTGGGAACGATGGGTGAGCCGATGGCGCTCAACCTGAGAAAAGCGGGCGTTCCGCTCATCGTCTGGAATCGTTCGGCGGATAAGCGGGCAGTATTGGCGCGCTCGGGCGCACAGGTCGCCGATAATGCGGCGCAGGTGTTCGAGCGGTGCGAGATCGTCCTCTTGATGCTAGTCAACGCCGAAGCGGTCGACCTTGTGCTTGCTCGTGGGGAGCCGGCCTTCAGAGCGCGCGTGGGAGGGCGCACGATCGTCCATATGGGAACGACGGCGCCTGGCTATTCGGCGGGCCTCGAGCAAGCCGTGCGTGCCGCGGGCGGGCGCTATGTGGAAGCGCCCGTATCGGGATCGCGCAAACCGGCCGAAGCGGCGCAACTCGTGGCGATGCTCGCAGGCGAGCGAGAGGCGGTCGACGCCGTCGCGCCGCTTGTCGCGGCCATGTGCAAGCAAACCGAGTACTGCGGCGACGTGCCCGGCGCGCTGACGATGAAACTCGCCGTCAACCTCTTCTTGATCACGATGGTCACGGGTCTCGCGGAGGCGGCGCACTTCGCGCGCAAGCAGGGCCTGGATCTCGCCCGGTTCGTCGCGATCGTGGATGCGGGGCCGATGGCGAGCGATGTCTCGCGCGTGAAAGCCGCGAAGCTGCTGCATCGGAACTTCGACGTGCAGGCGAGCATAGAAAACGTGCTGGACAACAACCGGCTGGTGGCCGAGGCGGCGCGCGCCGCAGGCATTGCTTCGCCGCTGCTCGACGTGTGCCACGCCTTGTATCGCGAAACGCGCGAGTTGGGATTCGGCGGCGCGGACATGGCCGCGGTGATCAAGGCGATCGAAGAAAGGACAGCAGGCGTTCCGAGAGGCGGCGGGTGCGACTAGCCAAACGCGCGATGGCGCCTTCGGCGCGCAGATCGTGGGATGGGCCGCGGTGCGATCGACAGTGGACGATTGCCGTCACCGGGTATATAAGAGACTGAAGAACCGGTCCCGCGGCGGCAGCCTGAGGGACCGACCCATACAAATCAAGTCGATAGGAATTGACCCATGACGCCCGATCCGAACCGGCCCGAGCAAGAATCCACGCCGCCCGAAATGGGCCACCTCAACGACGCGCTCAACCACGTCGATACGCTGCTGTCGTCCGGCAACATCGCCGTCAGCGCCGCCAAGGGCCTCCTTTATAGCCTAATCGAGACGCTGGGCGCCCTCGTCGGCGACCCCGATCTGCCCGAGCACAGCCGGGCAGGCTACGAGGGCCTGCTCGAAACAGCGCGAGAGCTGCGCGCGAAAATCGGGAAATAGCGCGGCAGAGCACGCCCGGACCGCCGCCCGGCCCCGCCCGGCGGGCCGGAGAGGGTCGCGCCCGTTTCCCGAGCGTTGGCTCCAGAAAACCGGACTCGACTCCCTGCTAAAATGCGCTCGCCGCAATGTAGTGGATCGCAGATGAAATTGCTTGATGCCTTGGTCGAACAGCGCATTGCCGCTGCCGCCGCACGTGGCGAGTTCGACGACTTGCCGGGTGCCGGGGCGCCGCAGGAACTCGACGACGACTTGCTCGTGCCCGAGGAAGTCCGTGTCGCCAATCGCATACTGAAGAATGCCGGTTTCGTGCCGCCCACGGTCGAGTTGTTGCGCTCGCTGCGCCACCTGGAAGAGGAGCTCAGCGTCACGGGCGACCGAGCCACGCGTTGCGGCTTGCAAGCCAAGCTGCTCGCGCTCGACATGGCGCTGGAGTCGTTGCGCGGCGCGCCCACGGCTGTGCCGCGCGAGTATTGCCGTCGCATCGCGGAACGGCTCTCCGAGCGAGCCTCGGGAGACGAAGGCGACAATGAATCCGAAGCCGCAACCGAATCCGAGACGGCAAATGCGGCGCACCGTCCGCAACAACGCGCGAGGCTCTCGTGACGACGCCGTTCGCACGGCCCGACGGGGACGGTCATCCGCGAGCCGATGGCTCCGACGATGGAGCCTCGGTGGGGGTGACGCCGGAAGCGTTAGCCGTGTCCGAGCGTGACCGTCGCTTTATGACGCTGGCGCTGGAGGCCGCGGAATCGGCGCGAGCGGCCGGGGAAGTGCCTGTCGGCGCGGTTCTCGTGCGCGGCGATGAAGTCGTTGCGACCGGCTTCAATCACCCGATCGGCGCCCACGACCCCTCCGCTCACGCCGAAATGGCCGCGTTGCGCGCCGGAGCTCGATCGCTGCAGAACTACCGGCTGCCAGGGTGCGAACTCTTCGTCACGCTCGAGCCGTGCCTGATGTGCGCGGGCGCCATCATGCATGCGCGCATCGCGCGCGTCGTCTTCGGCGCGCACGATCCGAAGACAGGGGCTTGCGGGAGCGTCGTCGACGCTTTTGCCAATACGCAACTCAATCACCACACCCAAGTGATGGGCGGTGTGCTCGGGACCGAGTGCGGCGATGCGCTCCGTTCGTTTTTTGCGCACCGGCGTCAAGCCATCCGCGCCGAGCGTGCCGCGGCCGCGGAGCGGGCGCGCTCGTGCGCGCCGGACCAGCCCGTTTGAGCGTCATACCCGTGCCCGTGCGCACTCATCGTTTCGTTCGCCGACCATGACCCGTCCCCGCACCATCGAAATCGTCGCTCCATCCGGATATCCGCCCGACGAGGCCGCGGCGAAGCGGGGCATCGATCTGCTGCGAAATCTGGGGCACAGGGTGCTCGGCGAGGAAGCAGCGCAGCGCCGCCATCTCCGATTCGGCGGCGCCGACGATGAGCGCGCCGCCGACTTGAACAGGCTGGCGGATCCGGCTCATGAGCTGCCGGATATCGTGCTCGCTTTACGCGGCGGCTATGGCGCCGTGCGTCTCTTGGGTCGTCTCGACTATGCCGGGCTCGAGCGGCGGCTGACCGGCGCGCCGGTCGCGCTGTGCGGGCACAGCGATTTCACGGCGATTCAACTCGCGTTGTTCGCGCGGGCGGGCCTCGTCACGTTCGGCGGCCCGATGCTGACGGCGAACTTCGGCGCGCAAACCCCCAGCGCTTTTACGCTCGAGCACTTTTGGCGCGCGCTCGAATCGCCCGAATTCACGGTACGCGAACCGGCTCGGCAGACGAGCGAGATCGATGTAGACGGTACGTTGTGGGGCGGCAACCTGGCGATGATCGCCTCGCTCGTCGGCACGCCTTACATGCCGAACATCGACGGCGGCATTCTATTCATCGAAGACGTGAACGAGCACCCGTACCGCGTCGAACGCATGCTTTATCAACTCCATTTGGCCGGCATCCTCTCGCGCCAGCAGGCGCTCGTGCTCGGCGATTTCACGGGCGGCAAACTCTCTCCCTACGACAACGGCTACGACTTGCCCGCGGCGCTCGCGCAAATTGCCGGCGTCGCCGGCGTCCCGATAGTGACTGGGCTGCGTTTCGGTCATGGCGCCGATCTCGTCACGCTTCCCTTTGGTGCACGCGCGCGGCTGAAGGCGGGGCACGACGGCTTTTCGCTGACCATCACCGGTCATCCCACCCTGCGCTAGCGGCGCAGCGGCCTTCGTCGGCCACGCATCGACAGATTGTTGACAATTTATCGATCGATTCGCCGCTTCACATCGGTGCGTCGGTCGGCCTAATGTGCACGCCGGTGGCGCATCGATGCACCAAGTAGCGGATTTGTCGATGGAATTCGACGCCAAGAAATTTTCGATGCCGCCCAATAAATTGTTGACAATCTTTATGTCGAATCTACTATACCCAACATGTCGCCGCCGAAATTGTCCGAGCCCGTTACGCCCGCCGCCCTTGCCGAACGCATTCGCGATGCGATTCTCGAGCACCGGCTGGACCCCGGAGCGAAGCTGACCGAGGCGCAGTTGTGCGAGGTGTTCGGCGTCAAGCGCGGCACGGTGCGCCAAGCGCTGTCGTTGCTCGCGACCGAACATCTCGTCGACTTGGAGCCGAATCGCGGCGCCTTCGTGGCCAGCCCATCGCTCCGAGAAGTGCATGAAGTGTTCGAGATGCGTCGCATCGTCGAGGGCGCGGTCATCGAGCGCGTGTGCCGCAATCAGGGCGGGCAGGGCGCGGCGCATTTGAAGGTGATCGGAAAGATGATCGAGCGCGAGCGCAAGGCGTTCGAGCAGCGCGACTTTCGTTCATGGATTCGCCTGTCAGGCGAATTCCATACCGAGCTTGCCGCATTGACTGGCAATCGGGTCCTGTGCGATTGCTTGGGCGGCTTGGTGGCGCGCTCTACGTTGATTTCGGCGCTCTATGAATCGCTCGGACGCAGTCCATGTTCATTCGACGAACATGCTCGAATCGTCGACGCGATCAAAGCGGGCGATGCGGTTCGCGCCTCGGAGCTGATGGTGCGGCATTTGGAAACGGTCGAACTGAAGATGCTCGATCGGCCCGCGCGCGGGGCGGCCGACTTGCGCGAAGTTTTCGGCGCCTAGGCGAGGCGAGCCGCCTGGCGTCGCGCGGCCCGTTCAATTCGATAACGACGCGTACGGACTGCGCTGCAGAGCTCTGACGAAGCCGATTGGCCTTTTGCTCGCTCGTTTAGGACAACTAAATAAGTAGTTGATCAAGATCAGCTCGCTTTTCTCTCGGGGCGATGGCCGCAGAACGCGCCGACTGCGACCGATTCGACGAGGCGCTTCGTCGTGCGCAGGCATGAACGGATGCCGCGCAGCAACGCTCTGACCTTTCACGGGAGATGCTCATGCCTGACTTGACCGTACCGACCGATGCCGGCGCCGTCGGCCCATCGCGCAGCCGCAATGGGGTCGATCTGCCCGCCGGCTACAGCGAACGACTATGCAATGCCGATCTCGCGCCGCTGCGCGATCAGCATTGGGGCGCTTACAACATCTTCGCGTTTTGGATGTCCGATGTGCACAGCGTGGGCGGCTACGTCTTCGCGGGCAGCTTGTTCGCGCTCGGTTTGACGAGTTGGCAAGTGCTGATTGCACTGCTCGTGGGCATCGGTATCGTGAATGTCTTTGCCAACTTGATCGCGAAATCGAGCCAGCGCAACGGCGTGCCTTACCCCGTCATCTGCCGCGCCACGTTCGGCGTGCTCGGCGCGAACATTCCGGCCGTGATCCGCGGCCTCATCGCCGTGGCGTGGTACGGGATCCAGACGTATCTCGCCTCGAGCGCATTCGTCATCGTCCTGCTCAAGTTCGCCCCGCAGCTCATGCCTTATGCCGACGTCCATCGCCACGGCTGGCTCGGCCTGTCCGCGCTCGGCTGGTCCGGCTTCATGCTGCTGTGGGTGCTGCAAGCGCTGGTCTTTTGGAATGGGATGGAGACGATCAAGAAGTTCATCGACTTCGCCGGGCCGGCGGTCTATGTCGTCATGTTCATCCTGGCCGGCTACATGGTGGCGCGAGCCGGGTTTTCGAACATCAGTCTCAACCTCGGGACGGTGAAGTATCACGGTTGGGAGGCGTTGCCGGTCACGATTACGGCCATCTCGCTCGTGGTGTCGTACTTCTCTGGACCGATGCTCAACTTCGGAGACTTCTCGCGCTATTGCAAGAGCTACGAGAGCGTGAAGCGCGGCAATTTTTGGGGGCTGCCGGTCAACTTTTTGGCGTTCTCGCTCGTCACGGTCGTCACGACCTCGGCCACGCTTCCCGTCTTCGGCGAATTGATCACCGACCCGGTCGCCACGGTCGGACGCATCGATCATCCGTTCGCCGTGGTGCTGGGTGCGCTCACGTTCATGATCGCCACCATCGGCATCAACATTGTCGCCAATTTCGTCTCGCCGGCGTTCGATTTCTCCAATGTGGCGCCTAAGCACATCAGCTGGCGCGCGGGCGGCATGGTCGCCGCCACGGCCTCGGTGTTCATCACGCCGTGGAATCTATTCAACAACCCGGCCGTCATCCACTACACGCTCGATGTGCTCGGTTCGTTCATCGGCCCGCTGTACGGCGTGCTGATCGTCGATTACTTCATCGTCAAGCGGCAACGCGTCGTGCAGGACGATCTGTATTCGATGTCGGAATCGGGAGAGTACTGGTACCGAGGCGGCGTGAATTGGCGCGCGGTCGCGGCCGTGCTGCCGGCGGCGGCCATTGCCGTCGCATGCGTCATGACGCCGGCGCTGGCGCCGCTCGCCAACTTCTCGTGGTTCATCGGCGTCGGGCTCGCCGCAGCGTTCTATTGGCTCGCGGCGCGCGCCTAAGGCGCAAGTTCGGCTTCGTGTCCGACTTCTCATGCATTGGAAGGAAAGGGCGTTGAAAATCAAGCTCATCAATCCCAACACGACCGCGCGCATGACCGACGCCATGGCGCGATGCGCACGCTGCATCGCCGCACCCACGACGGAGGTCGTGGCCGCCACGTCGATCATGGGCCCGCCGTCGATCGAAAGCTGGTACGACGAGTCGCTCGCGTTGCCCGGATTGCTTGCCCAAGTCGCCGCCGGCGAGGGGGAAGGCGTCGACGGCTATGTCATCGCCTGCTTCGGCGATCCGGGCCTGTTCGCCGCGCGCGAGTTGGCGCGCGGGCCGGTCATCGGCATCGCCGAGGCGGCGATGCATGCGGCAAGCATCGTCGCGCCGGGCTTTTCCGTCGTGACGACGCTCGCGCGCACGACGGGCATGGCATGGCATCTGGCCGAGCGTTACGGCATGAAGCGGTTCTGCCGCAACGTGCGCGCGATCGACGTGGCAGTGCTCGATCTGGACAAGCCCGGCGCCGCGGCCCGGCGTCTCATCGTCGACGAATGCCGCCGCGCGCTCGAGACCGACGGCGCCGATGCAATCGTACTGGGCTGCGCCGGCATGGCCGATCTCGCCCGTGAGATCGAGGACGCGATCGGCGCGCCCGTCGTCGAAGGCGTCACGGCGGCGCTCAAGTGGGTCGAGGCCCTCGTCGGCCTCGGGCTCAAGACGGCCAAGCGCGGGGAGTATGCCCGCCCGCTGCCCAAGCGCTACGACGGCCCACTGGCCGATTTCAGCCCGCGCGATGCCTGACGGGGCAGGGCCGGAGCGGCCCGAAGCGGGCCGGACATACGCGTGCGGTGACCCCGGTTATCGGCCTGCCCGTATGGGCGCGTATCGGCCTTTTCTATACACTGATTCGACCGATTTGAGCCTTGCTACGGGCAGAGCGTCCGCCGCAACGCCGCATCGTCGTCATCCAACGCCTTGCCACGAGTCTTTGCCATGACATTCGACGCTCGCTACCCGCGCGACCTGATCGGCTACGGCCGGCACCCGGTAGAGGCCAATTGGCCGGGGCGCGCACGTGTCGCCGTCCAGTTCGTTCTCAACTACGAGGAGGGCGGGGAGAATTGCGTCCTGCACGGCGATCCGGCCTCCGAGCAGTTTCTGTCCGAAATCGTAGGCGCCGCCGCCTATCCGGCGCGGCACATGAGCATGGAGTCGATCTACGAGTACGGCTCGCGCGCAGGCGTCTGGCGCATCTTGCGGGAATTCGAAAAGCGCAGCCTGCCGCTGACCGTTTTCGGCGTCGGCATGGCGATCGAACGCCATCCCGAGGTGGCGCGCGCCTTCGTCGAATTAGGGCACGAGATCGCTTGTCATGGTTGGCGGTGGATCCACTATCAAGACATGACGCCGGAGCGCGAGGCCGAGCATATGCGGCTCGGCATGGAGGCGATCGAGCGTGTCACGGGTGTGCGGCCGCTCGGCTGGTACACGGGCCGAGACAGCCCGAACACGCGACGGCTCGTGGCCGAATACGGCGGTTTTCTTTACGACTCGGACTACTACGGCGACGATCTGCCGTTTTGGACGGAAGTCGAAGTGACGAGCGGCGCAAAGCAGCCGCAACTGATCGTACCTTACACGCTCGACACGAACGACATGCGTTTCGCGACGCCGCAGGGCTTCAACACGGCCGATCATTTTTTCACGTACCTGCGCGACGCGTTCGACGTGCTTTACGAAGAGGGCGACGAAGCGCCGAAGATGCTCTCGATCGGCATGCACTGCCGGCTCTTGGGGCGGCCCGGACGTTTTCGCGCATTGCAGCGTTTTCTCGATCATATCGAACGGCACGAGCGCGTCTGGGTGGCGCGCCGCGTCGACATCGCGCGCCACTGGCGCGCGCATCATCCCTACCAGTCGAATACGGACAGCGCGCGCACATGAAGCCGATGCAATACACGTTGGAAGAACTGAACGCCATGCCGAAAGACGCCTTCCAGGCCGCGCTCTCGGGCATTTTCGAGCATTCGCCCTGGGTGGCGGAGCAGGCGGCGGACGCCCGGCCCTTTGCGAGCATCGACGCGCTTGACGCGGCGATGCGCGGCATCGTCGCCAATGCGGGCGATGCGCGCCAACTCGCCCTGATCAACGCCCACCCGGAACTCGCGGGCAAGGCGGCGGTGCGCGGCGAGCTGACGGCGGAATCGACGCGCGAGCAAAGCGGTGCGGGCCTTGCGCACTGCACGCAGGCGGAATTCGACAAGCTCCAACGACTGAACGCGGCGTATCGCGAGAAGTTCGGCTTTCCGTTCATTCTCGCCGTGCGTGGCTACGATCGCGCCGGCATCATCGCGAATTTCGAAGCGCGGGTGAACAATGGGCGTGACGAAGAATTGCGCACGAGCCTCGAGCAGATTTACCGCATCGCACGGTTTCGCATCGACGATCTGGTGACCGCGTAACGCGATGCGGCGATAGTACGTTTGATTGGCAGTACGAACGAATTGACAGAACAGACACGAAGGACGACAACGATGGCTCTCCCGATTCTCGACCCGAACGCTCCCGATTTCACCCGCCGCTACGTGAACCTGGCCGATCCGCGGCTCGGGGCGCAGGCGCTCGAGGCGAGCGACGAATTCTTCGCGCCGAAGGCGCGCATGCTGAACCCCGAGCCGGCCGTGTTCATTCCGGGCAAGTACGACGAGAACGGCAAGTGGATGGACGGATGGGAGACGCGCCGCAAGCGCACGACCGGCTACGACTGGTGCGTCGTCAAGCTCGCGCGTGCAGGCGTCGTGAAAGGGCTCGATATCGATACGAGCCATTTCACGGGCAATTTCCCGCCGGCCGCCTCCGTCGAGGCTGCTTTCGTGGCGGGCGGCGCGCAGCCCGACGGCGCCACCGAGTGGAGCGAAATCGTGCCGTCCACGACGCTGCAGGGCAACAGCCACCACTACCTCGAGGTGACCGATGGGCAGGCCTACACGCACATTCGGTTGAATTTGTACCCGGACGGCGGCGTGGCGCGTCTGCGCGTCTACGGGCAGCCGCAGGTCGATTGGGCCAACGCGAGCCGAGGCGAGCCTGTGGATTTGGCTGCGATGGAAAACGGCGCCTATATCGTCGCCGCGAACAATCAGCACTTCGGCGCCGCGTCGAATCTCTTGATGCCGGGGCGCGGGGTCAACATGGGCGACGGTTGGGAGACGCGCCGTCGGCGCGAGCCGGGCAACGATTGGACCATCATCGCATTGGCGCGGCCCGGCACGATCTCCAAGGTCGAAGTCGACACCGCCTTTTTTAAGGGCAACTACCCCGATCGCTGCTCGATCCAGGCAGCGTACGTCAAGGGCGGCACCGACAGCTCGCTCGTCACGCAGGCCATGTTCTGGCCGACGTTGCTTAGCGAGCAGAAGCTGCAGATGGACAAGCAGCATTACTTCGAAGCCGAACTGGCCGCGCTCGGCCCCGTCACGCACCTTCGCTTGAACATCATTCCGGATGGCGGCGTCTCGCGACTGCGCGCGTGGGGCATGGTGCAATGAACGGCGCGCGTATGAAGACGCTGCCGATCGAGCCGCTGACGCGCGCGGCGTTCGCGCCGTTCGGCGACGTCATCGAACTCGAAGGGGCGCGGCAGATTCCGATCAACCTCGGGACGACGACGCGCTATCACGATCTCGCGCGAGTCGACGTTGCCGACGAAGGCGGGCGTCCGCTCATCAACGTGTTCCGCGGTCAGCCGCGGGCGCTGCCTTTCGAAGTGACGATGCTCGAGCGTCACCCGCTTGGCTCGCAGGCATTCGTGCCGCTGACCGACAAGCCGTATATCGTCGTCGTGGCGTTGGCCGGTTCGCTCGCGCCCGAAGCGGTCCGTGCGTTCGTGACACGGGGGTGGCAGGGCGTCAATTACGCAAAAGGGGTCTGGCACCACCCCTTGATCGCACTGGACGCGGTCAGCGACTTCATCGTGGTGGACCGAGGGGGAGAGGGGCCGAATTGCGATGAGCAAACGCTGCCGGAATCGCTCTGGCTGACTGCGGAAGCCCTCGCTCGAGCGCAGCGCTAAGCCTTCAAACCTTTCAATCCTACGAACGCCCGCAGGCAGAGTGCGGGCGTTTTTACTTGTTTTGCCCCCCCGCGTAGCCCTGGCGCACTTTGGTCGTAGGAAAACGCTGACAAGCCTACCGCCAGGTATTACGTGAGGTTCAGCGGCGGCTGATTTGTTTATTCGAGGCGCTCGCCGATACTTTGGTCACAGGAAAACGTTTCGCGCAGCGCCTTAACGGCACGGACGTTTCAAACCTTGAGCTACGGAGAGATCGCCATGAGCCGCTTCGCCAAAGACCTCATCGAACTGCAACGCCTTTGCCTCGGTGGTTCCGGTGCGCTCACGCAACATCTGCTGCGCGAGATCGCCTGCAACCTGATCGCTGCCGGCGTGGCCGACGAGCGCGGCGGTTGCTGATTTCTTCGTCGTATGACGGCAAACGTTTGCCGCGCAACAACGATTTTCGAGTGACGTAAGCCGGCGCCGCACCGCTGACATTCCGGCTTTCACCGTCAAACCCTGAGTTCGAATCCCGACGCCCCTGGCGGAGATAGACATGAACGGTAACGAGACCCTCCAATCGATCCGCGAAATCAACTTGTCGTATCTCTCGCTGGCGCAGCGCCTGTTGCGGACGGATCGCGACGCCGGCAGGCAACGGCTCGGCTTATCGACGCAAGTGGCGGATATCATCGTCGACCTGTCGGGGCCGCAACTGATCAAACTGGCCGGCTGCGACCAGCTGGTCTGCTTCTTCCGCTTCAACGATCGCTCGATGTTCTCCGCGCTGTCCGTGCCCGCCGCGCGCGTGCCGCAACCGGTCGACCTCGTCCCGCAAGCCGCCTGACGCCTGCGCGCATCGAGCGCGTTGCCGGTGGAGCAGTTCGGAAGTGAAAAGCCCCTTCGGCATGACTGTGCCGAAGGGGCTTTGTTTCGTCCGTCGTTCGGCCCCGAAGCGGGGAATCGAACGATGAACGGCGCCAACTACTGCGTGCGCGTATTGAACCAGGCGGCGACTTTTTCCCGTTCCGCGCTGGTCATCTGCGTAACGTTGCCGAGCGGCATCGCTTTGAGCACGACGGCCTGTTGGTAGAGCCGCTGCGCGTTCGTCGAGATTTCCTCGGGTGTATCCAAGAGCACGCCGGCCGGGGCGCTGCCCATCAAAGTCGGGTGCGCCGAATGGCACGCGACGCAGCGCTGCTGCAGGATCGGTTGTATATCGGCGAGCTTGACGGCCGGCTCATTCGCCGCTTGCGGCTGCGGTGCGACAGGCTTGGGCAGCGTGACGGCCAGCGCGGCGGCGAGCAGCGCGATGCCGGCCGCGGGCAAGTACCAGAGGTGCTGGCCGCGGTGACGGATCACGAAGAACTGGCGGATCAGCGCGCCGGCCAACATGATGACGGCGAGCACGGCCCAGTTGTAGGGGTGCGTATACGTCATCGCGTAATGGTTCGACAGCATGGCGAACACGACGGGCAACGTGAAATACGTGTTGTGCACCGAACGCTGCTTGCCGCGTTTGCCGTAAATGGGGTTCGGCGCTTCGCCCTTGAGCATGGCGCTCACCATCTTGCGCTGCCCCGGGATGATGACGAAGAACACGTTGGCCGACATGATCGTCGCGATCATCGCGCCGACGATCAAATACGCTGCGCGGCCGGCGAAGATATGGCACGCGAGCCAGGCCGCCACGACCACATACACACCGACGATTACCCCCAGCAGCCGATCGTTGTGCCCGAGCAGGCGGCACAGCGAGTCGTACACGATCCAGCCCGCGGCCAGGAAGCCGAGCGCGGCCGCGACGGCTACGACGGGGCCCATATCGAGCACGTTCTTGTCGATGAGGTACGTTCCCGGCGAGAACAGATACAGCACGGTGAACAAGCTGAAGCCCGACAGCCAGGTCGAATACGACGGCCATTTCGACCAATGCAGGTCCTCCGGCATTTGCGCCGGCGCGACCATGTATTTCTGCATGTTGTAGAACCCGCCGCCGTGCACGTGCCACAGTTCGCCGAAGACGCCGCGCTCGACGAGCGATGCGTCCTTCGGTTTTTTCAAGCTGTTGTCGAGTGCGACGAAATAAAACGATTCGCCGATCCACGCGATGGCGGCGACGACGTGCAGCCACCGCAGCGCGAGGTTCAGCCAGTCGGTGATGAAACCTTCCATGAAACGCCTCCGAGCTCCTGATATCCGTTGGTCTGTGCGCTTAACTGCCGCGATAGGTGCTGTAAGCCCATGGCGAGACGAGCAGCGGTACGTGATAGTGGGCGTGCGCGTCGGCGATGCCGAAGCGCAATACGACGCGATCGACGAAGCGCGGCTCGGGCACGCGTACGCCGGCGGCGGCGAAGTAGTCGCCCGCATGAAACACGAGTTCGTATTCGCCGGCGCTCAAGGCGTCGCCTTCGAGCAGCGGCTTGTCGCAGCGGCCGTCGTCGTTGGTGACGACGCGCGCGAGCGGTGTCCGGGTATCGCCGTCGAGCCTGAACAGCTCGATCGCGATGCCGGCCCCGGGGCGCCCGTGCGCCGTGTCCAGAACGTGGGTAGTCAGCTTGCCCATTCGCAGTTTTCCTTGTGATGAACGCGAAACGTGTAAGGGCGGCTCGATCCGATACGCAAGCGGCGGATCGAGGCTCCACGTCGAGTGGCTACATACCCGTCGGCGAGTCGATACGAGCGCCGTGTCGCCATTCTAAGAAGTGGGCGGCCGCTCGTGAGCGCGCGATAGGAAAGATAAGGGCGGCCGCATGAGGCTGGGGCGTCGAAGCGCGCAATACCCGGGGCCGTCTGCCGAAATCGACGCAATATATCGAAACCGTGAAGGCGAGTATCGCGCAAACGTAGATTGCCAGGGCTATTTTGGCTCCCGATCGTTATGCCGTTGGCTTGCGTCGGCAGTCGAACGGCTTACTTCCATGCGGAAAACACATTAGATGACGAACGAAGCGCCCTTGCACGCACCCGGTGCACCACGCCCCAAGACGATGCTCGTCAAGCACGCCGACGTGCTGGTCACGATGGACGGCGCACGCCGTGAATTGCGCGACGCGGGGCTGTTCATCGAAGGCAACCGGATTGCGGCGGTCGGGCCGACGAGCGAATTGCCGAACACGGCCGACGAGGTGCTGGACCTGCGGGGGCACCTCGTCATGCCGGGGCTCGTCAATACGCATCACCACATGTATCAAAGCCTGACGCGCGCCGTGCCCGCCGCGCAGAACGCCGAACTCTTCGGCTGGCTCACGAACCTTTATCGCATCTGGGCGCATTTGACGCCCGAGATGATCGAGGTATCGACGCTCACCGCCATGTCCGAGCTCCTGCTCTCGGGCTGCACGACGTCGAGCGATCATCTTTACCTGTATCCGAACGGCAGCCGGCTAGACGACAGCATCGCCGCGGCCGCGCAGATCGGCATGCGTTTTCATGCAAGCCGCGGCAGCATGAGCGTGGGGCAAAAGGACGGCGGCTTGCCGCCCGATTCGCTCGTCGAGCGCGAGGCCGATATCCTCGAAGACACGCAGCGCCTGATCGAGACCTATCACGACGAAGGTCGCTACGCGATGCTGCGCGTCGTCGTCGCGCCGTGCTCGCCGTTTTCGGTCAGCCGCGATTTGATGCGCGAATCGGCGGCGCTTGCTCGGGGCTACGGCGTCTCGATGCATACGCATCTGGCCGAAAATGTGAACGACGTGGCCTACAGCCGCGAGCGTTTCGGCATGACGCCGGCCGAGTATGCCGAGGATCTCGGATGGGTGGGCGCCGACGTCTGGCATGCCCACTGCGTGCAACTCGACGCGGCCGGGATCGGCCTGTTCGCGCGGACGCGCACCGGTGTCGCGCATTGCCCGTGTTCGAACATGCGGCTCGCATCGGGGATCGCACCGATTCGCAACATGCGCGATGCCGGCGTGCCCGTCGGGCTCGGCGTGGACGGTTCGGCGTCGAACGACGGGGCGCATATGGTCGGCGAGGCTAGGCAGGCGATGCTGCTGCAGCGCGTCGGCTTCGGGCCCGATGCGATGAGTGCGCGCGAGGCGTTGGAGTTGGCGACGCTAGGCGGCGCGGCGGTCCTCGGGCGCGAGGACATCGGTGCGCTCGCGCCCGGCATGGCGGCCGATTTCGTGGCGTTCGACCTGCGTCAGCCGAGCTTCGCGGGCGCGCTGCACGATCCGGTGGCGGCACTCGTATTCTGCGCGCCTTCGCAGGTATCGCTGAGCGTGATCGACGGCAAGGTCGTCGTGCGCGATGGATGTTTGGCGACGCTCGAACTCGCGCCGCTCCTCGAGCGGCATAACGCGCTCGCGCGCTCGCTTGGGGAAGCCGCGCGCAGCGCTTAGGCGGCGCGGCGCGAGCGCGCTTTACGGGCGCTCGACGAGCGTGCGCGTGGCGTCGGCAATGAGGCTGCGCAGCCAGCGCACTTCGTCGGAGTAGTGACAGCGCTCGTGCCAGAGCTGGTAGTACTGCATCGGCGGGAAGTCGAGCGGGGCGGACAATACCGTCAACGGCAAGAACTTGGCGTAGTGGTCGGCGAATAGGCGTGTGGTCGTGAAGATGAGGTCCGACTTCACGAGCACATACGGCGCGAGATTGAAGTAGGGCAGCGTGACGACGACGTGGCGTTTGAGCCGCTCTCGCGCGAGATGCACATCGATCGCCCCGCGCTGACCGACCGAGTAGGGCGAGGGCGCGAGGTGCGGCGCGTTCAGGTACTGATCGAGCGTGAGCGTGCCGCGCTTGGCGAACGGGTGCGTGTTGCTCATGAGGCAGACGATCTCGTCGACGAACAGATTCGACAAATGCAGTTGCTCGGGCGGCTCGGGCCAGTTGCCGACGACGACGTCGAGCTTGCCGTCCTCGAGCGCGAGTTCGTAGTCGAATGAGGGGCCGAGCGAATGAAACTCGAGCTGCGCGTTGGGCGCCGCTTGCCGGAAGCGTTCGACCACGGTGGGCACGAACAGCACGTTGAGGTAGTCGGGGCAGCCGATGCGATAGCAGCGAATCGAGGTGGCCGGATCGAAGTTGTGCTGTTGGAAGCGGATGCGTTCGATCTCGCGCAGCGCGTTTTGGACCGGCTCGAGCAGGCGCAGGCCGTATTCGGTCGGCACCATGCCCGACTTGCCGCGCACGAGCAGCGGATCGCCGGTGATGTCGCGCAGGCGGCGCAGCGCGGCGCTGATGGCCGGCTGGGATTGGTTGAGCTTGACGGCCGCGCGGGTGACGCTGCGCTCCATCAAGAGGGTGTGCAAGACGCGCAAAAGATACGTGTCGATCGCCTCGCGCTGCTGACTCATGGTTGCTCCGATATATGGTTAGGCTGATCGGACGGGCGTGGGAACATCAGGTTTTTAATATGTACGTCGACGCGCGTCAAGGGCGCGGATACCCGTGTAGCGCAGCGGCCGAATGGAGCCTGGGCCCGATATTGTCGGCTCGACGCGTGCCTGCGATTTGGGTATCGTCGGGCCAGGCCGCGTGGCGGCGAAAGTTGAAAGCACCACCCGATGGCGCGCGGCGCATCGAGGTGAACGGGGAGCGCGGCGCGCCGTCGGTGCGTCGCGCATGGCATGACTAGGGTGGCAGGACAGTCGAACGACGGACTTCATGAACGATCAATCAACGCTCGGCGCACCGGTGGGCCAAAGCGATAGCGACGGCGGACGCGCGCCTCTCGTGCCGCGGCTCGCGCTAACGGGCATCAGCAAGCAATACCCGTCGGTGCGGGCCAACGACGACGTGCGCCTTACCGTTGCGCCCGGCGAGATTCACGCCGTGCTCGGCGAAAACGGCGCGGGCAAGAGCACGCTGATGAAGATCATCTACGGTTCGGTGCGCCCCGATGCGGGCGAGATCCGCTGGGAAGGCGATCTCGTCGAGATCGCGAGCCCGGCGCACGCGCGCAAGCTCGGCATTGGCATGGTCTTCCAGCACTTTTCGCTGTTCGAGACCTTGACCGTCGGCGAAAACATCGCGCTCGCGCTCGACGAGCCGTTCGATCTCGCCGCGCTCGGCAAACGCGTTCGCGAGGTGTCGGCCGAATACGGGCTCGACATCGATCCTCAGCGGCACGTGCATAGTCTGACGGTCGGCGAGCGCCAGCGCGTCGAGATCGTACGCTGCCTGCTGCAGCACCCGCGGCTCTTGATCATGGACGAGCCCACGTCGGTATTGACGCCGCAAGCCGTGCGCAAGCTGTTCGAAACGTTGAAACGATTGGCGGCGCAAGGCTGCAGCGTTCTCTACATCAGCCACAAACTCGACGAAATACAAGAGCTTTGCGATACGGCCACGGTCATGCGGGCAGGGCGCGTGACGGGGCATGTGCGGCCGCGCGAGGAAACGCATGCGTCGCTCGCGCAATTGATGGTCGGCCACGCGCTGCCCGATTACACACGGCGCGCACATGCGCCGGGCGAGGTGCGGCTCAGCGTCAAGGCGTTGTCGGCGTTGAGCGATGACCCGTTCGGAACATCGCTCGAAAACGTCACGTTCGACGTGCACGCGGGCGAGATATTCGGCATCGCGGGGGTCTCGGGCAATGGTCAGGCCGAGTTGCTTGCGGCTCTGTCGGGCGAGAAGCGCTGCACGGGCGAATCGGACGCCGTGACGATTTGCGGCAAGCCCGCGGCGCGGCTCTCGGCCGCCGCGCGTCGCCGGCTGGGTTTCGCGTTCGTCCCCGAAGAGCGGCTTGGCCGCGGCGCGGTGCCGGCCATGTCGCTGGCCGAGAATGCGCTCTTGACCGCGCATCGGCAGCCCGGCATGGTGCGGCACGGATGGATCGGCGCGCGTGCGATGCGCGCGTTCGCCTCGCGCTGCATCGAAGCGTTCGACGTGCGCTGCGGCGGGCCCGATGCGCTCGCGCAATCGCTGTCGGGCGGCAATCTGCAAAAGTTCATCGTCGGACGAGAGCTGCTGCAAGCGCCGAAAGTGCTGGTCGTCGCGCAACCCACTTGGGGCGTCGATGTCGGCGCCTCGGCTTTCATTCGCCAGCAGCTGCTCGACCTATCGGCGAGGGGCGTGGCCGTGCTCGTGATCTCCGAGGAGCTCGACGAACTGTTCGACATTTGCGATCGCATTGCCGTCCTTGCGCGCGGGCGCTTGTCGCCGGTGCGCAAAACGGACGAGACGAACGCCGAGGAAATCGGCCTGTGGATGGCCGGCCTCTTCGGCGATCGCGGCGCGGCGCCGCCCGAGCAGCAGGCGCTCCACGCTTGAGCGCGGATCGCTTGCTGCTCCCACGCTGATAAACGCACCTACGACGCCCGAGTTCACATGCACTTCCCCTACCGAATCGAAGCCCGCCCAACGCCTTCGCGCGCGATGCAGTTTGCCGTGCCGGCGATCGCGGCGCTTCTGACGCTGGCCATCGGCTTTCTCATCTTCAGCCTCGTCGGACGCGACCCCGGGCAGGCCATGCGCGCCTTCTTCATCGATCCGCTCGCCGACGCCAACGGCTGGTCCGAGCTACTGCTCAAAGCCTCGCCGCTGTGCCTGATCGGCCTCGGCCTTGCCATCGGCTATCGCGCCAACGTATGGAACATCGGCGCGGAGGGGCAGATGCTCGCGGGCGGTATCGCCGCGAGCGGCGTCGCGATTCACTTCGACCAAGCGAGCGGCGCGTGGATCTTGTTCCTCATGATGGGCGCGGGCATCGCGGGCGGCATGATCTGGGCCTCGATCCCTGCCTTCCTGAAAACGCGCTTCAATACGAACGAGATCTTGACGAGCCTCATGCTGACGTACGTGGCCACGCAGCTCTTGATCTACCTCGTCAGCGGTCCTTGGCGCGATCCGCAAGGGATGAACTTCCCCATTTCGGAAATGTTCTCGGGCGATGCGCTTTACCCGACGTTCGGTGGTGACTGGGGTTGGCATTGGCTGCGCGGAACGCGGCTGAACGCCTCGATCTTCGTGACGCTCGCGGCTATTCCAGCGGCGTGGCTCTTCATGCGCAAGAGCTTTGCCGGCTTTCGCATGAACGTGGGCGGACTCGCGCCGCTCGCGGCGCGCTATGCGGGCTTCTCCGATACACGCACGGTCTGGACGTCGCTGCTCGTCAGCGGCGCCCTCGCGGGCCTCGCGGGCATGGGCGAGATCGCCGGGCCGATCGGTCAGCTGCAGGCGACTTGGTCGCCGGGCTACGGCTTCACGGCGATCATCGTCGTGTTCGTCGGCCGCCTGCATCCGGTGGGCATCGTCCTCGCGAGTTTGCTGATGGCGCTGCTCTACCTCGGCGGCGAGGCGGTCCAAACCTCGATGCAGCTGCCTCAGGCGCTTTCGGGCGTGTTTCAAGGCCTGTTGCTGTTTTGCCTGCTCGGGGCGGACCTATTCGTCAACTACCGCGTGCGTCGGGTCGCGAGCGTCGTGCACGGGTGATCCCGCCATCGAATCATCAGCCAATCGAAATAGAACGAAACGACTCATGGATATTCAACAAGCCGGTACGCTCGCCTCGAGCGCCGTCGTCGCGGCGATTCCGCTGATGTTCGCGGGCGTGGGCGAACTCGTCACGGAAAAGTCGGGCGTTCTGAACCTCGGCGTCGAAGGCATGATGCTGATGGGCGCCGTCACGGGCTACGCGGTCACGGTCACGACAGGAAGCCCGTGGCTCGGCGTCGCGGCCTCGATCGGCGCCGGCGTCGCGATGGCGCTGCTCTTCGGATTTCTCACGTTGACGCTGCTCGCCAATCAGGTTGCCACGGGATTGTCGCTGACTATCTTCGGGATCGGCTTGTCGGCCTATGTCGGCAAACCTTACACCTCGGCGTCGGTCAGCGCGACGATCGCCGCGTGGCCGATTCCGGGCCTGGTGAAGATCCCGGTGCTCGGGCCGGCGCTGTTCGCGCTGACGCCGCTCGGCTATCTCGCCTTCGCCGCATTCGGCCTTGTTGCATGGTTTTTGTATCGGACGCGAGCGGGTCTCGTGTTGCGCTCGGTCGGCGAATCGCCCAGCGTGGCGCACTCGGTCGGCTTTCCCGTGATCGGCGTGCGCTACGGTGCGACGTTGTTCGGAGGCGGCATGGCCGGGCTCGCGGGCGGCTACTATTCGATCGTCTACCTGCACCTGTGGCAAGAGCAGCTCACGTCGGGGCGTGGCTGGATCGCGCTCGCGCTCGTGGTGTTCGGCACGTGGCGCCCGGGACGATTGCTCGTCGGCGCATTGCTGTTCGGCGCCGTCACGGGGCTGCAGTTCTACGCACAGGCCGTGGACGTGCCCGTGCCGACGCAGGTGCTCGCCATGCTGCCGTATCTGGCGACGATCGTCGTGCTGGCTGTCATTTCGCGCAATCCGAATACGATCAAGCTCAATGCGCCCGCGTCCCTCGGCAAGCCGTTTTTCGCAACGAGCTGAGCGCGCCGCGCCCGAATCGACCGTTTCACCCACACCACTGGAGAAGTTCGATGAGAAGAAAAACGTTGCCTCTGCTTGCCGCCGGCATGGCGCTCGCGCTGGGCGCCGCGCTGTCGCCGGCCGCGCAGGCGCTTGACGCGCCCGGTGTCGCTTTCGTCTACCTCGGCAATCCCGGCGACGCCGGCTGGACCTACGCGCACGATCAAGGATCGAAGGAAGCGGAGGCGAAGTTCGGCAACAAGATCAAGATCACGCGGGTGGAGAACGTGCCGGAATCGGCCGACTCCGAGCGCGTATTCCGCGATCTCGCGAGCAAGGGCAACAAGATCATCTTCGGATCGAGCTTCGGGTATCAGGATTTCGAGCTCAAGGTCGCCAAGGATTTCCCTGATACGGTCTTCCTGCATGCGACAGGCTACAAGAAAGCGAAGAATTTCGGCACGTACGACGTGCGCATGTACCAGGGCGCCTATCTCGCCGGTATCGTGGCCGGCCACGTGACGAAGACGAACACGCTCGGCTTCGTCGCATCGGTGCCGATCCCCGAAGTGGTGCGCAACATCAACGCATACACGCTCGGTGCACGTTCGGTGAACCCGAAGGTGCATACGAAGGTCATTTGGATCAACAGCTGGTTCGATCCGGGCAAGGAGAAGCAAGCCGCCGAGACGCTGATCGGCCAGGGCGCCGACGTGCTGCTGCAAAACACCGATTCGAGCGCGACGCTGGCCACGGCGGAAGAGAAAAAGGTTCACGCCTTCGGTTGGGATTCCGACATGAAGAAGTTCGGTCCCAATGCCCACCTGGGTTCCGTCGTCGCCCACTGGGGCGTCTACTACCAGGCTGCAATCCAGCAAGTACTCGACGGCAAGTGGAAGAACGATCCCGTGTGGTGGGGCCTGCCGCAGCGAGCGGTCGATCTCGAAGACTTGAACACGTCGGTGCCGGTTGACGCGCGTGCGGACGAGAAGAAGGCGCACGATGCGATCGCGAGCGGCAGCCGCGACGTCTTCACGGGCCCGATCAAGGATCAGACCGGTGCGGTGAAGGTGCCGGCGGGCAAGACGCTGGGGGATGCGGAACTGCAACGGCTGAACTGGTACGTCGAAGGCGTCGACGGTTCACTGCCGAAGTAAGCTTTCGGGCGGTGGGCGGCGCGTGTCGCCCACCGCCCGAGATCAATCTTCGAGGCGCATACCCACCTTCAGGGTGACTTGCCAATGCGCGACGGTGCCGTTTTCGATGTGCCCGCGCGTTTCGGTCACCTCGAACCAATTCAAGTTGCGCAGCGTCTTGGACGCGCGCTCGATCGCGCACCGAATAGCATCGTCGCACGACTTCGTCGACGAACCGGTCAGTTCGATGTACTTGTAGACATGTTCGGTCATGAGCTCTCTCCGTTTTTCCTCGACATCGTGCGGCCGCAAGCCGGCGCAACGCGCCGCCAGCCGTCGAAATAGACGAGGCGGTATGGCCGCCGCGTCGTCAGCGGAACGAACGAGGGGCGGCGTCGCCGGCGTTTTGCCTGCGGGCGCCGCGGGCCGCCGTGCTTGCGCCGAACTCGGGCAGAATCCTCGCGCGGGCTTGGCTGGCAAAGACCAGGAAGCCGAACCCGTTCGTCTCGTACCAGTAGCCGCCGTTCTCGAGCCCTTCTAGCGGCTGCTCGAGTGCATTGGCGATCGATTCGATGCAACGCCTGCGCAGTTCGTCCACGTCCGGATAGGGCGGCTGCGCACCGCGCACGGTGCAGAGCAGCACATCGAGCCCCGGCAGCACGTGCTCGTAGAGCACAGGCTCGTCCTGCGCGCGCGCACGGGCGATCTTGGTGTCGAGCTGGACGAAAAGTTTGAACTGGCGCAGCACAGCGAGAAACGACTCCTTGCTGTCCGCACTTGCGCGCCTGCGCTTTCTCGGGAAGGACATAAACATTCGCCTGAAAAAGAATTGCAAGAAACACAGCGTCCTCATGCGACCACTCCCGGCTCTCGCGCGCCGCACGTCCGATCTTTTATAGCATACGAAATCGGTGTCTTCACGACCGTGCAGCGTCGTTGCATGTCGACACCCGTATGCAGTCATGCCGGAGCGAGGCGTGTGTCGCGCCGCGCTCGACATCTATGGCAATAATAGGCCCGAGTTTCGCCCGCGTGCTGATCGATCTCATAAAAAAGCCGATTTTCTGTGCGCCCACGCGCCTCTATATCGTCCGTTGAAATATCTTGAAACTGAACGGATAATGATTCGGTTTCACTCTTGCACGTCGTGCGATGCAAGCGCCGTGCCGCCCGGAAGCCTTCGCGGTGCGGCGGCGCGCGACTCGTCGGATGCCGCCAAGGACGCATGAAACTATTCACGAAAGGGCTGCTGCTGATTGCCGTGCCGAGCTTGGCCGAGCTCGCGCTGGTCGGCATGCTGTCGAAAACGCAGGAACAGGCGTCCGAGGCGGGGCAGTGGGCCGCGCACAGCAAGCAAGTGCTCTATCAGGCGTCGGTCATCGTCGATCCGCTGCTGCGCGAGGCTTCGCGCGTACGCGCCGGCCTCATCGTCGGCGACCCATCGTTCATCGACCGGCACGTCGTGTGGGTCGACCTGGGCGATCGCCTGTCGCGGCTCGAAAAGCTCGTCGCCGACGATCCGCTCCAAGTGGAGCGCGTGCGGCGCATGCGCGAGGCCGTCAACGCCTACCGTACACAGACCGACCAGATCTACGCCGCGTTGCGCGACGGCCAGCGCCTGCAGCTCGCATCGTTCGACAGCGCACCGCTGCCCGCGCCGATTCAATCGTTTCGCGATGAGTTGAGCGCATTCGTCGCCGACGAATCGCGGCTGGACGCCGAGCGTAGCGCCGAGCTGGCGGCCACGCGGGGGCAGCAGCGCTACGCGCTCATCGCCGCGATCGTCGGCTCGATGCTGATCTGGGCGATCGCGGCGCTGGCCTTCGCCGGTAACATCGGGCGGCGCCTGCGCACGCTCACCGCCAATGCGCAGCGGCTCGGCCGTTCCCAGGCGCTCGGCGCGCCGCTCGCGGGCAACGACGAACTCGCGCAGCTCGATGCGGCCCTGCACCGCACGAGCGCACGGCTGACCGAGGCCGAGCACGATCAGGCCGCGCTCCAGGCGACGCTCGAGACGCGAGCGCAAGAATTGACGCAGGTGAACGACAATTTGCGGCAGCAGAAGCAAGACAACGATATGTTCATCTACAGCGTGTCGCACGATCTGCGCTCGCCGCTCGTGAATCTGCAGGGGTTTTCGCGTGAGCTGCAGGTATCGTGCGACGAACTGCGGACGATGCTGATCGATGCACAGCTGCCGGAAGCCGAGCGCGGGCGCATCACGCGCGTGCTCGACGGTAATTTGAGCGAAGCGTTGCACTATCTGCGCACAGCGGTCGCGCGCTCGGCCTCGATCATCGATGCGCTGCTGAGGATTTCCCGCGCGGGCCGGCTGGAGTACCAGTGGCAGCGCGTAAGCGTGGCGCGCGCCGTCGCGCGCGTCGTCGAATCGCTGCATCAAGCGATCGTCGAGCGCAATGTAACCGTTTCAGTCGGTGAGTTGCCGCCCGTCTGGGGCGATCCCACCGCGATCGAGCAGATTTTCGCCAATCTCATCGGCAACGCCGTCAATTATCTCGATACGTCGAGGGCCGGGCGCATCGAGATCGGCACGCTCGAGCAGCCGCCGCGCGAAAGCGGCGAACGAGCGCCTAGAATGCGGACTTACTTCGTACGCGACAACGGGCTGGGTATTCCGGATGCATGTATGCCCAAAATGTTCAGCGCGTTCCAGCGCCTGCATGGGGACCGTGCGAAGGGCGACGGCATCGGGCTCGCACTCGTGCGCCGCGTGACCGAGCGGCACGGCGGGCGCGCATGGGTGGAGTCGACGGAAGGCGTGGGTTCGACGTTTTACGTGACGCTGCCCGAGCAGCCGTTGCGAATGACTTGAAACGAGGCGACGGACAGAACGAGCAAGAGTCACAATACGAGCATGACAGAAGTATTCTCCCCGGAGCCAGCGCGCGTACTCATCGTCGACGACGACGAGGGTATTTTGCGGCTGGCGCGTAAGTCGCTCGAGCGTGCGGGCTGCCGCGTGTTTGCCTATCCTAGCGCGAGGGCCGCGCACGCGCGGCTCGCGCAAGACCTGCCCGATTTGATCGTGCTCGATTATCAGCTCGACAGCGCCGAGACGGGCCTCGATTTCTTCCGGCGCCTGCGCGGCGAAGGCGTCACGTTGCCGGCGATCCTCGTGACGGGATTCACCGACGAATCGCGCGTGATCGAGGCGTTGCGGGCCGGCGTCTCCGACGTCGTGCCGAAGTCGGGCGGGTATCTGGACTACCTGCCCGAGGCGGTCGAGAGGGTGCTGACGCAGGTCCGCCTGCAACGCGCATCGGCCGAGGCGCTGTTGCTGCGCGACCGCGAGGCGCATTACCGCAGCTTGTCGGAAGCCTTGCCGCACCTTGTCTTTACAAGCAACGCGCGAGGCGAGTGCGACTTCTTTTCGAAGCAGTGGTATGCCTATACGGGCCTGGGCGAATCAGCTTCGCGCGGACTAGGCTGGCTCGACGCGGTGCATCCCGACGATCGCGACGCGTTGCGGCAATCGTGGCTCGATTCCATGAGCGGCACGGCCGCGGCCGATTATCGGCACGAACTGCGCTTGCGCGCGGCCGACGGCACGTATCGCTGGTTCGACATGCGTATTGCCGCGGTGCGCGATGCCAGCGGCGGTGTGGGCAAGTGGTTCGGGAGTTGTACCGACATTCAATCGCAGCGCGAGACGATGGAAGAGCACGAGCGGCTGCTGGCGGCCGAGCAGTGCGCGCGTCAGACGGCCGAGGACGCGAACCGCGCGAAGGACCGATTCCTCGCGATGCTCTCGCACGAACTGCGTACGCCGCTTACGCCGGTGCTCGTCGGGACGCGCGTGCTGGAGACGATGCCCGAGCTGCCGGCGGCAGCGCAGTCGAGCGTCAAGATGATCCGGCGCAACATCGAGCTCGAGGCGCGGCTCATCGACGATCTGCTCGATCTGACGCGGGTGGCCAACGGCAAGCTGAGGCTCGCGCTCGAGACGGTCGACGTGCACGAAGTGATCGACAGCGTGCTCGAGCTCTTTCGCTCGGAAATCCAAGTCAAGGCGCTCGACGTTCACGTCGAGCGGCGCGCCGAGCATCATCACGTGCTCGCCGACCCGGCGCGGCTGCAGCAGATGCTCTGGAATCTCGTGCGCAACGCGGCGAAATTCACGCCCGACGGCGGGCATATCTACGTGCGCACGCGCGATGCGCGCATGCGCGTCGAAATCGAAATCGAGGATACGGGCATCGGCATCGCGCCCGAGCAGATCGGCAAGCTGTTCAATGCGTTCGAGCAGGGCAGCCAGCGCATGACGCAGCAATTCGGCGGGCTGGGGCTAGGGCTTGCGATCACGAAGGCGCTGACCGATGCGCATGGCGGAACGGTCAGCGCGCGCAGCCCTGGGCCGCACTGCGGGGCAACCTTCACGATCGCCTTGCCGACGGCGGCGGCGCCCGCCGAAGCGCCCGTGCCGGTTGCGTCGGCCCAAGCTCCAGCGGACGAACGCATCGCCATTCTGCTCGTCGAGGATCACATCGATACGGCCGATGTCATGGCGCACCTCATGCGCTCGCTCGGTCACGACGTATCGGTCGCCGGGACGGTGGCCGAAGCGCTGGCGGCCACGCGCGCGAAAACGTTCGACCTCATTGTCAGCGACGTGGGATTGCCCGACGGGACGGGCCTCGATTTCGTGAGTGCGGTGCGCCGGCATTCGCAAGTGCCGGCGATTGCCTTGACGGGCTACGGTTCGGACGACGACGTGCGGCGCTGCTTTGCGGCGGGCTTTACGGCGCATTTGACCAAGCCGATCAATTTCACTCAGCTCGAAGTACTGATTCAGCGCGCGGCCGAAACGAAGGCGCAGGGCGGGGCGTGAAGGCCCCGGGGCCGGAGCGGGCGCCCCAGGCGCCCTTGCGATTCAACGCTGTTTGAGCGCGTCGCGAATTTCCCGCAGCAGCACGATGTCTTCCGGCGGCGGGGGCGGCGCGGCCGGTGCTTCTTCTTTCGCCGGCTGGCGCAGCGAGTTCATGAACTTGACGAGCGCGAACACGATCATCGCGAGGATGAGGAAGTTGATCACCGCCGTGATGAACGAGCCGTAGCCGAACACCGCGACGCCGGCGGTCTGAAGATCCTTGTATGAATCGGGATTGCCCTTGAACGAGGGGGGAATGTCGCCCAGGCGAATGAACTTGTTCGCGAAGTCGAGGCCGCCTGTGGCGACGCCGACGATCGGCATGATGAGATCCTTCACCACCGAGTTGACGATCGTCGAGAAGGCGCCGCCGATGATCACGCCGACGGCGAGATCCATCACGTTGCCCTTGACTGAAAACTCCCTGAATTCCTTGACGATGCCCATATTGGTTTTTCCTCCTTGCTGGACGGGATTCATGCGGCCGCCTCGAGCGGCGCAAGGCGCATGCCATCGCGGCCATGATAGCGAACGGCCGATCGATAGGGGAGGATTTTTCGCGCCGGCTTGGTGTACCGGCGTACGTCGGGGGTTCAGGTCTTGTAGGCGAGCCTCAGTCCGCCCCAGTGGCGGCCGTTCACGAAGATCGGCGCCGAGGCGTCCTTCATCATCGCGAACGCGCCGCCTCCCATGTCGCGGCGGTACGTTTGCAGCAGGAACGGCTTCGTGTGGCTCGCGGCCGCCAAGCCGGTGCGGTCGTTGAAGATGCGCCGGTTGCGGCAATTGGCCGTATTCCATACGGCGTCGCCGGGGCGCTGCGGCTGCGAGAACTTGCGGTTGTGCGTGGGCAGGTACCCGCGCACGTCGACCGCCGCGCAAAACGCCACGCGCTCGTCGAGCGCGAGCAAGGGCTCTTGAATCTCGGGCAGCACGCGATCGGTGAAGGCCGTGAACTGCGTCATGAATTGCTGGGGGTCGCTGCCCGGAATCGGTGCGTGGTGCGCGTCGAACAGGGCCGCCTCGGTGATCTCCCCGCGGGCAAGCGCTTGTTCGAAGCGCTTGCCGATCAGCGCGGCGGTGCGTTGCGCGGCTTCGATGAAGCGGGTATCGGGCGTTTCCACGCCGGCCGCGGCCGTCAGCTCGATCAGCGTTTCCGATACCGACAGCAAGCTCGTGAGCCGATCCTTCGCTTGCAGGAAATTCTCGCTCGAATGTTCGACGCCGCTTGCCATGTCGCCCACTTGCTCTTCGAGGTGATGGCATTGCGCTTCGATGTCGTCGGTCAGCGTGGCGATTTGCTCGGCCTCTTCGTGGAGCTGGTTGATGGCCGTTCCCGTCGATTGCACGATGCCGCCGATCGTGGCCGAGCCTTCCTTCACGCGATGCGCGCGCGCCGTGTTCTCCGTGCCGTCGGAAATGAGCTGCTCGGTTTGCTGAGTCAGCCTCGCGAGCGTCGCTTCGATCTGGGCCGTCGCTTGCGCCGTTTTGCTCGATAGGTTTTTGACTTCCGCCGCCACGACGGCGAAGCTTTTGCCCGATTCGCCGGCCCGCGCGGCCTCGATTGCCGCGTTGATCGCAAGCAAGTGAGTCTGGCGCGCGATCAGCGAGATTTCCTCTGAGACCGTGCTCACGTGATCGAGCGCCTCGCGCAGCGCCTCGATTTGCGCGGCGATGCCAGTCACGCCCTCGACCAGACCGTGAATGTCGGCAAGCGACGCATCGAGCGTCTGACGCGACTGCTCCACCGCGCTCGACGCCTCGCGGCTGACGACGCGCACCTGACGCGCCGCTTCCGCGATACGGTGATTGCCTTGCATCGTGACCGCGGCCGAATCGCGCAGGGAACGGCACACATGGGCTTGTTGCTCGACGCGCTTCGCGACTTCCTCCACGTGACCCGATACGTCGCAAATTTCGATGCCGAGCTTGCCGGCGTGAGCGGCGATGTCCGCGACGAGCGAACGCGCGGCGCGAGGTCGGCGCAAGGTGAGGCGCATGGTCAGAGTCTCCTTGGCGCGAACGAGCGTGTCGTTGCGCATCGTTATCGGCTGCGGCCGCGAAGGCGGCGCTTGCGGCTCATATCTAGCTAAATTCGCTTACGTGGCGCTTACGCATGCTGCGATGCGTGGAGGCCGGATGCATGCGCGGGCGGGCTGTCCTTTGTGTTTACGGACGGTGTGGGGCCCGGCTTGAGTGGGGGATGACGATAGTATGACTAAAGTGCTTTTAGCCATTGCGCAATCGCCGCGAAACGCTTAGATTGCGCGAGAACCTTCGCACGCACGACGCGCCCGATCAGACCACCACTCGCAGCAGGCCGGGTCCATCCGACGCTCCGCAAGAGAGCCGCATGTGCGCGCTTTACCACCACCACGGAGGGGACCGTGCCACGCTTTGTCACGAGCGTGCGCACGTCGATGCCATGTTCAAACGCTTTACGATTCGCGGCGGGCTTACGCTCACGATCGCGGGCTATCCGCTCGCCCTGATGGCGGCCATGGCCGCCGGCATGCTGAGCCTGCAAAAAAGCAACGATGCGCTCAAGCAAATGTATGCGACCGATACGGCCGCGCTGACGCATTTGAAAACGAGCTCCGAACGCATGCTCCAAGTCCGGCTCGCGCTCGGCAGCTATGAGACCCTATTTTCGATGGGCAAGGCCGGCGACGATTTGCTGCCGAAGGCGCATGCCGTGCTGAAAGACAGCGATGCGCAATGGGCCGATTATCTGCAAAAGCCGCGCGACGAAAACGAATCGCACCTCGCGGACGCGGTCACGAGCGCGCGAACGGCGCTCGTCCAGCAGGCGATCACGCCCGAGTTTCAGGCCCTCGAGCAAAACGACTTCAACACGTTCCGCACGCTGCAGGGGCAGACGGCGAACGAACTCTATGCGCGTTACGAGAAAGCGATCAACGAGCTCGAGGCATTGCAGGTCTCGCACCAGGAAGCGCGCTACGCCCAGTCGCAGACGACGTTCCATGCGCTTGCGACAGGCGCCGCCGTCATTGCCGCGATCGCTTTCGTCGTGGGGCTGTTCGCGCGGGCGGCGCTGGTCTCGGCCGTCGTGCGGCCCATCGACGCCGTTATTCGCCACTGCGAGCGGATCGCATCGGGCGATCTGACGGGCTCGATCGTCGCGAACCAGAACAACGAAATGGGCCGATTGCTCGTCGGTTTGAAGGGCATGCAAGAGGCGCTCGTGGCGACGGTGTCGCGCGTGCGCATGGGATCGGAGGCGATCATGCACGGGGCGCGCGAGATCGCGACCGGCAACGCCGATCTGTCGCAGCGCACGGAGCAGCAGGCCGCGTCGCTGCAGGAAACCGCGTCGAGCATGGAGCAGCTGACGTCGACCGTGAAGCTCAACGCCGAACACGCCGTCGAGGCGAGCACGCTCGCGCATGATGCTTCTGAAACGGCGGCGCGCGGCGGCGAAGTGGTGGGCGACGTCGTGCGCACGATGGAGGACATCGCCTCGAGCTCGAATCAGATCGGCGACATCATCGGCGTGATCGAGGGCATCGCGTTCCAAACGAATATTCTTGCGTTGAACGCGGCTGTGGAAGCTGCGCGCGCCGGCGAGCAGGGCCGCGGGTTCGCGGTCGTGGCGGGCGAGGTGCGCAGCCTCGCGCAGCGCAGCGCGAGCGCGGCGAAGGAGATCAAGTCGCTGATCGCCGCGTCGGCCGACAAGGTGCAGGCCGGCAGCGCGCTCGTCGGGCGCGCCGGTCAAACGATGGATCAGGTCGTGAGCGCGGTGCATCGCGTGACGGACATCATCGGCAAGATCAGCGCCGCCTCGGGCGAGCAATCGACCGGCATCGAGCAGATCAATCTCGCCGTCGTGCAGATGGACTCGGTGACTCAGCAGAACGCGGCGCTCGTCGAGCAAGCCGCGGCGGCCGCGGCGTCGCTCGAGGAACAGGCGGCGCAGCTGGACTCGGCCGTCGCGGCCTTCCGCGTGGACGCGCATGCGGGCGAGCGCGGTTCGCGTGCCGCGGCGCCGCATGGCTCCCACATGCTGCGTGGCGTCGAGCCGGCAATGGCGAGCTAGCATCGTCGCCGCCGGTAAGCTTGCGGGGGCAGGCCCGAACGGGTCTGCCAACCGCCTCGCCGTCGTTGGCCCAGGTGTGTTCTTGCCGGCGCGCTCGACGCGACCGCGCGCTCATTCGTCGAACCGGTAGTCGCTCGTGCGCACGCGCCGCGTCAATCGTCTAAAAGCGAACGTGAAGCCCGGCCAGAGCGCGGTGTTCTTGCCGCTCTTCGAGAGATACCAGCTTCGGCAGCCGCTCATCCACACCGATCCGCGGAACGCATCCTGCAACTTGTCGTTGAAGGCACGCTGCACATCGGCGCGCACGTCCATCGTACGCGCGCCGCGTTTGCGAAGGGCGCGCAGACAATCGGCGATGTAGGCGATGTGCGACTCGATCATGTACACCATCGAGTTGTGGCCGAGCCCCGTGTTCGGGCCGACCATCATGAAGAAGTTCGGAAAACCCGCGATGCTCGCGCCAAGATACGCCTGCGGCCCTTCCGCGCGCCAGCGCTCGTCGAGGTCGGCGCCGTGCGCGCCGATGACCGAAAACGGCGCGCCTGCATCGGCGACGTCGAAACCCGTCCCGCAGATGATCGCGTCGACGCGATAGTGGCGGCCGTCGTCGGCGACGATCCCATCCTCGACGATTTCGCGGATAGGCGTCGTCACGATTTCGACGTTCGGTTGCGTGATCGCCGGGTAATAGTCGCTCGAAAGCAGTACGCGCTTGCAGCCGAGCACGTAGTCGGGCGTGAGCTTGGCGCGTAGCGCCGGATCTTTCACGCGTCGGGCGAGATAGCTCGAGGCGAATCGCATCGGGGCGCGCATCCATTTCGGATTGACGATGAAGGCGAGGGCGCGGGCTTCATGCTGCCAATAGACGCCCCAGCGCACCAGCCTTTGCGCGAACGGCAGCCAGCGAAAGAGGCGTTGCGCCCCGGCGCCGATGGCGCGATCGGGCCGCGGCATGACCCACGGCGGCGTGCGCTGAAATACCAGCAAGCGCGCCACGCGGGGTTGAATGCGCGGAATGAACTGCACGGCGCTCGCGCCGGTGCCGATGACCGCGACAGTCTTGCCTTCGAGCGGATACCCGTGATTCCAGCGCGCCGAATGAAACAACGCGCCGCCGAAGCGTTCGATGCCGGCGATTTTCGGCAACGCGGGGCGCGAAAGCGGCCCGTTCGCGGCGATCACGACGTCGACTTCGACGGTTTCGCGAACCTCGTCAATGCCGCCGTTCGGGTTGGCGCCGCTCCGTTGCGCGCAAGCATGCTTGGACACGATATCGAGCTGCCAGACGCGCGCTGCGTCGTCAAAGCGTGCCCTCTCGACGCGGGCGTTGCATCGAATCAGCGGATCGATGCCGTGATCGCGCGCGCAGCGCTTCAAATAGCCGAGGATTTCTTCCTGCGTGCCGAACGTGCGCGACCAAGAGGGGTTCGGCGCGAACGAGAACGAGTACAGATGGGAGGGAATGTCGCAGGCGGCGCCCGGATAGGCGTTGTCGCGCCAAGTGCCGCCGATGTCTGCCGCCGCTTCGTAAAGGGTCAACGAAGCGACGCCCATGCGCTTGAGGCGAATCGCCATGCCGATGCCGGCGAACCCGCTGCCGATGATCGCGATGCGCGGCGCGACCGTGAACGAACGCGTCACGCTCAGGTATCGCTCCAACCGCCCGAATCGTCGCTGCCGAAATCGACGCCGCCGTCCGAGCTGCCGCCGCTGTCGTCGTTCCAGTCGTTCGAGCCTTGGCCGAAATCGACGCCGCCGCCGTCACCGCGCTCGGCGGCGCGCCGACGCGATTCGTCATCGATGATGACGTCGCGTTCGACGACACGATCGCGGCCGTGCGAAAGCGCTTCGCCGAGCAGGACGCCCGTCAGCAAACCGCCCATGCCGCCCATTCCTCCGCCTTGCTGGACGACGACGGTCGGCTGCTGCTGCGGCGGATACGGCTGCTGGGCGCCGTAAGGCGCTTGTTGCTGCTGCAGGCGCTCGGCTTCCTGCGCGTAGACCGAGGGGCCCGCGCCCGGAGCCGGCGCGTTGGCGTTCGGATCCGGCCGCCCTTCGGTACGTGCGCGCAAGCTATCGAGCTGTCGCGACAAGTCCTCGAGTTGATAGGCGGGGACAGGGTTGCCGTTGTTCGAAAGCGATTCGACGAGCGTGCGCAATTGGTTCTCGACACCTTCGACTTCGCTGGCCAACGTTTCGTGTCCGGGGGCCGTCGACAAACGCGCATCGAGCTTCAACGAGCGTGCCGCGTTGAGCAGCTCCGTCGCGCGCTTGAGTTGCGCGCGGCGCTCCTCATCCGCGCGCGAGTCGCCGCTCGAGCGCGCGCGGCGCAGCGTCCAGCGCAAGATCAGGGCGATCGCCGCGATCAAGACCGCCAAGCCGATCCATGCGGCGATCGAAGGACCGTGGTGCTTGGGAGCAAGCGGCGCCGCCTGCGCGAACGGGTTCGCGGTGCTTTGCGTTTGCGCGGAAGGCGCCGGGGCGGGCGCGGGCGTGCCGGCGCGATTAGCCGCTGCGCGCACGCGCGCTTCGACTTGCGCGAAGCGCGACGCACTCGTGAAGCGGATTTGCGGGTCGAGCGTCTTCGCCTGTTCGATCTGCGCGAGCGCGTCGGCGTAGCGACCTTCGTTCGCCAGCACTTGCCCATACAAATAGTGGGCATGCGCGTTGTTCGGATGCGCGGCGAGCACCTGCGAGAGTTCGGCGTCGGCTTGTTGCCAATTGCCTTGCGCCATCGCGCGCTCCACTTGCTGGGCGCTCGGTACGGCGAAGGCCGAGCCCGAGGCGAAGAGCAGGGCGGCGAGCGCGGCTGCGAGGAATGTCTTCATTGAGCGACCCGGGCGCACGCGCCCGTCTCCATAACCATCGACCTGTTCAGACGGCGCTCACCCGAGGGCGCCTGGCGGCGGCGCCCCCGTGCGGCGCGTCGCACGACGTCATTGCGCCGGCGTGTTCGCGTTCATTTGCTTTTTCAGCGCTTCGAGACGATCCTCGACCGACGGGCCGTGGTCGAGCGCGGCGAGCTTGTCCTCGAGCGCCTTGCCCGACGACGTATCGGCCGAATTCAGTCGAGCGTCGGAGCGTGCATTCGATAGTGCGACCTTGTCTTCGAGCTTGCGGAAATCCTCGGACAAGTTCTTTCCGCCGATGCCGCCGAGCGCGGTGGCCGCGACGTCCTTCGCCTGCGCGATCTCTTGCTTGGCCTGCAGAATGTTCGAGCGGGCGTTCAAGTCGTTGCGGCGTTGGCGCATATCGGCGATCTGGCTCTTGAGCTGATCGACGGACGGCTCGAGCGTGGCCAGTTCCTTGGCCAGGGCGTCGCGCTCCGCTTCCGCATTCGACTGCGCGGCCAGCGCTTCGCGCGCAAGCCCTTCGTCGCCCGATTGCAGCGCGCGCTTCGCGCCGTCTTCGTACTTCTTCGCCTTTTCGGCGGCGGCGTCGCGCTTGCTTTGCTGCGTGGCAACCTGCGCCTCGATCTCGATCAGCGCGTTCTCGGCCTTGCCGATGCTGTCGTCCAGCTCGCGCACGATTTGGCGCGCGTCGCGCGACGGGTCCTGCACGGACTCGGCCGCATCGTTGAGCAAGCCTTTGACGGTGCGCGAAATTGAGTCGAATAGCGACATGAAATCCTCCGTGAATTGAAATCGGCGCCGAATGCGGGCTACGGCGGTTCGATGATACCGATGACTACATGCTACGCCGCGTTGCGGCCGCCGGCGCGATGCGCCTTCGGCGACGTGGCGCGCCAGCTCAATGTCGGGACGGGCCGCGCGATTGCAAGAGCGCCGCCCGGTCATCGCGTCCCGTTTTCGACGCCCGCGGATAGTACAACAACGTATCGTTAAAACCCGCTTAAATCTCGCGATTCGTTGGCGATGACACGGGCGACGAGCGCCTCGTCGTCCGGATCGGGGCTATCGTCGGAGCGCTCTTGGGCTTGCGCCTGGGAGGCGAGTGCGCGCGCGACGGCGGCCGCGACGGGCAGTGCGGCGCTGTGGCCGTCGCCCTCCGGGATCTGGCGCTCCATGGTCGAGGAAGATGGGGCGTTCGCCTCCCCGCCGGCGCGGACCGGGGCTGGGCCGCGGTCGGACCCAGGCGCCGACGTGAATCGGCCGTCCGGATCCGTTTCTCCTGCCCGCCCCACCTGGCCCGCCGCCAGCCGCCGCAGCACGTCGCTGTCGCTCGTTCGGCTTTGGGCGCCCAGCCGGTCGACGAGGCCCGCCGCGCGCACCTCCTCGCCTGTTTCGTCGAAGGCGAGCACCGCGCGCCGAACGAGCTCGCTCAGGCTGATGCCCATGCGGGCGGCGCGGGCTGCGAGCACGCGTTTCTGAGCGGGTGTCACGAAGACGACAACACGTTCGGAGCTAGGATTCATGGTCGGCTCGCTGTCGTTGGACCGCCGTGCGAATGGGCGCGGCGAGTCAGGGAAAACGGGCGGAGCAATGGCGTTCTTCATCATAGAGCCGCCCGTCGTGCCTTCAAACGCGGTTTGGCGCGATTTTCGTGCGCTGTCAAGCACTTACGCAGGTTTTCTGCAGCTTCTCCACAGGTCTTTCAACATTTTCTGTTGATAACCTGCGCCTATCGGGCGAATGTGCCGTCTTGCATCACTTCTTAACAAAAAAATTCCGGTGCGGCCGCGGCGATGCCATTAAAATGCGCTGTTGCCCCGCGCTCGGCGGTTCGCTGCCGAACGAGGCCGACCACACGATTACATATCAGCCACGCAGCGGGTTCGCGTGGCGACAAGGCGCTGAGAGCCGCGCCATTCATGCCGTCATGCCTATTATCAAACGACCGCCTTCCGCTGGCCGCCCGGCCGACGATCGAAATCCTTCCCGCCCCAATTCCGATGGTCCTCGCAGCGCAACTCGCTCGCTCGGTACCCGGATCGCGCTGACGTTCGCAGGCCTCGTGGCCACGGCGGCCGTCGTCGGCGCGCTGATCGTCGGCTACGCGCTGATCGTCATGGCGCCGCAACTGCCTTCGCTCGATGCGTTGACCGATTATCGGCCCAAGGTGCCGCTGCGTGTCTACACGGCCGATCACGTGCTGATCGGCGAGTTCGGCGAGGAACGGCGCAGCCTGGTGCGTTTCGCCGATATTCCCGACGTCATGAAAAAGGCGGTGCTCGCGATCGAGGATTACCGCTTCTACGAGCACGGCGGCGTCGATTTCATCGGCATCTTCCGTGCCGGCACGGCCGACTTGCTGCACGGCGGCGCCTCGCAGGGGGCGAGCACGATCACGATGCAGGTCGCGCGCAACTTCTTCCTTTCAAGCGAGAAGACCTACACGCGCAAGATCTACGAAATGATGCTCGCCTACAAGATCGAGCGCGCGCTGACGAAAGATCAGATTCTCGAGCTGTACATGAATCAGATTTATCTGGGCGAGCGCGCCTACGGCTTCGCCGCGGCCGCCAGGGTGTATTTCGGCAAGGATCTGAAGAACATCACGATAGCCGAGGCCGCGATGCTCGCCGGCCTGCCCAAGGCGCCGTCGGCTTACAACCCGGTCGTCAACCCCAAGCGCGCGAAGATTCGCCAGGAGTACATCCTGAAGCGCATGTTCGAGCTCGGCTATATCACGCAGCCGCAGTACGACGAGGCCATCAAGGAGCCGATCCGCACGAAGGTGGCGGGCAACGAATACAGTGTGCATGCCGAGTATGTCGCCGAAATGGTGCGGCAGATGATGTACGCGCAGTACAAGGATGAGACCTACACGCGCGGCCTGTCCGTCACGACGACGATCGATTCGGCGGACCAGGACGCCGCGTATCGCGCCGTGCGTAAGGGCGTGATGGATTACGAGCGCCGGCACGGCTATCGCGGGCCCGAAGGGTTCGTCGAGCTGCCGGCCGCCGGCGACGACCGCGACGAGGCCATCGACGATGCGCTCGCCGATCACCCCGACGACGGCGAGATCGTCGCCGGTGTCGTGACGGCGGCCAGCCCGAAGGAAGTGACCGTGCAATTCGTCGACGGCGGCACGGCGAAGGTCAGCGGCGAGGGCTTGCGCTTCACCGCGTACGCGCTCGGCCCGAAAGCCTCGCAGGCGCAACGCATCCGCCCCGGCTCGATCGTGCGCCTGATGCCCGATGCGAAGGGCAATTGGCAGATCACGCAGCTTCCGCAAGTCGAGGGGGCGCTCGTTTCGCTCGCCCCGCAAGACGGCGCGGTGAGGGCGCTCGTCGGCGGCTTCGACTTCAACAAAAACAAGTTCAACCACGTCACCCAGGCGTGGCGCCAGCCCGGTTCGAGCTTCAAGCCGTTCATCTACTCGGCCTCGCTCGAAAAGGGTCTTGCGCCGGCCACGATGATCAACGACGCACCCCTGTACTTCCCGCCCAGCACGCCGGGCGGCGACCCGTGGGAGCCGAAGGACGACGATCACCCCGAAGGGCCGATGTCGATGCGCGTCGCGCTCGAGAAATCGAAGAACCTCGTCTCGATCCGGATCCTGTCGTACATCGGCACGAAGTACGCACAGGACTTCGTGACGCAGAATTTCGGCTTCGACGCCGACAAGACGCCGCCGTACCTGCCGATGGCGCTCGGCGCGGGCCTCGTCACGCCGTTGCAATCGGCCGCGGCCTATTCGGTGTTCGCCAACGGCGGCTATCGCGTCAATCCGTATTTGATCGCCGAAGTGGACGATGCGCGCGGGCAGCCGATTTCCAGGGCCCAGCCGATCGTCGCGGGTCAGAACGCCCCGCGCACGATCAGCGCGGCCAATGCTTTCATCATGAACAGCCTGCTGCATTCGGTCGCCACGGCCGGGACCGGCGCGGGCACGAACGCGCTGCATCGCTCCGACCTTGCCGGCAAGACCGGGACGACGAACGACGCCAAGGACGGCTGGTTCGCGGGCTATCAGCCGACGCTCGTCGCCGTGGCCTGGATGGGCTACGATCAGCCGAAGAGCCTCGGCAGCCGTGAATTCGGCGCGCAGCTCGCGCTGCCGATCTGGGTCGACTACATGGGCCGTGCGCTGCGCGGCGTGCCGGATCAGCCGATGCCGATGCCCGAGGGCGTCGCCACGCTCGACGGCGAGATCTACCTGGCCGACAAGGTGCCCGGCAACGGCTTCATCGCCAGTATCGGGATGGACTCCGGCACGGCGCTGGCGGGCGGCGCAAGCGATGCCGTCGGCTCGATCGGGCCCGCGGGCCTCGCGACGCCGGCGCCGACGCCCGACGTGTCGAAGCAAGAGCAAAAGCAGATCCTCGATCTCTTCGACCACCACTAGGGTCACACGCATCCGGGCGCCGCTCGCCTGCGTATATCGAACAGCGTGCTTCGCGTGAAAGAACGGAGAAGCGGATGGACGAGAACGTGGCAGGCGGCGCTCACGAGCAGCCGCGGGGCGAAAACGCACGCGAGCGCGCCGGCATCCCCGGACAAGTCGTGCTCGTGCTGCAAGGCGGCGGCGCGCTGGGCGCCTATCAGGCAGGCGTGTATCAGGCGCTGCACGACGCGGGCATCGAGCCCGAGTGGGTGATCGGTACGTCGATCGGCGCCATCAACGGCGCGATTCTCGCCGGCAATCCGCCCGAGACGCGGCTTGCGCGGCTCGATGCGTTCTGGTCGCGCGTGGCGGCCACAGGCGGCGCGACCGGGGGCTGGCTACCCGCGTTGGACGATTGGTGGCGTCGCGCTTCGATCTTCATGCAGGGCATCCCCGCGTTTTTCACGCCGTCGCCGCTCGCGTGGCTCGGGTTGCACGCGCCCCTCGGGCGCGAGCACGCGGCGTTCTATAGCACGCAACCGTTGCGTGAAACGCTGCATTCGCTCGTCGATTTCGACTACCTCAATACCTGCGCCATGCGGCTGACGGTTGGCGCCGTGCACGTCGCCCAGGCCCGCATGCGGTACTTCACGAACCGAGATGCGCCGCTGGCCGTCGAGCATGTGCTGGCCTCGGCCGCGTTTCCGCCGGGCTTTCCGTCCGTTCAGCTCGAGGGCGAGTCGTACTGGGACGGCGGCATCTACTCCAATACGCCGCTCGAAGCAGTGCTCGACGATCGGCCGCGCCGCAGTTCCGTGATCTTCGCCGTGCAACTGTGGCCCGCGAGTGGGCGCGAGCCCGAGTCGATTCTGGAAACGCTGGTGCGTCAGCGCGACATTCAGTATTCGAGTCGCGCCCGCAGTCATCTCGAGCGGCAGCGGCAGATTCATCGTTTGCGCCACGTGATCCGCGAGCTCGAGCAATACATCCCCGACGACGTGCGCGAGTCCGGCGCCGTCAAGGATCTGCTCGCCTGGGGGTGCGGCACGACGATGCAGGTCATCGAACTCGATGCGCCCAGCTTCGGCGACGACGATCTGCATAAGGACATCGACTTTTCCCCGTCCGGCATCGAGCGTCGCCGCGCGGCCGGCTACGACGATACGCGGCGCATGCTGGCGCGCGCGCCGTGGCGGGAGGCGACGGACCCCATGGAGGGCATCGCCGTGTATCGCGAAGAGCAAGGCGAGCAATCGCGTGAGTGAACGCTTGGCAGCGCGGCGCGGGCGATCTGCCTCGAACTAGGCGCAGGAAGAAATTCGTTGTGCGTACAACCGCTTAGCGCAATCGCCCAGAGCTTATCAACAGGTCTGTCAACACAATCTGGGGATAACTCGGCGCTAGTGCGTTGAAGCGTTTAGGCGTGCACGCCCGCGATCAGCGAAGCGAACGTAGCCGGATCGGTGTTCGAGCCGCTAAGCAGGACGCCGACGCGTTTGCCTTGAAGGGTTTCGCGCAGCGGCCCCAGCAAGGCCGCGAACGGCGCGGCGCACGCGGGCTCGACCGCGATCTTCAACCGCGTGAAGAGCTTGAGCATGGCGGCGCGCAGCGCATCGTCGGACACCGTGACGAGGCGATCGATATGGCGGCGGCACAGCTCATAGCTGTACTGTTCCGTGTGAGGCGCCATCAGCGAATCGGCGATGGTGTGCATCGCCCCCATCTTGATCGTGTGATTCGCCGCGAAACTCTTGCTCATGACGTCGGCGCCCTCGGGTTCGACGCCGTAGACATGCACGCGCGGGTTCGCGAGGCGAAGCGCCGTGGATACGCCGGCCGCGAGCCCGCCGCCGCCGATGGGCACGATGACCGCATCGAGATCGGGCGTTTGCGTCGCCCACTCGTAGCCGAGCGTGGCCGTGCCGAGCACCGTGCGATAACCGTTGAACGGATGCACGAAAAAGCGGCCTTCCTCGGCCTCGATGCGGCGCACGAGTTCGAAAGCCTCGGCCGGCGTGTCGGCCTCTACCACTTCCGCCCGGTAGTGCTTGCACAGTTCGAGCCGTGCCGGGCTCGTCGTGCGAAACAGCACCACCTTCGCGCTCATTCCGAGCCGCAGCGCCGCGTACGCCACCGCCGCCGCGTGATTTCCGCCGGACACGCACGTGACGCCCACGCTGCGCTGCGCGGCATCGAGCGCGAGCAGGTTCGTGAAGGCGCCGCGCGCTTTGAACGTCCCAGCCGCCTGCAGCAGCTCGAACTTGAAGTTGAGCGCCGTGCCTTCGAGCGAAGGAAAATCGTGCCGCTCGAACACGGGCGTGCGCAGCACCCAAGGCGTCAGCGCGAAATGCTGCGTGGCGATCGCATCCAGCGTGGGGATCGGCTCCGCGTCGATCGTGCGGTCGGTCGGTTGCGGCGTGGCGGTGGACATGGCTCGGAGCGTATCGTGAATGAGCGGTCGCGGCGCTTAGGCGTGCGCGTCGACCGACATGCTTCGAATGAACTTGCCGAGGAAGTCCTCGCAAGCCGCCAGTTGCGCAAGCTCGACATATTCGTTCGGCTTGTGCGCCTGCTCGATGTCTCCGGGGCCGCAAACGATGCTCGGCACACCTGCGCGCGCGAAAAGGCCGGCTTCGGTGCCGTAGGCGACCTTGCGCGTTTCGCGGTTGGCCGTCAGCGCGCGCACGAGCGCCGTGATGGCGGCTTGCTCCGAGGCGTCGAGCCCCGGCGCCGCGGCGATCTTCGTGAATTCGATGGCGGCGTTGGGGTGCTCGCGGCGCATTTGCGGCAGCAGCGTGTCGTGCGCATAACGTTCTATGCGCGCGAAGATCGCCTCGGGGTCGAGCGTGGGCAAATTGCGAAATTCGAAGCCGAAGCGGCACTCGGCAGGCACGGTATTGATGGCGTTGCCGCCTTCGATGGTGCTCGTTTGCGCCGTGGTGAACGGCACGTCGTAGAACTCGTCGAACGGGCCGTCGCGGCGCATTTCATCGGCCAAGTCGCGGATGTGGCAGATCAGGCGCGCCGCGTATTCGATCGCGTTCAGGCCCTTGGGCGTCAGCGACGAATGGGCCGCGTGGCCGCGTACGCAGCATCGATAGGCGTTGATCCCCTTATGCGCCACGATGGGACGCATGCTCGTCGGCTCGCCGACGATGCACCCTTCGGGCTTCACGCCGCGTTGCTGCAGGTCCGCAATCATGTAAGGCGCGCCGTTGCAGCCGATTTCCTCGTCGAACGACAGCGCGAGGTGAATCGGCTTGGCGAGCCGGGCGGCTTGCATGTCCGGCACGAGTGCCAGGGCGGCGCCGATGAAGCCCTTCATGTCGCACGTGCCGCGGCCGTATAGCCGGCCCTCGCGCACCTCGGGCTTGAACGGATCGCTATCCCACGCTTGGCCGTCCACCGGCACGACGTCCGTGTGTCCGGACAGCACGACGCCGCCGTTCGTCTCCCCGTCGTACGCCGGGATCGTCGCAAACAAATTGGCCCATTGGCCCCGGTTGTCGTGCGTGAGCGTCGAGCGGATGCCCTGGGCGGCAAGCGCGTCGCGCACCATCTCGATGAGACCGAGGTTCGGGACGCGGCTCGTCGTATCGATGGACACGAGGCGCTCGACCCATGACAGGCTGAGAGGCGATGCGTTATGCGACATGGAAGAAGCCGAAGACGGCGAGGAAAGGGGCGAGGAAGGGGAGGACGGCGCCGTTTCGACATCCTGCGACATGGCGAAGCTCCATCTTTAGAGTGGCTCCGATCATACCGAAAAACCGCGGACGTACCCAAGCGATCGCGCTGTCCGTCGTTTGTGCAGTGCGCCATGAGCGGGGCGCCTTATGCGCTCGCCCCTCTCGTTCGACGGCATGTCCGCTGCAATCAACGCGCGGCCGAGGGCGCAGCCTGCCGCGACGGTGCGCCCAGAGCACGCAGCGATTCCTTCACCGTCGCCAGGCGCACCGACAAGTCCGGGCTGCGCGTTTCGATACGCAGCTTGTCTTGCCCCGCGAGCTTGATGTGTTTGTGCTTCTGCACCATCTCGATGATCCGCATCGCGTCGATCGGCGGATTCGGGACGAACTGCAGGCTGATCGCGGCCTCCCCCGCATCGATCTTGGAGATCCCGAGCGGTTTTGCCGCGAGCCGCAGCCGATGCGTTTCGACGAGCGCATGCGCTTGCGGCGGCAGCTTGCCGAAGCGATCGATGAGTTCTTCCTGAATGTCGTCGATCGAATCGCTCGATTCGCAGCTGGCTAGGCGCTTGTAGATCGACAGGCGCTCCTGCACGTCGCCGCAGTAGTCGGCGGGAAGGATCGCCGGTGCATGCAGATTGATTTCGGTCGTTGCCGCGAGCGGCGCCGTGAGGTCGGGCTCTTGCCCGTTCTTGAGCGCTTTTACGGCGTCGGCCAGCATATCCGAGTAGAGCTGGAAGCCGATCTCGTGGATCTCGCCCGATTGTTTGTCGCCCAGTACCTCGCCGGTGCCGCGAATCTCGAGGTCGTGCATGGCGAGGTAAAAGCCGGAGCCGAGCTCTTCCATTTGCTGGATCGCCTCGAGCCGTCTCTGGGCCTGCTTCGTGAGCCCTTGCGGGTCGTGCACGAGCAGGTAGGCATAGGCTTGGTGATGCGAGCGCCCGACGCGGCCGCGCAGCTGATGCAGCTGCGCGAGACCGAACTTGTCGGCACGGTGAATGATGATCGTGTTGGAACTCGGCACGTCGATGCCGGTTTCGATGATCGTCGTGCACAGCAGCACGTTCGCGCGCTGAGCCACGAAATCGCGCATGACGCGTTCGAGTTCGCGTTCGTGCATCTGGCCGTGCGCCACGGCGATGCGGGCCTCGGGTACGAGCGCTTCGAGCATCGCTCGGCGATTCTCGATCGTTTCGACCTCATTGTGCAAAAAGTACACTTGGCCGCCGCGCTTGAGCTCGCGCAGCATCGCCTCGCGAATGACGCCGTCCTCTTCGCGCCGCACGAACGTCTTGATGGCGAGCCGCTTTTGCGGCGCCGTCGCGATGACGGAAAAGTCGCGCAGCCCCTCGAGCGCCATGCCTAGCGTGCGCGGAATCGGCGTCGCCGTCAGCGTGAGCACGTCCACCTCGGCGCGCAAGGCCTTGAGCGCCTCTTTCTGCCGCACGCCGAAGCGGTGTTCTTCGTCGATGATGACGAGGCCGAGGCGCTTGAAGCGCACATCGGACGACAGCAGTTTGTGCGTGCCGATGACGATGTCGACCGAGCCGTCGTTGATCTGCCCGATGGCCGCGTTGACTTCCTTCGTCGATTTGAAGCGCGAGAGTTCGGCAATGCGCACGGGCCAGTCGGCGAAGCGGTCGGTGAACGTTTGCGTGTGCTGCTCGGCGAGCAGCGTCGTCGGTGCGAGCAGCGCCACTTGCTTGCCCGCCATCACGGCGATGAAGGCGGCGCGCAGGGCGACCTCGGTCTTGCCGAAGCCGACGTCGCCGCAGACCAGACGATCCATCGGCCGGCCCGCCGTCATGTCGCCGATGACCGAGGCGATGGCCGCCGCTTGGTCGGGCGTCTCCTCGAAGCCGAAGCTTTCGGCGAACTTCGCGTAGTCGCGCGGCTCCAGCTTGAACGCATGGCCTTCGCGCGCGGCGCGCCGTGCGTACAGATTCAAGAGCTCGGCGGCGGTGTCGCGAATCTGCTGGGCCGCCTTGCGCCGCGCTTTTTCCCATTGCCCGGAGCCGAGCGCGTGCAGCGGCGCGCTTTCAGGGTCGGCGCCGCTGTAGCGCGAAATGACGTGCAACTGGGAGACCGGCACGTACAGCTTGCTCTCGCCCGCGTACTCGAGGTGCAGAAACTCGGTTTCGCCTTCGCCGAGGTCCATCGACACGAGCCCCATGTAGCGGCCGATGCCGTGTTGCGCATGCACGACCGGCTCGCCCACCTTCAGCTCCGACAGGTCGCGCACCATCGAATCGACGCTGCTCGCCTGTTCTTGGCGGCGCCGGCCGGCTCGGCGCGCGAGCGTGCCGTAGAGCTCGGTCTCGGTGACGATCGCGATGCCCTCGGCGGGCAGCGAAAAGCCGCTCGTCAGCGGGGCGACGCCGAGCGTGAAGCGCTCGTCGCTCGTCAGCCAATCGGCGAAGCTGTCGACCGAAGCAGGACGCAAGCCATGCTCGGCGAACAACTGCGCGATCGTCTCGCGCCGGCCCGCCGATTCGGCGGCGACGAGCACGCGCCGTCCGGCGCCCTCGACGTAGCCGCGCAGCGCCAGGACGGGATCGTCCGCATGGCGATCGATGGCGAGCGAGGGCAGGGCCGTGGACCAGGCGCCGCCGCCGCTCGACGGCAGCACGAGGCGCGCGAAGGGCTTGGCGAGCGTATAGAAATCGTCGTCGGACAGGAACAGGCGCTGCGGTTCGAGGATCGGCCGCTCGCGGTCATGCGAGAGAAAGCCGTAGCGCTGCTTCGTATCGGTCGTAAAGCGCCGGATCGCGCCGTCGAGATCGCCGACGAATGCGAGATGCGCATCCTCGGGCAGGTAGTGGAACAGCGTGGCCGTTTCCTCGAAGAACAGCGGCAGGTAGTACTCGATGCCGGCCGAAGGCACGCCGTTGCCGATGTCCTTATAGACGGAGGACCGGCTCGGGTCGCCCTCGAACACCTCGCGCCAGCGACTGCGAAACGCCGTGCGGGCGGCTTCGTCGAACGGAAATTCCCGTCCGGGCAGCAGTCGCACGTCGCGCACGGGATACAAGCTGCGTTGCGTGTCCGGGTCGAACGCGCGGATCGAATCGACTTGATCGTCGAACAAGTCGATCCGGTAGGGCAGGGGCGAGCCCATCGGAAACAGATCGATCAGCGAACCGCGTACGCAGTACTCGCCGGGCCGCACGACCTGGCTCACGTGCTCGTAGCCGGCCAGCGTCAACTGGGCCTTGAGCTTGGCCTCGTCGAGCCGCTCCCCTTGCGCGAACGAGAAGGTGTAGGCGGCCAGGAACGCGGCGGGCGGCATGCGATAGAGCGCGGTCGTGGCGGGCACGAGCAGAATGTCGCAGCGGCCCTCGCCGAGATCGTGCAGCGTCGCCAGCCGTTCGGACACCAGATCCTGGTGCGGGGAGAACGTGTCGTACGGCAGCGTTTCCCAGTCGGGCAGCAAGCGCACGCGGGCGTTCGGCGCAAACCACGGAATCTCTTGGGCCAGCCGCTGAGCATCGACGGCGCTGGCGCACACGACGGCGGTCAGCGGCGGCTTTCCGCTCGGCGCCTGCGCACGGGCCGCCTCGCTGTAGCGCGCGATCAAAAGGGCGTCGGACGAGCCGTGGGTGCCGTCGAACGCGAAGCGTTGACCGGCCTTGACGAGCGCGAGGGGCAGTAGGGGCGGAGCGGAGGTGCTGTCGGTTTGCGGCATGACGAAAGAGCGTGCGGCCTTGCATGAGGGCGTAACGAAAGCCTTGCGGCAAGCGGGCCTACACCGCTCGGAGGCGGGCGTGGGCCGGGCTTTCGCGCCCCGGGCGCGGCGTCGCGAAGCGGCGCGATGCCCGGAGCAAAGCGCCTATTATAAAATCCGTCGTCTATTTTTGATCGGCAACCTCGTTTCGTGACCTCTCGCTTCTTCGCCTTGATCCCTTGCGCCGGTACCGGCAGCCGCTCCGGCGCCCCCATGCCGAAGCAATATCGCACCGTCGCCGGACGGGAACTGCTGCACTTCGCGCTGGCCGCCTTCGACGCCTGCGACGAACTCGCGCAAGCGCTCGTCGTCATTTCCCCCGACGACGCGCATTTCGACGAACAGCGGTTCGCGCCGCTTCGTTTCGCCGTGCGCCGCTGCGGCGGCGCCTCGCGGCAGGCCTCGGTCCGCAACGGCCTCGATGCGCTGGCCGAACTCGGCGCGGCCGACGACGATTGGGTGCTCGTGCACGACGCGGCGCGGCCCGGCATCACGCCGGCGCTGATCCGTTCGCTGATCGCGGCGCTCGCCGACGACGACGTGGGCGGCATCATGGCGCTGCCCGTCGCGGACACGCTCAAGCGCGTGGATATCGATCAGGGCGACCGTATCGCCCGCACGGAGTCGCGCAACGGCCTTTGGCAAGCCCAAACGCCGCAAATGTTTCGCATCGGCATGCTGCGCGAGGCGATCGCGCGGGCCGAGCGGGACGGTCACGACCTGACCGACGAAGCGAGCGCCATCGAATGGCTCGGCCATGCCCCGCGGCTCGTGCAAGGCAGCTTGCGCAACTTCAAGGTCACGTACCCCGAAGATTTCGCACTGGCCGAAGCGATTCTGACGCACGGCTCGAATCCCTAGAGCGACGGGCGCGGCAGAGCAATCAACACACATCGAACGAACCGCGACCGTGGTCGCGACTGCAATGGAATGGACTCTCGAATGAATTTTAGAATCGGACAAGGCTACGATGTTCACGCGCTCGTGCCGGGGCGCCCGCTCATCATTGGCGGGGTAACGGTGCCGTACGAGCGCGGGTTGCTCGGCCACTCGGATGCCGACGTCTTACTGCATGCCGTGACCGATGCGCTGTTCGGCGCGGCGGCGCTGGGCGACATCGGCCGGCACTTTCCCGATACCGATACGCGCTTCGCAGGCGCCGACAGCCGGGTTTTGCTGCGCGAATGCGCGGCACGCGTGAGGCAAGCGGGCTTTGCAATCGTGAACGTCGACAGTACCGTGATCGCCCAGGCGCCGAAACTCGCGCCGCACATCGAGGCGATGCGCGTCAATATCGCCGAGGATCTCGCGCTGCCGCTCGCATGCGTCAACGTCAAAGCGAAGACGAACGAGAAGCTCGGCTATTTGGGACGTGGGGAAGGCATCGAGGCGCAGGCCGCCGTACTGCTTAGCGGCCCGAGCGCCGCGGGCGCCTGAACGACGAAAGACGCGGCGGTTCCGCGCCAACGCGCCGCGTGGCGTGCTAAGTACGCCTGCAATTGATTCATGTTTTTAATTGGCTTTAGCTATCGCGGCGACCGTCAGCCCGCTGCGCTTTTCGGGCATGGCGGGCATCGAAGGCGTGCGACGGCTACAAGGTGCCGCCGCCGACCGCGCGGTTGCATGCGCAGAGCTCGTTGGTCTGCAAGCCGTCGAGGATACGCAGGATTTCCTGCGTGTTGCGGCCCACGTTCAGGTTGTTCACCGAGACGTGTTGGATCGTGTTGTCCGGGTCGACGATGAAGGTTGCACGCAGGGCCACGCCGGCTTCCTTGTCGCGCACGCCGAGCTGATCGATCAGTTCGCCCTTGACGTCGCCGAACGCGTAATGGTTCAGCTTGTCGAGGTCCTTGTGCTCGCGGCGCCAGGCCAGCTTGACGAACTCGTTGTCGACGCTGCCGCCGAGCAATACGGCCTCGCGCTCTTCGAAATCCTTTTGTAGCTTCGCAAATTCGACGATTTCAGTCGGGCATACGAACGTGAAATCTTTCGGGTAGAAATAAATGATCTTCCACTTGCCGGGGAACGATTGTTCGGTAATCTCTTCGAATGCCGACTCGCCGTTTTCTTCATGGTGATTGAAACCCGGCTTCGCGGCGGACACGGTGAACGCTTCGAGCTTATCGCCGACGGTTTTCATGGGACGACTCCTGTGTCTGGTGTGTCGAGTCAAGAAAAGGACGCACTGATCAAAAGTACCGGCTCGGTGTAACGACTGCGGACCCGCACGCGTGCGCATGCCCATTGAGTTCAGGGAGCCATCGGCCCCGGCTAGCGATCGACGGCCGAGCGGCCTCGACCTTACGCGCTCTTGGCGAGGGGAAACTCGATTGTGACCTCGAGGCCCGGCCCGGGCGTGCGGTTGCGCAACTTGAGCGTGCCGCGATGGCGGCTCACGAGGCGCTGCACGATGGCCATGCCGAGACCGGTGCCGTTCGCCTGACTGCGCGCCGAATCGACGCGATAGAACGGACGGGTGACGAGCCCGATCTGGTCCTCGGGGATTCCTGGGCCCTCGTCTAGCACCGACAGCTCCACCCGCGAGTGCGACACGCGCGTCTCGAGCATAATGTGCGGCACGCCGTCGGATTCGCTCAAGCCGTACTTCTTCGCGTTCTCCAGCAAATTGCCGACCACCCGCCGCACGTCGGTTTCATCGGCTTCGATGACGGCCGAATCGGCCAGGCGGGCGATGAGCCGCACGCCGTCCTCGCTGGCCATGCGAGCCGCCATTTCTCCGGCGACGAGCGAAAGGTCGACAGGGCTCGAGAAGTGCTGCGCCGGGCGCGCATAGTCGAGGAAACGCCCGATGATGGAGTCCATTTGCTCGATATCGTCGATCATGGCGTCTTTCGTGGCCTGGTCGGACGGGCTCATTTCCGTTTCGAGGCGCAGGCGCGCGAGCGGGGTGCGCAAGTCGTGCGAGATCCCCGCCAGCATCAGCGCGCGATCGGCCTCGAGCTGCTCGAGGTCGCGCACCATCTGGTTGAAGCTGCGGTTGGTTTCCGCCGCAACGCCAAGCCCTTGTTCGGGCAGCGCCTCGGGCGCTTGACCCAGCCCCACCTTGCGCGCGGCCGCGGCCAAGCGCGCGAACGGACGGTTCACGAGGCTCGTGATGAACGCGGCGCCGAACAGCGACAGCGCCAGCGCGAAGATGCCCCAGCCTGCCCACTGCAAGCCCGTCACACTGTCGAGCTGATCGCGGTCGAGCGCTACCCAATAGTCGTCGTCGTCGATCTTGAAGCTGATCCAGACGCCGGGGATGTCGTTGACCGACTGCGCGATGACAGTATCGTCGCCGAGCCGCCCGCGAATGTCATGCTCGATGAGCCGATTGAGCGATTCGTCGGGCTGCAGCTTGAACTTGTCGGTGGCCTCGCGCGGGTAGACGCGCACGCCCTCGTTGCTCTCGAGATCTTGCAGCAGCGCGCGGCGTAGGTCCGGATCGGAATAGAGCAGGGCCGTGCGCGTGAGCTTGACGATGGCCACGAGCTGGAGCGCGACGCGCTGCGCCCGTGGCTCGCGCTCGATCACGCGGAAGCTTTGAAACCATGCGGTAAGGCTGACCGCGATCAACAGCGCGATCAGCAAGAAGGTGCGCCAAAACAGGCCCCCGAACGCGTGGGCGAGAAACCGCCGGTTGATGCGCATGGGGGCTAGCGGGGCGCGCGTGAGGGCCGAGCGTAGGTCACGCCGCGCCGTCGGGGATGAAGACGTAGCCGAGGCCCCAAACGGTTTGAATGAAGCGGGGACTGCTTGGATCGACTTCGATCAGCTTGCGCAGACGCGAGATCTGCACGTCCAGGCTGCGATCGAACACTTCGTACTCTCTGCCTCGGGCGAGCTCCATCAGCTTTTCGCGCGACAGCGGCTGCCGCGGATGGCGCGCGAACACCTTGAGCACCGAGAATTCGCCCGTCGTGAGGGGAATCTCCTGGCCGGACTTCGTGAGCGTGCGCGTGGCTAGATTGAGCGCGAAGTCGCCGAATTCGAACACCTCGGCTGTTTCGGACGGCGCGCCGGGCAGTTCGGACGGCGATTGACGCCGCAAGACGGCGTGAATGCGCGCGACGAGTTCGCGAGGATTGAACGGCTTGGGCAGGTAGTCGTCGGCGCCCATTTCGAGGCCCACGATACGGTCGACGTCCTCGCCCTTGGCCGTCAGCATGATGATCGGCGTGCGGTCGTTGCTGCCGCGCAGACGGCGGCAGATCGACAGCCCGTCTTCGCCGGGCAGCATCAGGTCCAGCACGAGCAGATCGAACCGCTCACGCACCCAGAGCTTGTTCATCGCGGGCGCATTCTCCGCGACGTAGACGTTGAAGCCTTGCTCGCCGAGGTAGCGGCGCAGCAGATCACGCAAGCGAGGGTCGTCGTCGACGACGAGAATCTTCGAGGGGTTTTTAGTTTCCATGGGCGGCATCTTAGCGCGATTGGAAAGGTGGACGCGAAACGGTGAATTATTGGGTTACAGACAGTTACAAAATTTACCCGTGTTGATGCGTCGCGTAAACGGCCTCCCCTTAAACTTCTTCACGAATAGCGGCTGTTCGGTGGATACTTCATCCCATAACACCATTCTCTCGCGCTTGGCCTGGGCCGAGCGTCTGCATACGTAATTCGAGGTAGCCGGTTGCCGCATGACGAAGGGAACAAGATGACGGTGGGACGCGCGTTGCCGCGCATGCGAGCGCGGATCGCCGCGGTCGCCATCGCCGGCGCGCTCGCCAGTCTGACCGTTGCCGCCGACGCGCAAGCGCAGGCGCCGGCGCGCGAGCGCCGGGTCGAGCAGCATCATCCGTGGCATCGCCGCTATCTGCCGCCGCGGCGCGAGCCGCTTGCGCATCCCGCCTCCGCGGCAAGCGCACCCAATGTCCAGGGCGTGCCGATCATGAGGACGGCCTCGTCGCCGGCCGAGTTCGGCGATCACCAGCGTGACGGCCATATGACGGTCGATGAGCGGCGTTTGCTTCGCCAGCACATCGAGGACGCCGTGCGCGAACTCTACAGGCGTTGATCGAGCCGCAGGCCGGCTTCGTCGAGCATCGATCGGCGTGGTTCAGCGCGTCAATGCCGGCGCGCCGCGCGCCACGCGATCCAAAGCTTGCGGATCGGCGTCAACGCGATGCGTTGATGCAGCACTTGGAATTCATCGCGTTCGATTTCGTCGAGCAACGAGAGCGACAGCGCGGCTTGCGCCCGCAACGTGCGTTGCGTTGCCCGCTCCGCGGCAGGGATGCCGGCAAGCGCGGTGCGCAGCGACTCGCGCGCTCGATTCGTCTGGAACCGCATGAGTTCGGTGAACGACGGGCCGTATTTGCGGTTGATGAGGTCGGACGCCGTCACGCCGAAACGCTGCAGCTCGTCGATAGGCAAGTAGATGCGTCCATGTCGCGCATCGTTGCCGAGTTCCTGCACGAACTGCGCAAGCATCAGCGCATTGCCGAGCGTGCTTGCCCACGTCTCGGCGCGTTGCGGCTCGCGCGCCGTGGCGCGTGCTACGCCAGCCGCGAATGCGCCGCCGACGCGTTCGATGTAGCGCGTCAAGTTGGGAAAGTCGAGGTAGCGCGCCTGGTCTAGATCCATCTCGAACCCGGCAACCAAGCTGCGCAGCATCGGCCCTTCGGCCTCGATGTCGCGGCAATGAGCGACGAGCGCGTGCGACACCGGGTGCGACGGCTGTCCCGCCGCCAGCGCGGCCGTTTCCTTTTGCCACCATGCGAGCTTCGTGCGTCCGATCGTCGGATCGCTGACATCCTTGACCGTCTCCTCGAGTTCGCGGCGCAGGGCGTAGAGCGCCGTCAAAAGCGGCTGACGAGCGGCGGGTGCCTGACGCAGCGCGTAGTAGACGCTCGAGCCCGGGGGGGCTGCCTTTTGCGCGCAGTATTCATCGAAACTCTGGGGGGCGGAAGTCGGGGACGGTGACACGGCAAACGGACGATGAGACGGCGAACCGATAGGTGAAGGGATGAGCGCGCATCTCGCGCGGCGCGCCAAGCGAGGGAATCGACCGGGCGCGAGCGAAATCCCGCTTCGGTGCGGATACTACCGCACTTCGGCGCCGTCCGACGTCCAAGCGCCGCGGCAGCCGCCCTCGACCGCCCGCGCCGACTGCGAGCGCCCTAGTGCGGGCGTCTCGCCACGGCTTTGACCACCGACTCGCCACGCTCGGTCAAGCGCAGTTGCCGGCCCACGACCAGTTTGTCCAGCGCGACGAGCTGGCGCTCCACGAGCGACGCCACATCGCCCCGATCTAGCTCGCCCAAATCCCGTTTGCCGCCCACGAGCAGCAGCGCGGCGAATTCATGAGGACTGAGCATGTTTTCCTCCGTATCGAATGCAGGTTGGGCGACGGATCGCCGATCGCCTGCTACCAAGATAGGTCGCTGAAGACGTTGGCCGGCGCGCAAATTGTCGCAGGGCCGGTCGAGGGCGCACCGGCGCGCTATGCTGACGACGGTTGTATCACTGCGTGATGTATCTGCCGTGCAAGCAAGCAAGCGAGCGATGCGACGGGCGGCGGGGCGGTTAGCGCATTTGGCCCAAGGAAACGAAGGCCTACTATGAAAACCTTGAGCGGCGAAAAGTCGCTGGGGGACCAAGCATGATGATGAAAATCAACGAGCCGCTCGGGCGCGGCGCATCGCAAGCCGCGGGGTGGCCCGTTCTGCGCCTGGGATTCCGTCCGTTCTACCTTGGCGGAGCGCTATTCGGCCTCGTCGCCGTTGCGCTCTGGCTGTCGGCGTTGCGAGGCCATGGCTCCGCCGGGCACGCCGTGCGGATGTCGGGCGTCGTTTGGCACGTGCACGAAATGCTGTTCGGATTCGTCGCGGCGATCGTCGTCGGCTTCTTGCTGACGGCCGTGCGCGCATGGACTTCGCGTCCGACGCCGACCGGCGCGGCGCTCGGCGGGCTCTGGTTGTTATGGGCCGCGGGGCGGGTGCTCGTCTGGACCGGTCCTTCGCTCGCGGCGGCGGTGGTCGACGTGGCGTTCCTGCCGATCGTCGCGGTGGTTCTGCTGCGGGTGCTGATCGCCGCCAAGAATCGTCACAATATTTTCTTGCCCGTGGCGCTTGCGCTGTTCGGGCTGCTGAACGCGCTGTTTCATTGGTACGCCTGGGAGGGCCGTTTCGATCTCGCGCTGCGCGTGGCATATGCCACGACCGGGCTCGTCATGATGTTCATTTCGGTGATCACGGGACGCGTGGTGCCGATGTTCACGACGAACGCGATTCCGGGGTTTGCCGTCAGGCGCTGGAAGTTCGTCGACGCGTGGGCGGCGCCCGCACCGCTGATCGCGCTGGGGGCCGACGCCCTGGGCGCGCCGGGGATCGTCGTGGCCGCGTGCGCCGCGGCGACCGCCGCCATTCACGCGGTGCGCATCGTGGGATGGCGGTCCTGGCGGGTCGGGCCGCGCCCCATTCTTTGGGTGCTACATGCGGCGTGCGCGTGGATTCCCGTGGGGTTCGCGCTGCTGGCCGGCGCCGCGCTCGGCGTGCTGTCGCACTCGTTGGCCATCCACGCGCTGACCGTCGGTGCAATGGGCGGGGCGATCATCGCCATGATCACACGCACCGCGCTTGGTCACACCGGGCGGATGCTGATTGCGGGACGGTTCGAGATCGCGAGCTACTGGCTCATGATCGTAGCCGCGCTCGCACGCGTGTTCGGCCCGCTCGTGTTTCCGGCTATGAGCGCCGTATGGATCGACATCGCAGGCGGCGCGTGGTGCGCGGCGCTCGTGGTTTACGTGATCCGCTATGCGCCTTATTTGAGCATGCCTCGGATAGACGGCAAGCCCGGTTGACGACGCGAGCCGAGATGAGCGCGGGCGTCCATTGTTCTGAAGGTTGTCCGCGCCGCCGTGACGGCATTGCGGAAAAACGTTCGCCACCGCGCGGAGCCGGGCGTGCTTGATGGAGCATGATGGGGTTGCGGCATGACGCCATCGGGCGAGGAGTGCACCATGAAGCTAGCGCTCGGCAGCGTGCTGCTGACCGATCTTTACGAGCTGACGATGCTGCAGGCGTATTTCGACGCCGGCATGAATGAGACCGCATCGTTCGAGTTGTTCGTGCGCGGCTTGCCGAAGGAGCGCAATTTTTTGATGGCAGCTGGGCTCGAGCAGGTGCTCGAGTATCTCGAGCAGCTTCGCTTCACGCCCGACGAATTGTCGTCGCTATCGAAAACGGGGCGATTTTCGACGCCGTTCATTCGCTCGCTCGAGCATTTGCGCTTTACAGGCGATGTCGACGCGATGCGCGAGGGGACCATCTTCTTTCCCGACGAGCCGATCATCCGCGTCACCGCGCCGATGCGCGAGGCGCAGTTGATCGAAAGCCGACTGATGAACCTCGCGCACTACGAGACGGTGGTCGCGAGCAAAGCGGCGCGCTGCGTGCTCGCCGCGCCCGATAAGCTGCTCGTCGATTTCGGACTGCGGCGTGCGCACGGCGCCGAGGCCGCTTGGCTCTCGGCGCGCGCCTCGTTCTTGGCGGGCTTTAGCGGCACGGCGACACTTGCCGCCGGGCTCGCCTTCGGTATCCCCATCTATGGAACGATGGCCCATTCCTACGTGCTGGCGCACGATGACGAAGCTCATGCGTTCGAGCAATTTGCGCGCTCGCAGCCCGAGAATGCGACCCTGCTGATCGATACCTACGATACGGAAGAAGCGGCGCGCAAGATCGTTGCGCTTGCGCCGCGGCTCGCCAAGGACGGCATCTCCCTGCGCGGCGTGCGGCTCGACAGCGGCGATCTCGGCGAGCATGCGCGGCGTGTGCGCGGCATTCTCGATGCGGGCGGCTTGAGGGATGTAACGATCTTCGCGAGCGGCAATCTCGATGAGCACCGGTTGCGTCAACTATTCGACGACCAAGCACCGATCGACGGCTTCGGCGTCGGCACGCGGATGAACACTTCGGCCGATGCTCCATACCTTGACTGCGCCTACAAGCTCGTCGAATATGCGGACGAGCCGCGGCGCAAGCGCTCGGAAGGCAAGGCGAGCTGGCCCGGACGCAAGGCGGTCTATCGGCTCACCGGGCCGAACGGCGTGATGGCCGGCGATTGGGTGACGCTGGCACGAGAGAAGCGCGACGGCGAGCCGCTGCTGGAGGCCGTCATGCGCGGCGGCAAGCGCTGCGGCGAACCGGTGACGCTGCAAGCGGCGCGCGAACATGCGCGGCGGGCGCTGCGAGCGTTGCCGAGCGCGCAGCGCACCCTCGACGTCGACGAGCCGTATCCGGTGGCGATATCGGACGGCCTGCGCGAGCTGGCGCGACGGCTCGACGAAGGGCGCAAGGGTTAGCGCCTTAGGCCGCGAGTTGCCGTGCCGTGGCGTCGAATGCTCGCTTCGCCTTTTCGACGATCTCGTCGATTTGATCGCGGGCAATCACGAGGGGCGGCGAGAGCAGCATGCGATCGCCCGAAGCCCGCATGACGAGGTTGCCGTTGAAGCAGAAATCGCGGCACATCGCGCCCACCTCGCCGCCATTGACGAATCGCGTTCGCGTGCGCGGCGCCTGCGCGAGCTGCACGCCCGCGACGAGGCCGGCGCCCGATACTTCGCCGACGATCGGATGGCCCTCGAACGCCTCCCGCAAGCAGGCTTGAAAGTACGGGCCGGTTTCCTCCTTCACGCGCGTGACGATCTGCTCGTCGCGCAGCAGTTCCAGGTTCGCGACCGCCACCGCCGCCGCGACCGGATGTCCCGAATACGTGAGCCCATGATTGAACTCGCCGTTCTCGATGATCGCGCGGGCGATGCGATCGTGCAGCGCGACGGCGCCCATCGGGACATAGCCGCTCGTGAGGCCCTTGGCGAGCGTCAGCAGATCGGGTTCGAAGCCGAAATGTTGATGCGCGAACCATTCGCCCGTGCGTCCGAATCCCCCGATCACCTCGTCGGCCACAAGCAAGATGTCGTACTTGCGGCAGATGCGCTCGATCTCCGGCCAGTAGGTGGAAGGCGGGAAAATGACACCCCCGGCGCCTTGGAACGGCTCGCCGATGAACGCAGCGACATTGTCGGCGCCGAGCTCGAGGATCTTTTCTTCGAGTTGCCGGGCGCGAGCTAGGCCGAACGCTTCCGGCGTCATATCGGCGGGCGCTTCCGCGAAGAAGTAGGGTTGATCGATGTGCACGACGTGCTCGAGCTTCGAGGGCATCTGCTCATGCATGTACGCCATTCCGCCGAGCGTCGCGGCTGCGATCGTCGATCCATGATAGCCGTTCTCGCGCGCGACGATGTAGCGCTTCGAAGGCTTGCCTTGCGTCGCCCAGTATCGATAGACGATGCGCAGCACGGTGTCGTTGCCCTCCGATCCGCTGTTGCAGTAGAAGAAGTGATTGAACGGCGCCGGCGTGAGTTCGGCGAGCAGCGCCGACAGCGCGATGACCGGAGGATGAGTCGTCTTGAAGAACGTGTTGTAGTAGGGCAGCGCGCGCAGTTGGCGATAGGCGGCATCGGCCAGCTCCTTGCGGCCGTAGCCGACGTTGACGCACCACAGGCCCGCCATGCCGTCGATGATGCGGTTGCCGTCGGAGTCCCAAAGGTAGACGCCTTCGGCCTTGACGATGACGCGGCTGCCGGCGCGATTGAGCGCCCCCATGTCGGAAAACGGATGAAGGTGATGCGCCGCGTCGAGCGCGCGATAGTCGTTCGTGCTGGGCGAGGGCAGTTCCGCGTTCGTTTTCGCGGCCTGCGCGTGCGCGCGCTCGTGCGCGGGTGATTCGAGTTCGTGGCTCATAGTCGCTCCGTTCGATGCGTTGCGATGTGCATATCAGACGTGCAGCAGCAAGTGTTTTCGTTCCCACGAGCTGATCACTCGAAAGAACGCGTCGTATTCGGTTTCCTTCAGCGTAAGAAACGCCTTCACGAACGACTCGCCGAGAATCGACGCGAGCGGCTCGGACGCTGCCATCAAGGTCAGGCCCTCTTCGAGATTGCGCGGCAATTGATAGGGCATGCGATAGCCGTCGTCCGACAAGGGTTCGGTCGGGGCGAGGCGCTGGGTCAAGCCGAGATACCCCGCGGCGAGCGTGCCGGCGATCGCGAGATAAGGATTGCAGTCGACGCCGGGGATGCGGTTTTCGATCCGCCGCGAAGCGGGCGACGAGTGGGGAATGCGAAAGCCGACGGTGCGATTGTCGTAGCCCCATTGCACGTTGATCGGCGCGGCCATGAAGCGAGACAGGCGCCGATACGAATTGATGTACGGCGCGAAAATCGGCATCAGCGCCGGCGTGTACTTCTGCAGGCCGCCCAGGTAATGGTGGAACATGTCGGTGGGCTCGCCCTCGCGCCCCGTGAAAAGATTGCGGCCGGTTTCGACGTCGACGAGGCTCTGATGCACGTGCATGGCCGAGCCCGGTTCGCCCTCCATCGGCTTGGCCATGAACGTCGCGTACATATGATGGCGCAGCGCGGCCTCGCGCACCGTGCGTTTGAATAGGAACACGCGGTCTGCTAGATCGAGCGGATCGCCGTGCAGGAAATTGATCTCCATTTGCGCGGCGCCCACTTCATGGATCAACGTGTCGACTTCGAGCTTTTGTATCTCGCAGTATTCGTAGATGTCTTCGAACAGCGGATCGAATTCGTTGACGGCCTCGATCGAGTAAGCTTGCCGGCCCGTTTCGGGGCGGCCGGTGCGGCCGATGGGCGGGCGCAGCGGCAGGTCCGGGTCCTTGTTCATTTCGACGAGATAGAACTCGAGTTCGGGCGCCACGACGGGTTTCCATCCCTTCGCGGCATAGAGTTCGAGCACGCGCCGCAGAACGCGGCGCGGCGAAATCGCGACCGGGGTGCCGTCGAAATGGACGCAATCGTGGATCACCTGCGCCGTGGGGTCGACGGCCCACGGAATGATGCGGATCGTCGAAGGGTCGGGCACGCAGACCATATCGGGATCGGTGACGCCCGTCAGGCTGCCGTCGTCCGGATACTCGCCCGTGACGGTTTGGATCATCACCGCTTGCGGCAGGCGCATCGATTCGCCCGACTCGAACTTGCTGCGCGGGATGATCTTGCCGCGCGCGATGCCGGACATGTCGGGGATGATCGCCTCGATTTCGGTGATGTGGTGTTGTCGGAGAAATTCGTCGATTTCGTGCATGGCTGTTCTCGATTCGTTGTGTTGCGTGCGCGTGGCCCGAAGGAGACGGCGCGCATTTCAAATGCCGGCGTGGGACGTGGATCGCTCGCGCGAGCGCGCTCGGCACGCCATGCCGAACGCGCGAAAGATGGCGCTCGACAGCGGATCGGCGTCGTGCCGCCATTCGGGATGCCACTGGACGCCGAGCGCGAACGCGCGCGCGTCGCGCACGCGCGCCGCTTCCACCAGACCGTCAGGGGCGAGCGCTTCGACGACGAGGCTCGGTGCAAGCTCGGCTACGCCTTGCATATGAAGGGAATTCACCCAAGCTTCTCCGCGCCCGTTCATCAGCGCCCGCAGCATGCCGCCTTCGGCGAGCTGCACAGGGTGGGCGGGGCCGTACTGCACGTCGAGCGAGGCGCTCTGGTCTTCGCGATGATCGTTGCGGCCTTCGACTTCGTGCACGCGTTGATGCAGCGTGCCGCCGAAGACGACGTTCATCTCCTGAAAGCCACGGCAAATCGCGAGGACGGGAACGCCGGCGTCGATGGCCGCGCGCATGAGCGGCAGCGTCGTGGCGTCGCGTGCGCGATCGTGCAGCGTGCCGGGGCTGCTCGGGGCGCCGCCGTAATGATGGGGCTCGACGTTCGACAGGCTGCCCGTGAAAACGAGCCCGTCCAGGGCTTCGACGAGTTCGGCGCTCGATTGTCTAGGGCCGAGAGCCGGCACGACGAACGCTAACGCATCGGCGCCCTCGACGACTGCGCCAATGTACTTGTCGACAACGACGTGCGCGCGATGTGGGCCGCTTTCAGCACTGTCGGCCGTGATGCCGACGATAGGTTTGATTAGCATAACTAACTAATAGGTTTTATTTCGCCTGTCTGGCGCGAAAAATGCGCACGCGGCATGTTCGACGGGCGTGACGAATCGCGCGCCTGATCGGCACGACGAAACGCACAAGCCCCGAATGAAGTACGGCTCGAGGGAAGAGGCGCTACGGCAGCAGAGAGGACGCCTCGTCGGTGCGTACGGCGATGTAGGCGCGTGCCGCGGTGACGTTGTGGCGCCGAATGGAACGGCGGGAAAGGATCGTGAAGACGGACAGGACTCGGCGGAACGCAAGCTGGCCGGTGCTGCCGTCGGCGATGGCGCAGGCGGCGCGAAGGCGATTCGCGCGCTGACTGCGGTTCCATCTAACCAAAGGGCCTCGGACTCTCACGATGACACTCGAATGGGTGTTGAGGGTATACGACGTATTAGTGAGCATATACGAGCCAGGCTTATCGTCAATTCATTTTTCGAAATGCTTCGTAACCGGCAATCGATCGTTGCGCGTATTTGCGCGATGCAACACCGGCAAGTTCGGTGGCGTGTGCGGCGATTGGAGGGACTTCCGCGGTGCTTATTGGCCGCCGTGTGGCTAGAATGGCCGCGACTGCGTTGATTCTCGATTTTTCAGAGCACATCGATGCTCGCATGACGACGAGGCATAAATGAACGACATGACATTGACGGATTGGCAGGCCAAGGCCGCGGCGCTCTCCATCGAAGGCCGCGCGTTTGTCGATGGCGTATATCGAGATGCAAGCGGTAGCCGGACATTCGATTGCAAGAGCCCGATCGACGGCCGGGTACTTGCGCGGGTCGCCGATTGCGGTGAGGCCGAGGTGGATTTCGCCGTCGAAGCCGCGCGTCGCGCGTTCGACGAGCGCACCTGGTGCGGGCTCGATCCGCGTCGGCGCAAAGCAATTTTATTGAGATGGGCCGCATCGATCCGCGCACATCTCGACGAACTCGCATTGCTCGAAACGCTCGACGCCGGCAAGCCGATCGGCGATACGACGACGGTCGATGTGCCGGGCGCCGCGTATTGCGTCGAATGGTTCGCCGAAGCCATCGACAAGATCGGCGGCGAAGTGGCGCCGGCCGATCAACACTTGGTCGGGCTCGTCACGCGCGAGCCCATCGGCGTGGTCGCGGCCGTCGTGCCGTGGAATTTCCCGATCTTGATGGCGGCTTGGAAATTCGCACCGGCGCTCGCGGTCGGCAACAGCGTCGTGCTCAAGCCCTCGGAAAAGTCGCCGTTGACGGCGATCCGCATTGCCCAGCTGGCCCATGAGGCGGGCATTCCGGCCGGTGTCTTCAACGTGCTTCCGGGCGGCGGCGAAGCCGGCAAGCTGCTCGCGCTGCATCGCGACGTCGATTGCATCGCGTTCACGGGCTCCACCAAGGTCGGTAAGCTCATCATGCAGTACGCGGGCCAATCGAATTTAAAGCGCGTCTGGCTCGAGCTGGGCGGCAAGTCGCCGAACATCGTGCTGGCCGATTGCCCCGATCTCGATCGGGCCGCGAAGGCAGCCGCCGGCGCTATCTTCTACAACATGGGAGAGATGTGCACGGCGGGCTCGCGCTTGCTCGTCGCACGCGGCATCAAGGAGGCGTTTCTCGATAAGCTCGTTCGCGCGGCGGCCGGCTACCGGCCCGGCAATCCGCTCGACCCGCGTACGTCGATGGGCGCCATCATCGATCGAGCGCAGTTCGATCGGGTGCTGTCGTATATCGAGGATGGGCGCAAGGAGGCCTCCTTGCTGCTCGGCGGCGAAGCGGCGAGCGTCGTGAGCGGCGGCTTGTACGTCGAACCGACGATCTTCGACGAGGTGCGTCATGATGCCGGGATCGCGCGCGAAGAGATTTTCGGTCCGGTGCTGTCGGTCATTGCTTTCGACACGGTCGACGAAGCAGTCCGGATTGCCAACGATACCGAATACGGTTTGGCGGCAGCCGTCTGGACGTCCGATTTGACGACGGCGCACGAAGTTTCGCGCCGCCTGAGGGCCGGCACCGTTTGGGTGAACTGCTACGATGAGGGCGGCGACATGAATTTCCCGTTTGGCGGCTACCGCCAGTCGGGTAATGGACGCGACAAGTCGCTGCATGCCCTCGAGAAATACACCGAGCTGAAGTCCACGCTTTTACGACTACGTTAGTTTGCTATCCCTTCATGAATGAACCGCTTTACGGCGATGGGGCGGTGCGCCGCACATCGCTTTATGGATCGTCGACCGAAAACACCTATGCGGGGGCGCTCTCGTTCATGCGTCGGCGCTACTCGCGCGAGCTCGACGGGGTCGATGTGGCGGTCTCGGGCGTGCCGCTCGATCTCGCCACGACCTTTCGCTCCGGCGCACGGCTCGGGCCCGCCGCCGTCCGCGCCGCAAGCGTGCAGCTGGCCGAGCTCAAACCGTATCCCTGGGGCTTCGATCCGTTCGACGATCTGGCCGTGATCGATTACGGCGATTGCTGGTTCGATGCGCACAACCCGTTGACGATCAAGCCGGCCATCGTCGAGCACGCGCGCACGATCTTGCGCAGCGAGGCGAAGATGCTCACGCTCGGTGGGGACCATTTCATCACCTACCCGCTGTTGATGGCCCATGCGGAAAAATACGGCGCACCGCTTTCGCTGATTCATTTCGATGCGCATTGCGATACCTGGCCCGACGATCAGCCCGATAGCCTCAATCACGGCACGATGTTCTACAAGGCGGTCAAGGACGGGCTGATCGATCCGACCACGTCGGTTCAGATCGGCATTCGCACCTGGAACGACGACTTCATGGGCATGCATGTGCTCGATGCGGCGTGGATTCATGAGCACGGCGCCCGTGCAGCCGTCGAACGGATTGGCTCGATCGTCGGCGCGCGGCGCGCGTACGCGACGTTCGATATCGACTGTCTCGATCCCGCGTTCGCCCCCGGCACCGGCACGCCCGTCGCGGGCGGGCTCACGTCGGCGCAAGCGTTGGCCATCGTGCGGGGGCTCGGCCATGTCGATATCGTGGGCGCGGATGTCGTCGAGGTCGCGCCCGCCTACGATCACGCCGACATCACCGCCATCGCAGCGGCGCACGTGGCGTGCGATCTGCTGTGTCTATGGCGGCAGCGCAAAGCCGGTGCGCCGCAACGCTAGCGCGATGCGATGGCTGCGCGACGCGCTTCGTGCTTCGTCTCGCGGCTCGATCGAGCCGCAAGGATGGCCGCCCCGGCGTAGGTGACGCCCGCGAGTACGCCCACGGCGGTCAATGCGCTCGACAGGTGCGCGGCGAGCATCGTCGCGGCTCCGGCCAGCGCAACGCCGAGCAGGCTGCCTGCTTGGCGCAACGCATTCAGCAAGCCCGAGGCGACGCCCGCGGACTCCCCAGGCACTTGTTCGAGGATAGCCGCGATCATCGGCGGCACCGACAAGGCGGTGCCGCCGCCGAACACAGCCATCGCCGCGACGACGAGCCCCCAAGGCACATTGCATTGAAGCAGCGCGGTCGTTGCCGGGCCCGCGATCGTCGCCGCGGCGAGCCCGATGGTCATCATGCGCGAGGCGCTCATGCGGCCTTGCAGCTTGCCGGCCAAAACGTTGCCGAGCGATAGGCTGGCCGCCATCGGCAACATCGCGAGCCCCGTATGCCGCGCATCGAGGCCGCGCACGCCGTGCAGATAGAGGCTCAGCAGGAACAGCAAGGCGAAGTAGCCGACGTACACGAGCGTACCGCTCGCGTTCATCGCGACGAATCGCGCGTTGCCGAACCACGCGAGCGGGACCATTGGGTCTACGGCGCGGCGCTCGACGGCGATCAGCGTCAGCGCTGCGATGACGGCCACTACGATCGCAATGAGCACTTCGTTTGCGCCGATGCCCCGCGTGGGCAGCTCGATCGCCGCGAAGCACAGCGCGGCGAGTGCTATGGCGCTCGCGATCTGACCGCCCCAATCGAAGCCGCGCGCGCGGGCGGGAGCGCTTGGGCGCACGACAGCCCACGCACCGGCCAGTGCGATGAGACCCGTCGGCACGTTGACGAGGAACGCGCTGCGCCAGCCGAATCCATCGACGAGCAGGCCGCCCGCGACCGGACCGATCGCGGCCGCGATCGAAGCGATGCCAGCCCACGCCGCGATGGCCTTGGCCCGCTCGCCGGGATCGTCGAACGTCGCCCGTACGATGGCGAGCGAGGCGGGCAGGAACAATGCGGCCCCCATGCCCTGCGCGAAGCGCGCGGTTACGAGCGCGCCGACCGACGGGGCCAGTCCGCATGCGGCCGAGGCGAGCACGAAAAGCGCGAGGCCGGCGAGATAAACCGCTTTCGCGCCGAAGCGATCCGATGCGACGCCGCCGGCCAGAATGAGCGCGGCGAAGCTGAGCGTATAGGCATCGACGATCCAGGCAAGCCCCGCCACCGAGGCGCCGAGATGGGCATGCATAGCGGGCAAGGCAACGTTGACGATCGTCGTATCGAGGACCGCCATGAACATCCCGCTGGCCACGAGCGCGAGCGTGAGTCGCTTGCGTGCGGCGGCCTGGCGAGGGGCCGTGATGGATGGCTCGGGCGTGAGTGGTTCGGCTGCGCAATCGTTCATCGAAACTCCGGTTTGGGCAATATGGCGTAACACTGAATGCCCGGAAGTCTATAAACTGAAGGCGCTGCGATAAAGCAGCGATTATGCAGGGCTTCGATGCAAAAATGCATCACGACGATTGACGTGCGACATTCACGCGAACATTCGTAGGCGCTAATGACGAACTGGGACAACGCCCGTTTTTTTCTTGCCGTGGCGCGCACGGGCACGTTGCGAGGCGCCGCGGCGCGGCTCGGCGTCGATCAGGCGACCGTGGGCCGGCGCATCGCCTCGCTCGAGGAGGTGCTTGCGGCACGCCTGTTTCTGCGTACGCCGACGATGTACGTGCTGACGCCGGCCGGCGAAGCGCTGATTTCGCCGGCCGAGGCGATGGAGCAGGCCGTTCACCAAATCGAGCGGCGCATCGTCGGCATGGACGATCAGCTGTGCGGCACGATTCGCGTGGCGAGCACCGATTCGCTCGGCAAGCGCTTCGTCGTGCCCGCGATCGCGAAGCTGCGCACGGCGCATCCGGGTATCGACGTCGTCTGCGTGACGTCGCCCGGAATCGCCAATCTGACCCGGCGCGAGGCCGACATCGCCATTCGGACGTTGCGGCCGGAATCGCCCGAACTCATCGTACGTCGACTCGCGCAGCTCGAATCGGGCATCTATGCTTCGCGCGCATACCTTGCGGCCCGCGGCGAGCCGCGCGAGGGGAGTGCCTTCGAGGGGCACGATCTCGTGATGTATCAGCAGCCGGTCGTGCCGTCGATGTGGGACGCGTTGTGCGGCGAGCCGACGCATCGCGGCCACGTGTCGTTCCAAACCTCGTCGACGATGATGCTGTTCGAAGCGGCCCTCTGCGGGCTCGGCGTCACGGAACTGCCGTGTTTTCGCGCCGACGAAGAGCGCGAACTCGTGCGCGTGATGCCGAACCGGTCCGATCGCTTCGACGTATGGCTCGTCGCGCACGCCGACTTGTACAAGACTGCCCGAATCCAAGCATTCATCGACATCGTCGCGCGCGAATTCGACCCGGCGCCATGACCGGCCCGGTCACCGCGGCCGCATCGTCCCAATGCCGCACTGCCTTGCGCGGTCATGACTCGTGCCTTCCGCCATCCTTGCGTCGCGCCTTCCGCCGTTCCAACGGATCGGACGCGACAGCGTTCCCCTCGTCATTCGAACAAGTTCTCTACTATCGCCGGTGCACGTCGCGCGTTAATCTTGCGCGTCGTTACTTGGAGCGAATAGAAAAATGAAACGAAATAAGTCTCTTCTAGCCGTAACGCTTCTGTCTTGCCTGCTGGCCTCGAATGCAGCCTGGTCCGCCGATCGTCCTCCCGTTGCCCCCGTGCGTCCCGTGACCGACACTTACTACGGTACGCCCGTCGTCGACGGCTACCGCTACATGGAGAACCTCAAGGATCCGCAGGTCCAAGCCTGGATGAAAGCCCAGGACGACTACACGCGCCGTCAGCTGTCCGCGATTCCCGCGCGCGATGCACTCGCCAAACGCGTTGAAACACTGATGGGCGGAGACCTGCGTCGCACCGATTTCATGCGGCGTGGCCATCGGCTCTTCTATCAGACGGCCGCGGCCGGCGAAAATCTATTCAAGCTCGCGTATCGCGATGGCGTGGACGGACAGGAGCATGTGCTGGTCGACCCGGCAAAGCTATCGACCGACAGCACACGACATTTCGCGCTCGACTGGTATGCCCCGTCTTGGGACGGCCGTTACGTGGCCTACGGAATATCGGAGGGTGGTTCCGAAAAGAGCGTGCTGCATGTGGTCGACGTGCAGACGGGTGAACAGTTGGCCGAATCCATCGATAGAACGAGCGCGTGCGTCGTCTCCTGGCGCGACGACAATCGCTCGTTTTTCTATCTGCGCTATCCGAAGGTCGGCCCCGACACGCCGCCCGCCCAGAGCGAGTACAACGCGGTCACGCACCTGCACGTGCTCGGTCGGCACGCCGATGGCGAGGGCGACGAGGCGGTGTTCGGCCGCGGCGTTTCGGCCAAGCTCGACGTGCCCGAAGGGCAGGGGACGTACGTGCTGATGACCCCCGGCTCGCCTTATGCGATTGCGGTGGCGAACCACAACATGGACAACAATCCGAACACGTTTTATGTGGTGCGCGCGGCCGACATTCACGGTGCGGATACGCCCTGGCGCAAGGTTGCGAGCCCATCGGACGGTGTGGTGGATATTCAGCTGCATGGCGATCGCCTCTATGCGCTGACAGGCAAAGACGCCTCGCGCTTCAAGCTCGTGTCGATGCCGGCGGCGCATCCGGACCTCGCGCAAGCGGACGAAGTCGTACCGGAAGGGGCCAACGTCATCGACACGTTTGTCACGGCCAGCGACGGGATCTACTTGGCCGAGCGCGCGGGCGCAACGTTCGAGCTGCACCGCACGGGGTTCGACGGCAAGGACGATCGTTCGATCGCGCTGCCGTTCGAAGGCGCCATCCGCGACTTGCAGCCTGATGCGAAACTGCCGGGCGTGATGTTCGAATTGCGCGGCTGGATCAAGGCGCCGCGTGAAATCGCCTATGCGCCGGGGGCCGCGGCGGCCGCGGATACCGGGTTGATTCCGCCGTCCAAAACCGAATCCGACGCATTGCAAACGCAGGAGACGTTCGCGACGAGTTACGACGGAACGCGCGTCCCGGTGTCGATCATCTCGATGAAGGGGATCAAGCGCGACGGCTCGCATCCGACGATCGTCTATGGGTACGGCAGCTACGGCCTATCGCTCGACCCGGCCTATCAACCGGCTTGGCGGGCATGGTTCGAACAAGGCGGCGTCATGACGGTCGTGCATATGCGCGGCGGCGGGGAGTACGGCGACGCTTGGCACCGAGCGGGCCAAAAACAATGGAAGATCAATACGATGTTCGACTTCCTCGCCGGGGCGCATTACATGATCGATCAGGGCTACACGCAACGTCGTTTGCTCGTGGCCAATGGCCGCAGCGCGGGCGGCATCGTCATGGGCGGTGCGTTGACGATCGATCCGGGGCTATTTCGCGTCGTGCTCGACGATGTGGGGGTGTCCGACACGCTGCGCTTCGAAACTGAGCCGAACGGCCCGCCGAACGTGCCGGAGATGGGTTCGACGAGCACCGAGGCGGGCTTTCATGGGCTCTATGCGATGAGCGCCTACGCCCACATCCATGACGGCACGCCGTACCCGGCCGTCATGTTCACGACCGGTGCGAACGACCCGCGCGTGTCGCCCTGGCACATGCTGAAAATGACGGCCCGCGTGCAGGCCGCCAGCTCGAGCGGGCATCCGGTGCTGCTGCGCGTCGATTACGATGCGGGGCACGGCATCGGCTCGAGCGTGAAGCAAACGGCCGATCGCTACGCCGACGAATGGGCGTTTGCGCTGTGGCAGGTGGGGGCGCGGGGCTTTCAGCCGACGGCCAAGTAAACGTCGGTAAAGCGCGCCGCATCGCCGAGCGCGGCGCGCTTCGCGCGCGCTGGAATAACCGCGTGTGGCCGTACGTTTTTCGCTGGAGGGGCAACGCACTGCCCTCGAGGGGTTATGCGCTTGCACTTCGACTATGGCCGATTCACGACGAACTGCCGCATCCGCGGCGAGCGCGGAGCGCGCGGACGCCGCAAACGAGCGCGCACCCGATGCATGACCGCGCTTGCGGCGGCGCTCGTTGTCGCGTTCTCTACGGAAGGCCTCGCGAATGCGCAGTCGCCACAAATGGTTCAGGCAGCGCCGGCGGCGGGTGCGCCGGCCGCATACGGTCTGCGCCCGGAAACGTCCTCGGTAAGATTCACCATCGCAAGCCCGCGCGGGTGGCGTTGGCGAATGCGGTTTGTTCGCATGAATGGCCGGTTGGAGCGAGGGCGCGACACGCGCGAGTTCGGCCGCGTCTCGGTCGATATCGATGCGCGGAGCGTCGAGTCGAATACGCCTTTCGCCGCAGCATTCGTGAAAAGTTCCGCCGTGCTCGACACGGCGCGCTATCCCTCGATTCGTTTCGTGAGTACGGGTTACATACCCACGGGCGAGGGCAAGGGGAGGTTGTTAGGTCTACTGACGATTCGGGCGGTGACGCAGCCTATCGAGCTCGATGTGACATTCGACGATTCGATCGTGCGCTCGGGCGCGCAGGATCGGCTCGCCTTTAGGGCAAGCGGCAATTTCAGCCGAGGGGCGTTCGGCCTGGCGAAGTGGGCGAGCTCGATCGACGACGATATCCCACTGCAGATCGAGGGTGAATTCGCACGCGTGAGCCCGCCCTCGCTCGATTGACCGCCGGACGATCGACATCCCGCAGGCATATCAAGCGGATTTTCTCGATTGAATTGAGTCGCGCGCGTAACATAGCGGGCATCTTCCCCTGGCCGGGCCTGCGGCCCGCACATTTCATGCACATCGCCATTTTGACGTTCGACGGATTCAATGAACTCGACTCGCTTGTCGCATTGGGTATTCTCAATCGGATCAAAAAGCCCGACTGGCGGGTTTCCTTGTGTTGCCCCCAAGCCGAAGTGACGTCGATGAACGGGGTGACCGTGCGCGCGCAGTCCTTGCTCGACGAAGCCCGCGACGCCGATGCGGTCATTGTCGGCAGCGGCGTCAAGACGCGCGAGGTGGTGGCCGACGCGGCCATGTTGGGGCGACTCGCGCTGGACCCGGCGCGTCAGTTGATTGCGGCGCAGTGTTCCGGCGCGCTGATCTTGGCGAAGCTCGGCCTGCTGACGGGCATTCCGGCCTGTACGGATCTGACGACGAAACCCTGGGTGCTGGAAGCCGGCGTGGAAGTGCTCAACCAGCCGTTCTATGCGAACGGCAATATCGCGACCGCCGGCGGCTGCATGGCGTCGCCTTATCTCGCCGCTTGGATCATCGCGCGCACCGAGGGCATCGAGGCTGCCACGTCGGCGCTGCACTACGTTGCGCCCGTCGGCGAAAAAGAGTCCTACGTGCAAAACGCGCTTTCGCGCCTCTCGCCTTACTTGGCGGCATAAAGCCGCGGCGCGGCGTAGCATCGCCTGCGACCGGTTGGCGGCGGACGCAGCGCCTCCCACACAAACCGTCGAGGCCCTGACCCGGCGCGTCCCGAGCTTCCCGCATTCGGTCGACTTCGAGGCTTCGGTTCGACGTCGACCGACCTTGCCCGACGTTGACCCTCTTCGATCGACAGCCATACGTGTCGATCGATATCGATCCATCCATTCATTCTTCCGCCCTTCGCCCGCCGCGCATTGACCTGCGTCAAGGGCGCGCATTCGCGTGCGCCATGCGCGTGAGGTACATCACCGCCGGAAATATCACTCCTTGATGTACTTGATCCGCGTCAATTCGAGCCCTGCGCAGACCGGTTAGTTTGTTCATGGTCGGCAACGCGCATCTTCGCGACGTACCGCGTGCGATGCCGACGTCACCACGAACCGACAGGGGAACCGACATGACCACCCGTTCGCTGACGCAGCGAAGCGGCCATACGCTGGAAGTCTGGACGCCGGAAGACAAGGCATTTTGGGAGCGCGAGGGCGAAGCGGTCGCCAAGCTCAATCTGTGGATTTCAGTGCCCGCATTGTTCCTCGCCTTTGCGATCTGGCAAGTGTGGAGCGTGGTGGCCGTGAGCCTGCCCGCGCTCGGCTTCAAATACACGACCGACCAACTCTTTTGGCTCGCCGCGGCGCCCGCGTTGAGCGGCGCTACGTTGCGGATCTTCTACTCGTTCATGGTGCCGCTCGTGGGCGGCCGTCGCTGGACGGCGATTTCGACCGCTTCGTTGCTCCTGCCTGCCCTCGGCATCGGCTTCGCCGTTCAGGACAATACGACGCCTTACGGCACGATGCTCGCACTCGCGCTGCTGTGCGGCTTCGGCGGCGGCAACTTCAGTTCGAGCATGGCCAACATCAGCTTCTTCTTTCCGAAAGAGCGCAAGGGCTCAGCGCTGGGCGTCAACGCGGGGCTCGGCAATCTCGGCGTATCAGTCGTCCAGTTTTTGAGCCCGCTCGTCGTGACGGCCGGCGTCCTCGGCATCTTCGGCGGCGCGCCGCAAACGATGGTCAAGGCGGGGCACGCCTCGCAGGTGTGGATGCAGAACGCAGCGTTCATCTGGGTGCCATGGATCGCCGTGGCCTCGCTCGCGGCCTGGTTCGGCATGAACGACATCGCGCAGGCGAAAGCGTCTTTCGCGGCGCAGGCAGCTATCTTTCGGCGCAAGCACAACTGGCTGATGTGCCTGCTTTACCTGGGCACCTTCGGTTCGTTCATCGGCTATGCGGCCGGGTTTCCGCTGCTGATCAAGAACGAATTCCCCAGCATCAATCCGCTCGCGTATGCCTGGCTCGGGCCGCTGATCGGCGCCGTCGTGCGTCCGTTCGGCGGGTGGCTGGCCGATAAGCTCGGCGGCGCGCGCGTCACGCTCTGGAACTTCGTCGTCATGGCGTTGGCCGTGGGCGGCGTGCTGCTCTTCCTTCCCTCGGGCCCGTCGGGTGGGAGCTTCGGCGGCTTTTTCGTGAGCTTCCTCGTGCTCTTCTTCACGACCGGCATCGGTAACGGCTCCACGTTCCGCATGATCCCGGTGATCTTCCTCGCACTGAATTTAGAGGGCGTCGATGCGCTCGACCGCGAGGCCGTGGACCGCGCGACGAAGCAGGGCAATACGGAGGCCGCGGCGACCCTCGGCTTTACCGCGGCGATGGCGGCATACGGCGGCTTCTTCATTCCGAAGAGCTACGGCAGTTCGATCGCGCTCACGGGCGGCCCCGAGACCGCCTTGTATGTCTTCATCGCTTTTTATCTGATTTGTATCGCGGTGACGTGGTGGCACTACGCGCGCCGTCGAGCACCGATGCCTTGCTGATTTCGGAGCATCCATGAGTCATTTTCTCAATCGACTGATTCACTTCGCGCTGCCGTCCGAGCGCTTTTCGGAAGGGCACGGCGTCACCACGGGCGAAGACCGCAAGTGGGAGGATGCCTACCGCAACCGCTGGTCGCACGACAAGATCGTGCGCAGCACGCACGGCGTCAACTGCACGGGGTCATGCTCGTGGAAGATCTACGTGAAGGGCGGCATCGTCACGTGGGAAACGCAACAGACCGATTACCCGCGCACGCGTTGGGACATGCCGAACCACGAGCCTCGCGGCTGCGCACGCGGCGCGTCATATTCGTGGTACCTGTACAGCGCGAACCGCGTCAAATACCCGATGGTGCGCGCTCGCCTGCTCGAGCGCTGGCGGGCGGCGCTGGCGGTTCATGCCGATCCCGTCGACGCATGGGCGTCGATCGTCGAGAACGACGAGGCGCGGCGCGATTATCAGCAAGTGCGCGGCATGGGCGGTTTCGTGCGCAGCTCGTGGGAAGAGGTCAACCGGCTCGTCGCCGCGGCAAACGTCTATACGATCAAACGCCACGGGCCGGACCGGATCATCGGTTTTTCGCCGATCCCGGCCATGAGCATGGTGAGCTATGCGGCAGGCAGCCGGTACCTGAGCTTGATCGGCGGCGTTTGCATGAGCTTCTACGATTGGTATTGCGATCTGCCGCCCGCGAGCCCGCAGGTGTGGGGCGAACAGACCGACGTGCCCGAATCGGCGGATTGGTACAACTCGACGTTCATCATCGCGTGGGGCAGCAACGTTCCGCAAACGCGGACGCCCGATGCGCACTTCTTCACCGAAGTACGCTACAAGGGCGCCAAGACGGTGGCGATCACCCCAGACTACAGCGAAGTAGCCAAGTTGGCCGATCTCTGGCTGCACCCGAAGCAGGGAACGGATGCCGCGTTGGCGATGGCGATGGGCCATGTCGTCTTGACGGAGTTTTTCTTCCGCAAGCGCAGCGCGTACTTCGACGACTACGTTCGGCGTTACACCGACATGCCGATGCTCGTCATGCTCAAACGGCACACGCTGCCTGACGGGCGTACGACGCTCGTGCCCGATCGCTATCTGCGGGCCAGCGATTTCGAAGGCCAGCTCGAACAGACGAACAACCCTGAATGGAAGACAGTCGCGTTCGACCGCACCGGGCGTGTCGTGCTGCCGAACGGGTCGATCGGTTTTCGCTGGGGCGCCGAAGGACGGGACGACGTTGGCAAGTGGAATTTGGAAGAACGGGACGCGCAAAGCGGCCAACATGCCAGCCTTAAGCTCTCGGTACTCGAAGACACGCCGCAGCCGCACGAGATCGTCGATGTTGCGTTCCCCTACTTCGGGGGCGAGCATAACCCGCACTTTCCGTCCAACGAGCAAAGCGGGCGGATCAGCATGGCGCGCGTGCCCGCCGTGCGGGTGGGCTTGGCCAATCCCAACGAAGACGGCGCGCACGAAGCCTTCGTCGCCACGGTGTTCGACTTGCAAGCCGCGCAGTACGGCGTGGACCGCGGCCTCGGCAGCGGCGCCGCAAGCTACGACGACGATGCCGCTTACACGCCCGCTTGGGCCGAATCGATCACGGGCGTGTCGCGGTCGCAAATCGTCGCGCTCGCTCGGCAGTTCGCCGAAAACGCCGACAAGACGCACGGCAAGTCGATGGTCATCATCGGCGCGGCGATGAACCACTGGTATCACGCCGATATGAACTACCGCGGCGTCATCAATCTCTTGATGATGTGCGGCTGTATCGGCCGCAGCGGCGGCGGCTGGGCGCACTATGTCGGACAAGAAAAGCTTCGCCCCCAAACAGGATGGACGGCGCTTGCGTTCGCACTCGACTGGGCGCGTCCGCCGCGTCAAATGAACAGCACGAGCTTCTTCTACGCGCACACCGACCAATGGCGCTATGAAAAGCTGACCCCGGACGAGATCGTCTCTCCTCTTGCCGATGCATCCCGCTTCGGTGCGAGCATGATCGACTACAACGTGCGCGCCGAACGGATGGGATGGCTGCCGAGCGCACCGCAACTCAAGACGAATCCGCTTCACCTCGCCGACATGGCGGCCGCGGCGGGCAAGGACGTGCGGGCGTTCGTCGCTCAAGGCCTCACCGACGGCAGCTTGCAAATGAGCTGCGAGGACCCCGACGCGCCCGAGAACTGGCCGCGCAACATGTTCGTTTGGCGTTCGAACCTGTTGGGTTCGTCGGGAAAGGGGCACGAGTACTTCTGCAAGCACTTGCTGGGAACGAGCAACGGCGTGCAGGGCAAGGATCTCGGGCCGAGCGATGCCAAGCCGCAAGAAGTCGACTGGCACGATCAAGCACCCGAAGGCAAGCTCGATTTGCTCGTCACGCTCGATTTCCGGATGAGCACCACGTGCCTATACTCCGACATCGTTCTGCCGACGGCTAGCTGGTACGAGAAGAACGACCTCAACACGAGCGATATGCATCCGTTCATCCATCCGCTTTCCGCGGCTGTGGACCCGGTATGGCAGTCTCGCTCCGACTGGGAGATCTACAAGGGGTTCGCCAAGGCGTTCAGCGAAGTGTGCGGCACTCACTTGGGCGAGGAGAAAGACGTCGTCATGACGCCGCTCATGCACGACACCCCGGCCGAACTTGCGCAGCCGTTCGACGTTCGGGAATGGCATAAGGGCGAGTGCTCGCTGGTGCCGGGCAAGACGGCGCCGCAAGTGTCCGTTGTCGAGCGCGACTATCCGAATCTCTATAAGCGCTTTACCGCGCTAGGCCCTTTGATGACCCAGGTGGGCAACGGCGGCAAGGGGATCGCCTGGCAGACTCAAGCCGAGGTCAAACAGTTGGGCGAACTAAACGGTGTGACGCAGGATGCGGGCGTCACGCAGGGCATGCCGCGTATCGTCAGCGATATCGACGCCTGCGAAGTTATCCTGCAGCTTGCGCCCGAAACGAACGGTCATGTGGCCGTCAAGGCATGGGAGGCGCTGTCCAAGGCAACGGGCCGGGACCACGCGCACCTGGCCCTGCCGCGCGAGGACGAAAAGATTCGCTACCGCGATGTTCAGGCGCAGCCGCGCAAGATCATCAGCTCGCCCACGTGGAGCGGGATCGAAAGCGAGACGGTCAGCTACAACGCGGGTTATACCAACGTGTATGAGCTGATTCCATGGCGCACGCTGACGGGGCGTCAGCAGTTCTATCAGGACCATCCGTGGATGATCGCGTTCGGCGAAGGCTTTTCCAGCTATCGGCCGCCGGTCGATCTCAAGGCGACGGATCTGATGAACGGCGTGAAGCCGAACGGAAACCCCGAGATCGTGCTGAACTTCATCACGCCGCACCAGAAGTGGGGCATCCACAGCACCTACAGCGACAACTTGTTGATGCTGACGCTCAATCGCGGCGGTCCCGTGGTGTGGCTCAGCGAAGACGACGCACGCAGCGCCGGCATCGAGGACAACGACTGGATCGAGCTGTTCAACGTCAACGGCGCCATCGCGGCGAGGGCGGTCGTCAGCCAACGCGTCAAGAACGGCATGGTGCTGATGTATCACGCGCAGGAGAAGATCATCAACACCCCGGGCTCCGAGATAACGGGCGTGCGCGGCGGAATTCACAACTCGGTCACGCGCATCGTGCTGAAGCCGACGCATATGATCGGCGGCTACGCGCAACTGAGCTACGGCTTCAACTATTACGGAACGATAGGCACGAACCGCGATGAATTCGTGGTCGTGCGCAAGATGCGGCGCGTCGATTGGCTCGACGAGCCCGCTGCTGCGCAGAGCGCGGCGCAAACGCAAGGAGTCGAACAATGAAAGTGCGCGCCCAAATCGGCATGGTGCTGAACCTCGATAAGTGCATCGGGTGCCACACCTGCAGCGTGACATGCAAGAACGTCTGGACCAACCGGCCTGGCGTCGAGTATGCCTGGTTCAATAACGTCGAGACGAAGCCCGGCGTCGGCTATCCGAAGCAGTGGGAAAACCAGGAAAAGTGGAACGGCGGCTGGGTGCGCAAGAAGGACGGTTCGATCGAACCGCGCCAGGGCGGCAAACTCAAGGTGCTCTCGCGCATTTTCGCTAACCCGAACCTGCCGCAGATCGACGACTACTACGAGCCTTATACGTTCGACTACGAGCATCTGCAAAGCGCGCCCGAGATGAAGGCCGCGCCGACGGCCAAGCCGCGCAGCCTGATCACCGGCCAGCCGATGGAGAAAATCAAGGGCGGGCCGAATTGGGAAGAAATCCTCGGCGGAGAGTTCTCCAAGCGCAGTCAGGACGCGAACTTCGAGGCCATTCAAAAGGACATCTACGGACAGTTCGAAAACACGTTCATGATGTATCTGCCACGCTTGTGCGAGCACTGCCTGAATCCGGCTTGCGTCGCATCGTGCCCCTCGGGTTCGATCTACAAGCGCGAGGAAGACGGCATCGTCCTGATCGATCAGGACAAGTGCCGCGGCTGGCGCATGTGCGTGAGCGGTTGCCCGTACAAGAAGATCTATTACAACTGGAAGACGGGGAAGGCCGAGAAGTGCATCTTCTGCTATCCGCGCATCGAAGCCGGGCAGCCAACCGTGTGCTCCGAGACGTGCGTTGGGCGCATTCGCTATCTCGGCGTATTGCTCTATGACGCCGATCGCATCGAAGCGGCCGCGAGCGTCGAAAACGAAAAGGACTTGTACAAGGCGCAGCTCGATGTCTTCCTCGATCCGCACGATCCAACGGTAATCGAGGCGGCGCGCCGCGACGGCGTGCCCGAAAACTGGCTCGAAGCGGCGCGCAATAGTCCCGTCTATCGCATGGCTGTCGAGTGGCAAGTGGCTTTGCCGCTGCACCCCGAGTACCGCACGATGCCGATGGTTTGGTACGTGCCGCCGCTTTCGCCTATCACGGGCGCCGCGCAAGCGGGCCACATCGGCGCGAATGGCGCGATCCCAGATGTGAGTCAATTGCGGATACCGGTGAAGTATCTCGCCAACTTGCTGACAGCGGGCGACGAGGGGCCTGTAGTGCGTGCGCTCGAACGGATGTTGGCGATGCGCGCCTATCAGCGCGCAAAGCACGTGGACGGCGTGACCGACGATGCCGTGTTGCGTCAGGTCGGATTGAGCGTTGAGACGATGGAACATATGTACCGCGTCATGGCGATCGCGAATTACGAAGACCGATTCGTCATTCCCACGTCGCACCGCGAATACGCGGAGAACGCGTTCGACATGCGCGGCGGCTGCGGCTTTAGCTTCGGAAACGGCTGCAATCACGGCGACGACGAGCCGAGCCTGTTTGGCGGCGAAGGCAAGCGCACGATCCCGATCAAGGTGGAGAACCGATGATGGCTCGATACGACGAAAACGAACGCGACGTCGCGTTCTCGTTGACGCTACGCGCGCTGGCGTACTTGTTGCATTATCCGGAGGCCGAATGGCGGACGCATCTCGACGACGTGTGGGCGGCGCTGCGCGGGGCGCGAGCGATCGGGCCGGCGCGTCTGCTGCAAATCGAGGCCCTGGTTGAAACGATCGCATGCGCGCACGGTCTCGATGCCGAAGCTGCCTACGTGGAACTCTTCGATCGTGGCCGCGGCACGGCGCTGCACTTGTTCGAGCATGTGCACGGCGATTCCCGCGAGCGCGGCCCGGCGATGCTCGATTTGATCGGCACATACGAACAAGCGGGACTTGCGCTTCGCGACGGCGAACTGCCCGATCACCTGACGGTCCTGCTCGAATATGCGTCGACGCAGCCGCGCGAAGCGGCAGTTTCATTGCTCTGCGAAGTCGCGCATATCTTGCAGCGTATCCATGGCGCGCTCGACAAGCGCGGCAGCGCGTATGCGGCGGTTATCGCGGCCTTGCTCGATCTCGCCGGCGCGAGCGTCGCCGCCGATGCGCAGCCGGTCGAGCCGGAACTGGACCTCGATGAAGCGTGGCAAGAGCCGGCGGCGTTCGACGGTTGCGGCAACCTCGGGCAGCAAGGGGCGGGGCAGCCGCAGCCGGTCCGCGTCGTGCGCCGCGCGCAAGCTACCGATTCACACGCAGCGCAGGGCGCCGCGCAAGGAGTACGGGCATGAGCACCTCCCTCGATACCTTCTTCTTTTCCGTCTATCCGTACATCTGCCTCACGGTCTTCCTGCTGGGCAGCCTGGCAAGATTCGAACGCGCGCAATACACGTGGAAAAGCGATTCGTCTCAGCTGCTGCGCCGGGCGCAATTGCGCTGGGGCAGCAACTTGTTCCACATCGGCGTGCTGTTCTTGCTGTTCGGGCACACGGTGGGGCTGCTGACGCCGCATGCCCTCTATTCGATGTTCATCACGCCGTCTCAGAAGCAGATGCTCGCGATTGTCTCGGGCGGGACGGCCGGGACGCTCTGTTTCATCGGATTGACGATGCTGCTTCATCGCCGCATTTTCGATCCCCGCATCCGCAAGACGAGCCGTCCGACGGATCTCGCGATCTTGATCGTGCTATGGATTCAGCTGTGTCTAGGGTTGCTGACGCTGCCGTTTTCGTATGCCCAGCGCGCGGATGCACACGAGATGCTGGTGCTGGCCGATTGGGCGCAGCGGATCGTGACGCTGCGGCCCGATGCGGGCGCGATGACATCGGTGCTCTGGCCCTTCAAGTTGCACTTGATCCTTGGCATGACCGTCTTTTTGCTGTTCCCGTTCACGCGCCTCGTGCATATTTGGAGCGGCTTCGGTACGCTGGCTTATGCGCTGCGTCCGTATCAGCTCGTGCGCTCACGCCGTTTAGGGTCTGTGGCGCGGCGAAACGGGGCGGGCAGGGGCTTGTGACGCGCCCGGCGCACGCAGGCAGCTGTGGCGCGGCGC
>NZ_JBQCHR010000022.1:0-8737 GCF_051954495.1 Trinickia sp.
GTCATCGTATAGCGCTCGCGCTCGCCTATCGTATTGGCCTTGGCGAGCTTGGTCGCCTCCACTTGCTTGCGCGCGTCGCTGCTGAAGAGGTCGCGCGCGTCATGGTTTTCGATCGCCGCCAGGGCGCTTGCCGCCGCTTGCAAAGTGGTGCGCGCCTGAACCGGATCTTTCTCGGCAAGCGCCGCCTTCATTCTCGTTTGCGCGAGCTGGAAGTGGAGCCAATCGCGCAGGCAGGCTTTGACCTCGGCGCGTCTGCCTTGCATTTGCGCGCGCGAAGCCGCTGCGAGGCGAGGATCGCGGGCGCTGCCGCGGCCGGCTCCAGCATTGAAGTCGTGCAGTGAAACGAGCGATTCGGTGACCTTGCCCAGCAGCAGACGCCCCATGCTGTCGAAACGCATGCGCTCCGGCGTTTTCCACGCATCGGATACGGTCGCCTTGTTGAACTGGTTCGCATGCGATTCGGTGAAGGCCTCCTCGAGCGCCGCCACCGCGGTGTCGTCGGCGCCCGCTTGCGCCACCTGTCCCCGAAGCGCCGCATAGTCCTTCCAGTTCTTGACCGGATCGAGATCGTCCTTCGCGGTATCGCGGCGTGCGATCTCCTCGAGCGTGGCGAGCAGCTTCGCCTTCGCTTGCTTGCGCACTTGCGGCTTGCCTATCGCACGCTTCTCGGAGATATAAGTTCGATATGCCTGCCCGCGCTCCTTCTGCTGTGTCGCCGCGTTGCCCGCCAGCAGGTCCAGCGACTTCGCCAGCGCGACGATGGCGCGGTTGGCCTTGTCTTCGCCGTCCTTGCTCGGTCCGGAACTGAGTTGATAACCGACGTACAACGTCGCGGCCAGTGCGACGGGGGGGGCCGTCCCCCCGGCCGTGACGGCGGACGATACGACGACGGGCGTCAGAATGCCGAGGACGGTCGCCGTCATGCTTGCCGCGCTCGAGGCCACGCTCACGCCGAGCGCGCGCTTGTTTCCGTGGTATTCGATCTTCGCGCTTTCGGAAGCGGTCTTGTAATCGGCTTTCAGTTGCGCGCGCATGCAATAGCGCGCATGCGCGATCGCAAGGTCCTGTCCGGCGGCGTGCAGGTCCTTCTCGGCCTGTTGCCGCTGCGTTGCGGTGGCGTTCGGGGCCGAGAGACGAGCACGCGCATCGTCTAGGGCGGTTTGCGCGGTTTCCATTTTGCGCACGGCGTTTCGAACCTTGTTCAGGTCCCACGCCACGCGCGTGGCCGCTTGCATGACGTTGGGCCCTGTCTTGGCGCTCGGCGAAGCGTCCGCTTTACCCAGCGGCATGATTTCTTCGGTGCCCGAGTTGCGAAACCGAAGGTTGGCCGAATCGAAGGCAAGCTCGGTCGTCAGTGCCGTCATGAGCACTTGGATGGCCGAGAGCGCCGTCTTGGCCGGCAAACTGGCGGAGGCGGCCAATTGCGCGATGCTGAACGTGCCGCCGACGGCCGCGGCGGCTGCGGTGCGTTGTCGGTGCAGACCGCCGGTGCCGGTTTTCTTGAAGCTGTCGGCGACGGCGTCGGCATCGTCGAGCCCCACCGTTTTCAAGAACGTCGCGATCATTTCACGGTAGTAGGCCGCGTCGTCGGCGCCTTCGGGCAGCAGCCGGTGACTCTTGAGTTCGGCGGGAATCGAATCGGGCCGCGCGCGTTCGAAGTTCAACGCCATCAACCGCGAGAGCCCGACAACCGACGGCTGCGATCGCTGGCTTCGCGCCCACCGTTCGCAAATTTCGAGCGCCGCCGCTTCATCCCATTGCGCGACGCTGACGGCCGGCTCGTGCGGCACCTTTTTGATATCGAGCAATTGGGCGAGGCGCCCGCGGATCGTTCCGCGCGCCGACCGCGTGCTGCCGGCTGGCTGTGTCGCAGGCGCGGCCTCCGGCCCTTCTGCTTCCCGCGTGCCGCCTGTCGGCGTTTGGGCGGAGGCGGGGGGCGTGGCGGCGGAATGGATGCGGTTCGATGCGGATTTCATGGCGGGAGCGAGCAGGAGCAGGAGCAGGGGAAGGTACCGTGCATCCTAGGTCAGCGTCCTCAAGGGGCATTCGATGCCGGCGAAACCCTTTGTCCCGCAGCGAAACCGGCATCGAAGGCCGCCTATCAGGTCAAGGCGAATTCCACGCAGGCTCGCTGGGGCGAAGCGATGAGGCCGCGGCTAGGTTCACGCGAAAAATCGACTTCGAAGAGACGCACCGCGGAGGTTGTCCCGCAATAGTCTTCAAAGGCGGACAGCAGCGGATCGTCGTCGTGCAGGGCGGCGAGCGCGTAGAGATACGCTTTGCCGCACAGCGAGTTGTACGCGTGGGCCAAGAGCGTGGCGCAAAGCGATGGGTCGTCGTCTTGGGCGGCGATGAACGCAAGATAGACATACGGAAGCGGCTCGCCGCGCGCGGGCAACGTGGGCCATCCGCGAGCGGATGCCACCAGATTGTAAGGAATCCTAATCAGTCGCGTCGAGCGCGCATATCGTTCGACGTGGGCCTGACGAAGGCTACTCTGATTCCATATAGCGATCGTGGCGCAGATCTGTCCGCCCCGGCGCGCGACGAAAAAGTCCTCAGCGCGAAGCGTGTCGCATCGGCGGCCCGGCTCGAAATCCGACATGTCGAGCTCCGGGGCCCATCGCCGAGCAGCGCGTCGAGCGTTGACGAATCGCACGAGTTCCGGCAACTCATCACGCGTCGCTCGCCCCACTTCGACGCCCGGCATGCTCGGCGCCGTTCGCTTGCGTGTGAGCCGGAGTGCGCGCGCGATCACGCGCCCGCATGGCACATAGTGCGGCAGCCCGGCTCTGCCGCCCAAGAGGTTGCCCAATGCTCGTTGGTTGTCATCGTAGATCAGCGTGTAGCACGGCAGTGGGTCGGCATCGTGAAGCGTTCTGACGTATCGGTAGATGCGCGCGAGCAGGAACCCGTTGCGATGATCGGGATCGATGCGCAGGTCGGACAGAAACGCGGTGCGCCGCGGGCGGCCCTCGATATAGGCTTTTGCGACAGACCGGCAGCCAGTTGCGACGATGCGGCCGGTGGCGACGTCCCTCGCGACGATGACTTGCACGGACGAGCCAAGTAGGCGCGAGGCGCCGAAGTAAGACGGCTCGCGCCGCAACGTAATCGCGGCGTCGCCTTCGATCGGATCGAGCGCCATGCGGTGGCGCAACTGAGCGTCGTCATCAAGGGTAGCCAAGCAAAGGGAGTACCGAGTCATAAATCCTAAAAGAGAATTGAACAAGCGCGTATCGACGTTGGGGGAAACGACTCGTGGTTAGTGCGCGCCCTGCGCGGGCGAGAGCAGCAGGGCGAACCAGTGTCGAGCCATGCGCATCAGGGAGGGGAGTGCGCCGCTCGCGAACCGCAGGGTGTCGACAAGCATGGTGCGTCGGCTTGCACCCGCGCGGATATCGCAGCGACAAAGCGAGCACGTATAGCGCAGTAGATCGGTGCCGAGATAGCCCGTGGCGAGCAGCAGGGCTAGCGTGAGCAAGCCCCGTCCGAGCCCGGCACGGTATGCCACGCGAGCGGCCACATGGCAGTGGCCCAGTTCTTCGCGCGCGTGCCATCGCCAGAGCCGGGCCGCGCGCGTACCTTCGTCGACGAGCAAAAAGGGGTGCCCCTCGATCTCTTTCGCGAGCACGGACGTCAATTGTTCGAATGCCACGACGAGCGCGAGCTTCATCGGGACGCTGAAGCCGTCCAGTTCGGCGGTAATGCGACCCGCACGTTCGACGATGGGCTGCGTGAGCGGGGCCGCGTCGACGAGCGCGGCGTTGTAGCGGGTGTGTGCTCGTCGATGAGCGAGCTCTTCCCGAATGAATCGGTCGATTTCGCTGCCAAGCTCGCCTTCCGGCTGGGGTTCGACCGATGAGCGCCACGCTTCGAGCGTATCGATCAAGAACTGTTCGCCGGCCGGTAGCAGCAGCGAAAGCGCGTCGAAGAACCGGCTGCGGACGACCGTGCCGTTCCAAGCACTCGAGCGGGAAGCAACCGATGAAGGATGAGGGCTAGTGGTCATGAACGACGATTAGAGCGAAATGAAGTGGGAACGATTGCGTTCGCTCGTTGGCCCGCGGCTGTCAGCCAAAGTCTAGGACCGCTTGCAAACCACCGGCGCGCGAACATGCCATACGCGAGCGGCGTGGCGGTTGCATCGGCTTTTAGCGCGCCGGGGGTCTGGAACCAGCGAAGCGAGGGATTTCCGTGGTGGACGCGATGCAGTGCGCGGTGCAGCGTCACCCAGCCAAGACCGAACGGCAGCACGATGTCATGGCTGATCGATCGCGAATCGCGGTTATGCGACATGGAAGCGATTGCGACGCCGTAATGCTCCGCTTGCGTCAGGATGAAATCGATCCAAGAAAACATCAGCAGCGGAATCAGGTAGGCGCAGGCGATGGCGCCCGGCGCGACGCGCAAGCCGGCGACGATGAGCAGACCGAAGGTCGCCATCCAGCCGAGTGCGAGATGCCGCTGCAGGCGCTTGTTCGCGGGCGCCATCGGCCAGGCAGTCCGACCGATGTGCCAGGCTACCCAAGGCAGCTCCACCGGGGCGAGCAGCCAGATCCAGCGTGTGCGCCAGCTGAGCGAATAAAGGCGGCCTTCGGGATCCGCTTCCGTGCACGTCGCGCGGTGATGGGCGAAATGAAAATAGCGGTATGTGAAGAAATTAACGCCAAACAAGGCTGCGCAGACGATGCCGACGGCATCGTTCAAATAGCGGTTGCTAAAGAACGTCCCATGCACGCTCAGATGTTTGGCTTCCTGGCATCCCACCAGCAGTAGGGCTTGAAGGATCGTCAGCGCGACGAGCAGGCAGCACGAGGAGGTCCGGCAAATCAAGACGGTATTCGCTGCCACCGCTGCAAGAAACAAGGCGCTCGGGACGTCGGCGGACCATCGACCGGCAAGACGTTGGATAAGTGCTTCCATGGGCCCACTCACAGCCGTGCCGCGAGCGCTTGCGTGACACGCCGAAGGAACGGTACGGGCAAAGCGGCCCAGATCGGCGCGAACGTCGATAAAGGGACGGCGCCGCGCAAAATCACGCCGTAGTCGAGCGAGCGCTCGTGCGGAAAATAGTTGGGCTTGATCGAAACGATTTTCGTGAAGCCGCGCGACCGGTAGTACCGCAATTGCGGGTCGAGTGGAAGTCCGCCGCGCCGAGCGCCGACATAGTCGTCGACGGGACGATGCGGATTGACGCGGCGCCAGTCGCGTAGGCCGGGCACCGGAGAGCCGAGATAGATATGGCGCCACCCCTGCTTGAGCGCGAGCGGCCAAAAGAACTTCAGCAGTGCGAAAACGCCTTCCTGATTGCGGCTCGAGAGGCTGATGCCGAACAGGGTCGAGCTCGTATGCGCAAGGGGAGCTCGCACGCAGTCATTCCATGTCTGGGCGTGTCGATAAAAATCGTCGGCCACAGGACGCATGAATAGCGAGGCGAGTAGGCGACCTGATCGTGTGCAGAATGCGCCGATCGCCAGTTCGGGATGCGAGTCGATTCGCGCGCGAATTTCATTTTCCGATGCTGCCTGCAGGTCGTTCCATTTCTCGTGTTCGAGTTCGAGGAGGGCGGGTAAGTCTCGATGACTGAGAAAGCGAGCCGTTGCGGGCTCCACTTGGACGGGGCGAGTGCTGAAAGGGGAAATGAAGTGAAGGCTATGATCCATTGACTAGCATGCCGTACGTCACCATTCGCCGGCTATTCGAGTTTTAGAGGGAGAAATTTTGTCTTATTCATATGTCGTCGATATGACGTGATTAACTCGTTTGCGAATATCGGTATGCGAGTTGATTGAAATGAGTGAAATCGTATTCAGTGGGTAGGTGAGTGGGAATAAATAGTATTTTGAAGAAAATCCTTACGAGTGGTTCAGTTAATCCTTACCCGGAACGCCTGCGCGCCTCGCGCGCCGTTGTCGTAGGCGGCCTGGTTCCTGTAGCCGGGAAAGAGCCCCACATGGAAAAACGTCGGATCCAGTCCGAGAAAATGGGCAGCATTGCCCAAGAAGGACATTTCAAGGCTAGTATCGAGTGGTTCTCGTGTGCCGCTACCGCGTGAAATCCCTCAACGGTTTGCGGCACACCCACGCCTGAAATGATGACGATTTCAACTATGCGCCGTCGGTTCGGAAGTGCCGACACGGAAGCCGTCCGTCCACTGTTTGACAACTGTCGCGGTGGCGGTGAAGATCGCGGTATGGAAGCTAGAATTTCGGCGCTCGAAGCCGCCAACAACGATACGCGCGACAGACTCGCGCGTATCGAGACACGCCTGGACACCGTTGCGACCCGAGCGGACTTGCTTGATATGAAAGCAGCCCTTCATCTCGAAATCAACGCGCAAACCTGGAAGCTCGTGACGTCCGTCTGCAGTTTCGGTACGGCGCTTGTCGCGGCGACGTACTTCATGGCAAAGCACGTCAGCTAGCGTGGAGGCGCAAGCCGTTTATGTCCACGTCCACTCCCATGCCGCGCGGCGCCGAGCCAGGCATGAACGTTAAGCCGCCGCTTCGGCGTATCTCGCTTCGTTCAAATCCGAGATGAGCGTCGGCCCCGTTGGTTTCCATCCCAAACGCGCCTGCGTCAACGCGCTCGAAGCAGGCATGTCGAGTAGGGCGAACATCGTCATCCATCCGAAGTACGCTTGCGCTTCCTCTCGTGCAATCGAGACGGCCGGCACGTTCAGCCCCCGTCCCAGGGCCTCGGCTATCTCCCGGGCGCTGATGCCTTCTTCACCCACTGCGTGATAGCGCGCTCCGCGCTCGGCCTTCTCGATCGCCAGCCGGTATAGCCGCACGACATCGGACAGATGTCCTGCAGGCCAGCGGTTGAGGCCATCTTCCACGTAAGCAGACACGCGTTTCTCGCGCACGATTTCGATGAGCGGCGTAATGAGTCCCTGCCTGAAGGGGTTGTGCACTTGCGGAAGACGCATGACGGAGACATTGACGCCCGCTTCCAGGAGCGCATTGCCCGCCATCTCCGAGGCGATGCGAGGGTTGGCGTGCGTGGCGTTGAATACGTCCTCGCTGGCCGGTTGCCCGTCGCCGCGGCTGCCGGCGCCCGTGCCCGAGGTGAGAAGGAGCGGGCGATCGGATCCGGCCAGCGCCGAGCCCAGGGCCGCAATCGCGCGCCGATCTTTTTCGCAGTTGTCCACGAAGCGCGAGAAATCGTGATCGAACGCGAGATGGATGACCGCGTCCCCCTTTGCCGCGCCGCTGCGCAGGCTCTCGGTGTCTTCGAGCGTGCCGCGATGGACCTCGGCGCCCGCCGCCGTCAGCGCCTGCGCGCCGGCATCCGAGCGCGTCATGCCGATCACCTGATGGCCGGCTTGGATGAGTTCGGGAACCAAGGCCGAGCCGATAAAACCGGTGGCGCCTGTCACAAAAATGCGCATCGTGAATTCTCCTGGTTAGTCACCCAGACACTATGCGATCATCCTTTATCCTGTTGAAGTAGTGACCTTATCCTGGTAAACGGACTAGCAGGCTCGTCATGTCATCGAACGCCGCCCAGACCCTCGGGGAATTCTTGCGCAGCCGCCGCACGCGGCTCGACCCGGCCAGCTTCGGCTTCTCCGGTCGCAGACGCACGCCCGGATTGCGCAGGGAAGAAGTCGCGCAACGCGCGAACATCAGCGCCGCCTGGTACACGTGGCTCGAGCAGGGCCGCGGCGGTGCGCCTTCGGCCGAGGTGCTGGACCGCATCGGCGCCGCGCTGATGCTGACGGACATCGAGCGGGAACATCTGTTCATCCTGGGGCTCGGCCGGCCGCCGGAAGTGCGCTATCGCGCCGTCGCCGGCGTGAACCCGCGATTGCAGCGCGTACTGGACGCGCTCGACGCCAGCCCCGCCATCGTGAAGACCGCGACGTGGAATGTCGTGGCGTGGAACCGCGCCGCGGCGCTCGTGCTCACCGATTACGGCGCCTTGCCGCCAGGCGAGCGCAACATTCTGCGTTTTCTATTCTGCAACCCGGCCGTCAGATCCAGGCAGCACGATTGGGAGAGCGTCGCGCGCTTCGTCGTCGGGACGTTTCGCGCCGACGTGGCGCGCGCGGGGCTTGCCACCGAGGTGGGCGATCTCGTCGACGATCTCTGCCGGACCAGCCCCGAATTCGATCGCATGTGGCGCGAGAATCATGTGATGAGCCACGGGGACGGAGAGAACGTGAAGCGCTTGCTGCATCCCGAGCTCGGCGTGCTTGAGATGGAGTATTCGTTGTTCGCCGTCGATGGCCGGCCCGACCTCAGCATGCTCGTGTATACGCCGCTGCAGGCGCAAACCGCGGAACGCATCCGCGCATTGCTGCGAGCGTCGGCTGCGGATGGCGCCGGCGTAGCGGCGCGGAGGACCACTCGTGGGCATTAACTTCGATTTGAACGATTTGCAGGCGTTCCGCGCGGTGGCGGAGCTGGGGAGCTTTCGCAAGGCGGCCGAGGCGGTCAACATTTCTCAGCCCGCCTTGAGTCGCCGCATCGACAAGCTCGAAGAAGCGCTTGGCGTGCGTCTGTTCGAGCGCACCACGCGCAGCGTCACGCTCACCACGATCGGCCGCGTATTCGCGCCGAGCGCGGAACAACTGCTCGACGATCTCGATGTCGCGCTGCTCGGCATTCGCGATGTCTCGACGAGCCGCATGGGTCACGTGACCATCGCCTGTGTGCCGTCGGTGGCCTATTACTTTTTGCCCAGCGTCATCGCGAATTACCGTCGGCGCTTTCCCCGCATCAGGGTC